>JBJEFL010000213.1:5229-6891 GCA_051873995.1 Bacillus sp. (in: firmicutes)
ATTTTTGTCATGTGCTTAATAGGATTTTTGCTAGGAAAAATCATAGATAAATTACTAGGTGTGAAAAAGAAAGAAAAGATTTCGGAAACGTCTGGTAAAAATATTAATCGATGGGGAAGAAGTATTATTTTTGTTATTTGTGCATCTTCTTTACTGTTTATTCCTTTAGAGGATTCGAATGCTATGAAGTGGTATTGGATGTTCTTTTTTATTATGTTATTCGGCTTCGAATCTATACTAGAATGGAAGTACCTGAAAAACTCAAAACAATATTTGTCTACACTTATTGCTCTACTATTATGGATACTTGTTTTTTATAACATTGACTTTTTTCTAGCTGTTTGGCTCAAGTTGATTAGTAAATAGGCGATATTCTAAAGGTTCTATTCGTAAACATTGTTGTTAATGACTCAATAAAAAAGGGGTAGCTTTTGTATAACGGGTTCGGTTTTAAGATAGAAAAATAAAATTAACAATATTATTGGTATATAAGGATTTTCGCTTTTCAGCAAAATATTTAGCAGTTCAATTGGCAAACCAATTAACAAGAGTCTGTTGGACAGCAGACAGTCTATGAAACGCATGTTAAAATTGGTGCTAATTGGATAGTCCGTAATTATTAGGTGTGGAGGCAAAAGTATGATAAAAAAACACCCTCAATATATTTTTTGTATTGATGAACGACCACAATTTGTTAATGATTTAGCCGATGTAGATGAAAATTCCACTGAGTTGTTAATTCGAGGAAAAACAACAAATATTGAAAGGTTGAAATCTTTTTCTAACCTGACAAAATTGTGGATTTACACAGTGAACCAAAGTGAATTAAATACTATATTGAGCTTAGTAAGTCCTAAAATGCTCCATATATATGAATTAAGGGCAGATGATTTATCTATAATGAGTTCCCTTAAAGATGTTGAGGTACTGGCTCTTGAATGGAATACCAAAGCACAAAGTTTATGGGATTTATCAAAAAATACTTCATTAGTATCATTATCAATAACAGACTTTTCAAAGTTAAACGACATAAGCCCAATTCAAAATTGCACTAACCTAGAATTGTTGCAATTATCAGGCGGAGTTTGGAAATCATTAAATTTAAATACTCTTCAACCATTAAGGTATCTAAAAAATTTAAAATTCCTTGGCTTATCAAATATAAGAGTTAAGGACGAATCTTTAGAACCAATTTCGGATTTAAATGGCTTACAAGAACTTGAAATTTCAAATCAATTCCCGACAGAAGAATATGCTAGGCTATCCGTAACCCTTCTAAATACTAAGTGTGATTGTTTTAAACCATACATTTTCTTATCAAGTCCTATTGAAGATAAAGATGTGATGGTAGTGGGTAAACGAAAACCTTTTTTAAATTCAAAAGTTGATGTGAAAAAGTTACAAAAATACGAAGAACAATTCAAAGCATACCAAGAAAAACATAAAAATTAACTAAAAAAGCAATGGGAAACTAATTCCATTGCTTTTTCTATTACTAATTTTAATGCTTTTTGAGTCTCTAATTGAAGTTTTCTACTCCAAAACCGAACCCGTTAGCTTTTGTGCTGTCTCTTTTGTTCAACTAAAGCACCTGATAATTTAAGGACAATTACAATAACATATTTTTATAATCACTTTTAAGTATTGCCATAATAATTTCAT
>JBJEFL010000214.1:0-6755 GCA_051873995.1 Bacillus sp. (in: firmicutes)
CGCAAAAGCACTTTCGACAGCCGTACCGTCCATCAAAAGTACCCTTGCGCCCTGCGGTGCTATTCCTCCCTGCGGTCGGTGTACTTCCGTCCTCACATCTGCAACTTTTCCTTGTCTGCCATTTATACAGGAGCGTGCCACGCCCCTGTCATATGGCATTCAAAGAAGAATTACCATCGAAAGTCGGCCTGTATTCCCCGCCTGTCCAGATACTCCTGTCGGGCTTTTTCCCGTTCTTCCTCTGTTGGAGCGGTTTTTGATTTCGTATATAATTCACGTTCCACCATAGTGTTCATTTTCTGCTCCAATCCTTTTTTCACATCTTCGGTACAACTATCATCATTAAGCAGATGATATCGAAGCAGTTTCATAAATAATTCCTGTGGTATTTGTACATTTTTCATTTATAGCTCCTTTCAAGATAGCAAGATTCCCTGTTCTTAAAGAGATGGTAATCTTGCCATCTTCCCAATATTATTCAGGTAACATCCAGAACCACTGGTTACCAATCTTCACAGAATCAATTTCCAGTTCCTTTTTCGCATTCCACAGCGTTTTCTTTTTAATTCCCCTGATTTCCGCTTCTTCTGCCACCTTTGTCTGGGCTACAGAACCAGATGCCAGAAATTCTTGCAGAAATTCCTTTGCTGCATGAATTTTCCGCCCCCTATTATCTCCGCTTAACAAATCATCTGCACTGATGTCATATTCCCCGATCCATTCAAATCCAGTATCTTTGTCTAAACGAAATGCAATGGATTTTCCTTCCGGTGCAAGGGAGCTTTTTACATGACACACCACACGTATTTCTGGTTCATCCTTGATCCATCCGACAATCAGTACGCTTCTGGCTGCTGCTTGAAAATCAATAGAGCCAAGTCCACGATACGACGATTTCCCATTACTGTTTTTGTTCATGTGACCGATTAAAATAATCGCACAATGATATTTTTCAGCAAGCACAGCCACACGCTTCATCAAGGGACGAATTTCATTTGCCCTGTGCATATCTACATCAGTCCCCAGAAACCCCTGTATCGGGTCTAAAACTACAAGGCGTGCTTTTGTCTGTATGATGGCTTCTTCTAATCTGGCATCCATCATAGTCAACGCCTGATCGTTATCATCAATTACCATCACTCTGGAACAGTCTGCACCAGCTGAAAGAAGCCGGGGCTTAATGGTATCACCCAATCCATCCTCTGCAGTCTGATAAATTACATTTACCGGCTCCAGAGCCATTGTTTTTTCCTCCAAGGCTGGTTCATCACTGCCTGATGGTAATACTGCTTCGCCTTTTGTCAGCTTTGCAATAATCTGCAGCACCATTGTGGTCTTGCCCTCACCGGGATCTCCCTGCACGATCGTAACTTTCCCAAAGGGAATAAAGGGATAAAGCAGCCAGTCTATTTTTTCTATCTCTACTTGTTCCATATTTATCAGTTTTAAATTCGGTTCATTTCTTCTGTTATCCAAAATTACCTCCATTTTCTGTTGAAAGATGGTGGAGACTTTGGTAGAATAACCTTAGTATTTGATTTGGATTTTCTACCAAGTCTCCGCCTTTAGGTGTTTGCCGACACTTAAAGGCTTTTATTTTTCATCTTCCAATATCTCTGTTTTAAAATCACTTGCTTTCCATGTTACTGAACAATCATTACCAGTGATTTCAATTACCTGTTTCATTAATGCCCGGCAGTCTGCCAGTACCTCATATAAATCCTCTGTTTCCAGATGATCCAGACGCTCCCACAACCGCCGTATTTCAAGGCTTAACCGATCACTTTGATATTTACCAACCGCAATCTTTACTTCCTGATGGAGTAGCGACTGAATGAAATATTTCCCTTTCGGCAGTCCACTCACTGTAATACGGGCTTCTAATTCTCTGCGCTCCTCTGGTGTCATCCGAAAACAAACTGTCTGATTACGTTTTCTGTCTTTATCTAATCCACTCATTACAAATTCCCCCTGTATTCACTGTCCAGCCGTTCAGCCAGTTTTGTCTGCTTATTTGGATAAAGATGTGCGTAGGTATTCAATGTAGTTTCCACTTTTTCATGTCCAAGCCGATTTGCAATCTCCAATGGTGAAAATCCCAGTTCAATCAACATACTTGCATGGGAATGTCTCAAATCGTGTACTCTTATCCGCTTTACGCCACTTTCTTTAATTCCTCTCTGCATTTCATGCTCCAGATAATATTTTGTAATGGGAAACAACCTGTCGTTCTCCTGCAACTCATATAAGCTGTCTATATAATCTTTGATATCTGCAGCCAGAAACTCTGGAATGGTAATCACTCTCTTGCTCTTCGATGTCTTTGGTGGAGTGATCACATCTTTCTTGCCAAGACGTTGATATGATTTTGTGATAGAAATTGTTCTCTTTTCCAAATCTACATCTTTCGGATTCAGAGCCAGAAGCTCTCCCAAACGCATCCCCGTCCAGTACAAAGTCATAAATGCCATATAAGAAAGTCTTTTGTTCATGACACTGTCGATAAACTTCCTAAATTCCTCTCCTGTCCAGAAATCCATTTCTTCTGCCTTGCTCTTACCCATACTTCCGGCTTTTGCACAGGGATTACTTTTCAAATCATAATATCGAACTGCATAATTAAAGATTGCACTCAACTGATTATTAATTGTTTTCAGATAAGTGGGTGAATACCCCATTTTAATCAATTCATTCTGCCATTGACGGATGTCAGCTGCAGTAATATCATTTACCCGCTTATTCCCGAAATACGGGAGAATTTTCAGCTCCACGATATACTTTTTCGTTCTTATGGTATGCTCCCGCAGGCGAGTCTCCATATCTGCACAATACATCTTCCAAAAATCCTCAAACTTCATATCAAAGTCTGCTTTTTGTGTAATAAGGAAATTCCGAAGCCATTCCTCTGCCTCTCTTTTGGTCGCAAAACCTCTTTTAGTGGATTTCCGGCGTTTCCCCTGCCAATCCGTATAACGATACTGAATCAACCATTTTCCTGTTTTCTTGTCTTTTTCCGCTTTCATTCGACCACCTCCTATACACTGAAACCATACCAGCGTTTTTCAAAATAGCGTCTGGGAACTTTGCCCGCAATCACCAGAAATCCCTCTTTTTCCAGTTCCTGATTCAGCTTACGAATCAGCTTGTACGCATGACCTACAGAAACACCCAACATTTCTGCGAGTTCATTTGCAGTAATATAAATCTTGTTGTTTTCTTCCATATATGCATCCTCCTTTTCTTTTTATAGCGTTATCGCTACATTTTGCACTTCCATTATATGTAGCGACTTCGCTATTGTCAAGTATTTTGAAATGCCAGTAGAAAATTTTTTTCAAACATGGTATAATGTAGCCATCTCGATACATGGAGGACGATGAAAATGACCATAGGAGAAAAAATCAAATACTGCAGAAAGCAAATCGGCATCACGCAAGATAAACTGGCTGAGTTGACCGGCATCCATCCGGTTTCTATCCGAAAATACGAAACCAATAAAATGCAGCCACAACCTCCTCAGTTAGAGAAAATTGCAGCTGCACTCGGTGTCAGTTATAATGCTTTGAATGGCAGTGATACTGCCGGACTTCGTCTGGAAACAGTCGGTGATCTGATGGGAGTACTTATGGTGCTTTGTAATTCCGGCATCCTCCAGATCAGCGGAGAGCGTGGAGAAGACAAGATATTAAAGGATGATACTGTATCTATCCATCTGAATCCGGTTCTTTCCTCTTATCTTGAAATCGGATATACCACCAGAGGGAAAGCACATACGTTATCTTTGCAGGAAGCTTTATTGAATATCAGAAGTTGTAAAATATTTAATGACCTGTTGAAATGGGAAAAGATGAATCACCTCTACCAGAGTGCATTAAAATCCGCTGGAGATAATCCAAATGAAGCAACACAGGCAGCTATAGGGGAAATAGCAGAGACGAAAGAGAAGGTAGAATTGGAATTGCAGAGAAGTCTGATATTGCTTGATACATCAAACGGAATCAAGATAAATTCCGACTATAATTAGCAATTTAAGAAAGGTGAGTTCGATATGACCATACCAGTAAAAAAAATAGGTGAAATATCCTTAGCAATCTTCGAATCCATATTTGCAACAAAAATATGTAATTTTCAAGATAATAAAGCTATAATTGCGTATTTTAATGAATTTGATGAATCTATTCTTTCTCTTATCCACGAAAAAATCAATGATGAATATGAATTAGAGAAAGTAGATGATTACATATTAAAAAATCCGCTTTTTAACGAACGTAAATACCAATTTATTACAGAAGACGAAAAAATCAACTTCATAGATGAATTCTATAAAAAAAATAGTGATTTAAAGTATATTGGCAGCAAACGAATAAACCAATGTTTAGAGACCTATATAGACAAAATTAATGAGTTGCTGAATAACCTATTAAGTTCTGAAGGCAAAATATTACTACATCAAATGCGTAACTCAACATCTTCCATTCTGTCAGAACTCAAAGATAATACGCAAGAACTTAAACAAACTCAACAGGATATTAAAGAAATAAAAGAAACGCTTCTTTCCAATCAAGCAAATGAAGCGTTTCCGTTTCCGATACCTTCTTTCTATAATATTTCCAGAAAAAACAAACTGTTTTCTGGACGTGAAGACATATTAAATAATGTTTTTCTTCAATTAGCCGAAAATAATTTAGTTTTCCTTACTGGACCTGGTGGAATTGGGAAATCTCAAATTGCACGTGAAACAGTCTTTCAAGCTAAAAGTAAGTATGAATTGATTTTATGGTTTTCCGCAAATTCGGAATACGACCTTGTTGAAGAGTTTAATAATGCAGCTCTGTATTATAAATTAATACCAGAAAAAAGCACTGACTTTGATAGTATTTTTTCAATTTTATCCGCATTCATAAATAGATACGATTCCTCTTTAATTATCTATGATGGTGCTGATGACATCCCTATTGATTTTTTAACCACAAACTGTTTCTTCACTAACTCCGATATTATAGTAACCACACAAAATTCAAATGTAGATAGAGATGAATTTCCTGTAATACCAGTAACGACTTTTACTCTTGATGAAAGTAAATCTTTCTTACTGAACAATTCAAATACTAGACATCAAATGGAAACTGATCACCAAATTGTTGAAAATCTTTCTACTGCATTAGAAAACTATCCTCTGGCATTAGAATACGCCAGAGCATATGTAAATAAAATGCATATTTCATTTGAAGATTATCTCACAATTTATAATACTAACAAACAGAAAATATTAAATAGCTCAATAACTAGCTACAAGAAAACAGCATATACTGCTTGGAAAATATCATTTGAGAAGGTACTACAATATACTCCAACTGCTAAAGATGTATTAAATATAATCTCCTTTTTAGATTCTCATGATATTCCTATATATGATATATTTAAAGACCAATATTCATTGTATGATTTCAACCAAATCATTGCATCTATAACGAGCTATTCGTTATTTACTATGAACGATAATTTGGCAAATACACATGAGATTACTCAAGAATTTTTACGACTTGAAATGCAAGAGAATCAAACATATCAAACATATTTTGAAAAAACATTGCATCTTCTTTCAAAAGTAATTCCACAAAAAATTACAAATGCACTTGAAAGAGATTTGGTTAATCAAATAACCAAACACGCAATAAAAGTAATATCATACAATTGCGATACCACCAATGCAGATTTTTTTGATCTTGCTGCCAACACAGCCTCCAAACTATATGTACTCGGTAATTACACAGAAGTAATTAGTTTTGTCCAAAAACACTTGGATTTATATAAAGATTCGAATCAGAATTTAAGAATATATGAAATGCTCATTTTTTCTGCCCAAGCATATCATTATATTGGAAATGATACTGCCGCTTTACAGTTGTTAACGGAATATATTTCTATTGTAAATTCTTCTGATGTATTGACAGACTTGCAAAAATGGTATCTTCTTTCCTCTTATAAAAATATTGTAGGTATCATTCAAAAGGATCAAGGACAATTGGAACTTTGCATAGAAACCTTTTCAGAATCATTAGATTATCTAAATAAATTAGATGTGTACTCAGACAACGACCAAAAAGTTAGTATTTTAAATAATATTGGTAATGCTTATAGAAATCTCTATGATTTAGACAAAGCTCTCAATTATTATCAACAGGCTCTTTCATTGGTTAATGACGACAAACATCAGTTACTACGAATATATGGTAATATGGGCTTAACCTACAAATTATTAGGAAATTTTGAACTTGCTTTAGACTATTTTCAATCCGCTTTAGATTATTCTATTGAACTTGGAGATAAACGAAATGAATGCATAGGTTTAGAACATTTGGGGAATTGTTATATCTGTTTACACGATTATCCCAAATCTCTTCCTTATTTAGAAAAATCTTTGCAAATTGCAAACGATATGGATTTAGCTATAGCAAAAGTAAATGTATATTTCGACTATGGATCTATAGCCTCCCATAATCAAGATTATTCAGAAGCAAAACAATATTGGCAATTATCATTAGAAAAGAGTATTGAAATTAATTATCAAAAGGGAATTTCTCTTGCAAATTATGCACTATCTCATCTTCCAAAATAGTTTTGTACTCAATCTGTACTCAAGCCACATAGCAAGAGCCCGGAAACCCGCATAAACACTGGATTTCCGAGCTCCATTTTTTTATTCAAACTCCTTTGCGGACTGCGTTTCATGACACGCAAAGGCTGTTATTAGA
>JBJEFL010000215.1:0-32768 GCA_051873995.1 Bacillus sp. (in: firmicutes)
AAAAAGAAGTAGTTCCGGAGAAGCAACCAGAAAAACCGGTTGTCTTACCAACAAACGAATTAACCGAAGATGTGAAACTAGATGCTTCGCAAATTATCAATGATTCACTGAAAAAAGTCGTTACTATTTATACTGAGACTAGTCAAGGCACAGGCTTTTTAATGAACAATCAAGGTGATATATTAACGAATGCTCATGTTGTTGAAGGAGCCTATTCCGTTTCTGTACTCGACAGCAAAGACTTCGAATATACAGGAACCGTTATCGGTTATTCTAATAGCATTGATGTTGCAATTGTAAGAGTTCCAGATTTAGCTGGCCAACAACCTTTAACTTTAGATTATTCAGGTAACGTAGCAATCGCGGAAGAAGTGATTGCCTTAGGTAGTCCATTAGGATTAAGAAATACGGCTACATTAGGCTATATAACCGGCGTAAATCGCACATTCTATATCGGAGATCGAGTATATAATAACATCCTCCAGATGTCCGCACACATTGAGCCAGGCAGTAGTGGTGGTCCCCTCCTTTCCTTACAAACAGGGAAAGTGATTGCCATTAATTCTGCCAAATCATTATTAAGCGACTTAATCGGCTTCAGCATACCGATAAAAGAAGTTTCTTCTTATATAAACGAATGGATTACCTCTCCCCTGACTGAAGAACAACTATTTGCCTTATTTTACAATGATGATGGATTGCCATACTATCAATCCGAGGGAGAAGATGAGGATTGGTATTTTGAAGGAGGAGACTATTCATCAGAAGAAGAGTATTACTATGATTGGTACGAATACGATGATAACTATGAAGATGAGGAAAATTATGGTGGCGAATATGATAATAGCTACGAATCTGAAAATGAAGATACTCATAGCTATGAGTATGATGAAAGCTACGAATATGAGGATAATAACGGCTATGAATACGACGATAGCTACGAATTCGAGGAAGAGTTGAATCAAAATGAGCCTTACGATGATAGCCAAATAAACAAAAAGGAAAGTTCCCATTTTTTTGATGGACAATCTGACAATTCAACTGAAGAAAATGATTAATGAAAGACTACTTTCGAAAAGAATGTTGCTTTTAAATGAGTGTCAGGTATATATTTTGTTTTGAAATAAAGAAACCGCTTGGAATTATCGCTTTGGTCGAGGACAAACAAGTGGTAGGAGCGTCTGCAAAGTTCTTGAATGAATTTGCAGACGCTCCTTTCCTTATGTTAGGACTTACTGTTCATCATTCAACTGATTTCAGCGCTTCAATCATATCGATTCGTTTCAGCTTCACATGCATCACTAGCATAACAATTGTCGAAAATAGGAATGTCAATATACCTGCATATACATAACTGCTCATATGAATAAGCGGACTGATCATCATCATATCCACTTCTGCTGTTACAATAACAAATCCATGAAGGAAGTAGCCTAAAATATAACCTAAGCCGATACCAAGCAACGTTAAGAAAATATTTTCCCGATATATATACATCGTCACTTCTTTAGGATAAAAGCCAAGCACTTTAATGGTCGATAACTCTCGAATTCGTTCAGAAACATTAATATTCGATAAATTATATAAAACAACGAAAGCGAGTAGTGCTGCTGAAACAATGAGTACAATTACAACGATATTCAAACTGTCCATTGTGTCGTTAAGCTTATCACTAATTGTATTAGCATATGTGACATTGACAACTGCTGTATCCTCCAATAATATTTCTGCAAAACTATTTTCCCATTTTCCACTCGTATTCTTCAACTTTACGAGATCAGTATTATAGGTTACTTTCTCATTAAAAAGCGACTCATAATAATCAGCTGTCATGTACATATAGTGACCGACATACATTTCCGCAATTCCCGCCACTTGAACAGTAAACTTCTCATTATCGCTACTTTTAAACGTGAGAGAATCCCCTTTCTGCAAATCAAATAATTTTGCTAGTTTTTCCGTAATAATGACACCTTCATCACTGAAAGATTGTTCCTTATGTGTTTTTCGATCGCGAAGATTGATGAACCCTTCATATTCCTCCACATTTTCCGGAACAACAATCGTAATATCCTGATTGCTCACTCCCTTTTTAAAACCAATGACACTCGTTTGTGAAATAGTTGCTCTGGACGTTATATTCTCTGATTTTTGTAAGATGCTTTCATATTTAGCTAATGCTTCATCTGAAGCATTGACATCATGTGTAATCATGGCATCAAAAGTCATCACTTCTTCATATTGCAGCGGAACAAGATCATTAATCGAACCTCGCAAACTAAATCCTGTAAATATGAGCGCCGTACAGCCGGCTACACCAAATACAGTCATGAACATTCGCTTTTTATAACGGAAAATATTCCGTGCCGTTACTTTTCCTGTGAAATTCAACCGTTTCCAAATGAAGGGTATACGCTCCAATAAGATGCGTTTACCACTTTTAGGAGCTTTCGGGCGCATTAAGATTGCCGCATTTTCTTTCAGCTCAGCCCATGTCACAATTACCGCAGTCAGACTGGTGCACAGTAAGGCAGCAATGAACGCTATGCAAATTAAATATGGATAGTAGGCAATGGTAAGATTCGAAATACCATACATAATGCTATATGCATCATAAATGATGCGTGGCAACAACTCAAAGCCAATGACTAATCCGGCAAAAGCACCGATGCAGCTGGCCAACGTCCCATACCATAAATACTTCTCCATAATGTTATAGTTTCCGTAACCTAGTGCCTTCAGTAAACCGATTTGTGACCGCTGCTCCTCAACCATTCGTGTCATCGTCGTTAAGCAAACAAGTATGGCTACCAGAAAAAACAAAACAGGAAATACAGTGGATAAAGACGTTAATCGATCAGCATTTTCTTTGAATTCTGTATATCCAGGATTGTCGCTTCGATCAAGCACATAATACGTCGGTTCCTCTAGTTCGCTTAAACTTTGAATAGCCGCTGCAATTTCCTTCTCAGCTTCTGCAAATTTCTTTTCTGCTTCTAGTTTTTCTTCATTGAATAAACTTTCATTCTGATCATATTCTGCTTCACTAGTCTCTAATTGTGCCTCTGCATCAGCCAGCTGTGACAATCCATTTTGTTTATTGTTTTCATATTCCTCTTTTGCGGCCGCAAGCTGTGATTGCCCATTTTCATAATCCGCTTCATATTGAGCCAGATTGGCTTTTGCCGTTGCTAACTCTTCTTCTTTTACTGCCAATTCTTGTTGCGCATTAGCAATTGTGCTTTTTTGAGCATTCAATTGCTCTTGTGCGGCTGTTATTTCCGCTAATGCATCCCCATACAATAATCCCGCTTGCTCTAATTGTATTTTTTGCTCATTTAACTGAGCTTGAGCAGCAGCAAGCTCAGCTTCATTTGCACTCAATTGATTTTCACCAGATTGAATTTCAGTCTGCCCTTCCGCTATTTGTTGCCGAGCAGCGTCTAATTCCATTTTCGCATTTGCCAATTCTTGCTCATTAGCGGCAATCTGCTCTTCGGCTTCAGCCAATTGATTATAAAAATCCGTTTCATTTTGCTTGTATTGTGCTTTAGCATTTTCAAGTTGTTGCTTTGCATCAGCAAGTTTATTCTCTTGATTAGCAAGCTCTTGTTTCCCCTCTTGCAATTCTGCTTTTGCTTCATCGATTGCTATCTGTGCTTCTTCTTTCATTGCCGCCAACCGTCTGGCTCCCTGTCCGGTCAACGCTTCTTCAACCGTTTCTATATTGGCGGTGTTCTTGTTTTCATATTCTGAAGAATATGCCTCTACATTTTGTGTATGTTGAAATACGATACTGGCCAGCGTATACACATTCATTTGAAAATCATCTTCTGTAATCACCGCAAAACCATCAATAATACCGTCTCCAAATGTACTGTTTCCTCGCTTCGTATTTTCAATATATTTTGGCGAATCAACAATGCCGACAATGGTAAAAGTCGTTTCTTGAAAAGTGTCGGTGAAGGCAGAACCATCATGATTGACAAACGTAATTTGATCTCCGATTTTGTATCCTCGTGATAATAGCTCTTCATCAATCGCTACTTCTCCCGTTTCTTTCGGTAAATGTCCCTTCTTTACTTCATATGTATTGATTGTTTGTGTGCCATCCATCGGAGTAGAATACACTTTGGCTACTACATTCGAGTTTTCGAGCAACACATCCGCAGTATAACTGAACTCAATATCCTCAATACCTTCCACATTCTTCAGCAATTCTACATCGCTTTCATCCAGCCCATACGTAGACTGAACATCTACATCTGCCAAATTATATCTTTCAAAGTAGCGTGTTGCTGTCAATAACATATCCGGTCCTACTGCTTTTAAGCCAACAAAAAATGCGACACCTAACATAAGTAAGATTGTAATTGAAAGAAATCGTCCAAATGAATGTTTTATTTCCCTAAAAATATCCTTGTATAATGATTTCTTTTTCATTTGATCACCATTCAATACTTTCAATCGAAACAGGATGATTATTAATCTGTACATTGCGTACTTTTGCATTATGTATTTCAATGATTCGATCCGCTATCGGCGTAATAGCCGTATTATGTGTAATGACAATAACCGTTGTACCTGTGTTGCGACATGTGTCTTGTAAAAGCTGCAGCACCGATTTCCCCGTCATAAAGTCAAGTGCTCCTGTCGGCTCGTCGCATAATAATAGTTTAGGATTTTTAGCTAATGCCCTCGCAATCGCTACACGCTGTTGCTCTCCACCTGATAGTTGCGCCGGGAAGTTATCCATGCGGTCTTCAAGTCCGACTTGCTTCAATACGTCATCGGCATTAAGGGCATTCGTTGAAATTTGTGATGCTAGCTCCACATTTTCCTTTGCTGTTAAATTAGGAACCAAGTTATAAAATTGAAAAACAAATCCGACATCGGAACGTCGATATGCTGTCAATTGCTTTGTATTGTATTGCGCAATGTCTATCCCATCTACAATCACTTGCCCCTCATCGCATGTATCCATGCCGCCGAGAATATTCAAGACGGTAGATTTCCCTGCACCAGAAGGTCCGACAATGACAACAAACTCTCCTTTTTCAATTTCAAAGCTAACCCCATTATTCGCGGTAATAATCGTCTCTCCCATTTTATATCGCTTGTAGCAATCTATTACCTGAACATATGACACCATCACACCTCATTTCCTCTCTCTATCTTAAATCACTATTTTAGTATAACATTTAAATTGTTTTTATTTTCAAGAAAATAAACAAAAAAAGATTCTGCCCCCCTTATAAGGAAGCAGAATCTTAATATGTATAAAACAATTATATTTTCATTAATTGATTAACATCGTTTATTTACAAGCATGTTGTAAACGAAAGCTTCAAGCGGCATCGGCTCGTTATAATAGTCCCCTTGAATGATATCACAGCCATATTGTTTCAATTTCACTACTTGTTCTTCCTTCTCGATATCCCCAGCAATGATGTCTAAGTTCAGTGCTTTTCCCATTTGAATAATGGCAGCTAGCATCCTCTCATACTTAGCATCTGTTGATAGTTTTTGAACAAATAGTGAGTCTACCTTGAGAGCATCGATTGGCAATTCACATAAACGGCTAAGAGAAGACATGCTCGTTCCAAAATGATTTAATACAATTGTAATGCCCAACATTCTAATTTTATTCAGTTGATTAATGAACGCTTCCACATCATCCAGGATTGTGATATCCGTAACCTGCAATTCCAAATGGAAAGGATTAATACCTGTATCTGAAATGATTTGCTTTAATTTTGGGATAAAAGAAGCTTCTTTTAAATGAATCGGAGAAATATTGACCACTATCCGAAGAGAAATACCAAATTGCTCTTCCCACGCCTTTATTTGTTTAGCTGCTGTCGTTAGCCCATTCTCCAACACGTTTGTAGAAAATAGCCATTATTTATTATCTCTTTTGAAATAATTATTTTTTTCAGAAAACAGTAAATGCTTCACACTAAAACAGAACATAATGCCCACTACCAAATACCTTTTTTTCCACTTATCATATATTTTATAGAATTTTTTTTAACACAATAAGTCTATTTAATTACTTTTACATAATTAAAAAAATAATGTTGCAATTACCAGAAACTCATAGTAAGATTTTTACAAATTACCACATATTGTAATTTATCTACGAAAAGGAGCAAGAAAGAACCTTCTTCCTCAGAGAACCTGTGGTTGGTGCAAACAGGTGAAGAATTCTTTCCGTCTCGCCTTGGAGATTTCTTCTGAACTATCAGTAAGAAGAACGATTCACAAGCGTTACTTTGTGAAAGTCATACCTGGACTTATTGAGGCTGGTTTCCGAGAGGAACAGCGAAAGAGGGTGGTACCACGAATGCTATTCGTCCCTCTAAATTCGTTTAGGTATTTTTTATTTTGTAAAGGAGGAAGTTGAAATGAGTGAAAAGGTATTTTTCTTTGATACGACATTAAGAGATGGAGAACAAACACCAGGAGTGAACTTAAACTTGGAGGAAAAGGTCGAAATCGCCCTACAATTAGAGCAACTCGGTGTTGACATTATTGAAGCTGGTTTTGCCGCTGCTTCCCCAGGTGATGCCGCTGCTATCCGAGCCGTAGCACAAGCCGTTACAAAACCGCTGGTTGTCAGCCTGGCACGGACAAATCTAGAAGACATCAATGCCGTAATCGAAGCATTAAAAGATATCGATAACGTAGGTATTCATATTTTCATCGCCACTTCTCCCATCCATCGTGAGCGGAAGCTAGGAATGACGAAAGAACAGGTGCTGAATAAAGCCGTTCAGGCTGTTTCCTATGCAGCCAATCATTTTAAACATATTGAATTTTCCTGCGAAGATGCCACACGTTCAGAATATGATTTTTTAAGTCTAGTTGCCGAAAAAGTGATCGAAGCTGGAGCAACCGTGCTAAACTTTCCAGATACAGTCGGTTATACAACACCGGAGGAATACACCAAGATGTTCAACTATATATCCGCCAACACAAAAGGCATCGAAAAAGTGAGACTGAGCTGCCACTGTCACAATGACCTAGGCATGGCTGTCAGCAATAGCATCGCCGCAATCCAAGCTGGCGTAACACAAGTAGAAGGCTGCATTAACGGAATTGGGGAACGAGCTGGAAATGTAGCTTTGGAAGAAGTGGCTGCTCTTTTGAATACACGTCAAGATTATTATCAAAAAGAAGTGGGCATTCGCTTAAAAGAAATCGCCAAAACGAGTAAGCTAATTAGTCGAATAACCGGCATTAGTATACCACCAAATAAAGCAGTTATAGGCACAAATGCTTTTGCTCATTCCTCTGGTATACACCAAGACGGTGTCATTAAAGATAAATCGACATATGAAATTATGACACCTGAAAGTGTTGGCTTTGTGGAAACAAAACTTGTGCTAGGCAAACTATCAGGGCGAAATGCACTGAAACAACGGTACGAAGAACTCGGTTATACGGTCGATACCGAAGAACTGAAAGAAGTATTTCTGAAATACAAAGAATTAGCCGATCGCAAAAAAGAAATTTTTGATGATGATCTTATCGCTCTATTGCAAACACAAACAGCCAAAAATAATTCTTCTTGCTATACTTTCAAAGATGTCAGTCTGCATGTGCTCTCCAATAAGAATTATGTAGCCAATGTTCATATAGAGTGTCATGATGGTTCAATCATCAAAGGCATAGGGGAAGGAAACGGACCAATTGATGCGATTTATAAAGGCATTGACCAAGGTTTGAACTTGGATATTGAATTATTGGATTACAAAATCAATTCCATTTCACAAGGAAAAGACTCAATCGGGGAAGTATACGTCAAAATCAAACAAGATGAAACAATTTTCCAAGGAAGAGCTATCCATGTAGATATCATTTTTGCCAGTGCCAGCGCGTATATGGACAGTATTAATCGGCTAATCAGTGTTAAACCGATACAAGAAACACTTAAGTTCAATAGATAAAAACATATACTTATACAAAGCAAAGGAGCTATCCGAAACGTCATCGGATAGCTCCCACTGCTCATTTATGGTTGAAATAAAGGACACCTTCAACCTTATTTTTAAGATGAAAAAGTCTATCATTCTAGCGTTTGATGATTTAATCCTCATTTGTTTCGATTGGATTATCCTTGTATGAAACCCAATCGCTGTAACTGCCGATATAAACTTTCACTTGTTGAAAACCTGCACTTTTTAATGCCACAAAATTTGGTGTCGCTGTTACCCCTGAACCGCAGTACACAATAATTTCTTGATTTGGATTCAACTCCGCAAACCGCTCTTTCTGCTGCGTACTATCAAGAAACATTCCGTCCTTCAGCCCGTCTTCCCATGGCATATTAACCGCATTGGGAATGTGCCCGGCGATTCGATCGATTGGCTCGATCATGCCTTTATATCTTTGGCTTTCTCTCGAATCCAATAACACAGTTCCTCCTTCAACGGAAGCGCGTTTAACCTCTTCATAAGAAGCCAATAATTCTTCTTGTACTTGGATGGTATACGTACTCTTTGAAAAAGAAGGGATTTCACTATCTACTTTCCATCCCGCTTCTTTCCACTTTGCATATCCACCATTTAATACATATACTTTTTCATGACCAATATACTTCATCAACCAGAGAAAACGTGTTGCAAAAGGACCTGTAGCCTCATCATAGGCAATTACGGTATCATCGTTGTTAATGCCCGCCGCTTCAAGCTTTGCTTTAAATTGTTCCAAATCAGGCAATGGATGTCGCCCGCCATGCTCTGTAACTACACCGGATAAGTCCTCCTCCAGATGAAAATAAACAGCGTTCGGTAAATGCCCTTTTTCATATTGCCATTTACCAAACTCTTTATTTTGCAAATGAAAACGACAATCGATGACCCGCACGTCAGAATAATGGTCCAACAGCCATTCTTTTTCAATTATCACGTTTTCTCACTCCTTCTTATTTCACAAGCAATTGCTTAATCACCGCTTCTTTGCTTTCATAATAATTTACGTCTACCTCTTCTTGTAAAACAGACGTGAAGCTTGTGAATGTATCTTCAACAACTCTCTCCACATGTTGCTGCAATTGCGTCAGTTCTTTAAGTAATATCGTTAAATAATAATCCTTCGCTGTCTCTCCTTCACCTTGCAAATATTGCATAGCAGGTTGTTGTAAGGCTTCATGAATGCTATCCGCCATTTTTTGCTTATCGTTATTTTCAAAGAAACTTTTCGGGTTTTTGAACAGCGCCAATTCCTTCTTGAAATGATCCCCACTCAATTGGTGAAAAGCTTGTTTGTATTCTGGCACTTCATATTGCTGAATTGCATATTCACCCAAATCAATAGCATCCCATATTTTCACGATATTTTTACGATATTGTTCTAGTTTATCATTTACGAGCCTACTCGTATAGCTTTCCAGACGAACGGAAGTAGCTCTCATTTCTTGCTCCAAATCAAAGCCGATACTATCTAGCAATTCACGTAAACATTTTCTTAACGCTTCTTTTAAATCGCGACCATCATCTTTAATGATAGAAGGATTGAAGGATTCTTTAAAGAAATCTGAGAAACGCAAAAATACACGTTGATGAATATAATAGATTAATTCATCATTTTCTTTGCTTAGTTTCGTTTCCTCCACTTCATGATCAGTAGACGATAGCAACTCCTTAATCAAATTGTATTCTCGTTGTAAGACTGCCAATCGCTCTTGCTTTTCCGTACTGGATGCATTCGCCGCGGAAATTATTTCATGCAATAGCGCTTGTGCCCGTGTAATCGCTGCTTCTGCCGAAGAACAAGCTAAATCAATCAATTCATGTTGAATAAAGTACGTAAAGGCTTGCTGAAATTTTTCCATCCCGCTATTTTGCAAAAAGGCATGCTCGAATGTATAATTTGCATCTTGTTCACGTAACGCCTCTTTACTGGACAATGGGAATAAACGTGGGAAACGAATACCGAATCCTTCTAATTGTCCTTTAATATATTGCTTTACATCTTGTAGCTCTTCTTCATTTTGTGCCAAATCAATCGCATTACAAATAAAGAACATTTTGTCCATTGAGAACGAATCTTTCACACGTCCTAATTGAATCAAAAACTCACGATCAGCTTTAGCGAACGGATGGTTATAGTACGTAACGAAAAGAATCGCATCACTATTTTTAATATAATGGAAGGCCGCATTTGTATGGCGGGCATTTATTGAATCCGCCCCTGGTGTATCTACAAGCACGATGCCTTTACGCGTCAAATCACAATCAAAATACAAGACGATTTCATCAACGAAGCAAGATTTTGATTCGTCCGCAGCAAACTGCGTATATTCATCATAATTAACGATAAATTCTTTCCCAAGCTTATCTTTTAAATCATTATAACCTTTATGGAAAGCATGAATAAAAGATAGATGCGCTTTCTCTTTCCCGTCCCCTTGGATGGTCGCTTCATTGATTTTATTTCCGACTTCATACGCTTCATCTAACGTATTCGGAAAGAATTGCAATGCTTTGCAAGCCAATTTCACATCATCTAGAAGCATATCCGCGCTTTTTAAGGTGATTTTGGCTGTACGGTGAAGCCCATCTCCACTCGGTGCCATCACCTTATTGATAACAGCTGTAGTCGGGTTCGGTGAAACCGGTAATACTTTTTCCCCAAACAAAGCATTTGCAAATGAAGATTTTCCAGCACTGAAAGCACCGAACAAGGCAATCGTATACGTCTGGTTTTTCATACGCTCTGCTTTCTCTTTCAGTTCACCGACAATAGTCGTGAACCCTTTTACTTCATCTAAAGCTTCCGCTGATTTTGTCAGCTTTTCACTCCACACTTTCAATGCTTCTTGACCGGTCAAATCAACAGAGTCGACATGTTGAGAATAATCCGGCTCTTCCTCTTCTTCATATGCCGCTTTTTCACTAGCTTTTTTCGGTTGAATGGTAATTTCATTATTCTTTTCGTCATTTTCAATTTCTTGCAACACATCCTTCATAACCTGTTCATTTTCTTCTTTTTTCCCTTGAAGAATGGCCATAAATTGATTGACTAATAGCTCTTTCTCTCTCTCCAATTGTTGCAGAAACATTACAACTTTTTCATATTTTTCTAATTGAGAAATTTCTTTCTCTACACTTTGCAAGCTTTCTTGCTGTTCAACTTCTATAACTGACTTTAACCGCTCTAAATAGGCGATTAATTGTTTCTTTGCTACATTTTTGATTGCTTCTGATATATTTTTACTGAAATTCAATACATAGTTTCCTGTTATTTCACTTTGATCCGCCACCAGCGCCTTGATGCTCTCAAAAGGAACTTCAATTTGAATATCTTGAGCCGCCAATTCTAATTCATGATCGCTCACTTTCGATTCTTTCACACATTTACCGGCAAATGTTCGTAAATGCCATTCTAATTGCGTTTTCGTTCTTTCTTGTAGCTCTTTCAAAAGCATCTCTTCTCTAGTTGCTTTTTCCGCTTCTGTTTTGCTTTTAGCAAAAAATAGCCCTACTTTAAAATTCTTCTGCTGAGATTCCAAGAAAGATTTGACGATTTCCCTCGATTCAGCTGTCAATATATAGGCACTACTCAAAATATCATTTAACTCTTCAATTCGCTGTAAGTAATACTTTTCCGGGAAATCTTCAATCTGTTGTTTGTTAGCTTGCAAGTTTTGCAGTTTTTCAAGAAAACTCTCCAATTCACCTTCCTGTAAAGACGACAACAACGTATTTGCTTGTTCAATATCTTCTTGTCGTTGCTGCTGCAAATACGTTACATGGTCTTGACCCAAATGTTCAGCCGCTGTCAAAATGGACTGTTGTAAGTGCTTTCTTTCATATTCAATTTGTTCATGTACAAATGTCTGTACTTTAAAGATCTCATTGTTCTCTAAATCCAAATTACGTAATGATGTATAAAAAATTGCTTCCGGATTGATTCCCCATTGTGCAAATGAATTTTGCGTCGACTGCTTAAACTGTTCAAAACTCAATTCCGAAGAATCATGCTTATCAATTTGGTTAACAATTAAAAATAATTTTTTCCCCGCTTCATGCATTTTTTTCGCAAACAAGAAATTTTCCTGCGATTGTACATGGTTGTAGTCCATCACATAAAAAATTAAATCCGCCAAATGCAATGTTGATTCTGTTGAAACACGGTGCGCATCGTCAGTTGAATCAATCCCTGGTGTATCCAAAACCGCACAGTCTTGTGGTAGCGGAAAATGTTCCGAATAAATGTAGATAGAACGAATATCTTCACCATCTTTGCAATATTCCTTAATATCTTTCATATCATGCGATCCACGAAAGATTGTATGCGTGTTATTAAAGAAATTTACACGAACAGCCTCTTCCCCTTGCTTAACCTTTACGATGTTGGCACTTGTCGGAATAGGACTGGAAGGCAAAATTTGGCTACCCATTAAATAATTAATCATGCTCGATTTTCCGGCGGAAAAATGACCGCAAAAAGCCAATTGCACTTCTTGCTCTTGAGCCTTTTGAATAAGCTGCTTCATTTTTTCTTGATTTTCTCTGTCCCCATTTTTTGAGAATGTTTTGTATATTTCAGCTAAAGCAGCTAACATTCTCGTTTGATTCGTTGTTGTTTTGATCATTAAACCATTTCCCCTTGTTTCCCAAATTATTTTATCTTATTGTAAATCATTTTCCCTTTATTTCCTACAATAATGCGAAAACTTTTTCACAATCTTCAGCCAAAGGCTCCCTACACTATTTATGTTTACAATTACTCGCTGCATTACTGACAATTTATGCACTTTCTTAAAGTAAAATAAAAAAACTACCCCGATTGTCAGAAACAATTAGGGTAGTTCAAAATCAGTTACAGTTGGATTGATCTACAAGCTTTAGTTCAGCCCTTACTTTATCTAAAGTGAGAAAGAATGATCACTTTCTCATTCAGCTATCTTGTTACGTATAAATGAATCTACAGTACAAGCTCAGTTCTATCCTTGAAGTGAAGCTTATGCAGGTTTATTTACATTTTTCAAAACATGTTTAATTACTAATGAATACACACACACTGTTGAAATGACAAAGATTGCTGACATTTTAATCACCTTCCGTTATCTCTTATGAGAACTATTATCACTAATATAAGTGTATCAAAAACGATAATCATTTTCAACTATAATTTTTTAAAGGATATTTTCGTAAACTTTAAGCAAGTAGTGCGTATAGATGAAATGTTACTCCAGGATGCTCGGCTTTCCTCAAGGTGAGTGGTACCTCGCACCTTACGCTCCAACCAACCTTTTTATGGACTAGTTTTATTCCCAACACTCTTTTTGAAAACCGCTTTTTAAAAAAATACACATATTTCCTTAAAGATGTATGTTATATTTCATAACCTTAATTTATAATTAATTAAGACTATTACAAAAATACTAGATTACCCACATTTTTTTATATACCCGAATAAGCTAAAACTAGGCCCTTACTGGAGGAAAAAATATGGCGTCAAACACACAAATACGAGTTGTCATAAACGGAGCTATCGAATCTGTAAAATCGGTTATCCCCATTACAGCCGGGGTAGAGAAACCCACTCTCATAAAGCAGCCTTTTACCGCCTCTCAAATGGGTGTCCTGATTGAATTGAAAGGAAGTATTAAAGGACACATCATTATTGAGGGACATAATCATGTTTTCAGTAAAATCGGTGAAGCAATGTTCGGGATGTCCTTAGAAGGAGAAATGTTAAATTCGTTTACTGGTGAGCTAGGGAATATGATTGCAGGAAATCTTTCCACAACCATCTCTCAAAAAGGAATGGATATGGACATCACTCCTCCTGCCTTACTAAACAATCAACCACAACTAAACAGCTATGACCAAGCACTTTCCTTACCCATACACTTCCCTTCCGCTGGGACCTTCAAAATTATTTTATTAATCGACAATTATTCATGTAAACAAAATCATTTATGAAGTTTCAGCACAAAGATAAATCTGTATTAACGCAAAACGCTGACTCGTTAAAAGTCAGCTTTTGTTGCAATCATTATTTGCTATGGAAAAATCAATTCATCGAATAAAGCATACCCATTGTACACTTTTACCGCAACGAAGATAGCTCCTTCTTGAGCCGCAAGTTCCAATTGCTTACCGGTATTTTCCTCGACATAATAACGATCTAAACCATAATCAACCTTGACCGTCGAACTGCTAGTATCACCCCAATAGTACGGAATCTTTCCTTTTATATATAACCCGCTCTTCGGTTTTGTTAAGGATATTTCTTTTGCTGTGTAAGTATCCCCTTGTTTTTCTAATATTGTATATACCGTAATGGATGATCCTCCGCCCCAAAACGTGTATTGCTCATTTTCCCTCTCTTCTAATACTTGTTGCACGTCTTTCTGTAAATCTTCCTTAGGCACTTCACTGATTGCTAAATTCAAATAAACGAAATCACCATAAAACAAATCTCGAGGATCAACGGGAATAGTCTCCAACACAATTCTCTCGCCAAATAAATAGGCAGAAACAGGCTTTAGCGTCATCCCCAATAAAATCAACAAAGGAATGATTAAAACTATGAAAAATGTATATTTATTTTTTTTCATCGGTATTCACCTCAGCTCTTCTACTTCTCTCAAACCAAAAACCAAAAAGAATGAGAATTGTTCCACCGATAATAAAAAATAAACTTTTTGGTAAAAAATCATACGAAATATCAATATAAAACCTGAAAATCAATCCGCACAATATTACTATGGCCAACAGGTCTGCCTGCTTTACCAAAAAAATAATGTATAAGCCATACACGATGGCAAAGCTAATGGCTGCCACTTGCGAGAAAGAGTCCGAAAGAATGTATTCCCATATTTCCGGGATAGTCAACACTATGCCATAAGACCCATGAATCAATACTCCCAACTGCTCCAAGAGAGATTTATAATACGAAAATTGTATTCTACTAAGCAATAATCCAACAATAAATATAAAGGCAACAATTACATATTCATTCATATTAAAATACACTAATTGAGTATGTACGAAAAATAATGCTAACATCGAATTCAAAAAGAAAATAATACATGATTGACTCATCACTTTATGATTTAATAAATACACTGCAGGAATAGCCGCAAATAACAAGAAAGGATATTGTCCTTGAAAAATGATTTCTGTACTATAGCCAAATAATAAAAAAATAGAGAAAGCAAGAATAATCTTGTCCTTTAAATAATAGGCTAACGGAATAATTCCCATTGCCCATAGAAAAAAAGCCTGATAAATGGCTCCTCCTAGATGAAACGTCTGACCAACCAGAAAGATGCCGGCACCAAATAAAAAGCCGCCTAAATAAAATAGGCTTCTTGACGTTTTAGGAAGTTTATTTTCCGTCTTCCAACCAGCTACATAAAAACCAACAATTCCGATAATAATCATAAAATATTTTGTTAAATTAGAGAGAGCTGACCAGTTTGAAGCGATGAAAGTTAAAAATCCAACACCAACTAGTACAGCTCCCACCCACAATAAAGTGTGCATCGCTTGATTATTCTGATTTTTATTAACCTCATAATATTCTTCCAACGGTTCCATTTCAATAACAGCCTTTTGTGCCTTTAAATACGCTAATTCCTGCTCTAAAAACTCTTTTTGTGCCTTACTGATTTTCCTTTTCACTTTTACCCTCCTTCATCATATATCAATTATATATATGGTCTTCTGCTATTATACAGTACTGATATATGTTTTAAAAAAAGAGGGTGTCTCTCAGCATACTATTGTAGGTCATCTTTTTGCGATCGTCCTGATTGGACAGAAATGACGATTTTCTGAAATTCATTTTTCCCACACCCATTACAACGTTCTCCTTCATGTGTTAATGTATTGCAGTGAATACAATATTTTTTCTCCATATATTATCAGTCCTTTTCTTGTTTATTTATCATACATCGAGAAACTATATAACCTTCTCTCTCTGTTGATTCTTAACGAAAGAAGCTGAAAAATAGTCTCTATTATTCTTCTATAGAGCTACTCTTAACTTAGAAAAGCTTTCTCTCCATATTAAGATTGTTCTTTATACTATATTCTTGTTAGTTCGCAATTGTTAACTGATACAAGCAAAAAATATATATTTCACCTTTTCAGCCTTCAAACTTTAGTAGACTTGTCCGAAATAGAATCCTTCTCTTTATATCATCATGTGACGATATTTGAATAAAAATAAAAGCCTGTCAAACGGTATCTTGAGCGCAACTTTTAGACGAATACCTAGTTAAGCATCCTTTTAAATCACATATAAAAATAATTATGCTATGCTGACTGTTATTTCCCTATGTTGATGTTACACAAAATGAATTTGAGGAGACACTAAGCTAACTATGCTATTTAAGATAGGGTATTATTGAAGATAAAACTATTAATTATAGATAAATAATATGAGAGTATAACTGTACAATGCATTACTTTTAAAATTGCAAGTGGGGTGTTTTCATTATACATTAGATCCTGTAAAAATGTTACATTTTTTTGAACTTTTTCAAAAAATAAAAAGCTATCCGCATAAGGATAGCTTTTTATTTTTGTTAGCAACTATTCTTGAACAGCCACTTTCTTCTTTAGACCTATTTCATTGAATACGATATTTAGAATGATAGCTGTAAGGCTACCGGCAACAATTCCATTGTTCAATAAAATTTGCAGATTGCTTGGAAGTTGCGCTAATAACTCCGGCACTACCGTAACGCCTAATCCGATACCGATTGAACAAGCAATAATTAATAAATTTTCTTGAGATGAGAAGTCCACTTCACTTAACATTTTAATTCCTGCTGCAATAACCATACCGAACATCGCAATCATCGCCCCTCCGATAACGGATGTCGGTACAACTGTAATTAATGCGCCAATTTTCGGCATAAGTCCGATCAATACTAGGAATGCTGCAGCTGTGTACAACACTTTTTTCGTTTTCACTCCTGAAAGTTGAATCAAGCCTACATTTTGAGAAAAAGTCGTATATGGGAAAGCATTAAATAATCCACCAATAACACTAGCAAATCCTTCTGCACGATAGCCTTTCGCCAAATCTTCTTCTTTCAATTCTTGCTGACAAATACTACTTAACGCAAAATATGTGCCTGTTGATTCTACTAAACTAACAATGGCAACTAACGTCATGACAATAATCGGTGTAATCTCAAATGTTGGTACTCCTAAGTAAAATGGCGTTGGCATATGGAACCAAGATGCTTCCACAACAGCTGTGAAATCAACAAGCCCCATAAAATAAGCAACCGCTGTTCCAACCAATAAACCAATTAAGACGGCAATAGCTCGGATGAATCCCGTACAAAATTTATAAAGTACAATAATTAATAATAAAGTTCCAAATCCTAATAATAAATTTTGCATTGAACCAAAATCCGCTGAACCTTGACCGCCAGCTAAGTTATTAACACCTACAGGAATAAGCGTAATTCCGATAATCGTAACAACCGAACCTGTTACAACTGGTGGAAAAAAACGAACCAGTTTACCGAAAAATTTACTAATGATCATGACAATCAAACCAGAAGCGATAATAGAACCGTATATACTTGTCACTCCATATTCACTACCAATTGCAATCATCGGTGCGACAGCAGTGAAGGTACATCCCAACATGACAGGTAAACCGATTCCCATAAACTTATTACGGTAAACTTGAAGAAGTGTTGCAATTCCACACATTAAAATATCGACAGAAATCAAATATGTTAATTCTTTTCCTGACAAACCTATAGCGCCACCAACTATTAGCGGTACAATGACAGCACCAGCATACATAGCTAAAACATGCTGTAACCCTAATGATGCCGTTTTAAATGCATTATTTCTCATTGTTGATTTCCTCCAACCAATTCCTTGACAAATTGAACTTGTCCATTTTCTAATGATGAAATTCTTGCTAATGACTCTAATTGAACACCTTTATCTAAAACTAATTGGCGCCCTTCTTGGAAAGATTTTTCAATAACAATCCCTACTCCGACAGGCACAGCTCCCGCTTTTTCAACAATATCAATTAATCCAAGAGCCGCTTGGCCTTTCGCTAAAAAGTCGTCAATAATCAGAACGCGATCTCCTTCAACGATAAAATCTTTCGAAATGGTAACCTCATTTTGTTCTTGCTTCGTGAAAGAATAAACAGTTGAAGTAATCAGCCCTTCCGTAAGCGTCAATGATTTCCGTTTACGAGCAAAAATCATCGGTACGCCCATTTCCAAAGCGGTCATAAGACCCGGACCAATACCTGAAGATTCAATTGTTAAAACCTTCGTAATGCCGGCGCCTTGAAATCTCGTAGCGAACTCTTCTCCGATTTGCTTCATAAGAACTGGATCCATCTGATGATTAATGAAAGCATCCACTTTCAATACTGTATTTGACAGTACTTTGCCTTCTTGTAAAATCTTTTGCTCTAAAACTTTCATTTTTAACCCTCCGCCATCTTTATACATGCATTCATTATTTTCCCGCTATCCGCCAAAGGCGTTTAACTGCCATACAGCCAGGCATTTGTACCACGAATGAATGCAAAACAAAAAGCTCAAGCTGTGTGCTACTGTTCTAAAAATAGAGTGTAGCAATTCAGCTTGAGCTTTCTATAACCTCAAGAAAATTAAACCCACTCATAGTCAAGTCATTTACGGCGACTTGGTAGAAACTTGCGGGCCATATCCCCGCTATTATATGAGAGATTATTTACGTGTTGATGTATCAATATTTTCGTATTATAACAATGCTTTTGATATTTGCATAGAGATTTATAGTATATTTAAATAGTTTATATATTCATAAAAATCAAATATCATACTTTTTGTCACTTTTACTAAATTCACTATCACTAATATCCTATTAACATCTTCACATGAAATTCACATTTCCTTTTTCTTTAAATCACTAAAAAATATTGATATATCAACTTTTCAGCATAATAACGGTGCAAATATAACGATTGAACTTTTTGTGAAATCAGAAAATCTATCTAGTAAAAAATAGATGATTTTGTATGATGAAGGTGTAATCGCACTAATTACCATAATAAAGAAAGAGGTGAAAAAAATGGCACAAACTCATTTAAAAAAACAACCGAAAATCCACAATGATGAACATTCATCCTTAAAAGGGACACTAGCTTCTGTTTTTATACTTGGACTGATCATTGTCATTACTTGGGGTGGTGTATATTTCTTATTTTTAGATCGTTTATAAAAAATGGAGGTAATTTCCATGCATATGCATAAGTACGAGAAGATTTGGCTTATATTCGGGGTGACCGCACTGTTGGTTTTCTTATCCGTGCTGGGAGTAAGTGCTTTCTACATGGGAAATGAACCAGCAAGCTGTCTAGTAACGATTGATCCGAAAAAAGTAGATGAAACAGCACCCTTTAACAAGCCTGGCTTACATAAGGTAGAAGGTGAAGAATGGGATTATGAACTTGTTTTTGTAGCATCCGCTTTCTCTTATGCTCCTGCCAAAGTCGAAGTTCCAAAAGGAGCCAAGGTAAAAGTGATTGCAACCACAAAAGATGTCATTCACGGCTTTGAAGTAGCAGGGACCAATGTCAATATGATGCTTGAGCCAGGCTATGTAAGCGAATATGAAACAACCTTTAATAAAGCAGGAGAATTCCTTGTATTATGTAACGAATATTGTGGTCTTGGCCACCACATGATGAGCTCAAGAATTGAGGTGGTTGAATAATGTCTCAGACAATTACCACGTTGGAGAAGGTGGATTCTCGTGATGCCGAACTTTCCATGGCTCACTTTTATGTAGCCTTCGTCGCCCTAGCCCTCGGTGGCTTAGCTGGATTGCTTCAAGTACTTGTGCGTACCGGTGAAGTGGAGCTTCCGGCTGGCATAACCTATTATCAAGTATTGACTGTTCATGGCGTACTGCTCGGTCTTATTTTAACAACATTTTTTATTTTAGGCTTTCAATTTGCAGCAGTAAGCCGTACAGCTGGTACATTATCTGATAGTGCACGGAAAATCGGTTGGATCGGTTTTTGGCTGATGACTCTTGGTACAGCTATGGCTGCAACTATGGTACTGCTTAATGAAGCCTCTGTACTGTTCACATTTTATGCTCCGCTTCAAGCACATCCAATTTTTTATATCGGATTAACCCTTGTCGTTGTCGGCAGTTGGTTTGCATGTGGTGCCATGATTGCTACGTATGTTAGATGGCGTAAAACAAATCCAGGCAAAATCAGTCCGCTTCTCACCTTTATGGTTGTGGTGAACTCCATCATGTGGATTGTAGCGACAATCGGAGTTGCTGCTACTGTTTTAGGTCAGATGCTTCCTTGGTCACTAGGTCTTGTTGATACAATCGACGTGTTAATCAGTCGCACATTGTTTTGGTATTTCGGTCATCCGCTTGTTTATTTTTGGTTGCTCCCGGCCTATATGTGCTGGTACGTAATTATTCCCAAAGTATTAGGTACAACGGTTTTCTCGGATTCTTTATCACGCATGTCCTTTTTGCTATTCTTACTTTTCTCCGTTCCTGTCGGATTTCATCATCAGCTAACGGAACCAGGCATTGATCCCGCTTGGAAGTTTTTGCAAGTTATTTTGACGTTTTTGGTTGTTATACCTTCTTTGATGACTGCTTTCTCACTGTTTGGAACATTTGAAACATATGGTCGCTCAAAAGGATCAAAAGGTTTATTTGGATTTTTCACCAAATTACCTTGGGCTGATGCCCGCTTTACTGTTCCATTTATCGGAATGGTCGCTTTTATTCCTGCCGGAGCAGGTGGAATGGTTAATGCATCTAATCAGTTAAACCAAGTTGTTCATAATACCGTTTGGGTTACAGGTCATTTTCATTTGACACTGGCCACATCAGTCGTACTCACATTCTTCGGCATTATGTATTGGTTGGTACCTCACTTAACTGGACGTGTGTTAACGAAGAAAATGAATAAATTAGCCATTGTTCAAGCAATTGTATGGGCAGTCGGTATGACCTTCATGTCCGGTGCGATGCATGGCGCAGGATTACTCGGTGCACCGAGACGTTCTTCTTTTTCTACATATGGTGATTCCGAACAAGCACTAGCTTGGATTCCATATCAAATTGCTCAAGCTGTTGGTGGAACAATTCTGTTTATCGGCATTATCATTGTCTTGATCATTTTTATTAATTTGGCATTTTTCGCACCTAAAGGTGAGCAGGAATTCCCTGTAGGAGAAAGTGCCCAAAATGAAGCGGCAGCACCTCTCGTATTCGAGAATTGGAGAATTTGGCTTGGAATAACAGTTGTACTAATCTTATTTGCCTACACGATACCGTTCATTGACATTATTCAAAATGCGCCGCCCGGTTCACCAGGCTATAAGCTTTGGTAAAAGGTGCAACCTTCTTCTAAAGAAAAACATGTTAGCAGGGATGTCCAGAAAGGTCATCCTTACTAACATGTTTAGGAAAAAAAGCAAAGTATAATAGGCGAGCTAGACAATTTTATATACTTATCTTTGAATCAGGGAACAAGCTTGAACTTGCCCTTCGGTTGTAGATAGCCCAATGAGCGGTTGAGGCTTTCAGAAAAGAACTACTTTTATAATTTATAAATTGCCGTATATTTTTCTTTTAAATAATCAATTAAATACTGAACGTTCAAGCCTTCACCTGTTATATCCTGCACTAATTGCAGCGGATCTTTCAGTTTTCCATACTGATGAATATGTTCATTCAACCATTGCTTGATTGGCTTAATATCGCCTTCCGACAGTAATTCATCATAATTCGGCAAATCTTTCAGCATTGTATGCTTAAATTGCGCTGCATACATATAACCTAATGCATATGAAGGAAAGTAACCAAAGCTTCCTCCAGCCCAGTGTACATCCTGCAATACACCCTCCCCGTCATTACTCGGTTCAATGCCTAGGTATTCTTTATATTTCGCATTCCAAACTTGCGGCAAATCCGCTACTTCAATTTCATCATTAAACAATGCTTTCTCAATTTCATAACGTACCATAACATGTAACGGATACGTTAGTTCGTCGGCCTCAATCCGAATCAAGGAAGGTTTCGACTCATTGATGGCGCGATAGTAATCTTCTAATGCAACATCTTTAAATTGTTGAGGTGCATATTGTTGCAATGATGGATAATTCTTTTGCCAAAAATGAAAGTTGCGAGCGATGAAATTCTCAAAAAATAACGATTGAGACTCATGAATACCCATGGAAGTTCCTGTCGATAATGTCGTGCCAGTCAATTCTTTAGAAATATTTTGTTCATAAATGGCATGGCCACATTCATGAATCGTTCCAAAGACAGCTGTGCGGAAGTCCTTCTCATCATATTTAGTTGTAATGCGCACATCGTTAGAATTAATCGTAATTTCAAATGGGTGTACAGTAGTATCCAGACGTCCGGCTTCAAAATCATAATGCAATTGCTTTAATAATTCTAAACTGAATTGCTTTTGCTTTTCCTCCGGGAATTGATCAAACAAAAAATCAACAGCAGGCTTATGTTCGCTGCCTGCAATCCTTTGTACTAAAGGTACAATTTCAGCTCGTAATTTTCCAAAGACTTCATCTAACAGCTCCACCGTCATTCCTGGCTCATACAAATCAAGGAGAGCGTTATATTTATTATCTTTATAGCCCCAATACTCAATAAATTTTCGATTGAATGCGACAATTTTCTCTAAGTACGGCTGAAACATTTGAAAATCAGCTTTTTCTTTCGCTTCTTCCCAAACGCTTTCTGCTTTCGTCGTTAAGACAGTATAGGCTTTATGTTCCTCAGGTGGTATTTTTTTATTATGATCGTAGTCTTTCTTGCATTCTTTCACAAGTTTTTGCGTGATTTCGGACAATCCTTCAAACACCGCTTCATCCGAAAGGGCTTCTATGTATGAGTGCATTTCATCACTTGTCGACATGACGAACACTTCTGATGAAAGCGTTCCGATTACTTCAGATCGTTGTTCAACACCTTTTTTCGGTGCTCCCGTACGTAAGTCCCAATAAATTAAGGACAATGCTTCTTCATATGCTGTCATTTTCTTGACGTAGGCTAAGAAATCTTGCTCTACAGCGGAAATATTTTTTGACATTTACATACCTCCTCACTTGAAACAATTTTACCACATGGATGGTTACAGCGTATACTAATTATCAGCATACAAAAAAAGAGGTGCATCCTACTCATGCTCCCTCTACGTCATTTTTTCGGTCATCCACTGAAGGTCCTTTCATGCGAATGAATACCATTAAACGGAAACTTTATTCTTGTACAGCGTCTTTCTTATATTGTTCATCGGATTGTTGTAAATACTTCGTGTAATATGCCGCTAACAATAACAAGAAAAACGTCGTCAATGTTAATAATATACCACCGATTTCATACCAAGAAGATACAATTTGAATAGCCGCAACCATAAACAGGCAGATACCCGTTAAATAGGTCTTAAACCCTCCATTTCCTTTCCTTTTCTTGCTTTTCCATAGTGCCCTGAACATTCCGAAGACGACTAATAATAAAAACAGAATGATGATGACCGTCAATTCCATATCAACACACCCCTTCAATAAATTACCATTTACCACTTTTAATTCTATCATTTGATGCGCCTATTTTTTGTACGAAAAAAGGCTAAACGATGAATTCGTTTAACCTTTCATAGTCGGTTCAACCGGCAGTACATCCTTAATATGTTGCAGCACTTCAGAAGATACATTTTCATTACAAAGAAGATGAATCGTCCCATAATCACTGCTTGTACGAATCAAGCGTCCGATACCTTGACGCAATCGTAAAATCATATATGGCATATCCACTTCATGGAACGGATCATTCACAGCTCCTCGCTTCGCTTGGAACACAGGGTCATTAGGAGGGTATGGCAAGTTATAAATAATAACATTGTTCAAAGATTGCCCTGGCACATCCAGTCCTTCCCATAAATGGTACGAACATAAAACAGATGCTTCATTCATTTGGAAGTTCTTAACAGTTGTGCTGATTTCTTCATCACCCTCAAAATAAATCGGGAAATCAAATGATTCTTGCTTACTTTGTTGTTTGAATGCATTCATTTCTTCTAAAGACGGGAAAAGAACGAGTGTACTTCCATTGTTTTCTTTCATCATTTGGAATACTGCTTCGTTTTTCTGCTCTATATTTTTTTCTTCAAACGACGTAAGATTGATTTTCATTACCTCATCATATTCAAAAGGAGAATCTACAGAGAAGCTTAAATATTGTTCAATCCCTAAACTTTTAGCAATATAATCAAATGAACCGCCCTCAGACAGGGTTGCGGAAGAAAAAATATACGGCATTTGTTTATCGAACACTTCTTTCGATAAAATGTCACTTACAAGTCTAGGCATGACAACCAATATACTCTTCACATCGTCTTTTTCCAACCAAACAACCGCATTTTGCCCTTTAGCAAACAGTGATAACGAGTAAGAGATTTGTTCTAAAAACTCTTCACTTACCTTCACACTATATTCGTCTAACGTATGAAGTTCCGCTTCAAATACTAAGTTCTCCAAGATTTGTTCGATTTGGTTTTGTAACGCTACTGCTTGCTTCTTCAATTTATCCTGGGACATCAGTTCATATCGATGCGACCCTTTAATATGTTTACTTTGCTCATTCAGCTCTTTGAAGAACATCTCCGTATAATAAATGCAATCCTCTATATGGTTCAACGTTTCTTCGCGCATATCGTTAGCCAATAACGAAGTTAAAACATCCGAAATCATATCTTCCGCAATTTTATATGTCAATCCTTTTTGTGCCGAAAACTCCAATAAATGGCCTTCATCAAAAATAACTGTGCTATATTCAGGTAGCAAAGGCAGTTGTCCTTCACGTTTACGTGCTTCCTTTGTCCACACATGCTCCATAAAGAAATCATGCGAACAAATAATGAGATCAACCGCTTTTCGATAATGCTCACGCGATAATGTTTGACCACATCGATGACGTTTCTCACAAGAGAAGCAATTTTGCATAGAATCCCAACCAACTTTGCCCCATTCTTCATTCGAAAGATATGGATATTGCTTGCGGTCTCCATATGCTTCAAATTTCACTAATGAACCATGATCATGAATGAAATCAGGCAAATCTTCGTGCAATTGATCAATATTATCATTGTCTTCATGCATAACAGCATGTTCAACTTTATTTAGACATACATATTGATCTCTTGACTTCGCTAAACGAACATCAATATCCAATCCAAGTGCTTCTGATATTTTTGCAATATCCCCTTCTTCTTTCACTAGCTGTTCGATTAACGTCTCATCAGCACATGAAATAATGGCCGGTCTATTTGTATAACGTGCATAACAAATAGCATACAGCAAATACACGATGGTTTTCCCTGTACCGACACCCGCTTCTGCAAAAATGGTTTTCTTTTCTTTAAAAGCCTTTTCTAATTGAAACGCCATAAAAATTTGTTCATCACGTTCTTCAAAACCTTTTTCAGGCAAAATGTCGTAAAAGACATCTCCAATCCATTCTGATAATTTATCATAAAATGCATCATTTTTTGAAATAGTAAACGGAAGTGTTTTCAGCATATATCGGTCCTTTCTTACAACAAAAAAATAAAATATTACTCAAAAAAATTGGCAGGAAAGCAATGAATTACTCTCTGCCAATTCAATTCTTGATTATTCACATGCTTCTTTCTGAAGATGATAAGATAGTGCTTTTGTCAAATCAGTCTTGGCTTGTGCCAGTTGATTCACCCCTTTTGATAAAGGATCATTTTGCTGTACTTGTTTCATCGAGGAAGCCAGCGCTTTTTCTATCAAACGAAAATCAACTTGAATTTGCTCCACAAACCTCACCTCTTTCATCATTATTATCACACTATGCAGCTCAAAAGCTTTTCATGAACCCACTATTCCTGTTTACGAGGTGGACGTTTCCCCCAATATTGATAAAAATCTGTCCGAATGAAACCATTGAACAATTTACGTTTTTTCGTAGCAGGCTTTCCGTAGCACTGTTCGAAGTTTTCATTTGAAGTCAGCATATAGACAGACCATGTTTCATACGGACTGAATGCATAGCCCATATCTGCATACATTTTTTCAACAGTGGCTTTTTCACCTAAACGCTCACCATACGGAGGGTTTCCGACGATAACGCCATATGGTTCATATTTTTCATTGACCGTGAAATCTTTCACCTGCATTTGCTTAAAGGTAATTAAATCGCCAAATCCGGCTTCAATACTGTTCTTCTTCGCAATTTCCACCATTCTATGATCGATATCACAGCCAGTGATATTTAAAGGCTGATCATAATTTGCCTTTTCTTCCGCTTCATCACGCACTTCATCCCAAATAGAAGCAGGCATCCAAGGCCATGTTTCTGAAACAAAATCGCGATTAAAACCAGGTGCAATGTTTTGTCCAATCATTGCTGCCTCAATCGGAAGTGTACCTGAGCCGCAAAATGGATCAACGAACGGTCGATCAGGATGCCAATTCGTAAGCATGACAAGAGCAGCAGCCATCGTTTCTTTCAATGGAGCCTCCCCTTGATCCACACGATAACCTCGTTTATGTAAACCTACACCTGAAGTATCCAGTGTAATGGTGGCAACATCCTTCAGCAATGCCACTTCTAATTTGAATAGCGGCCCATTTTCTTCAAATCTAGCAATTCGGTTATACGCTCTTTTCATTCTTTCAACAATAGCTTTTTTCACGATTGCCTGACAATCCGACACACTGAATAATTTGGATTTATGTGATTTACCCGCAACAGGAAATTCACCATTTTCCGGAATATATTTTTCCCATGGAATTGCTTTTGTTTTTTCAAATAGCTCGTCGAACGTATACGCTTTGAATTGTGCTACTTGAATTTTAATGCGATCTGCCGTACGAAGCCACATGTTCGCTCGTGCAATCGCCTTTTCATCACCTTTAAATGTGACTTTCCCGTTATCAACGGTACAGTCATAACCTAGATTTCTAACTTCTTTAGCAACTAGCGCTTCAAGTCCCATTGCTGCCGTTGCAATAATTGTATATTGTGCCATTTCATCACCTTTTATCTATTGTAGCAATTTATTAGTATCTTCATTCATTAGATTGTTCTCATTATAACAATAAAGACTCTCCTCTTAAAAGTAAAGGAGAGTCCATTGTTGAACATATTATGTGTAAGTCATTCATTTGATAACGTTCTATAAGCCATGTTTTGTTCCTTCCGTACTGCAAGTGATAATGGAATTATCTCGTACAAAGGCGGTAATCATCTATCTACAGGAATGCTCCTGTCCTTTACCTCGTTCATTTCCAAGGTGAAAGGTTCCCCTACCAAAATTTGGGTTTCTCGCTCGTGGGGTTTACCCGTTCCACCCTTACCATTTCTGATAAGACTACGTCACTGTGGCACTTTTATAGGGTAGAGTACCATATCCAAAAAGGACTTAGGTAGTTCCCCAGCCGTCAGCCCTTACAGACTGCCCAAGCTTATTTTTTCACTTGGCACGAACACTACAAGCATCTCAGCTTGTGCGAGCATGGACTTTCCTCTACAATCTACATAATGTAATTGCAGCAATTACCCGAACGTCATCAACCATGACGATGTTAATTATAATAGCTTGTTATATTTTTTTCAATGGTTTTACAAAAAAATTTTACTCGTATAATTTATTCCCAAAAACGTGCTTTTCAAGATTAGACAATCTTTTCAGTATATCAAAGTTTGTCGTTCCAGGAGCCGCTTGTTGGTATGAAGTAGTTGGTCGATTATTACTTTCTTCCACTTGCTTACGTAATTTTAAATTTTCTTGTCTTAATTCTTCTATTTCTTGATGGAATGTTTCGTAATCTCGAATAACTAAATCAAGAAATTGATCAACTTCTTCTGGACGGTAACCACGCATTCCAGCTTTAAACTCTTTTTCTAATATATCTTTTGCCGTTAATTTAATTTTATCCGACAACACCGTAATCACCTCAATATTTCGCCAAGCATGACTTTTAATTTCATTTTTTCAAAAAGCGTTTACTTTGTCAATTTATTTTAAATAATTTTCTTAAATAGCATGCTCTTAATCAGTAGTATGCTCACTTAGTTCATCCTCTATAAACTGCTGAAGATCATAAAAATTCAATTGCAGGCAGATAAAATCATGACGTTCTTGATACTGTTTCACCTGTTTCCACATATACCTTGGTGAACCATCTCTTTCTTCATCATAAACAATCAACATCCCATCACATTTGTTCAGCAAAAACTGATCACGATTTTTAAATTGTATCGGACTGACGTATGGTTGCTTCGATAACGTCTCGACAAAGTCAGCTTGAGAACATATATATTCATAATACTGCTTATTTTGATCATTCCAATTGTTTTCTTGGTACAAAAAAGGCGTCATGACCGCCAATTTAAGATGGCTGTATTTCCCTCTTAACTTAATGGTCGCTTCTCCAGCCCACAATTCGACACCTAATTGCCCAGTGATAATGACCCATTCCAAACCTTCATCTACCAAATAGGTTAATTGCTTCTGAATTGCTCGTTTTATGTAATCAGCTTCTTTAGAATCATTTTTAAAAATACCCAATTCAAAATTTTTATATCCTGTAATAGCTAATACTTTTAACATTCATACGCCTCTTCTACAACAAATTATATGATTAGTTTGATTCGCTTATGAGAAAAACACAACTTATCGCCATTAATGAAGAAAAGCGATGTCATTTCTTACTATACACTTTCTTAAAGAATAAAAGAAAAGGGCTGAAAACAGCCCTTTTTCATCAATAATAGTGATGTCCGGAACATGGACAAGGAGGTCTTCCACACAATACTTGTTGACTGCAGCATTGATTTACAACTGATTTTGTATAAGGAAAATAATGTTGATGTTCAAACAAATGTTGGTTCACTGTCGTTTTGTGAGTCGGGTGAACGTGAGGAACAATATGTTTATACAAATTCGGCTGCACAAAATGTTTTGTTGGACTTACCACTGCAGGCATTGTAGTTGTAGGAGCAACGTTAGTTGGACATGTTGTTGTCGGACCTACACCTGCGCTTGTTGGATAGCCATATCCGGCATAACCCGCACTTGTTGGATAACCACCGTATCCAGCAGCACCCGCACTTGTTGGATAACCACCGTATCCAGCAGCACCTGCACTCATTGGATAGCCATAACCTCCAGTAGACATCGATGCACCAGCTACATGTTTTTTTCCACAACTTGTTGTCGGACTAGTCATATACGCAGGCGAAACCATACTAGGAGCCCCGCTAAATTTCTTTTCCATTGCAGTGTCCCCTTTCTTCATAGTTTTGTTCTTACATTAACAGACTATGATTATCGAAAGGGTGATGTACTGGTTTTTTGCCCATTTTCATACTTGATGTCAGGTTAATCTCTCTATAAAAACGCGTAAAAGCTATCCTTCATGACTGTAAATACGACAGCTGTTAAACAAACGATTACAAAAAATAACACTAAAATGGCCTTTTGCACAACTATACCCTCACTTACATCTTAAATCATTACCACTCTACATTTTACACGGGTTTTGCTTATACAACAATGATTTCTTTTAGTTCTTTTTTTCTTAGGCTATGCTATATCGTACTATTGCTATTCACGAAAATAACTGAGCTTTCCACTGGAGTCTCCGTTATTTTTGCTTTACCTTCATGCAGTTCAAAATCAACACTAAAATGTAGCCAAACACATCCGCTTTCGTTCCTTGCAATTATTCTTAATATATTCCCGAACGTAAGGAACACTTTCAATGCTCTTTTCATATAATTACTATGAAAGGCGGATGCCTATCATAGTGCTTGAAGGGAGAACCGCTTATGTCCACTGACAAAAACAAAAAAAACTTACCTAAAAAATTCAAAAAACATGATTCCATTAATGATTTTGTATCAAATATGGATCAATTATTCGGAGGGAAACCGATGGGCGGACTGCTTCAGACAATGGATGATTTTTTTCAAAATTCCTCTATAAACCGAAGTTTTCCTATTGAAATGATAGAAGAGCAGCACGCCTATATTATTAAAGCCATTCTACCGGGCATAAAAAAACAACAAATTCACATAGAGGCCTTTGATCAATCCTTATTTATAACTGTCCGTAATGAGCTACAGCGGCTCGAACAAGATGAAAAAGGGCATATCATTCAATCGCAAAGATCCATGCAAACAACAAAACGAAATGTGACATTCGTCAAACCAATAAATGCCCAAAAAATTGTAGCCGCACATAATGATGGACTGTTGGAAATTACCGTTCCCAAAGTCAAAGGAAGGGAAATCCAAATCATTGAATGAAATTCAAAAGGAGCTGTCTGAAAAGTCATTCCCCCCCTTTTTCGGACGCTCTAACCGCTTGTTAGTGCTCAAAACAAAACGAAGGTGCTAACTTGTCTCTTTTTATCCTTTCATTTCTGCAACTATTGTCGTGAAAAGGCTGCGATTGTTTGAAGAAAGCGTCTTGTAAGTAGATAAAAAAAGAAAACTGCTGAACGAGAAGTTCTTCTCACTAGTTTGTCGAGCAACCTTTTTAACATATTTCCTTCAGACTGATTTGAAAACGTTTATCAATCTAGGAGCATGAAATCGTAAACAGAACAATTAGAAAAACGCAAACTAAAAACGTCGCGTTCATCCGACAATGTTTACGTGATAAACTTCCTGTTCACCTCCTAAACGGACGAGCTGGTCCAGCGCCGAAGAATATGAAAGTTTTTCAACATTCTGCAAGGGGGATGGTCTTTTGGCCATCCCCCTCATTTAAGCCGATGGTAATTTGAATATACCGCCGATGCCTTTAAAGACATTTTGCATTTGATTCACAGTTCCCATCATCTGCCCTGCTGTATTCATCATTTTGGTAACATCAATCACACCATCTTGCGTTTTGAATTGATTCATGATTGCTTTAAATCCAGATGGCTGTGCTTTTTGCATGAAAGCTTGTTTAGGATATGGATTTGGATAATTAGCTTGCATCGATTGTTGCATTTTCGGGGATTGCAGTGGATTCGCAAACGGTGATGGAGGCTGTGGCACCGGCTTTGAACCACTCGCATACAGCATTTGCGGTGGAAAATTAGGCATTGGCTGATGATACGGATTCCCCCCCACATTTGGCACGAAATCATAATCTGCTTGATTGCCATGCAGATAGGGTGACGATTGATTATGTCCTTGATTCATAAACGGCGCATACGATGCATCTGGACTGTACCCTGAGCTAATTACTTGCCCATAAGGAGGTAAACTTTCATTCCCCTCCCCTTGATAAGCAGGCCGAGGTGGTACAGCCATATCATATGCCGGAAAACCAAGAGATGGCATTTGAGTGAATCCAGAAGCATCAAAAGAATGATGCATCATCGGATATGGTACCTCAGACGGGCTATAATTGAACATGGCATGATTATTTCGCATCAAAGGAAAATGTCTCATCATAATATTTCCCTTCTCTCTTTACATCATCATTTTATAATACAGTATATGAAATAAAGAGAACTTTTGTGATGTGCATGGAAATAAAACCAATTATAGGTTGTCGAGCAACCTTATTTTCAACACATACGCTTCGATTGACACAGACTTGAATAGAACAATTAGAAGCTATCGTGCCTAAAGTTGCCTCAAAATACTATTCAATGTAAACCTTGTTGACTGGATATAACTTTTAAAGCGATTCAAACTTGTGCTGGCATAATACGCTTGAACACTTAATTTACAAATATTGTCGACAACCGTATCCACTTGTCTTTCCCCGATGAAATAAGTAGGACTCTCCGCAACAATAACTTCTATCATTTGTTTCCATTCTGTCGATAGTTGCTGCACTTCACTGGCAAAAGGCTCGATTACGGCATAAAAATCAGCTTGTTCCCCTTGTTGACGTGTCTGTTTATAAATCGCATCAATCTCATTCAATTTTTCAAGTAATTTCTCTGTATGCACCCGTGCTTGTTGTTTCATTTCTACCGTTCCTCTCTTTCATTACATGCCTTAATCATATTGAATTTTGGTGATTTACTCAAAAAAATAGCGTCAACTATGACGCGAAATGTCAATAACTATATTTTGATTGCAATTTTAAGGCCAGAGTCGTATTTACAAGAGGCAGTTCACGAATAGTATGCAGCTCCACCTGTTGTTCAAATTCCCTACAGCTTCTCTGCAAATGCAAATATACTTCCGATTTTTTCTTAATAATGGCTTGTTGTTCTATGGCGGCTGCATATCCTATTTTTTCTTCTAATCCTTTCAATTGCTCGGAAATTTCTTCAATCATATCCATCACACCATCGATTGGAATATATGTTTTCATTTTTATCCCTCCCATTATTCAGTTCACTTGCCTTAATTATTCTGTCTATCTTCATATTCACCTGCAAGTGTGACAAAACTAGAAGTATATCGGCAAAGAAAGCGCGTTATCTCGTCCTTTCGACATTTTTCATCTAAACCCAATAGGAAGAAATGAACAATTACATACATAAAAAAAGGGTGAGCAAAGCAAGATAATCAATAGGAGGTGTTTACTATGGTAAATAATAATAATTCCATTGAACAGAATAAAAAAGAACAAAAAAATGCCAAAAAAGGACCTAATTCTGCCGCAGAAGGTAATCCAAAGTTAAATCGACCTGATAATCCAGCTACTTAATCCAATAGAGCAGACAAACATCTTACTTAATAGTTCAGAAAAAGCACAGGGAA
>JBJEFL010000216.1:0-32561 GCA_051873995.1 Bacillus sp. (in: firmicutes)
AAGTTGTTTATGTTCGTTGCTCAACAGCAACTTTATTAATATATCATTCTAACATTTCGCTGTCAACAATATTTTTAATGTTTATTTTCATAAACATTGTTTTTACGTTGTTTATCAGCAACGAATATTAATATACCACCTTCTTTTAGAAGATGCAATAGTATTTTACAAAAAAGTTTCTAACTAGATAAAAGACCGCCTAATCTAGACGGTCTCTCTTAATATATCAAGCATTCTCTTCTATTAAACTTTTGACTCGTTCACGGAGATCTCTCTTTAAGAATTTCCCCACTGATGTTTTCGGAATTTCATCCATGAACAACACATCATCCGGTAACGACCATTTGGTTACATGCAAACTTAATTGTTGAAGAATCTCTTCTTTTGTAACACGATTACGATATTCTTCTTTTAAAACTACACACGCAATCGGTCTCTCTTGCCATTTTGGATGAGGCATGGCCACAACACACGCTTCATAAACCCCTTCAAATGACATAAGAGTATTCTCCAAATCAACAGACGAAATCCATTCTCCTCCACTCTTGATTAAATCCTTTGTTCGGTCAACTAGCTTAATCGCACCTTCTTCATCCACCGTCACAACATCACCTGTATGCAACCAACCATCTTTGAACGAATCTATTGTTCGCTCATCTTGATAATATTCACTCGCAATCCATGGTCCACGAAGCAATAGTTCACCCATTTCCTTATCATCCCAAGCTACCTCTCCATTCTGACCTATTACTTTCATTTCTAATCCTGGAACCAAGATACCTTGCTTAGCTCTTATCTCTAAACGTTCAGCCTGTGACAGTTGCTTCTCTTGATAACTTTTAATTCGAGAGACAGTTGCTAAAGGTGTTGTTTCCGTCATACCGTAAGCATGTAAAAAAGGAATATTATATTTTTGTTCAAATGAATCAATCAAACTTTGTGGCGCAGCCGAACCTCCACATAAAACACTCCGTAGTGACGATGTATCATAATCCCCTTTTTCCAACTCATTTAAAAGAGCTAACCAAATTGTCGGCACCCCGGCTGTAATCGTTACTTTTTCATCTTGTATAAGTTGCGCTAATATTTGTGGGGTAAATTGTGGACCAGGCAATACTTGCGTAGTGCCAAACCAAGTAGCAGCAAATGGCAATCCCCAAGCATTTACATGAAACATCGGCACCACCGGCATTGCGATGTCTTTTTCAGAAAGAGCCGTTGTATCAGCCAAACCAAGACCATAGGAATGAAGAACAATAGCACGATGTGAATAGACCACTCCTTTTGGGTTGCCAGTCGTTGCCGATGTGTAACACATACCAGCAGAGTCATTCTCATCCATGTCTTTTAAAAATAGAAAAGTTGCATCACTCTCCGCCAATAATTGTTCATATGAATACAACGGAGATAAAGAACTATCTGGCACATTCCATTGATCAGACATCAAAATATATGCCTTCACGTTTTTTAATTGAGGTTGAATACGTTCAAGTAGCGGTAATAGATCTTCATCAATGAGTAAAACTTGATCTTCTGCGTGATTGATAATGTAGGAAATTTGTTCTGGAGAGAGTCTAATGTTGATTGTATGCAGGACAGCCCCTATACTCGGAGCGGCAAAATAAGTTTCTAAATGACGGTGATGATTCCAAGCTAACGTGCCTACACGATCACCTTTTTGAATACCTAGTTTTTGAAGAGCATGAGCTAGTTTCCTTGTTCTCTCTCCAATTTGTTTGTAAGTGTAACGGTATAGACCAGATGATGTTCTCGATATGACTTGTTTTTTACTAAAAAACTTCTCTGCTCTCTCTAAGAGGGACGACACTGTCAACGGTTCATTCATCATCTCATTTAACCACCTTCATTAGCATCATATATATTATGGTTGCGCTTTCAAACGGGAACGTAACAAAAACTTTTGTGATTTACCACTAGCATTACGAGGAAGTTGCTCCACAAAAATATACTGTCGGGGCCGTTTATATCTAGCAAGCTTGCCGCTATTCAAACAGAGCGCATCTAGTTCTTCAGCCGTTATTGCCTCTTTCGTCACCACAAATGCCGTTACCTTTTCTCCCCAATGTTCATCCGGCTGACCTATGACAGCTACATCTAACACAGCAGAGGACTCAAGCAAAACATCCTCCACTTCTCTTGGATACACATTCTCTCCACCACTAATAATCATGTCATCCACGCGATCCAATACCCATAGGTAGCCCTCTTCATCCAAATACCCGATATCACCTGTATGATACCACCCTTTATATAAAGCCTTTTCAGTCGCTTCTGCTTTGTTGTAATATCCCTTCATGATACATGGTCCTTTCACTAAAATCTCACCCGCTTCACCCACAGACAATAAATGACTTGGATCAGATGGCCCCTCTTCATTCGGCGCAACTATCACAATTTCATGATTCAAGCACGCCTGACCGGCAGCACCAGCCTTCCTGACTTGATCATTTTCCAGTAAAATCGTAATGGCTGGCCCCATCTCTGTCATTCCGTAAGCTTGAATTAATTCCACGCCTAATTTTTCCCTACATCGCTCGACAAGAGCAGGGGCCATTGGAGCCGCTCCATATAAACCAAGCACCACACTTGATAGGTCATATTCATCCAAATTTTCCTGAAGAAGCATGTTCCACATCGTAGGCGCTGCGAAGAATTTCGTAATACGTTCTTGCTCAATAATCTGCAACACTTGTTTCGGCTGGAAATGAGGCATGATAACATTTGCCGCGCCCATATGCACACGCGGAATCAAACAACAATGCAATTCCGCACAATGAAACAGCGGTGCTACAACTAATCCTTTGTCGTAGGAACGATATGTCATTGCATGAGAAAGGATTAAACTTTGTTCGACCATATCCCTGTGATGATGAAGGACCCCCTTCGGTCTACCTGTTGTACCGCTCGTATACATCACTGCGTAAACATCGTTTTCATCTACTTCTACAGAGATGGCGCTTGATGGGGCAAAACTTAATTGTTCGCGATAACTAACGGCAAAAGTCGGGAGTCCTTCGTCCACAAACCAAAAAGCAATCGTTGGAAATCTTTCGACCACGTTTGATACAACTTCCGCTAATCCCTCTTCAAACAACACAACTTTCGGCGAGAGATCTTCAAGGATATACGCAAGTTCTTCCTGCGTGAGACGAAAATTAATCGGATTGAAAACCGCTCCAATTTTGGCACAGGCAAATAAAGCTGTAGCTAATTCTTCACGGTTGAAGAGAAACGTGGAAACAACGTCTCCCTTTCGTATTCCGTTAACCTGCAAAGCATTAGCCAATCGATTCACTTGTTGCTGCCATTGACAATATGTGTAGCGTTTATTCGTTTTACAATCAAATAAAGCTTCTTTATCTCCATATTTTTTCACAGTCAGATCAAACAGCGCCCCGATTGTCGTCATATCCCATCTCTCCTTCATAAAATATCATTACCAACATGGTCTATTCTGCTTATAATCTTTCAATAATGGTCGCATTCGCCATGCCATACCCTTCACACATCGACAAGAGACCGAATCGGCCGCCCGTTTGTTCTAAATACGTCATCAACGTCAGCATCAACTTCGCACCACTTGCTCCCAATGGATGCCCTAATGCAATCGCCCCTCCATACGGATTTACCTTACGGAGATCGGCACCTGTTTCCATTTGCCAAGCGAGCACAACAGATGCGAACGCCTCATTTATTTCAAACACATCAATGTCATCAATCGTCAAACGAGCTTTATATAGCGCTTTTTTCGTTGCCTCAATCGGACCTAACAGCATATACGTCGGATCAGAGCCTATCACGACACGGGTATGAATCAAATACTTAGGCTTTAACCCTAATTCCTCTGCTACCTTCCGTTCCATAACCAACAAAGCCGCCGCTCCATCACTAATCTGACTCGCATTTCCTGCTGTTACAGTTCCATTTTCCTTAAAAACCGTTTTCAAATTAGCCAACGCTTCAAGAGATGTATCCTCTCTTGGACCGGCATCCTGATTAAATAAACAATCCTCACCTACCTGTAATGGCATGATTTCCTGCGCAAATATCCCTTGTCTCTGAGCTTGCACAGCTTTTTGATGACTGTTAAAGGCAAATTCGTCTATTTCTTCTCTACTCAACATATACTTCTGGGCAATTTTTTCAGCAGACAATCCTTGATGAATAATTTCATAAGAAGACGTCAACAGCTCACTCGGTTTGACCCCTTGATAATTCGAACCAATCGGAATGCGCGACATACTCTCAACGCCACCTGCGATAACAATATCCATATCTCCTGATAAAATGGCTTGCGCCGCAAAATGAATAGCCTGTTGACTCGATCCACATTGGCGATCAATGGTTACTCCCGGCACTTCAAGTGGCAATCCCGCAATAAGGGCTGCTTGTCTCGCAATATCCCCTGCTTGTTCTCCTACTTGCGAAACGCATCCGAAAATGACATCCTCAATAAGCGCTGGATCAATTCCCGAACGATTCACTAAATGTTTAATGACCATCCCACCTAAATCATCCGGTCGCACATCTTTTAAATGTCCATTTTTCTTGCCTACCGCTGTTCTGACCCCTTCCACGATTACCGCTTCTCTCATCACGGAAACCCCCTTCTATCTTTTAAAGACCTAATTTTTTCGCAATAATGACTTTCATAATTTCATTTGTTCCAGCATAAATGCTGGCAACAGGAATATCGCGATATCTTCTAGCAATCTTGTATTCTTCCATGTATCCATACCCGCCATGCAATTGCATACATTGAACCGCCACCTGCCTTGCCATTTCCGTCAACTTCCATTTCGCCATGGAAACTTTCGTGACCACATCCGTCCCTTCCATATGCTCCGCTATAAGTGCGTCCAAAAAGGCACGTCCCATTTCAATTTCCGTCGCCATCTCCGCAATCTTAAATTGCGTATTTTGAAAGGCACTGATTGGTTTGCCAAAAGCGGTTCGGCTTTTGATATATTCGATTGTCGAAGCTAGCATATCTTCTGCCGCCACCTGTGCTGAAAGAGCGACCACTAACCGCTCTTGTTGCAGTTTCTCCATCATGTAACGAAAACCTTCCCCTTCTTGACCAAGGAGATTTTCTTTCGGAACAAGACAATCTTCGAAAATCAATTCAGCTGTATCTTGAGAATGCAATCCTACTTTATGAAGCTTTTTTCCTTTTGAAAAACCTGGAGTCTCTTTTTCAATAACTAGTAAACTTATTCCTTTGTGAGGGGGTGCTGCATGAGGATTTGTTTTACAAGCAACAAGCACTAAATCTGCGTGTATACCATTTGTGATGAATGTTTTTTGACCATTCACAATATAGTGGTCACCAACCAAACTAGTTGAAGTCTTAATGTTCGCTAAATCAGAACCTGCCCCCGGCTCCGTCATCGCAATCGCTGAAATCCATTCACCTGATGCACATTTCGGTAACCAACGTTGTTTTTGCTCCTTCGTTCCGTATGCCATAATGTAAGGAACGACAATGTCATTATGTAAACTGATGCCAATCATACTCGAGCCCACTTTTTCCAACTCTTCATTGATGACGACAGAAAAGCCCCAGTCCACACCACTTCCCCCATACTCCTCCGGTAAATCCGGACAAAGGAAACCATTTTGACCAAGCTTTTCCCAAAACGCCCGAGGAATGATTCGATTTTGCTCCCATTGTTCATAATAAGGATATGCCTCTTTTTCCAAAAACTTTCTAAATGATTTACGAAATATTTCATGCTCTTCTCTTAAGTATCGATGTTTCATCAACTTCACTCCATTAGTAGCATTTTGCAAAAATTACCTTTTTTATTTATTTCTACATAAACAGAAAAAAACCTTCTGTCCTATGAAATAGAAGGTTTTCATTTTTATTTGTTTTTCCCTGCCTTTGAAGCGATATTTGTTCGTAAATATGATACAAGAAACGAACTGATCAACCATGCAACCAATCCGGCTACGACACTAAAAACATAGCCCATCCCAACTTGCAAAGCCAACAAGACCGTTATCGCACAACAAACACCTCCAATCATTCCATAGACTGAGCCTTTCGCGATATAAGAGCCTTGCTTTGTACCAGAATGGATACTAACCATCATAACTGCCGTAATCATGACAGCCGGAAATGCTGCAAATATACCCGAAAGAAGTTCCCACGGTGAAACAACCGTCACCAAGTAACTCAGCATGACTGCTGCTCCACCTAATATAAACCGAATCAATAAATCCTTGTTCACCCCGAACACCTCAATATACGAATTATTATGATAACAAAATGACCATGGACGACAGCATGAACCAACATACCAATGTTTTCAGGATACCGGCTTTCCAATTATTTTTCGGCAATAGGTAACCGGCCAATATGGCCACCACAATATTGATCGACATCCCTACAACGGCACCTTTTGATAACGCAATCGATTGTTCAATGAGCGCCAATCCCTGACAGTCTATACATTGCGTCAACAGAGCCGCTAAATAGACCGCAGGAAATGCTGCAAATATACCACCTACACGACTGCCAACCTTACTGGTAACGATTGTAGCCAAAACAACCGCACTGCCTCCCAATAAAAAACGTATGAATAATGCTGCCGCTGAAATCTCCCCCAACACACTCACCTCTCTAAAATTCCACCCTCCTAAATTATGTGGATTCATTCACATTTTTAGACGTCTTTATTTACCTATGCACAATCATCACTAAACCAAACAAAAGAATAATTAGAATATTCGACACAAAAAAGAAGGTTAACTCAACAATCGTTTCCAAAAGTCAAGTTAACCTTCTATTAAAATCTACTTATTTTAAGAAAATAAAGTATGCCAGGAAGATGAAGAATAGTGCATACATTAATGGATGTACTTTCTTACCTTTACCAGCCACAATCATTGTAATCGGATAGAAAATGAAACCAATTGCTAAACCTGTCGCAATACTGTAAGTCAAGGCCATCATGACAACTGTAAAGAAGGCAGGTACTGCCACTTCAAATTTATCCCATTCGATATGCCTAATAGATGCGGCCATCAAGACACCGACAATAATTAAAGCAGGTGCTGTTACCGCACTTGTGATAACCGATAATAACGGAAAGAAAAACAGTGCCAATAAGAAACAAATTCCTGTTACTACAGCAGAGAAACCAGTTTTTCCACCTGCTGCAACACCAGCAGTTGACTCAACATACGAAGTCGTTGTTGACGTACCAAAAATTGCACCAGCCACAATCGCAAGAGAATCAGCTAAAAGTCCTTTACCTGCACGTGGTAATTCATTTCCTTTCATAATGCCCGCTTGTTGCGCTACTGCCACTAACGTACCCGCTGTATCAAAGAAAGCAACAAACAAGAACGTTAAAATGACAATCAAAATTTGTCCATCCAATAAACCCATTGGATCTTTAAACGCTTCAAACGCTACACCGAAAGTCGGATCAATACTTGGCATCTTACCTACAATACTTGTCGGTACATTGATTAAACCAAAAATCATACCAACTATACTTGTAATGATCATACCAATGAAAATAGCTGCTTTATACCCTTTAGTCATTAAAATGACTGTAATGACTAAACCGAATACAGCCAATAATGTTTGTCCGTTTGTGAAATCGCCAATCTCCACTAATGTCGCATCATTGTTAATAACAATGCCTGCATTTTGTAAACCGATAAAAGCAATGAAAATCCCAATCCCTGCACCTACTGCATGTTTCAGCTCAAGCGGAATTGCGTTAATAATTTTTTCACGAATACCTGATAATGATAATACGACGAAAATAATCCCTGAAATCAGTACGCCCGTTAAGGCCGTTTGCCACGGAATACCGTATGTTAAAACAACTGTATAAGCAAAGAATGCATTTAATCCCATCCCCGGTGCCAAGGCAATCGGGAATCGGGCAATTACCCCCATCAAAATACTACCAACCGCAGCTGCCAAAGCGGTTGCCGCGAATACAGCACCATAATCCATATACATCGAATCCGGCAAACCTTCTACACTATCCAATGTCAGTGTCAGCGGATTAACAACCAGAATGTATGCCATCGCCAAGAATGTCGTAAAGCCACCAATAATTTCGCGACCATACGTCGTGCCTAGTTGGTCAAATTGAAAATACTTTTTCATTTTTCTGTTTCCCCCCGAAGAATAGTCATACTAATCCTTTAGAAACCCGTCTTTTTCCAAACAAGAAAAACTCTGTCCACTAGTGAACAGAGCTAGACAAAAACGAAAAACAAACTTCGGGTATAACCAATGCACCCTTGTAAGTTGCGCTTTCATCGTAGTCAAGCCATTCACGGTAGCTTGGTAGAAACTTCTGGGCCACATCCCCAAGATTATACGACTCATCAAATAATAAACTTGTAAAATTGCTTCTTCATCGTATCAATTGCTCATAAAAATGTCAAGGAAAAAGCGAACATTAAACAAAACAATTATATTATAGTTCGTATTTAGTCGTTTATTTCCAATTATTCGACAAATAACGATAGAGTAAAACCTCTTTTTTCCATAAACTTCATATTAATCTTTCTTTTCCACCTTAGAAGCACGTCTATTCCTCATCACATCTAACCAAAACGCTAAAACAACCTCCACAATACCCACTATAAAATACAACGGCTGCAGCAAACTCACATAACCAATCAAACAAACTTGTGTAAAAATCCAAATGACTAACGCCACTCCCGCAATGAATGAATAAATCCAACCACTATCCCCTTTTTTCCACACTAAAATACCTGCTAAAATATGTCCTCCACCAATTACAATGAACAATAGCAATCCAGGAATGAGAAAATCGGAAAACATCGTACCTTTCAATAAACTTGATGGCATACCGATGGAACCCCCAGAAGGATCAACAAGGAATCCAACTCCTCCAGCCAAGCCACCAACACCTGTCAAACATAATAGAGCAATAGTTATGCCTTTCCATACTTTTACGCTCATCAAATCCCCCCCTCCCTTTCCTTTACCTCACAAAAAAGGCTGAAAACTTCATTTCATCTAAAGTTCTCAGCCTTCTTACTTACATTATGAACAATTTACAGCTCACCATGTTCCAAATAACGTCTACCGATTGCATCCGCTGCCATGATTGCGTCCATTACATCCCCAACCCCAACATTACCTGGCATGTTACCCATCGTATCACCTTCTGCACAAGCAATTTCCGCTACTTGGCGCAATTCTTCATAATTAATCTCTTTCACGCCTAATTGACCTAATGTGATCGGTAATCCTACACTTACACATAAATGCAGTACTTCTTCCAGTTCACAGTTGCATACATCTTCTAACACTAGCTGTACAAGCGTACCAAAAGTGACTTTTTCTCCATGATACATATGATGTGTATCTTTCATCGCCGTCATACCATTATGAATCGCATGAGCAGCTGCCAAACCACCGCTTTCAAAGCCGACACCACTTAAATATGTATTGGCTTCAATAACATTTTCAAGTGATTGCGTAACACTGTTTTGTTCTGCAGCCAACTTCGCTTTCAAGCCATCGGCAACAATCGTATCATAGCAAAGCTTCGCAAGGGCTATTGCCGCTTTTGTCGGTTTCCCTCCTGCCATCGCATCGCCATTAGAATGAAGCGTCGCTCTTGCTTCGAAATAAGTAGCCAATGCATCACCTATTCCCGCTACCAATAAACGAACCGGTGCATTCGCAATGACTTGAGAATCGACAATGACCATATCCGGATTTTTCGGTAAGAATAAGTACTCTTCAAATACCCCATCTTCTGTATACACAACCGATAAGGCACTACAAGGGGCATCTGTGGAAGCCGCTGTCGGTACAATGACTACCGGACATTTTTTATAGTACGCTGTCGCTTTGGCCGTATCGAGCGTTTTACCGCCACCGACACCGATGACAACATCATACCCCGCTGATGCTTCTATCAATCTGTTAATCTCTTTTTTACAGCATTCTCCGTTGAACTTTTCTACATGACAGCTCGCATTATTTTTATCAAAGCTTTCTTTTACTTGACTGCCTAATGTTTCATAAAGCGCAGCATCTATTAACACATAATATTTTTCACCTAGAATATGTACATGATCATATAACTTTGCTAATTCATCTTTACCTTGAATATACTTACCCGTTGAAATAATTACTTTTGACATGTAAAAACCTCCATGGTTAGTAAAATAGATAAATCTGCTTACTTCATTGGCTCACGCGTAGCTAGTTCACAAATGGTACATCCTTCTCCATACACCCGTTCCCAATCTGATGTGAATTGAGCCAAGCTATTATCTGTTAGTGGATGAGAGACAGCCGCTTTCAATATATCGTATGGCACTGTCACTGCATGGCCACCTGCAATGGCTACATCATGCACTTGCTGGGCATTCTTGAAAGAAGCGGCCAATACTTTCGTCGGCAAGTTGAAGTTTTCAAACATCGTCACAATATCAGCTACCGTTTGAACACCATGTCCACTAATATTATCAATGCGGTTGACATAAGGAGCGACATAGTCGGCACCTGCTTTGGCCGCCAATAAGGCTTGATTGGCAGTCAAAATAGCTGTTGCCGTAACAGGCACTCCTTCTATTTTTAACTGCTTGATAGCTTTCAAGCCTTCAGGAAAAACTGGCACTTTTATGTACAAATTCCCTCCGATTAGTTCATGCAGACAATGTGCTTCCTTCACCATTTTTCCCGCTGTATTACCAAGCACTTGCACATGCAGCATCGTTTCTTCACCAATCACTTCGCGAATATGTCTCAAAGTATAAAAGAATTGTTTGTTTTCTCGCGCGATAATCGTAGGATTCGTTGTGACGCCCTCTACCGGATATAAATCAAATCCTGCCTTCAACTCATCAATATTAGCCGTGTCCAACACATATTGCATCGATGTTCCTCCTTTTTGGCATATCACCATCAAAATTAATATTTCAATATAACTCTTAACAAAACACATCATTTTTTATTTCCCTAATCAATTAACAGATAAACACAATAAAATTATATAAGTATATGATTTTACACATCAAAAAAGGTAACCCCAATAAACGGAGTTACCTTTGAACAATCTTATTTTATTCCCACTCAATCCATCCACAAAAATATCAAATGTTTTTGCTGGTTTCATAGGCTTTTCTCGGTGCAAAACTGCAGATAATAACCCGTAAAATATGGTCTATCTGAACTTTTGCTATCAAAATGCTATCACTTATACTCCATCAATTATCTTGAATAGTATGAGTCATATCATTTTCCACCCATATCTTAGCACCACTTGTATTACACTTCAAGTATAACATTGGGTTTCATATCCCAAACAATTAATATTGTTAGAATCAAAAGTCAGATTTCACAATGAGATTATTTCTACACAAACTGGAATTTTGAAGTCTGACTGAGTCCTAAAAGTAGAGCAGTTTTATAATTTCTTCCGTGTCAAAAAGAATCCAATGATTGCCCCAATAAGGATGATCGGTGCAAACCTGACAAACAGCCATTCAAATGCGTGAAAAGTTACTCCGACAACGGCGGTTTCAGGGTCACTATAATTCCATTCTAAGTAAGGACTGTTCAATACGATTAAGACCGCTGAAATAATCACTATGACCACACACAATGAGATAAGCAGCCAATGAAACGTTTTTTGTCTCATAATCTTCCTCTGTGCGAGCTGCAAGTTTATAATCTCCAGTTTTTCGGAAATAGCTTTTAAGTCATCAACCTTTGACTCAGTAACCGTTTCTCCTAGCAGAGTACTCACGGGTGTTTCAAGCACCTCTGATAAGGAAATCAACCTATCAGAATCAGGAACTGACAATCCCTGCTCCCATTTAGAGATTGTTTGTCGCACCACATTCAGCTTGATAGCAAGTTCTTCCTGCGAAAGACCTTTTGATTTTCTGATTGCTTTAATATTTTCGTTTAACATTAGGGATAACCTCCTTTTCGGCCGTTACCACTAGTGTGTGGGAAACTGCCCGTTGCTACAAGCAACGCAAGTTAACATTGGCTTCATCTACTGGATTTCAAGATGAAAACATAGATTACATCCTTACAAACTGGAATTTGTCGCTTATAGTTTTATTCATTAGGTAATAGTGCACGAATTGCTTTCAATACTGTTAATCCAAAATCAATCAAAAAAATCTTTTGATTTTTTGTAAAAGACTCCCTTTCACAAATTGACTCTGCTGATGAATGTCTAAAACACTGAATCTTTTTCCTATACCTTTTTATAGTATCCTCATCAATATAATCAAAACATATCTGTGAATAATCAAGAGAAATAAACTTTCCATTTTTCTTTAACAGATTTTCAATTAGGTTAGCTATTTCTGCAAGTTTTTCGTCCATGCTCATGGTTTGAAAAGATGCCTGTCTATTAGATATTTCTTTAAATTTTCTCTCTATAGCATCATCTAATTCAATGAAAGTATCCCTTTGTGTAAATGTTAGGCTTGCAATTAATTTTCTACGTGTATGATACCGAACCGTTCCATTATCGTCTTTTCCCTCAGCAATCAGCTTGTGTCTTATCTCTTTATTAACAAAATCATAAGTATCCACAGGTGGGCGTTCAACTATTCTAGGGAACTCTTCAATAACGAATCCGCATTTATTTAAATAGAAAAGAATAAGATAAAACCAACATTTATCTTCGTTATTATGAACCTCATTTTCTGGTTGGCACAAATACTTAAATTTTTCTATTGCATCATCGATATCATCTACTAAAAACTTATAGTCGTGAGTCTCCTGACGTCCCTCAAAAATGTTATAAGTTTCATTTATACTTTTTACTAAATCATAAAATTTATAGTAATATTCTTGTTCTGAAACATTCTCCAAATAAAACTGACTTAGGTCCATATCAGATAATCTTCCCTTCAAATTCCTGTTTGTTTACTATCTACCTTTTGATATCTCCTCAAACCATTGTTCTGTATTTTGTGATAAACATCTTTGCTGGAAATTATTACATATATTGTAATAACATCTCGAATTATTACAATATAATTCTGACATTTAATTCCAGTCTACCGACTCGTTTCTCTTTCACGCTTCCTCTCACACTCTCTCCTATCCTCATTATCCTTTTCTCTGACTCTTTCAATTGCTTTTTCCACTTGTGATTTGCCAAATGTCATATCCAGATTGGCCTTTTTCTGCATCAGGAATTCTCTTTCCCAGGCCATAGCTTCCCTCTTAGTTGGAAATCCACGCTTCAGTTTCTGCTTTCGCTCTCCCGTCCAGTCCGTATATCTGAACTGCACATACCAGGTTCCGTTGCTTGTGTTTTTAAATGCGGGCATCTTGACATCCCCTCTCTGCTTGCTGACTTGTACCATAGAACTTCTCATGGAAGAACTTACGGTCTATTCTTCCCTGAATTGTGTAATAACCTGTTGCCTTTAGCTCTCTGTTCATTCTCTGCATAAGCTTATATGCGTAAGATACAGATACTCCTAATTCCTCAGCAACCTCTTCTACCGTCATAAAAATTCGATTTGACATAGTGTATGTCTCCTTTCTTTTTTCCAGGCAAAATGCCTTATTTGATTTAATTTATACTGGATAGTACGAATCTGAGTAATTTCTGGCAACCTATTTTTATTATTTTTGAATAATTTTTTATTGCCAAATAACGACAATCTTATGCGATATTCGCCTAACAAAAACACAAAAAAGGCCTACCTGAAATTATTCATTCAGATAGACCTTTTAGTCTCGTTTATTTATCTGCTATCATTTTGCTATCAATCAGCCCAAAGCAACTTCAAAAACTCAGTGTTTTCAAGGGTTTTAGCGATTGCCGATATTATTCCCACTCAATAGTAGCAGGTGGCTTAGAAGTAATGTCATATACAACGCGGTTGATGTGTGCAACTTCGTTTACGATACGTACAGAGATTTTCTCTAATACTTCCCATGGGATACGTGCCCAGTCAGAAGTCATACCGTCGATTGATGTTACGGCACGGATACCGATTGTGTAATCGTACGTACGAGCATCTCCCATTACACCTACGCTGCGGATGTCTGGTAGTACTGTGAAGTATTGCCAAATGTCGCGATCTAGGCCAGCTTTTTTGATTTCGTCACGAAGGATGAAATCAGATTCACGAACGATTTCCAATTTCTCTTCTGTTACTTCACCAAGTACACGGATACCAAGACCAGGACCTGGGAATGGTTGACGCCATACGACTTCATCAGACATGCCTAGCTCTGTACCTAACGCGCGTACTTCGTCTTTGAATAAAGTATTTAATGGCTCAATTAATTGGAATTCCATATCTTCAGGAAGTCCGCCAACGTTATGATGAGACTTGATTGTTTGTGCTGTTGCTGTACCACTTTCGATGATATCTGTATACAATGTTCCTTGTGCAAGGAAATCGATACCTTCTAGTTTTGCCGCTTCATCATCGAATACGTAAATGAATTCATTACCGATAATTTTACGTTTTTGTTCTGGATCAGAAACACCTTTCAATTTGCTCATGAAACGTTCTTTTGCATCTACCTTGATAACATTCATGTGGAATTGCTCCGTGAATGTTTTCATAACGCCTTCCGCTTCACCTTTACGTAAAAGACCATGGTCAACGAAAATACATGTTAATTGGTCGCCGATTGCTTTATGAATCAATACCGCAACAACAGAAGAATCCACACCGCCGCTTAGTGCGCATAGAACTTGTTTGTCGCCAACTGTTTCACGGATTTTTTCGATTTCCATTTCGATGAAGTTGTGCATTGACCAATCGCCTTTACATTCACATACACCAAAAGCAAAGTTTTTCAAAATATCGTTACCGTATTGTGAATGTTGAACTTCAGGGTGGAATTGAACCGCATATAATTGACGTGATTCATCACTCATACCTGCAATTGGACAAGAAGCACTTGTTGTATCCGTTACGAATCCTTCAGGCGTTTGTGTTACAAGGTCACCATGGCTCATCCAGACAATTTGCTCTGTTGGAAGATCTTTATATAGAGAAGAAACATTTTCAATTTTGATTTCCGCTTTACCGTATTCACTATGATCCGCTTTTTCAACTTTACCACCGAAATGCGCTGTCATAAGCTGCATACCATAGCAAATACCTAAAACAGGGATACCCATATCGAAAATGCGTTCATCACAACGGAATGAATTTTCATCATATACGCTGTTAGGACCACCTGAGAAAATGATACCTTTTGGATTCATTTTTTGAATTTCTTCCATTGTAATCGTATGCGGATGTAATTCCGAATACACACCGAACTCACGAATACGTCTAGTAATTAATTGATTGTATTGACTACCAAAATCAAGAACGACAATCATCTCTTGATGTTGTAAATCTGCTTTTCCTGCCACAAAAGTCACCTCTACATGTAATTTATATAAATCCGTTTACCCTCAACGGTTTATAGTTACTATTGAACTAATTCTATCACTTGTCCCAAGCATATCCAAATAACTTACAAAGGCTCTGATGAATAAAGAAAAAACTAGAATCTACAAATCAACACACACGTGCCACAAGTAGTCTAGTCTTATTTCCAATCGTTCCTCAAAGAAGTGTATGTACAAAAACATACACTTCCTTCATAGTCGGGTCATTTACGGCGCCCCGGTAGAAACTTTCGAACCATATTATCGAGGATATACGAAGGAAATGATATTTAATTTTAATAAAATCTTGTCCTATTGTAACAATAGTATAAAAAGCAGGTCAAGTGATAGTTTTCTTCATGACTTTTTCCCACAATGATTTAGCGTGCTTCCACTCTGTCAGACTGTCATTTCCACCATAAACGACTCGTTCATAGTAGCCCGTCAGCTCACTCATGTCTTCTATTGAATAATAGTCATCTACCTCTTTTGCATATTCACGCAACGTTTGCCCCGCTTTCTTCCTTAATCCACGGCGCTGCAACTGGTTCAGTAATATGAAATAAGCAGTCGAAAAAGTATGCGACTTCGCCCGTTTATTAAAATAGAACAACCAAAACAAAGCAAGCCAATATCTTCTTGTCACATAAATAAGAACAATGAGTATAACCAGCAAAAACAAACTGACCAACACTTTCCATCCATGTGTTTTCACATAATCCAACAGCTTGTCCAGTGAAAATTGTGTCGTCGCAGTCGTTTGTTCCAGTTGTTCTTCCTGCTGATTCTCTTCTATAGATTGTTCCGTTTGGATGGCTGTTTCACTCGCATTTGTCGGATTCCCGTTAGATGTGTCTTCGAAACGAGCATGACCGGAATACCCTTTTGTCGGCTCAAACGGTACCCATCCTACCCCTGGAAACCAGACTTCTACCCATGAATGGGCATTATTATTTGTAATTTCATATATATTTTGTCCAGCTTCATATTTTACAAACTCTCCGCCTGTATAACCTTTCACCCAGCGAGCATCGATTCCCAATGTACGAAGTAAGATGACCATACTCGTCGAAAAATGATCACAATAACCTCGCTGTGTTTCAAAAAGAAAATGGTCAACAAAGTCCTGACCTTGTTTCGGATAGGGAATATCTTCATGTGTATATTCGAACTGCAGCCCATTAAAATAATCTTCAACCGCTTTTACGATGTCATATAAATTATCTTCACCTTGGACAATCTCCTCCGCCAGTTCTTTAATTCTATTCGGCAGATTGTCCGGCAGCTGTGTATTCAATGGACTTATTTCATCCGCTTTCGGCTTTTGAATCGAACGAAGAAGCGTAAGGTCATACACAGGCATTGTATATATAATGTCATATTCCTTTAATGGCTTTTGCTCTCCATTCAGATTCGTACTGTTTATTTTCTGAACAACAGGATAATACTCAAATTCAACCCGTCCATCAGCATTCATTTCCCCTTGTTGCAAAGGAGAAGGAATAGGGACATGAGTATAGAGCATTTCCCTCTCGACTCTGGCCGTATATGATTGTGAGCTTTTCAGTTCAGACGCAGTATTTCCATACGGAAGGATTTCATGGTTATGGAACGTTTCCTTTAGCATGGCTGAGGAGTCGACTTCCCATCCCGCTCCTGTATAGAGCGTCTTCGCTTCCACAAACCAATAATGTTTAGTATCCGCATGAGCGGTAAACACAACCGAATCGTCTCGGGCAAAATCGCCGCCCAGTTTCGTATCATCTTCCCCATAACCGACCTTTTTAACCGATGGATCCTCGCTGAACTTCTCCGAATACGTTATGATGGTCGGAACAGGATCGGGCCATTGCGCAGGTAGCTTCGGCATAATAAAACCGACTGCCACACTGCCAACAATCATGCCGATAAGAGGGAATATCCAGCGTTGAAACTCCATCCATCCGATAGATAGTTTTTCTTCATCCACTAATCTATAAAATCGTAGGCAGCCCATCATGAACAAACCAATAACAAAAATACGGATAATGGCATAATCTCCATCATAAGGTGTGAACGTATCCAAGGTAGCGACAAACACAATCGTTAGCATAAAAAAGGCAAGAATGGACTTTCTCCTTATCACCCAGTAATTGATTAAATATGTAATCATCCATAATAAAAGCAAAAAAAGAAAGGTGCTCACACTATCCGGAACAACCTGCCATTGCTGTTGTCTGATAGCCGACACCCCGTTGACACTATCCACCCAAAAAGCGAACAACCATTGACCCGTCAGAAAAGAGTATGATTGATAATATAAAACATATAAGGCCAAACAAATAAAACCGACGTGAAAGAGCAGTTTCCAAACCCAGCGAACCAATACAACATTCAACACAAACACATAAATAAGATAAATCACAAAAACAGGCATATCTCGTATCGTATCCAGTTTTTCCAAAGGTTTTAACCATTCCCAAATCAACAGATAACTTAAGACGATCAGAATAAATGAAGGCATGATACGAAATATCTTTTCACCCATGTCACATTTCCTCCTTCATCTTACTTTTCCAATCAGTAGCAAAGAGCATATGGCAAGTCATTCCTCTTCTTTTCGCTTCGATACTTCCTTCTTCATTTCCCTCATGCTTTGGCACACTTTGCATCAAAAAGATTGTTACCTCCCCTCCACCTTTCCATATTCGCAGTGACGAAAGTAGCTCTTCAGTAAGTTGTGCAGTCACTACGAAAAACATCGTATCTCCCCCCATCCCTCTAAATCCGGATGATACATTTACCTCTGATCCCTTTTCTGTGATTAAAGCCAATTGGTAAAAAATCTTTCGCTTCTGCACCTCTCCCTTACCAATCGTCACCGCTGCTTGTCCGAAATGGCTTCCTGCAAACCCTACCCCGATTCCTTGCAACAGCATGGCTCGAGATAAAGAAGCCACAAATGCAACCATCTCTTCAAATATCGGCGATTCACGTTGATCCATAATAATCATGACATCTTGGCTTTTTCGTTCTTCAAATTCCTTTGTCATAATTTCATGCTTCCTAGCTGTCGCTTTCCAATGAATACGCGATAATCCATCACCCGGCATATACTGACGAACACCTGAGATAATCGAGGTAATAGGATGGCGTCGATACACCGCGGTCTGTTTTCCTGCCTCAAACAATGGTTCAATTTGTGAAGCCTCTACCCTTTTATAAGATGGATAGATCAGAAGCACATCTTGACAAGTGAATGTTTCTTTTTTCACATAAAACCCAAGCAAATCTCCTGTCGTTAAACGAATACCTTGAAAAACGTGCTCCCCTCTCATCACTAACGGCAGTCGATAAGAAAGCTTAAGAGATTGACGAAAAACAAAAAAAGACAGCTGCTTAGAGGAATTCCGGCCATTTGGCATCAATGCCGGGGGAATCAAATCTTCCATAACGAGATAAAGAAGTGGCCATTTACTCTGCCTCTCAATCATAATTTCTACTAAAACTTCATCACCCAAACTGTACTCCCGCTGATGGAATGTTCGATGCACCTTCATCTTCTTAAACGGATACAACATCAGCATAAAGATATGCAGTGCAAACGGAAAGAAACTAGCGAATAAAAACCAACTGACAAAGCCTCCTTGAAACATGGCAAATACGAAGGACAGGATCACGAGAGAAAGAAGAAGGCAGACTTTTAAATACGGCAACTCCCATTTTTTCATCATGTCTATACAAGCCTTTGTACAGGAACCGAAACGACCGCGACCACTTCTTCCATCACCTTTTTCGGATCCTCTCCACTGTATTGGGCTTCCGGCTTCAAAATAAGACGATGGGCGAATACATATGTCACCAAATATTGAATGTCATCAGGAATAACATACTCTCTACCTTGGATAAACGCATAAGCTTGCGCTGCTTTCATGAGAGCAATCGAACCACGAGGACTCACTCCTAAGTGCACACTACCATGCTGCCTTGTTTCGTTCGCAAGACTCACAATATAGCGCTTCATGCTTTCATCCACATATACTTGCTTCACTTCTTGTTGCAAGTGCAGTACTTCTTCCACAGAAATCACCGCTTGCAGCTGATCAATCGGATGCTGGTTCTGCAAGCGCCCCAACACAGCCAATTCATCCTCCATCTTTGGATAACCCATTTCCATCTTTAATAAAAATCGGTCTAGCTGTGCTTCCGGCAATGGATAAGTCCCTTCATATTCAATCGGATTTTGCGTGGCCATCACAAAAAATGGTTGTTCCAATTTTCTCGTCACACCATCTACCGTAATACAGGCCTCCTCCATTCCTTCCAAAAGAGCCGCTTGCGTTTTCGGCGATGTGCGATTAATTTCGTCTGCTAGCACAATATTGCCCATAATAGGACCGGGACGAAATACAAATTCCTGTTCTTTCTGATTATAAATGCTCGTACCCGTCACATCAGAAGGCAATAAATCGGGTGTAAACTGAATCCGTTTAAAACTAGCGCTGATAGATGTTGCCAACGCCCGGACCATCATCGTCTTTCCGACACCTGGTACATCTTCCAGCAACACGTGTCCTTCCGCCAACAACGCCGTCAAACTCAATTCGGCAATTTGTCGTTTTCCGACCAATACTTCATCTATATTTTCTAAAATACGCTCAATAATCGAATGTTTTCGTATATAAATAATGGTCCCCTCCTTCAAAATGATACAAAAAGCATTTTACTGAATATTAACACAATTATGTCATAGATGGAAATTCCCCTAAATTTATCATATAAGATGTTTACAACTTATTTATATCTAAATATTTTAAATAAATAGTTTTTTACTTTATACTTACTATTAGTAGAGTTAAATTCGCGAGTATAGAGGAGTCGAGTTGAGCATGGCAAATACAGATACAGTTACAACAGGATTTTTCGGAGAATTCGGCGGCAGTTTTGTACCGGAGAATCTGCAGAAAGTGATGTCGATTATTGAAGAAAACTTTTTGCGTTATAAGAATGATCCCGCTTTTCAAGAAGAGCTACACTATTATTTACAGGAATATATAGGTCGTGAAAATCCATTGACCTTTGCTGAAAACTTAACGAAACAATTAGGCGGGGCAAAAATTTATTTGAAACGAGAAGATTTAAACCATACAGGTTCCCATAAAATTAACAATGCATTAGGACAAATTTTATTAGCTAAAAGAATGGGTGCCAAACGCATTATCGCGGAAACCGGGGCAGGACAACATGGTGTGGCAACTGCGACTGCCTGTGCCATGTTTGATATGGAATGTGTCATTTATATGGGAAAAGTCGATACAGAACGGCAAGCACTTAATGTATTCCGGATGGAATTACTAGGAGCAAAAGTTATACCTGTCGAAAAAGGACAAGGACGCTTGAAGGATGCGGTCGATGTAGCCTTGAACGACCTTGTGGAAAATTACGAAAATACTTTTTATTTGCTAGGTTCTGCTGTAGGTCCACATCCTTATCCGACAATGGTGAAACACTTCCAATCGATCATCAGTGAAGAATCGAAGCGTCAAATCATAGATAAAGAGGGAAAACTGCCGACTGCCATCATCGCATGCACTGGCGGCGGAAGCAATGCAATTGGCGCTTTTGCTAACTATATTGATGATCAGGAAGTCCGACTAATCGGTGTAGAACCAGCAGAAGCGCCGACTATGTCAGAAGGTGTTCCGGCCGTTCTACACGGATTCAAATGTCTAACATTGCTAGATGAAAATGGAGAACCGAAACCTACCTTCAGTATTGCTGCCGGCTTGGATTATCCGGGTGTTGGACCAGAGCACAGTCATTTGAAAGTGAGCGGCCGAGCCGAATATGTAACAATCACGGGACAAGAAGCATTAGAGGCATTCCAAATCCTCTCCAAAACGGAAGGAATCATTCCGGCACTTGAAAGTTCACACGCCGTTGCGCAGGCCATTAAGCTAGCTCCGACATTGGCACAGGATGATGTTATCATTATCAATTTGTCCGGTCGAGGCGACAAAGATGTAGAACAAGTGTTCAAGATGCTAAAAAATTAAGAAAAACCAAAAGGGTCAACACCTTGTAACTAGTTCAAGGTGTTGACCCTTTCATCATTCTTTATAATTTGCGCCCATGCTTTCTGGCAATGAAGAAAGCAGCAACGATTCCACCAATTAAGCCGTCTATCATATCAAACATCGTATCATCCGGGTCACGCCCTTGGGCTGTAAAATGAAAGAGCTTATCTCCAGCAAACTCCATCAGTTCCCAAAAGCCGGCAACAGCCAGTGCAAACACAATAATATAAATAGCAATGAACAATCGAGGCAATTGATCAACAAGTTTTTCCCCAATAATTTTTTGAATAAGTACCCATGCACCATATCCCATCCATACTCCTGATGTCAGATGCAGAAAATCATCAAAATGAGGAATGCTATACGCTCCGCCAAATGTACCCAATCCTACTGATACGAAAATAAAAATATACGTCATAATGACAAAAGCAGAGGAAAACGCGTACGACGATTTTTTTTGCCCAAACATAATTAAGAGCAAGGAAGCTATGGTTAACAAACCCATAAATACTTTTGTGTCTCTTCCATCGACAAACATTAAGATTGTCCAAATCACAATCGCCACTGTTACTGCCCAACCAAAGAAACGTTCAACCCTTTTTAAATCCTGACCACGAACAGTATCTATCTTTTGCTTCTCATCTTTCACCTCAGCATACTCCTCTCCGATTTCATTATTCCTCTTAATAAAACTATATCAAAATAACTTAATCAAGAGAAGGTATACAGGTCTAGCGAAAATATGACATCTTTATTTTCAGCGGATTCTTCTACACAGATTAAACGCTAATAAATACCAAAACAAAAAGGCTGCCCAATGGGCAACCCCTCTTCTGCATATTTACACAGACGTCGATTTTCTTCCTAAGTAAGCTTCCACAATACGTGGATCCTCCAGTAAATCAGACGCTTTTCCTTCAATGATGATTTTACCTGTTTCCATGACATAGCCGTAATCGGCAATTTTCAAGGCTTGCTTGGCATTTTGCTCGACCAGTAATACCGTCGTTCCGGCATCTTTAATTTCTTTAATAATCTTAAAAATCTCTGCTACAATTAATGGAGCAAGACCCATTGACGGCTCATCCAATAACAATAACTTCGGTTTGGACAGCAATGCCCGGGCAATTGCTAGCATTTGCTGTTGACCACCTGAAAGTGTCCCAGCAGCTTGTAATTGTCGTTCATTCAAAATCGGAAAACGTTTCATCACGTCTTCAATATCTTTCTCGACATTTTTATCTTTTCGATGGTATGCACCCATATCGAGATTGTCGATCACTGTCATACTCGATAAAATGGCACGACCTTCCGGAACCAGTGCCACTCCTTTTCGCAGTAATTGGTCCGGACGTAAACCAGTTACATTTTCTCCCAAAAATTCAACAGAACCTTGTTTCGGTTTTAATAAGCCGGCAATAGTTTTCATTGTTGTTGACTTACCTGCTCCATTCGCACCAAGTAACGTAACAATCTTACCTTCTTCCACATTCAGGCTGATGCCCTTCAATGCTTGAATTTGCCCATAATATGTTTCAATATTCGATACTTTAAGCAATGCCCTCATCCTCCTCCGAACCGAGGTAGGCTTCAATAACCGCTTGGTTATTTTGAATTTCCTCAGGTGTACCTTCTGCTAATTTCTTTCCGAAGTTCAAGACCGTGATACGATCACATAATTTCATTACTAGTGGCATATCATGTTCAATGATTAAAACCGTAATGCCTTTTGCCTGAATGGTCTTAATCAAATCAAACAAGCTGTCTGTTTCCTTTTCATTCATACCCGCTGCCGGCTCATCCAACAATAATAAACGAGGATTGCTCGCTAAGGCACGGGCAATTTCAAGCCTTCTTTGCTGACCATAAGCCAGGTTTTCCGCTAATACCTCTTTAAATTCCAGTAAGCCGACCAATTCCAATAATTCTTCTGCTTTTTCTTTTAGCTGTTGTTCCTCTTGACGTTGTGCTTTCGTACGAAATACGCTTTTGAACACGCCCGATGTACTTCGGCAATGTCCACCGACCATTACGTTTTCCAGCGCTGTCATCTGTGAGAAAAGGCGAATGTTTTGATACGTACGGCAAATGCCTTTATCCGTAATTTTATGTGATTTCAGTCCTGTAATATTCTCTTCACCAAACATAATTTCACCCGAAGACGGTTCGAAAATATTGGTAATCAAATTAAACATCGTTGTTTTTCCGGCTCCATTCGGGCCAATCAATCCAAATATTTCCCCTTCGTTAATCGTAAAAGAAACATCCGTCAAAGCAGAGATACCGCCAAAGTTTTTAGAGATGTTTTTGATCTTTAGCACCATGAACGCTTCCCCCTTTTGAACGTTTCGACTTTTTAAACCAGTTCAAGACATTGATATCGATAATGCCTTGTGGACGCACAGCCATCAAAATCACAAGTAGCAATCCGTAAATAATGTAGCGATATTCGCTTACAAATCGCAATACTTCTGGCATCAACGTCAAGAAAGTCGCACCAAAGACAGCTCCCCAAATTACTTCACTTCCACCAAACACCGTAAAGATTAAAATTTCCACAGCGCGATGATAAGCAAAATCCGAAGGTGAGATATAACCCATAACATGAGCGAATAAAGCGCCGGCAAAACCAGCCAGTATCGCTCCTTGTGCAAACGAAAGCACTTTATAATACGTAATGTTGATTCCCATTGATTCTGCAGCTTTTTCATCCATTTGAATCGAAGAAAACGCTCTTCCCACACGAGAAGCTTTTTGTCTTCGAATAAACCAGATAATGATAATATTCAGTACTAATAAAATCAAAAATACCGCTAAATAAACAAACTGATTATTTTTCAATCCAATGACAGCCGGATCGAAACCAACGTCACGGGAAAAGTTTAAAATTTCTCTTCCGATTTGCGGAATTCCTGATAAACCGACCGCACCTTTTGTTAACGACTCCCAGTTAACGAATACTACCCGAATAACTTCCCCGAGCCCTAACGTAGCAATCGCTAAATAGACACCGGATAAACGAAGCGCCGGAATACCTACCAAAATACCAAGTACACCAGCTACCGCTGCTCCTGCCAATATACCGACGATGATCGGTAAATCGAAATTGATGGTTAACAGAGCAGACGTATATGCCCCGATTCCCATAAAACCGGCACTACCTAAAGATAATTGACCTGATGAGAGTGTGACATACACACTAAGAGCCAAAATAATATTAATTAAAACAAACGATGCAATTTGTAATTGATATGGATTAATAAGTTCTGCTAACATCCGATCACCTGCTTTCCCCTGCTGTCTTTGAACCGAATAGTCCTTGTGGTCTCAAGAGGAGAATAACAATAATCATGATGAAAGCAATTGCATCTCGATATCCTGAGTCCCCATATGCAACGAGGAATGTTTCGGATAAACCAAGAATTAAACCACCGACCATGGCTCCTTTGACATTTCCCATACCACCTAAAATAATGATGGCTAATCCTTTTAAGCCGATCGCCAATCCCATTTGTGGACTCACCGAGTTAAATGCCATCCCTACAAGAATACCGGCAATACCACCCATGGCGGATGCAATAACGACAGTTAAAATGATGATGCGTTTCGTATCTACCCCAAGCAAGCTTGCTGTTTCTAAATTTTCCGCTGTTGCACGCAATGCCTTTCCTGCTTTCGTCTTCGATAGCCAGAAAGACAATCCCATCATTAAGACAACAGAAATGACAAAAATAACGATTTGTACGACATAAACGGTAATCGAACCGATTTGAATACTAATCTCCGCGAACGATGTACGAAACGGTTGGTTACCTGCACCAAAAAAGTGATGCGATAAATTTTCCAATAAAATAGAAACCCCGATGGTACTAATCAATGGAGCCAAATGTGATACGCCTTTTTTTCCACGTAATGGACGTAACGTAATACGCTCCAATAAATAGCCCAAGATAGCGGTCACAGCAATAGCTACGATAAACGCCAGCCATAGCGGCCAACCTAATACACTTGTCGTCACTACTCCCATAAACGCTCCAACCATGAAGATTTCACCATGCGCCATATTAATGATGCCCAATACACCGAACACAAGCGTGAAACCCAATGCGACAATAGCATAAATGCTTCCTAATGTTATCCCATTAATTAATTGCTCCAGTAGCAAAGTCAATCATCCTTTAACTTCAAATTTTTCATGCTGTTGTTATCTGGAAGAAGTCCTGTCAGCTATGTATTCACACTGCTGTTAAACATGGTATCGTCCATTCAAATACTTTCGCCTCAGTGGATAGTATGCTTTCTCTTCATTAAGTGGTGGTTTGCATCCACCACTTAATGAAGAGAAAACTCAGCATTGACGAATCATCAATACTGAGCCTCCACCTTAAATCATTCAAATTCAACAAATTTTCCGTCTTTTATTTCTACAACTTTTGGATCCATGACAACGTCACCTTCTTCATCAAATGAGAAGTTACCCAGGATTCCTTCAAAATCTTTTGTTTCAGCTAAAACATCACGGAACAACTCACGATCTGCTTCTCCAGCTTTTTTCAGCGCTTCAGCGTAAATATACATTGCATCATACGCTTGAGCAGCAAATTGGTCTGGAAGCACACCATACTCAGCTTCATACTTCGCATTGAAATCTACCACTTTTTGATCTGTTGATTCGCCGAACCATGGTGTGGCTACGACTAAGCCATTTGCTGCTTCTCCAGCAATTTCAATGACTTGTGGCGAGTTGAAACCGTTACCACCCACGAACGGCACATTAATGCCCATTTTACGTGCTTGGTCCATAATAACCGCACCTTCATTATATAAAGCCGATGCTAAGATGAAATCCGGGTTTTTGCTTTTAATTTTTGTTAATTGAGCGTTATAATCACTTTGACCTTTTTGGAACGTTTCGATTGTGACAATTTCAAGTCCCATTTCTTCTGCTTCTTTTTTCATTGTGTCAAAACCTGATTTTGTAAATACATCGTCATTCCCATAAATGATTGCCACTTTTTTCGCATCAATTTTTGAAATTAGTTTCTCCATTGCTGCTGGAATAGCTAAAGCTTCTGGAATAGAGTTACGGAATACATAATCACCGATTTGAGGAATACCTTCAGCTGTTGTTGATGTTCCTATGATTGAAATACCATTCAAATCCGCTTCTGGTGCAACAACGTTAAACTCCGTACTTAATGTCGGCCCTAAAATAGCAACAATTTCATCATCACTCATTAATTTTTGACCAGCTGATAAAGCTTGTTCTTGTTTACCTGCTGAATCTTCAATCACAAGCTCAATATTTACATCGCCTTGTTCGTTAATTTCTTTGACCGCTAAATTAAAACCGTTTGTAATCGCTTCACCATACGCTGCTCCTGCACCCGTTATGTATGAAATAACCCCAAACTTCGCATTGATTGTACCGCCTGCTTCTCCATCACTATTACTTTCTGAACTTGAACCACCACAAGCCGCAAGTACGAATAGCATTAGCACTGAAATCAAAGCTAGTGACTTTCTTACTAGTTTATTCATGCTTATCCCCCTAATTATTTTTTGAAAAATTTAAAATATACTTAATATTAAATTACATTTTTGTGACAATGTAAATAAAATTTTTAGAATTTTTTAATATTTTCAAATAATTTCGTTAATATTTCAACATATAAATCTACTTTAACCTTATTTTCGACATATGCACTGCCTTCTTTTTTTCACATTCTTTTATCATGCTAAAAAAAACTGGATAAAGTATCTTTACCCAGTTTTTTTATTATATTAAGAAGTCACTATATCTTCTGAATGAAGATCCATACGTGGAGCATTCCATAATTGTCTCCATTTCTTAATAGCTGTGATGATAATAATAAGACCTAATACAAGCATGATAATGGAAAGTGTTCCATTCAATAGGCTGTATCCTCCCGCAGCTTTATTCCAGTATACATTTTTCACCATCCAATACCCTGCATAGTTAACAGTGATATATAGGTAAACCAACGGCACTAGACAGGTCAATATATACCATCTTTTGTCCGCGATTTTCAAAATGACGGTTGCACCAATGATTAAACCGATAGAGGCCATCAACTGATTGGACACACCGAACAACGCCCAAACAGAACTAATATCTCCTGAATAAAGTAAATAACCCCACATGAAACAAGCTAATGCACTAGCAAATATTGATCCTGGTAACCAATCTACCTTCTTTAAAGGCTTATAAAAATCGCCTAAGAAATCTTGGATTAAATAGCGTGCAACCCGTGTTCCCGCATCAATGGCCGTTAATATAAAGACCGCTTCAAACATAATAACAAACTGATAGAAATAAGCAGCCAAATGACTAAACCAAGGAATTTCTGTAAAAATGTATGTCATTCCAACTGCGAGTGTAACCGCACCACCTGTTCTTCCTTCTAAATCCATTCCAATCTCCTGACTTAATGCAGGTAAATCAACTACAGTCATATTCAATGTTTCAAATACTTCCGGTGTGGAATTAATGGCAAAATAATCTGCCGGATGTAATGCAGTAGCAGCAATCAAAGCCATAATTCCCACTAAACATTCAACGAGCATAGCACCAAAACCGACTACTTTAATATCATTCCAACGATTTAACATCTTCGGTGTTGTTCCTGATCCCACAAATGCGTGGAACCCTGAAATCGCTCCACATGCAATGGTAATCGAAACAAACGGCCATACCGGTCCAGCATTAATCGGTCCCCCGCCATTTATGAACTCCGTAAATGCAGGCATTTCAATTACTGGATTGATAATAAATACACCGATAATAAGGGCAATAAACACGCCGATTTTCATAAAACTACTTAAATAATCCCTTGGGGCAAGCAAAATCCAAACCGGTAACGCTGCTGCAAAGAACGCATAAATAGGTAAAATAATAGCTAATGTTTTCGTATCTAATGTCAACCAATCTCCAAGTACCGTCCCTTGAATGTTCGGTCCGAGAAAAACGCCAATCATTAATAAGATAAAACCGATTGTTGTTGTTAATTTTAAATTGCCGGTTTTCTTATAAGCAATTCCTACTCCCATAGCAATTGGAATAGTAATAGCTACCGCAAATGTTCCCCATGGATTATTTTGCAAGGCATTCAGCACTACCATCGAAAGACCAGCCATTGTAATGGTAATGATAAATAACATCGCTAAACCTGTACAAAATCCTGCAACGGGTCCCAATTCTTCTTTTGCTACTTCAGATAATGATTTCCCCTTTTTTCTCATAGACGCAAACAACACTACTGCATCATGAGTGGCTCCACCTATAACAGCACCAATTAATAACCAAAGAAGACCAGGTAAGTAACCAAACTGTGCCGCCAAAATAGGCCCTACTAATGGTCCTGCTGCTGCAATCGCCGCAAAATGATGACCAAAGCTTACCCACTTATTCGTCGGCACATAATCCTTCCCATCATTTAATTCATTAGCTGGGGTAGGTGTTGTTTGTTCTAGTTGATTTAATTTCAATACTTTTACCGCCATAAATGTACCATATAGACGGTAAGCAATCACAAGAATACAGATAGACCCGATGACTATTGTAATCGCATTCACTTCATTCAACCCCTTCTCTTTATTTGTTGTAGCAATCATATCCTATCTATTAATAAGAAAAGGTGTTTTCAAAATAAAGCGTCAAAAATCAGTCATGAAATACATAATGCCTATCTTGAAATGCACTTACAGTCCAATCCTTTGTTTCAATTCCTTCGTATATGTTCGGCTTACCGGGACTGATGTTCGATCTTCCATAATCAGATTATACGTAGAATTAAACCATGGCTGAATTTCCTTAATCCGATCGATGTTCACCAAATAAGAGCGATGCACTCTAATCAAATTCTTATTTTGCAGCTTTCTTTCAAATGAAACGAGTGATTCAGCAGTTTCATACTGCCCTTGTTTAGCTGTAATAATTGTTTTACCATCCAAAGACGTAATAAATAAAATATCATCCGTCTGCAATAAAACAATACGGTCCTCCAAATTAACAAGCACTTTTTCAAGACCTTTTATCCTAGCCGTAGCATTATTTCTACGATTTCCTTTATATAGCTTTTCGATTGTTTGATTTACACGACTTTCATCAAAGGGCTTTAAAATATAATCGAAAGCGCTTAATTCAAATGCTTCCAATGCAAATTCATCATATGCCGTTGCGAATACGATATTCGGTTTATTCTCCATCTTATTCAATTGTTTAGCGATATCTAGACCATTTTCATCGCCTAATTGAATATCCAAAAAGATGACATCGGCATCCGTTTCCGGAAATTCATTCAAAACAGCTTCCATATGATCCGCTTCTCCCACTATATCTACCTTCCGACTTTTCTTTAACAGATAAATCAACTCATCTCTTGCTAATGGTTCATCATCCACTATAAACGCTTTCAGCATAATCGTTCCCCCACTTATTTGTTGTTAAAGGTAATTTGACCAATACTATTGTCCCTTTGCCTGGTTCACTTATTATTTCAAAAGTAGCCTTATCCCCGTATAATTCTTTAATTCTTGATTTGATATTCCATAGTGCCGTCCCCGTTCCCTTGTCTGACGTCACTGTTTCATGCCCTAACTTTTCAAGGGTATCAGCAGAAATACCCTTACCATTATCTTCTGTATGCAAAACCATCAAGTCATCCTCTGTGTATACTCGAATAGTGACTGCTCCACTCTTTGATTTGACAAAACCATGATGGATCGCATTTTCGATAAGCGGCTGTAAGGTGAACGGTGGGATTAGTACTTTCTGTAAAGACGTATCGATATTCATCGACACCTTATATTTATCTGGAAAGCGGGCTTGTTCAATCGATAGATAAGCCTCTACATGTTCTAGTTCTTTTTCAAGTGGTATGAGCATTTGGCGTGCACCTTGTAAATTACTCCTAAAGAATGTACTTAACTTAATCAAAAGCATCCTAGCCCGGTCGGCATCTATCCGAACAAGACTAGAAATCGTATTAATACTGTTAAACAAAAAATGAGGATGTACTTGAGCCTGCAATGCCTTTATTTCCGCATCTTTCAAAAGTTTGCGCTGCAATTCAGCTTCAGCTAATTCTAATTGCATAGAAAATAATCGACTTAATCCTTCTGTCAGCTTCTCTTCTACTTGTGTAAGGCGAGAGGCATTTCTGAAATACAACTTTAGCGTACCAACCGTTTGTTGATGGGCAATCAGCGGTAAAACAATCGCACCATTTAATGGACAATCAGCATCTTTACAACCGATTTCTTCACGGTTTCTGGCTGTTATGATTCTGCCTTCTTCGATTACTTTTCTCGTCAATTCCGTCCCAATTTTCTGTAAATTTATATGATGATCATCACCCGCTCCTATATGAGCTAACACGATATCCTTATTAGTAATTGAGATAGCATCCGCTTTAGTGGCCTTCCGTATGATTTCCGCAACCTTTTGACAAGAATGCTCATTCAATCCTTGCCTGAAATAAGGAAGTGTCAATTGCGCGATATATAACGCTTTTTGTGTTTGGACGGCTTGTGTTCGCTCTTCTTCAGAAATCATAGACTTAATGATTAGAAGAAACATAAATGTCCCGAACCCATTAATGACAATCATCGGAATCGCAATTATTTCTACTACGTGCAAAGCGGCTGTATATGGTTTGGCCATCACTAATAGTAAGCCCATTTGAACCATTTCCATTACAACACCGACCGTTACGGCTTTCCCATACGAAACGCTTTTGCGAATATCAAATCTCTTTCCAAGCAAGCCAGCAACAATACCTGCCAAAATAGTCGATAGACCACAAGCTACAGCTGTAAACCCACCGAGTGTCAACCGATGCAAACCTGCTATTAAGCCTACTCCAATCCCAACAAGCGGACCACCTAATAGACCGCCAATCGCTACACCCATCACCCTTGTGTTGGCAAGCGCTCCCTCAAAGTCCATATCCCCTTGCCAAGCACTTATTTCAATGTTTCCCTGATTGATTTGTATACCTGTATAATTACTAATCACACCGAATATACCGAATACTATAATTAATAAAAGCTTTTGCCTGATACCGTGCTCGTTATGAACTACTTTTCTAAAAAAGTTTAACCTTGAAAGCAAAAATGCAAAAATAACTAAAAGTCCTACTCTTTCAAGTAGTAAAGGTAATAACTCTACCATTTTAGTAGCCTCTTTCCATATGCATATATAGAATAATATGGTTGACCATAAAAATTATACCCTCACGAAATCTATAAAATTTTCATATTGATATTTTCAAATTTACAATGAGAAGTAAAAAGAAACTCAATAAAATCATTCTTTAATGACTTTTTGAGTTCCTTTTATCCTGTTTAACAGGCACTAAGACTCTCCCTTCAACGCAGCAGCAAGCGTGCAGATGTGTTGAAGGGAAATCAAGTGCCTGTAACAACCCGATTGGTTCATCTAATGGTTGGTGGGGATGAAGCCACCACCAACCAAAGATTCACTTTATACATCAAGTACATTACGATAATTCTATTAATAAATCACCTGTACTAATTGCTTCTCCGTTGGAAACATGAATATCTTTCACTACGCCAGTGAATGGAGCTTGTACAGTCGTTTCCATTTTCATGGCTTCGGTAATAATCAAATGATCACCTTTTTGTACCTTTTCTCCTTTTTCCACGACCACTTTAATAACTGTGCCTGGCATTGTAGCTCCAATATGGTTTCGATTGCTCAAATCAGCTTTTGCTTTTGTAATAATCGTGGAAGCGACACTCTCATCTTGCACAACGATTTGTCGTTGCTGACCGTTAAGTTCGAAATAAATATTCCGAGTGCCATCTGCGTGCACATCACTAATAGATACAAGTTTAACAATCAACGTCTTCCCAGTTTCTATTTCCACTTCAATTTCTTCTCCAAGACGCATTCCATACAAGAAAGTAAGAGTATCTAATTTACTTACATGCCCAAATTTCTCATTTGTTTGGACATATTCTAAAAATACTTTTGGATATAGAGCATAAGCAATTACATCAAAGCTTGTGACCGGTCTTTTGATTTCCGTATACAATT
>JBJEFL010000217.1:0-6651 GCA_051873995.1 Bacillus sp. (in: firmicutes)
TTATTAAGCTCTAACAACAATGTTTGCGAACAGAGCCTTTAAAATACAGCAAAATAAAAGCGTCTAATAAGTCTAGACGCTCTTCTTACTCTACCTTTATCGCTATATATGTGATTGTACGAAAAGATTCTCTGCCGCTGCATCCAACTCTCCACGTTCCACCAACTCATCAAACGCTTTCTTACGAGATACCGCCCACTCGACATCCCACGCCTCCAGCGCCTCGTTAATCTTCTTACGACTAAAGTCATCACGTAACTTCCTACGCGCATCATCATCTAAAATAACCAATGCAGAAGCAACCGGATACTGCTTATCGTTATACACCTCTAAGTTTTGGTGAAGAATACCCGTCAAGTTCTCAAAGAAACGAGAACGAATACTCTCTTGAATATCCGGATCAAACTCACCCACAAAACGATCTACCGTATCCGCTACACCATTTGCATGGATAGAAGCGATAACCAACTTCCCAACTTCCGCTAACCTTAAAGCGTTATGCATCTCGTCTACCGTACGTAACTCACCAATAACCACCACATTTACAGGCTCACGTAACGCATCCTCTGTCGCCCGCTTAAACGAAGGTACGTTATCATCCAACTGCCGCTGAATAATACGACCATTTACCGACTTATGTACAAACTCAATCGGATTCTCAATTGTTAAAATGGCTCTACGCATATCCGTGTCCCGGTTAATACGGTTAACCAACGATGCAATCGTAGTCGACTTACCCGCACCCGCATGCCCAGACACTAACACCAACCCCGACTGCTTCTTCGGAATCTCCTCAACAATCTTTGGTAAATTAAGCGTTGGTAAATCCGGTATCTCATTTGGAATTAAACGAATCGCAATACACGCCTTCTCCTTACGAGGATTACTTTCAAACACTGAACATACATGCACTCGCAGCATCTTACTCGTTTTATACGCTGCACCAAAGTCATACGACTTATCCCTCTCAGCCATCAACGTCGAAAAGAACATACGGTCAATCGTCCTTTGGTTTCTAGCCACATCTTTACCCGACTCAAACCTATTCGTTAAGCCCCTACGACTTACCGTTTCTTGACTGCAAATCTTGTTGATAAAGAAATTGAAGTCATCTAAATCCCATGTCTCCAACTGACTCTGCTTTACTAACCGACCACGAATACGGAAATCAATGAGTTCCCCCTCAATGATTAAAATATCCTGCGCATCTACCTCAACTGCCGTGTTTAACAGATCCAATATCTTGTTAGATCTCGCACTATATTCCTTTGTACTTAATTCAACAATGTACTTATCGGCAGCAACTACATTGTTTCTTGCAACTACAGACATATCGACTCACCCCATATGTTTATTCATCTGCTTTTAAAATCGTTGAAATATCCATGAATGAACCTACACCATCCCCGATGTAGTTATCTACATCATGCGAATCATAATAAGTATCCAAACTTTCCTTTGTTAACGTAATCTCATCTTCAATCACCTCATCTTTTACACTCGAGCTCTCAAGCGTTACAATGCGGTATTTTTGCCCGTCAGACTTAATCCCCCGTAACCAATTACGGAAATGCTTTAACACCTGCTCCGGTATTTGACGAGTAATAACCAACAAGTTATCACGATGAGCTGAGAAATTATTAACCCCATGTATAGACGTTACTTGTATGAATTTATACCCCTCTATATCCGGTAACGTAATGCGATCCGCTAATACATAAACCTCACGATCCCGCTTTTTCTGTGGTCGGGTATGTACAGGCACCTCTGCAACCTCTTCCTGCCCATTCGTAATCTCATTCATAATCTGATTTAATGTATCCTTCCAAGAACCATCCGCTTTCGAATCCGTCTCAGCATCCACTGACTTATCTTCTATCCCATTAACCGCTTCAGCATCCACCGAATCCTCAGCCGGAGCATCAACACCCACAGTAATCGCTGGTACATGACCCCCGTGCTCTTCATCAGCAGGAAGGCGTTCCATAATATCGACATTGACATCAGAACCATCCGCCTCATCTTCTTCATGCGTAAAGGATTGTACCATCTCCTCGCGCCCATTAAAAACGACCTGCCCCTCGCTGATATCAGGAATCAATTCACCCCGCACATTACGTAAACGAGGATATTCTTGCTCCGCACTTAATACTTCCCTAGCATATAAGGTATCTACCCCCACATCAGCCGTCTCTTCCAAACGCCCATGCAAATCCAAACCACGCTCTTTCACCGTTAAATAACTCTGGATATCTTCCTTTGACGTAATCCCTAACGCTACCAAATACATCAACGGAATCCCCTCAGCCTCTAACCTATTGAAAATGCGTTCACGACCACTTGTCACCTTAAAAATTGCCTCTAGACGTACTAAATCATCATCCGTTATCTTTGCCCTTACACTCTCCAGATACTCCGCATCATTTGTCCCCGTTGCGTTTAACAGCCCACCCGAACCAATGTTAATACTCATCTTCTCCTGTGGTTGTGCATGTTGAATCTGAACCATCTGACTACTCATTACGTCCACATGATCCCGCTTATTCTTCTTCGCCCATAAATCAAATAAACCCACTACGATCACCATCCTTCACTAATTCAATCGTATGGACATAATCCTCACGCTTTATCGGTGTTATGACCCCGCTCTCCCAATGAAAAAGTACAGGGTTAAAGCTGTATAGAATATTTTCCAACTGCCTCCACCTATCTAAAGTAAGAACCAAGTAGCAGTTTAAGTCCGTAATATCATCCTCTCCAGGCACTACACCATAATTCTCCGCATCTTCCCAATCTATTAACCCGATACGTAGATATAGCCGCATACCGCCCTCACAAGGCTCCTCCGACAATAGCTTTTTTAACCGTGGAAGCGAGGTTTTATAAGGCTTTTTATCAAGGTTTAACATAATCGCTCGACCCTCACCAGCCGTCTCCCGCATATCTAAATCGACCCCACGTCCACTCGCTATCCTCTCTTCAAACTCATTGATATCCATTACTACATCTCCTTTGCCAATACTACCTGTACCTTATTGTAAGACATGCCATTCCCTTTTTTTCGCTTATTTTTATCAGTAACCTAGCATTCTGACCTATAAAGAAAATAGCTATCTACCCTCATTACAGGATAGATAGCTACACCCCTACCTACTAAACTTCATTACCTCTTCACTAAACTTAGTACTCTACGAAAACCCGCTTTATAACAAAATCTAAGTGCAACCATATACACCAATACACCTGTTGCACCTAACACTAAAAGCTGCAAAAGCATAAACAACCCATCAATCGGGAGCATATAACGTATCAACGCCACACCAATACCCATAACCAAAGCAGAAACCAGTACCCTAAAACTCATCTTCCAAAATCTATTTAACTCCGACACCCCTAAGTCTTTATACACTACGATCATGGATGCTACTACACAATAAACCGACACCACCGATGTTGCAAAAGCTAAGGATAAATAACCGTACTTATCAACAAGTAAATAATTTAAAAATAAATTTAATACGATTGTAAATGCACTAATTTTAAATACTACATTTGTCTTCCCAACTGCATACATAGCCTTTGACAACACCAAGTGCATACTCTGAAATACAATAATCGGCATATACCAAACCATCGCCATAAACGTAAAATGCGTGTCCTGCTCCGTAAATTTCCCTCTCTCATAAATAACTGAAGCAACCAAATCACCTACTAGCAATAACCCTACAGTCACAGGAACCAGTACAATTAAAGAAATTTCCATCCCCTTAAAAAACGTATCCTTAAACGCCCTTTTATCCTTTGTTGCCTGTTCAGACATAACCGTAAAAATGAGGGTTACGATGGTCGTTGCAAATATCGCATTAGGCATACTCACTATCGTAGAAGCATTGTTTAAATACGTAACCGATGCATCACCTGTTCCGGATGCAAACGATTTATTTACTAAAAAGTTAACCTGCCCTACACCAGCATTTAATAAAGATGGGATTAACAAAATGATAAATTCTTTACTGAAGTTTTTATCTACATAGAGACTAAGCCTCCACACATAATCAGACTTCACCAACCACGTTATCTGCAATAACGTCCCTAAGATCGTCCCTAAAACAAAACCATATATAACCGCATTTATTCCCCATACACCACTAAAAAAGTATGCAAACACCATTGAACCCACAGTAGCTGCTAACTTTGCCACCTGCGATGGAACAATAATTTTGTGAATCTGCAAATACGTCTCCAACAACAAACTCAATACAATTACAGACATAAACATAAAAATAATTTCAGTTAACTGAACCGCCACTACTTCAACACCAGACGACATCCCCGGAAAAATTAAAGGAACAAACCATGAAGCATACTTCCATCCCACAAAACTGATTACTATGAATATTATGACTATTATGGTTAATACACCGTTCGCATCCCTATTAAGACCCTTATCGTGAACCTGCCACCTTTTAATATACATAGGCAGAAAAACATTATTAAACCCTGTTGCTACCAATGCTAGAATGATTGTAATAAACGTAAACGCAAGATAATAACCACTCGTCTCTGCTGATGCCCCATACTCTTTCGCAATAATCGATTCTCTTATCACCCCCGAAAACTTTAATACCAATGCTAACATGACTGACCACAACGCTGTCTTCTTTAACTTGCTCATTCTTTCACCTACACTTACTAAATTTGTTAACCTGCACTTACTAAATGTTGTTACCCTACTTCCTATAAATAATCCCTAATATTTATTGTTATTATATATAAGAGTGTCTCATTGTCCAATTTAAAAGGTAGATACCTATAACTATAAGCATCTACCTTCTAAACCCTACAGCAACGTTTTACGTCTTTATTTCTTTTTATTCTTTGACCCCATTAAACCTAGTTTGGTTAACTCATCCGTAATAAAACGTACTGAGTTTACACACTCTACCGCATCAATATACTCATCTTTTACTTCACGAATTAACTTTAACCCCTTAACTAATTGAATATATGTACCCTTCATATACTCTAAATACTCTTCCTCCGTAAGGTTTCCATCCGCTTTTGCATCTTCCAATACTAACTGCTTTACCTTTAACCCTAAGAAGATTTCCTCCGCCTTAATTGCTTGTCTTGGCACATCTTCATTAAATTGTAATGTCTCTGTCAGTTCATATACCTGACGTGCAAACTCCGTACTATAACGAAATGTTCTCCTGATTGTCGTAAGGCGTTCATGCTCCATTCTCATTGTTTGTACTTCCATCCCTAATCACCATCCATTTGTATTTCCGCTATTCTTTGTACTTTTATCCTACCATATAAGGGGCTAATAAAAGCCCCCACCCTTATCACATAGCCACTTACTCTATCTAATTGGTAAACCTAATGCCGCTTTAACCGTTGTTGCCAAATCCTCATATGTCGTGTATAAACCGCCATCAAGGATAATAAGCGTTCCTAGTTTACTATTGCCTACTTTAAACGTTAGGACACGACCATAATAACCATCTGCCGCTGTATCCACCGTATAACCATTAATCATATATTGAGCCGTATCACAACCTAAATCTTGCGTTACTACCTTAAGTTTATCTTTATATTTAGCGTTAACACGATAACCGTTATGCCCCGCTTCCTTAAACGCAAAACGTTCAGTCGATTTTTTAGGAATGAACCATATAGATGCCATAGCAATATCATCTTCCATATACGTATAAAGCTTTCCATCTACCTTTTGGAATGTTTGCTGTAACGTTAGTCTTTTTTGCTCCTCACGGGACTCCTCGAAATACATTGGGTCGCCAATTTCCAACTCATAACGACTTTTTGGTAATGCATATTCCTTTATATCGATTGCTGTTGCCATACCTACTCCCCCTAAGTTCGTATACCGTTTTGATATTTATAATATACCTTATTTTTTATTTTCGGTCAATATCATTATATAAAAGAAGGAGATTCGTCACTTCTTTTCAGCGACATCATCCCCACCCTCAATATCCTTAGGAACATCTTCCTTATCTCCTACAAAAAACTCGTTTACATCTTCATCTAAATCCTCTTTTAATACCCCTTTTATAAGTTCATACATACTGCTTACGCCATTACGATTAACGCCTAAATCAATCTTTTTCTCATCACCGAAACAAAACAAACAAATAACTAAAACTAGCGGGATCGTCACACAAAGAAATAACAAGAATTGAAAGAACATAGAAAATCTTTTTGCCATCGTCCCACTCCTCCAGCTAGTTAATTGCTCGCAATGCCTCTTCTTCGGTATCAAACAATTCACAATCAAATAACGCTGGATTTTGAACCGTTCCCACAAAGTAATCACTAGCTACTACCACCCACTTTAAACGTGCTGCCCCAAGCGATTTTGCTCGTTGCTCTTCTGAATAATGATATAATTGCGTTTCGTTATACGTAGGATCTACCACAACCCACATCGGTACTACTCGCTTTGCTGCCATACAAACGCCCCCTCACATCTTCATTACATGAAATACAAGTACAATCACCATTCCTACTTTCCTAGCTGTTCCTACTTTCTTTTGATTAAAAAGAATATGTGCTGTTCGTAAGGATTGCTAAAGGCTTAATAAAAAAAAGAGACATATTACTGTCTCCATGTTCAACTAACGCCCC
>JBJEFL010000218.1:0-6607 GCA_051873995.1 Bacillus sp. (in: firmicutes)
AATTCCAACATTGAAAAACCCGTAAACACTTCAATGGTTACGGGTTTTTCAGCATCCATATGGTTACTGTTTGCATAAGTGCCTTTTCAAAGACTATTTCAAAATCCACCGCTTCATCCAAGACTTCTTACTTTCAAGTTCAGTGCGCCTCATAGTCATAGAGTTGTTCAAACTGTCTAGTAATTGCTTGTCTCGTTCAGTGACGGTATCTTCTTCTTGTAGCCTTTGTATCTCTTTTCTTAACTTTTCTTCTGCTTGATTCTCCAAAATCCGATTTATTTTGCCTTCCAGATGCTTCAGGCTAATTTCCAAGCGTTCCAATTTCAAATCTCTTGTATTTATTCGTTCATCCAACTGATTTAATTGTCGCATTAAAAGTTCATTATATTTCTTCTGTACATCTATGTAATACGTTAGATTTTCAATCATTTCCGTAGAATCGGCTGAATTCATCATTTTCTCCCTTGAAACATTTCCATTATATGAACCACTCATCAATTCTTCACCTCACTTCTTGAAAGAATCCATGCATTTTAAGAAATATAGCGTTTATATTGTATTCTATATTCACAAATCATTCACCTTTTTTTGAAAATATTTTTGTTCATTTTTACACATATGTACGACTGAATTTAACATTCCTAATTCTACATTCTATTCATTAATTCTCTGCAAAATAATTATTTCAACATATATTTTTACATGAGTAACATTTCGAGGTATAAAATTTTTATGATTGTCCATTCTATTAGTATGGAATGAGCGGTTATATTTTTCGGTATAGTAACTCCGTGTCTATGTCGTGAATAGTACTCCTCAGTTCCATCTGAAGAGATGTGCTTAGGCACATCTCTTCTTAGATTATCAAGAAATCTTATTTTCAACACATTCTCTGCTTTGCTTTAACGCAGAATATTACTTAGAAAACCACTTTTGGAACCATGATTTAGCTTTTACGATATTATTGTCGGACTTTCTTTTTTCCAATGCTTCGTTAAGCGCATTCATTAATTTTTTATCACGTTCTACTAACAGTTCCGTTTCTTTCGCATTCAATTGTCTCATGGCTTGATTCACTTCATTCATACGTTCATCGATATTTCGCTGTAATTCTGTGTATTCCGGAGATAATTGTTGAGGGTGTCTCTCTTCTATAAAAGATACTTGATTGAGTCTCACAGGTTTATCCTGATCAATCTCTCCCTTAAATCTTTCAACGACTATTAATGCAGCTGTTTCCAAACTAAAGCTTTGTTCATTTAATTGTTTAAGCTGCCTTAAAACGATAATGTCCTTTTCAAAAAACAGACGGCGATTTTGATCAGATTTTAAAAAACTATAATTATGATTTTCTAAAGCCGAACAATATTTATGTAAAGTGCTTTCATTAAAATCTAATAAAGTATATACCTCTTTCAACGACAGAGATTGATCCATTCTTTGCATCATTACTCACCTTCTCGTTTCAACTTTTCATCATTGTATAATTTCGTTAAGGCATACTTGATTACATCCGACCTTGTTACTTTGGATATTGAATTTTTTGCTTGTAATAAGGCTTGCAGCTCGTTTAACATTTCATCTTGGTCTTGATCTAATTTCACCCCAATTTGCTTCACGTAACTTCTCCCCTTTTTTACATCGTTTATCGTTAATTATTCGAGATAAACCGCTATTATCCTTTTATAACTTCAAGAAGATGCACTCTTATCTTTTAGACAGTCTTAACAAATAACCCAATTGCTTTCATTTTAGACAGATGGACAATCATTTAGTAGAGAATCTAAATATACTATAAAGAAACTTATTTCAGTGAATGGATGTGTGAAAACCTTATCGAGTTTCATGAGCAAATTGAATAATCAGTTGGATTTATGCACATCCGTCGAAAGTTTCAACCTATTAATTGGGAAACTTAATCGAAAGGAGATTTTATACGTGAAGATTTTGACAAAAACGGATAAAGTCTGCATACTTCCGAGTGCTGAACACATTGGGGTTATGCACACATGAAAATCCTTGTAACCGGAGCCGCCGGATTTATCGGCTCTCATTTATGCGAAAAATTATTAACCGATCCGAATAATGAAGTACTTGGTATTGATACGTTTATTGGTCCTACACCAGAAAATTCGAAAAGACTAAACATTAAAGACCTTTTACAACATTCCCGTTTTCAATTAATCGAAGCAGACTTGCTATCGTTTGATTTGAAAAGCATTCTGAGCGGTGTAGATGTTATCTATCATTTAGCTGGAATTCCTGGTGTTCGTTCAAGTTGGGGAAAAGACTTTGATCCATATGTGACGAATAATATTTTAGTGACCCAACGTCTATTGGAAGCAGTAAAAGATACGCCATTAAAAAAATTTATTTATGCATCAACGTCCTCTGTCTATGGTGAAAAAACAGGAAAAGTAAGCGAAAACGCTTACCTCACTCCGTTATCTCCATATGGAATTACGAAATTAACCGGTGAACATTTATGTCAGGTTTATTTCAATAGCTATAATATTCCTCTCACTGTCGTTCGCTTTTTCACAGTATATGGACCAAGGCAACGTCCTGATATGGCTTTTCATCGATTCATTGCCCAAATTTTGCAAGGTGAGCCGTTAACCATCTTTGGAGACGGGACGCAATCTCGTGATTTTACCTATATAGCTGACTGCATTGACGGTATTGTTCCTCTCGCCTATGAACAAAATGTAATTGGTCAAACAATCAATATTGGTGGAAAAGAACGAGCAACCGTTAATGAAGTAGTTGCATTAATAGAACAAATCACCAATAAAAAAGCAAGCTTTCACTATTCAAAAAAAGTAAGTGGAGAACCAAGTCACACATGGGCTGATATATCCACTGCAGAAAAACTAGTAAACTACAATCCTAAAGTCACACTCAATCAAGGGTTGGCTAAAGAAGTAGAATATATTCGTTCTATATATGATTTATGAAGAAACAGCAAAAAATTAATAGATTCGCCGTAGCGGAAAGATAAATTCGACATATCTTAATAAAGAAGGCTTGTATAACATACTAGAAAGGAGCTGATTGCGTGAAAATTGCACTCATTTGCACGGAAATGCTTACTGTTCCCCCTATTAGAGGTGGTGCTGTTCAAGTAATGATTGATGGTGCATCTTCTCATTTAAGCAAAACACATGAGATAACAATATTCTGTATCAGTGACCCCGCTTTCCCTGATCGAGAAACGGTGAATAATATTGAATATATTCGTGTCCCCAATGCTCATTATGCCTACCACGTCGGAAAAGAATTAGCAAAAAAACACGCGGAACAACAATTTTTTGATGTCATTCATGTCTTTAATCGTCCTCGTGACTTTCTCATCTATAAAACTGCTATGCCAAATAGTAGGTTTGTATTGAGTCTTCATAATGAAATGTTCCGTGAAAATAAAATTACTACAGAAATGGGTCGACTGGTCATCAGAGCTGTAGATCGAATTATGACAATCAGTGAATATATCGGCACAACAATAACAGCACGCTTTCCATTAGCAAAAAGCAAGATTCAAGCAGTCTATTCGGGAATTGATTTACAAAAATATCAACCAATTTGGTCTGAAGAAGCACAACCTTTAAGAAATGAACTTCGTAAAAAGTTTGGAGTGGAAAACAAGAAAGTAGTTGTATTTGTCGGTCGTTTAAGCGCCGTCAAAGGACCTGATGTACTTCTGAATGCCATGAAACAAGTTCTCCAGCAACATCCTGATGCAGTACTGGTCATTGTAGGAAGCAAATGGTTCAGTGATGATCGAATTGATGAATACGGTCTGAAACTTCGTGAACTTGCGGCAGCGTTAGGAAATAACAAAGTTATCTTTACCGGTTTTGTCCCTCCTCAAGATATCCCTTCTCATTTCTTGCTCGGTGACATTTTTGTTTGCAGTTCTCAATGGCAGGAACCCCTTGCTCGCGTCCATTATGAAGCAATGGGTGCAGGACTACCGATTATAACAACAAACCGTGGTGGAAATGCAGAAATCATTCACCATCTTAAAAACGGGATTGTCATTGATGATTACACAAACCCGGATGCATTTGCGGAAGCAATCACCTATTTGTTCACGAACAAGGAGCAAGCTGAAGCCCTTGGGAAAGCAGGACGACAATTCGTTGAATCGAACTTTGGCTTTGAACATGTCGCCAAACGGCTAGAAACACTTTATCTCGCTGCAATGAAACGAAAGAAACCTTAGGAGGTGTTTAGATGGACACAACTTTTTCAGAATTAGTAAAAAAAGTGATGGCTTACTACCCTGTTGAAGTAAAAAATATTTATTTATTATCCTTTAAAGGAAAAAAAGCTGTATGGTCTATTGAAACCGATATCGGAGAGCTGATATTGAAAAAGGTTCCATTCAATGAAGAGCATATTGGTTTTATGGTACATGCTATTGATTATTTAAAAGGAAACGGCATTTTTACACCCGGTGTTATAAAAACCAATACAGGCACAGGATTTGTCAAGGTAGACGAAGAATATTTTGTCGTTTTTGAAGCAGTTTACGGACGCTCCCCTGAGTACGAATTTGAAAATGACTTAGTGATGATTTTACAAGGAATGGCTTCATTTCATCAAGCTTCAAAAGGGATTGAATCACCGACAGGATATTTTCCATCTTATTTATTACTTGAATGGAGAATGGATTTTCAGAAACGTTACGAAAGATTAGTACAGATAAAAGAACAAGTATCACAAGCCTCCAATCACAACGAATTTGATCGCGAATTTTTACAACATGTCGATTCATTTTTAAAGGATTGTTTGACTTCGATTTCAGCATTATACAATCCCGCTTTCGATCAATGGGTAGAAGAAACGAATTCAACAAAAACATTATGCCATCAAGATTATGCAGCAGGAAATTTAGCAATTGGGAAAGACGGAAACCTTTATGTGTTTGATATGGATTCCTTGACAGTCGATTTGCCAATCCGAGATATGCGAAAAATTTTAAACAAAGTGATGAAGAAAGAAACGGCTTGGGATTTAGAAAAAATGATTGTCATGATGAAGGCCTATCAAGCAGTTAATCCGTTAACGAAAGAACAATATCACATACTGGCTGCCGACCTTCTGTTCCCACATTTATTTTATGGACAAGTGACAAAATATTATTATAAACGGGAAACGAAATGGACCTTCCATAAACACCTCACACGTTTGCGGGATATGATTGCTACTGAAAAAAGTAAAGGAAAAGTAGTTCAAGCGTTTTTAACACGATTGGATGAGGTGGTTACGAATGACTGAGAGTATGACGAAAAAACTGGAGTTGGGAACACAGCTAATGACTACGCATTATCCTCATATTACTGTTAATGAAATCAAGGTAATTCAAGACGAACCGATAAAAACCATTTGGAAACTAGAAACATCCATAGGAACTGTTTGTTTGAAGCGTATCCGAAAATCCCTGCCCGTTGTGAAATATACAACTGCCGCTCAAGACTATCTGCATAAAAAAGGGGCTCTCGTTGCAGGTATCATCCCAACGCAGTCCGACGAACTTTATTTTGTCCATGAAGGTCATGGATTAGTGTTATATGAATGGATTGACGGCAGTGATTTAGAAATGGAAGAAGTTTCGGAACACACTTATGCAGGATTAAGGGGCTTAGCTCAATTTCAGAAAGATTCCGTCGGCTTTATCCCTCCAGCTGATTGTCAGACGTATGATCGAATGGGGGTTTGGCCTCGCCATTATAAAAAAATGCTTGAAGAAATGAGAGAATGGAAAAGCATAGCGGAAACGAAGACAACGCCGTTTGAGCTTGTATATGTTGAAGTCGCCGATGAAATGATTCAATTGGCAGAACAAGCTACTCAGATGCTGGATGATTCATGCTATATGGATTGGGTCCAGGAAATTGGTCCGTACGGTTATATGTGTCATCAAGATTATGGAAGAGGAAATGCCCTTCAAACCGACCACGGTGTCTATATTTTGGACTTGGATAATGTAGCATACGATATTCCATTACGAGATGTACGAAAATTGATTACACAACGAATGGAACGAATAGGTAGTTGGGAATTAACTGAACTAGAAAAGCTTATAAGCAGCTATGAATCTATTTTTCCACTGACTGATGACCAACGAAAAATTCTTTATATTGACTTATTATATCCTCATCACTTTTATGGCTGTGTAAAAAACCCGTTCAAAAAAGATAAAGTTGGAGAAGTAAAGAAAATAACAAAAAATTACCAGGTAGAAACGGCAAAACTACCCGTTTTACGACAATTATTAAACATAAGCGAATAACAGAGGTGATTAGATTGAAATTAGAAGAAGAGTTTGTCGGGCGACGTTTACAATACGCAGAATTGTTGAAGAAAATAGCGGAACAGTTAGAAACAGACAATTTAGTCATCAGAGGGAAAAAAATTGAACTTCCAGACAAAGATATGGAATATAAAATCAGTCATAAAAACAGCTTCGGAGATAATAAATTAATAATTGCCATCGAGTGGCTTGATGATGATCAAGTATATTGATACTGTGTCTCAAATCTTAAAGAATTAACATGTTAAAAGATAGCTGCAAAGCCATTTTGCAGCTATCTTTTTGATT
>JBJEFL010000219.1:0-6602 GCA_051873995.1 Bacillus sp. (in: firmicutes)
CCGCTTGTGAAAATGTGTGGTAAATGTGAAAAATAATGTTCGTTTTTCAAAAGAATATATTTTTATTTTTAAATGACTATACATTTAAAAATAAATGAGTATAATAATAAATGTAAGCGATTTCGAAAAATGATTGCAACCAATTAAAATTTTCAAACAAAAGGAGTTTACTCACAATGAAAAACATTCTATTAGCTTGTAGTTCAGGTATGTCAACTAGTTTATTGGTAACAAAAATGGAGCAACATGCTGCGTCAATCGGTGATGAAGCGAAAATTTGGGCAGTTGGCCAAGATAAAGCGAAAACAGAAATGGCAAATGCAGATGTTGTTTTAATCGGACCACAAATGAGTTTCCTGAAAGGCGAATTACAAGAAGCTGCTAACCAATATGGCATCAAAGTAGATGTTATTGACATGATGGCCTACGGTATGGCTGATGGAAAAAAAGCATATGAGCAAGCGTTAGCTTTAATTGGGTGATTAATATGGAAAAATTACAATTGGAAAATTTAACAGAAGAACAAGTCAGTTTTCAAATTATTTTACATAGTGGCAATGCACGCAGTAAAGTGATTCAATCACTTCGCGAATATCGTGCAGGAAAAATAGAAGAAGCAGAAGCATTATTGCAACAAGCGGAAGAAGATTTAAGTGTTTCACATGAAATACATTTTCATATGATTCAAAGAGAGGCAAGTGGGAATCCAACGCAATTTTCATTATTGCTGATGCACTCAGAGGATCATCTGATGTCGACCTTATCAATGAAAGAACTTGTAAAAGAACTGTTGGAAATCTTTAAAGCGAAAGATGCGCAGGTGCTTGTGAATAGCTAAAATGGCACGACTATTTATGTAATCGCTTTCTGGTTGAGAGCGACTGCAGATTAAATGATCTTGTATTTATTGCATCAGGAGGAGGAAACATCGTGTTTGAAAAATTTAGTAAATTTTTGATGCCGATCGCTGGAAAACTGAATAACAATCGTTATTTAGCTGTTTTACGTGACGCATTTATGTTAGCGTTTCCATTGACGGTTTTTGGTTCGATGGTCGTAGTATTGCTCAATCTTCCATTCTTGGATTCTATTTTAAGTGAGTCAACAATCACTACATTAAGAGATACATTCGGTGTTGCGCAAAGCGCGACTATGAGTATTATGACAGTCTTTGTAGTATTTGGTATCGGCTATTATTTATCGAGAAGTTATAATGTCGAAGCTGTATTTGGTGGGGTTGTGGCACTTGCTTCCTTTTTATTCTTAACACCATTCGTCGTTGAATCAACTTCTGGAGAAGTGGTTTCGGGTGTACTTTCATTAGATCGTCTTGGAGCAAAAGGGATGTTCCTTGGTATGATCACAGCGTTCCTTGCGGGTGAAATTTACCGTAAAGCTGTACAACGAGATATTACAATTAAAATGCCTGCTGGTGTACCACCTGCAGTTGCGAAATCCTTCGCAGCATTAGTTCCTGCATTTATTACATTAACAGTATTTTTAGCTATTCATGCAGTTGTTACATTAGCATTCAATACAAATTTACATGACGTTATCTATGACATGATTCAAAAACCATTGACTGGTTTAGGTGGAGGAATTATTCCGACATTGATCGTTGTCTTCTTGATTCAAATTCTTTGGTTCTTCGGTCTTCATGGACAAATTATCATGAACTCTGTAATGGACCCTATCTGGAACACATTAGCAATTGAAAATTTAGATGCGTATACAGCAACTGGAGAAGTTCCTCATATCATTTCTAAACCTTTCATGGAAGTGTTTACGGTAGGTATGGGTGGAACAGGTATGACTCTTGCGGTAGTCGTCGCTATTCTTGTATTCATGAAAAGTAAGCAAATGAAACAAGTGGCGAAATTGGGAGCAGGCCCTGGCTTATTCAACGTAAATGAACCGATTATTTTCGGATTGCCAATCGTTATGAATCCGATGATTCTTGTGCCTTGGGTACTTGCTCCAATGGTGGTAGTTGGATTTACATACTTTGTCATGAGTATCGGTCTTGTTCCTCCTCCGACAGGGGTAACTGTTCCTTGGACAGTGCCAATCGGTTTAAGTGGTTATTTAGCAACGAACTCTCTTATGGGTACAGCACTTCAATTAGTGAACTTCTGTATAGTATTTGCGATTTGGTTCCCATTCCTGAAGGTCATTGATCGCATGAACATGCAGAAAGAACAAGATGAAATGGCAGCTAAAGAAGTAGCTGCAACGATTGAAAAATAAATGCCTCTTTAATTCCAGTGAGAATTTTTCTCTCACTGGATTCTTTTTAAGAAATTAATATCTGAAGGAGAATACAACTGTGAGTATTATATTAGAAGAAACAAAAACAAACATTGTAGCAGATAAAATAAAATATCGTTTTCCGGTAGACTTTTGGTGGGGATCGGCAGCATCAGCAACGCAAACAGAAGGCGCTGCTAATATTGATGGAAAAGGCAAAAACATTTGGGACCACTGGTATGAAATAGAGCCGAATCGCTTCTTCGATGGAGTAGGTCCGGGAACAACCTCTCAATTCTACACAAAATATAAAGAAGATATCGCTTTGATGAAGGAAATTGGTCATAACTCATTCCGCATGTCGATTTCGTGGTCTCGAATGTTTCCGAATGGAACAGGTGAAGTGAACCCAAAAGCAGTGGAATTCTATAATAATGTAATCAACGAATTACTTGCGAATGATATTGAGCCATTTGTGGGATTATTCCATTTTGATATGCCGATGGCTATGCAAGAAATCGGCGGTTGGGAGAATCGTGAAGTAGTGGATGCTTATGAGCGTTATGCAACATTTTGCTTCCAAACTTTCGGTGATCGTGTAAAGAAATGGTTTACACATAATGAACCAGTCGTACCGGTAGAAGGTGGCTATTTATACGATTTCCACTACCCAAATCAAGTAGATTTCCGTAAAGCGGTGCAAGTTGGCTATAACACGATTATTTCCAATGCCAAAGCAGTGGCTGCATACAGAAAATTAAATCTGGATGGGCAAATCGGGATTGTGTTGAATTTAACGCCATCTTATCCGCGTAGCCAAAATCCGGCAGATGTGAAAGCTTCGATTATTTGTGATGCGTTTTTCAACCGCTCTTTCCTAGATCCGACAGTAAAAGGAGAGTTCCCGGCAGAGCTGGTGGATATTCTGAAAGAACATGGTTATATGCCTGTCATGGAAGAAGGAGATCTAGAGCTGGTTAAGAACAATACAGTTGATTTACTGGGGGTTAACTATTATCAGCCACGTCGCGTGAAAGCAAGAGCGAGCATGCCGAATCCGGATGCGCCATTTATGCCAGAAAACTATTTCGATTATTATGAGATGCCAGGACGTAAAATGAATCCTCATCGCGGTTGGGAAATATATGAAAAAGGCATCTATGATATTTTTACGAATTTAAGAGAAAATTACGGCAATATTGAATGCTACATTTCTGAAAATGGAATGGGTGTTGAAGGAGAAGAGAAATTCCGTAATGCAGAAGGTATGATTGAAGATGACTATCGCATTGAGTTCATTAAAGGTCACTTGAAATGGGTTCATGCAGCCATTCAAGAAGGGGCTAACGTGAAAGGTTATCATTTATGGACATTCATGGATAACTGGTCTTGGACTAATGCCTATAAGAATCGTTATGGCTTTGTTTCTGTCAACCTTGATAAAAATGGAGAAAGAACGGTGAAGAAAAGCGGTTACTGGATTAAAGAAGTAGCAGAAAATAACGGCTTTTAATGATTTCACAGTGTAATTGATTTACAGAGGAAAGATGTCGTCCATCAACCGTCATCTTTCCTGACGTTATGTTCATAACGATGAAGGGCGAGGTTTATGATTGACTTGTTCGTAATGCATAGTTAAAAATGGATGAAGTGAAATTATGAAGAAAGTTAAATAGGGTGATTCATTATGAATAAGTACGAGTTGATATCACAAGAAGTGAAAGAAAGAATAAATAAGGGATTTTATCCACAAGATCAGCCAATACCTGATGAGCACAGTTTATCGAAGGAATTTGGCTGTAGCCGCATGACGATTAAGCGCGCACTGGATGTACTGGTGAGAGAGGGCTTGCTTTTCCGCAAACGTGGACATGGTACATTTATTATTCAAAAAGCAGAAAAAGATTCGACAGTGAATGTCATTAGTGAAGAAAGTGTTGGTTTATCAAGACTAATGAAAGATTTCAATGTTACTAGTCATGTTATTGCGTTTGAGATTGAATTTCCGTCAGCAGAAGTGGCGAAACAACTTGTTATCTCTAATACCGATCCTGTTTATCACATCATTCGTTTACGATGTGTCAATCAAGAACCGTATGTAACGGAAGAAACATATATGCCTGCTCGTTTAATTCCTGGGATTGATGAAAACGTATTGAATGGGTCCATTTATCAATATATTCAACAATCACTTGATTTGAAGATGGGAGTGGCTCACCGGAAAATACGTGCATGTAAATCAAATGAACTGGATCAAAAATATTTGGATTGCCAATATGACGATCCTGTTCTCGAAGTTGAGCAAGTAGGTTTTTTAAATACAGGTGTTCCTTTTGAATATTCATTTTCCAGACATCGTTATGATAAATTCGTTTTTACAACTGTAACGGTAAATAGTAAATAATAAGTAACCTATTGTTTAGGAGGAATAATCATGCTTTATGGTGGGATAGAAGCCGGCGGCACGAAATTTGTTTGTGCCGTTGGTGACAGCCAAGGAAACATACAACAACGAATTTCTATACCAACTACAGTTCCGGAAGAAACGATGGCTCAAGTAATTGCGTTCTTTAAGCAATATGACATTCAAGCATTAGGGGTAGGTTCTTTTGGACCGATAGACATTGACGTGAATAGCCCAACTTACGGAACGATAACAGCCACTCCAAAACTTGCATGGAGAAATTATCCCATTGTTGACTGCTTAAAAGAAGCATTCTCGATACCAATCGCTTTTAATACGGATGTTAATATTGCGGCATTAGCTGAAGCTTCCATTGGCGCTGCAGAAGGTTTGGACAGCTGTTTGTATTTGACGGTTGGTACAGGAATCGGTGCCGGTGCAGTTGTCAATGGAGAACTGCTTCAAGGTTTATCGCATCCGGAGATGGGACATATACTTGTACGTAGACATGAAGCTGATACGTATAAAGGAAAATGTCCATATCATGCCGATTGCTTGGAAGGGTTAGCGGCAGGCCCGGCTATTGAAGAACGCTGGGGTGAGAAAGGTCAACATCTTCATAATCGAAAAGAAGTATGGGAATTGGAGGCTTATTATATCGCTCAAGCTCTCATGCAGTATATTTTAATTTTATCTCCAAAAAGAATCGTTCTTGGTGGAGGGGTAATGAAGCAAGACTTAATTATTCAGAATATTCAGAAATATACAAAGCAATTTTTGAATGGATACGTCACACAATCTCAGTTGGCAGACGGAATGGGTGATTATATTGTCCGTCCAAAGCTGGGTGATAATGCAGGCGTAACAGGCGCACTTATTTTAGCGGGACAAGCATAATGAGCATAACAACTAGGAGGAGCAGCAATGGAACCGTTATTTTTACAACCTGTATTTCAAGAACGTATTTGGGGAGGAAAGGCACTTCGTGATGAGTTTGGCTATGATATCCCTTCTGAACGTACTGGAGAGTGTTGGGCGATCTCTGCCCACCCAAATGGACCTTCGATTGTCAAGAATGGCCCATATGCCGGGAAAACATTAGATCAGTTATGGAAAGAGCATCGTGAATTGTTTGGGAATGAAGACGGAGAGGTATTCCCTTTATTGACAAAAATATTAGATGCAAATATGGATTTGTCTGTTCAAGTGCATCCTGATGATGAATATGCCGCTGTTCATGAAAATGGTGAATTAGGAAAAACAGAATGCTGGTACATATTGGATTGTAAAGAAAATGCGAAGTTGATTTTTGGCCATACGGCTAAAACAAAAGAAGAGTTGGAGCGACAAATTAAAGAAGGGGAATGGGATCACCTTTTGCAGAAGGTGGATATTAAGCCAGGTGATTTCTTCTATGTGCCGAGTGGAACGATACATGCTTTATGTGAGGGCACATTAGTATTGGAAACGCAGCAAAGTTCAGATACGACTTACCGTTTGTATGATTATAATCGGTTGGATGCGAATGGTAAGCCGCGTGAACTGCATTTGCAACAATCCATAGATGTGGCGACTGTACCTCATCAAGCACAAATGGTTGAGCCTATTGTTGAGCAGAAGGAAGATTTGACGATTACAAAATTTGTTGAATCGGAATTTTTCTCAGAATATAAATGGGATGTAAATGGTTCAGCAAATTTACAGGCAGATCAATATTTGTTGTGCAGTGTTATTGATGGAGAAGGAATAATGATCCAGGGAAATCGAGAGTTTTCTTTGAAAAAAGGTGACGACTTTATTTTACCGGCTGGTTTTGGGGAATTTGAACTGAATGGTCAGGTAGAAATGATTGTGTCGCATACATAAATAAATGAGAACTGCTTGCCGAAAGCGGTTCTTTTTTGTGTGTGCCAGGCATGGCAACTATCTAGGTGGTGAAAGTCCACTGTGG
>JBJEFL010000220.1:0-84511 GCA_051873995.1 Bacillus sp. (in: firmicutes)
GCATCGGATTGTGGTTCCGACATTCGTGGGTTCGATTCCCATCAGTCGCCCCATTTTATTATTGGGCTATAGCCAAGCGGTAAGGCAGCGGATTTTGATTCCGTCATGCGAAGGTTCGAATCCTTCTAGCCCAGTCAAGGCAGCATAGCCAAGTGGTAAGGCAGAGGTCTGCAAAACCTTTATCCCCGGTTCAAATCCGGGTGTTGCCTCCAATCATATGCGGATGTAGTTTAGTGGTAAAACCTCAGCCTTCCAAGCTGATGATGAGGGTTCGATTCCCTTCACCCGCTCCAAAAAAATGGGCCTATAGCTCAGCTGGTTAGAGCGCACGCCTGATAAGCGTGAGGTCGGTGGTTCGAGTCCACTTAGGCCCACCATTATTGTTCCGCAGTAGCTCAGTGGTAGAGCACTCGGCTGTTAACCGAGCGGTCGTAGGTTCGAATCCTACCTGCGGAGTCTTTTTTATTTATAATACATATTTATGCGCCTTTAGCTCAGCAGGATAGAGCAACGGCCTTCTAAGCCGTGTGTCAGAGGTTCGAATCCTCTAAGGCGCGCTTTTTGAACTAATCTATTCATGATTAGTTTTTTTTGTTTTCAAGAAAATCGTTGGTGCAGGGTTTCAAGGATAGATATAAAATGAACTTTTTATTTCATATTTTAGGAATTGTTTTGTAATATAAAGAGACTTACTGGTTTGTGGAACAAGAATCAAATTTGATAATTTGGAAGCGGGAATTGAAATTCATTTGATATACGATAAAACGTAATAGTTTATGAAACTTTTATGCTTACGATTCGTAAATAACGTATAGCCGCATAGGGCGGGGGTTAATAAAAGATGGATGCACTTGTTAAACAAAGGATTAAAGAAGTTCTGAAGGGTGATCAAAACGCCTTTGGGGAAATTGTAGAAATATATAAGGATAAGGTTTACCAATTATGTTATCGCATGCTTGGGAATCGTCATGAAGCTGAGGATATGGCTCAAGAAGCTTTTGTGCGTGCTTATGTGAATATTCATAAGTTTAATATGAAGCTGAAGTTCTCCACATGGTTATATCGTATTGCTACTAATCTTTGTATTGACCGTATTAGAAAAAAGAAACCTGATTACTACTTAGATGCAGAAGTTGCTGGAACAGAAGGGCTTAATATGTATTCGCAAATACCATCTAATGCCGAAGATCCGATTGACGAAGTAGAAAGTTTGGAATTGCATGATACTGTTCAAAGAGAAATACTACAACTACCGGAGAAGTATCGGACTGTTATTGTACTGAAATATATAGAAGATTTATCGTTAAAAGAAATTGGCGAAATTTTGGATTTACCAATCGGAACAATCAAAACGAGAATCCATCGAGGAAGAGAAGCGTTGCGAAAGCAATTAAGCAATTTATAAAAAAGCAGGTGAGAATATTGAAATGTTCAGATGAAATCTTTGAATATATGCATGAATATCTTGATCATGAAATCAGTAAGGAACATGAAAGTATATTGCGTCACCATCTGCAAAATTGTGAAAGCTGTCAGGTTTATTTTCATGAACTGAAGAAGGCCATTTTATATGTTCAAGGTACCCCACGTATTGAAGCACCTTCGAATTTCACACAGAATGTGATGGCAAATTTGCCGAAGGAAAAAAAGAAGGTCAGTTTGCAGAGGTGGTTTAAGAATCACCCTATGATCACAGCGGCATCCTTATTTATCTGCCTGATGGGTGGAGCGATGTTCTCCAGTTGGGAGCAAGATTACGAGTTTTCATTTTCTAAACAGCCGGAATTAGTGGTAGACAATGATACGGTCATTGTGCCGGAAGGAAAGGTTGTTACCGGAGATGTTGTTGTCCGTAACGGCAATATTAAAATTGAAGGGTCCGTAGACGGCAATGTGACTGTCATAAATGGTGAACAATACTTGGCTTCTGCAGGACATGTTTCCGGTAAAATTGAAGAAGTTGATGAATTGTTTGAATGGTTATGGTATCAAATGAAGTCTGTGACAAAGCAGGTGTCTGATTTCGTGTCTGGAAATGAAAAGTAAACGTCATCCGATTAATGCGGATGACGTTTTATTTTTTATCATTTGGGTTTTGTTACATGTCGATGTCGTAGATGAAGGCCAAGGCCAAGTGAAAATGCCGGAGACTCAGCGGAAAGTAAAGTCATTTTGGCGAATAGCAACAGTAAGGTGTAAAATAGAGGCATCACTTACAAAGTGTTCACCGATTTCTTCCAACTTCGATGTATGGTTTACATTGGTGTTGGGCTAATCTATGGTATAATGGTAAAGTTATTGAAATTTAAAATGGTATTACATACTCAGATGGAGGAAGTAACATGTCACTATCTAACTTTACTTTCTTTGATATTATTACAAGCGTTATTGATGTTATACTAGTATGGTTTGTTATATATAAATTGTTAATGGTCATTCAAGGAACCAAAGCAGTACAACTTTTAAAAGGCATATTCGTCATTGTTGTTGTCCAAAGCTTAAGTCAATTATTCGGATTGAATACTCTTGGTTGGTTGATGGAACAAGCCATGAGTTGGGGATTTATAGCGGTAATCGTTATTTTCCAACCGGAGCTGCGTCGGGCTTTGGAGCAATTGGGAAGAGGAAAATTATTCTCTCGGAATGCTTCGACGGAAGAGGATGCGCAAGAGAGAATGGTTGAAGCAATTGTTAAATCGACAGCTTATATGGCAAAGCGTCGCATTGGCGCTCTCATGTCCATTGAACGAGAAACGGGCTTAAATGAGTATATTGAGACAGGAATAAGGCTTGATTCACAAATTACCTCTGAACTGTTGATCAATATCTTTATTCCGAATACACCACTGCATGATGGAGCGGTGATTATACAGAAAAATAAAATAGCGGCAGCTGCGTGTTATTTACCACTATCCGAAAGTCCTTTCATTTCGAAAGAATTAGGGACACGCCATAGAGCGGCACTCGGTATAAGTGAAGTAACGGATTCTCTGACAGTTATCGTATCAGAAGAAACGGGACATGTATCCCTTGCTCGAAACGGTGAACTTCATCGTGATTTAACTCAAGAGCAATTTAAAGAAATGCTCATGAAAGAACTGGTTCAAGTCCATAAGACTGCCCCTTCTACCTTGTGGAATTGGAGGACGAAGAAAAATGGATAAACTTATTGAAGCTCCTTGGGTTTTGAAAATTATAGCATTGCTTTTGGCAGGTTTATTATTCATCTCCGTTAACTTCGAACCGAATACAGAAACTTTAGGCATTAATACGCCTGCTCAATCTGATTCGGAAGTGGTTGAATCAGTGCCTGTTGAGGTCTACTATGATCGCGATAATTTAGTTGTAAGTGGGGTGCCGGAAACGGTCGATGTTACATTGACTGGTCCGAAGAATTTAGTTATTACGGCAAAAAATCAACGTGAATTCAAAGTATATATTGATTTATCAGATCCTGAAATCACCTTAGGTGATCGAACTATCTCAATGAAGGTTCGCGATTTAAATGAAAAAATCAGCTATACCATAGACCCAGCAACTATTGATATATCCATTCAAGAAAAGGTGACTGAAGAGTTTTCGGTGGAACCTGAATTTGATCGTTCATTATTAGATGAAGGATATATCGCCGAAGAACCGAAAGTGAGTCCCGGCACAGTTGAAATTACGGGAGCAAAAGATGTTGTTGCAGAAATTGCTTATGTAAAGGCGATTATTGATATTGAAGAGGGGTCGCAGGATACCATCTATCGTGAAGCGCAAGTACAGGCACTAGACAAAAATCTAAATAAATTAGATGTAACGATTGAGCCAAGTGTTGTGACGGTAGAAGTACCGATTGTCAGTCCTAGTAAGACGGTATCCATTAAGCCGATAGCTTCTGGTACACCAAAGGATGGGATAGGCATTGTCAGTCTTGTCCCGGATACTAAAGAAGCAACGATTTATGGGAAGAAATCCGTCTTGGATACCATCGACGAAATCCAAGTACCGATTGATGTCAGTAAGCTTGAAAAGAGTACAGAATTGACGGTCGAGTTGGATTTACCGGATGGTGTGACATCGGCTTCTGTACAGAAGGTCACGGTCAATGTAACAGTTGAAGAAACAGAAGAACCGACACCGGAAGAGGAAGAGACAGCGGAGGAAGAAGAAACAGCTTCTAAATCGTTTTCAGATATTAATATTGAACCTATTGGGTTAGGGGAGGATTTTGAACTGGTTTTCCTCGACCCGTCACAGGGGGTTGTGGATGTTGTTGTCACTGGGACGCAAAACAACCTTAGTAATATAAGTGCTTCTGATATTGCCATTTCAATGAATGTCAATGGTCTGGAGGAAGGCGAGCATTCGGCGGCACTGAAATTGACGGTACCATCTACTGTCGAAGGAGAGCTTCTATTGACAAGCGCCTCATTTTTGATTGAAAAGATGAAGATGGATGAGTCCGAAGATATCGAAGCCGATGCAGATACATCATAAGATAGAATTCAATCTGATTGGAAAAGTTTCAGATATGATGCTAATTCAACTACACATATACAGATTGGTTCATATATATGAAAGTGACGTTTAAGTCACTTTCGATAGGTTGACTTTATTGTGCAAATTCACAATAAAACACATGAAGGAGAGATATTTAAACATGGGTAAATATTTTGGAACTGATGGAGTAAGAGGTGTCGCTAATAGTGAATTAACGCCTGAACTAGCTTTTAAATTAGGCCGTTTCGGAGGGTATGTGTTAACGAAACATACAGACCGTCGTCCTAAAGTGTTAATCGGTCGTGATACACGTATTTCTGGTCATATGCTAGAAGGAGCACTAGTAGCGGGCCTACTGTCCATTGGAGCAGAAGTAATGCGTCTAGGTGTCATTTCTACACCAGGAGTATCTTACTTAACAAAAGCATTAAGTGCAGAAGCGGGTGTTATGATTTCAGCTTCGCACAACCCAGTTGCTGATAATGGAATTAAGTTCTTCGGAAGTGATGGGTTTAAACTATCAGACGAGGAAGAAGAAGAAATTGAACAATTAATGGATTTACCGGAAGATACGTTACCAAGACCAGTAGGTGCAGAGCTTGGCCAAGTGAACGATTACTTCGAAGGCGGCCAAAAATATTTATCTTACTTGAAACAAACAGTAGATGAAGATTTTACAGGTTTACATGTAGCATTAGATTGTGCACATGGTGCAACATCATCATTAGCTACTCATTTATTTGCTGATCTAGAAGCGGATGTTTCGACTATGGGTGCTGCTCCAAATGGTTTAAATATTAATGACGGTGTAGGGTCGACACATCCAGAAGCACTTGCAGCATTTGTGAAAGAAAAAGGAGCAGATGTTGGGTTAGCTTTTGACGGAGATGGAGATAGAATCATCGCAGTCGATGAAAAAGGAAATATCGTTGATGGAGATCAAATTTTATATATTTGCGGAACATATTTAAACGAACAAGGCCGTTTGAAACAGTCAACTGTTGTATCGACTGTTATGAGTAATCTAGGCTATTATAAAGCTTTAGAGGCAAAAGGTGTAAACAGTGCACAAACAGCGGTTGGAGATCGTTATGTGGTTGAGGAAATGAAGAAGAATGACTACAACTTAGGTGGAGAGCAATCCGGTCATATCATTTTCCTTGATTATAATACAACGGGCGATGGGCTATTAACAGGTCTTCAGCTTGTAAACATCATGAAAGCAACTAAGAAGCCGTTATCGGAGCTTGCAAGTGAAATGAAGAAATATCCACAAAAGCTTGTCAACGTGAAAGTAACGGATAAATATCATGTGACGGAAAATGAAAAAGTAGCCGCAATCATTGCAAAAGTGGAAGAGGAAATGAACGGGAATGGCCGTATTCTAGTGCGTCCATCCGGTACTGAACCACTTGTTCGTGTTATGGCAGAAGCACCGACACAAGAACAATGCGATCAATATGTGCAACGTATTTGTCAAGTTGTAGAAGAAGAAATGGGTTTATAAGAGTTCGGCAAAAAATATGCATAAGAAGCACGCATTTGCTTCTTATGCATATTTTTATATAAGCACCTTAATAATTCCTTTAAATGGAAATAAATATAGTTGACGAGATATTGTACTTAGGGTATGATAATCTTACTTTTGATACCTATTTCACAAGTGAGCTCCAAAATTGTCAGGAGGAGGTCGTTAGTGTATAATAAGTTCTTTGGTAAATACTAATAAAAAGCGCCTGAACTAAATCGAACGGAGCGGATTTAGTTGACGAGGTGGAGGAATATCGATTTTTCGGCGGGTACCTCCCAGTTGACGTGCACAGCTGTTGATTTCATTTTGAAAACAAATGGGCAACCATTTGCACAAAAGGATGAAAATGCACACAACAAAATACGAGAGATAAGGGGACAAGTTTGTCCTCGGACATTCTTGTCGCCTTTCTGAAATTTAGGAGGAAACAAGTATGTGTGGTATTGTTGGATATATTGGAAATCAAGATGCGAAAGAAATCCTGCTGAAAGGATTAGAAAAGCTTGAGTATAGAGGATATGACTCTGCAGGGATTGCCATAATGAACAATAGCGGTGTACAGGTATTCAGAGAAAAAGGTCGCATTGCAGACTTACGTGAAGTTGTGGATGCAGACGTTTTTGCGCAAACAGGTATCGGTCATACGCGTTGGGCAACGCATGGTGTACCAAGTGTACGAAATGCACATCCTCATTCAAGTCCAGCGGGTCGTTTTACACTGGTTCATAATGGGGTTATTGAGAACTATGAAATCTTAAAGCGCGAGTATTTGCAAGATGTGACGTTTAACAGTGATACGGATACAGAGGTTATTGTAGCATTAGTCGAAAAGTTTGCTACAGAAGAGAACCTTTCTGTTGAAAAGGCTTTTGCGAAAACATTATCACTATTAAAAGGCTCATATGCTACAGCTCTTTTAGATGCTAACAATAACGGTACTATTTTTGTCGGTAAAAACAAAAGCCCTCTTTTAGTCGGTGTAGGTGATCACTTCAATGTTATTGCATCAGATGCGATGGCGATGCTGCAAGTCACGGATCAATTCATTGAGTTGATGGACAAAGAAATGGTAATCGTAACGCAAGAACATGTTACAATCAAGAAGTTAGATGGGACAGTCGTAGAACGTGCGCCATATACAGCGGAATTGGATATGAGCGATATCGAAAAAGGCACATACCCTCATTACATGTTAAAAGAAATTGATGAACAGCCATTAGTAACGCGTAAAATTATCCAAGCTTACCAAGATGAAAAAGGTGAATTAACAATCGCTGATGACATCATCGGTGCTATGAAAGAAGCGGATCGTGTATATATTGTAGCATGTGGAACGAGCTATCATGCCGGACTAGTAGGAAAACAGTTCATTGAAAAAATGGCAAATATTCCTGTTGAAGTGCATGTTGCATCTGAATTTGTCTACAATATGCCGTTACTGTCTGAAAAACCATTATTTATCTTCATTTCACAAAGTGGTGAAACTGCGGATAGCCGTGCTGTTCTTGTGGCGATTAAAGAATTGGGTCATAAAGCACTGACAATCACAAACGTTCCTGGATCAACATTATCGCGTGAAGCGGATTATACCCTTCTTCTGCATGCCGGCCCTGAAATTGCGGTAGCTTCAACAAAAGCTTACACAGCTCAAATTGCCGTTCTTTCAATCTTAGCTCATGTTACAGGTGCTGCTAAGGGATTAGAACAAAAATTAGACTTAGTGCATGAATTAGGTATTGTTTCAAATGCGATGGAAGTTCTTTGTGATTCAAAAGAGCAGCTGGAAGGCATTGCTCGTGAGTTCTTATCAGTGACTCGTAACTGTTTCTTTATCGGTCGTTCATTGGACTTCTTCGTTGGTCTTGAGGGTGCACTGAAACTGAAAGAGATTTCTTATATTCAAGCAGAAGGATTTGCTGGCGGAGAGTTAAAACACGGAACAATTGCCTTAATCGAAGAAGGTACACCGGTTATCGCTCTTGCTACGCAAGAATCTGTAAACTTAAGTATTCGTGGTAACGTAAAAGAAGTGGTTGCACGTGGAGCACACCCATGCATTATCTCTATGAAAGGTCTTGAAGAAGCGGGAGATAGCTTTGTGATTCCAGCTGTGCATGAATTATTAACACCTCTTGTCTCTGTAATTGCTTTACAAATTATCTCATATTACGCGGCATTACACCGTGATTGCGATGTAGATAAACCACGTAACCTTGCGAAAAGTGTTACTGTAGAATAAGCTGCTGATTGTTGTAAATATAATATTGTAGCTTCATAAAAAAGTTCGATAAAACAACCTGTTTGGGTATTATGTCCAAACAGGTTGTTTTTTGTTTTCCTGAATAATAAAGAGGATGAGAAGATGAAGAGATTCTACGCTTCAAGTACATGATGGGTTTTCGCTACAGGAGAACGCTTTCGAGGCTTTTGTCTCCTCATCGCTAAAATGATAAATTTGAATATTCATAACATTGGTAGGCTTATTTAGATTTTCATACAGTACTAGTGATATAATAATTTACTAAAGAGGGTCATTTCTGATGCAAGTGTGGAACGAGAGGTAATGAATGTGACTATTAAAACCAGTGAATTAATCGAGTATTTTGCAACTTCAACTATTCAATTTCAAAATGCTTTTAAAAGTACATTGCCTTCCGGAAAAATAGATACGAATCGGAAGACAGCCTTTCAACTAGGTGGATTTATTATTCCATTAAAGGGCGTTGCACGTTTTTCGTTGAATGGTGTTCCTTATCATATAGATGCTAGAAATACTATTGTACATGCCGGAGAAGGTATGGATATAAAGATTAAAACGTATGAAGAAGATTGGACATATGCTGTCGTTCATTATCAAGTAATACATGCCAAGGATGAATTTAAATCATTAGTAAATAAGCATTTCTCTATAGAAATTGATAATATGCATGAAATTCAAGAGATTACGAATCAGTTATTAAGTAAAAATATGAATCCGGATTATTTTTCTCAATTTGAATTAAAGGTTATTTTCATGAATTTATTGCAATCCATTTTAACTGGTGCTAGAAACAGTCAATATAACTTTACTTTGCAGCAGGTAACGCAAATATTGAACTATTTCCATACTCACTATGAAGAGGACATATCAATTAGTGAGGTAGCAGATATGTTCGATATTGATCGAAGGAGAATTGCGTACTTGTTTGAAAAGGTAACGGGATTAACTCCTATCCGCTATTTGACAAAGTATCGAATCTCAAAGGCGAAGGAATTGCTTACGGCTAGTGAATTGACTATCTCAGAAATATCAGAAGCGGTAGGTTATCAAGATAGTTTTTATTTTAGTAGAGTGTTTAAAAATTTAACCAAAGTGTCGCCTAGCCAATTTAGAAAGGCACATCAAAGATAATATTGTATGTCGACTAACTGTCGACAAAATAAACATAAAATAGGCATTATCATAGGTGTGTTCAGAAGAGAAGAGCCCATTGATAATGCCTGTATTCATTTTAAGCTGTTTTCACAAACTTTGTTGAGTATAGATTGAATTCCGCTCCATTCAGCGTTTATATGCTGATTTTATTCAATGGACCTAAACAACAATCTTCAAGAAAACAGCCTAATCTTATTTGAGTGAAGGTTCGAAAAGAATGATTGATCTTGAATAATATTGAATTTACTTTTGCTAAACGTTTGTCTATTAAATGTTCAAATGTTCTCGTAAAGTATTGCCATCATACTCTTTTCTAAACAGTCCTTTTTCTACCAAAAGGGGCACCACTTGTTCAAAAAATAAATGCAATGATTGGATAGATCCTCCTGGTAGTGCAATAAATCCATCTATTGCGTCATGATCATGCCATTTTATGATTTCTTCTACTGCGTCCTCTGCTGTTCCTATTACTACCCAATGTGCAGAGCCGATGACTTCAGGTTTGTTCAGTAATTCTTGAAGGGTTGGTTTTTCTTTTAAAATAATTCTTGTTAATAAAGATGCATGTGTTTTACTGCGAACGTTTGCAGTTGATTTAGGAAGTAAATCGGCAGTAATAGGCGTATCTAGAGGAAAATGACTAAGGTCAACGCCAAGAATTCGCTTAACGGAAGCCAATTTCTGCTCGGTTGTTAAATATGCGTAAGCATCTTTATATAGTTGAATTGCTTCCTTACGTGTTTTTCCTAAGAAGAAGTGCATGCCAGGTAAAATGCGGATGGCATCAGGTTCACGCCCTTGTTCTTTCGCTCTTTTTTGTAAATCTTTTCTTAGCTCATTAGCAGCTTCCATATCTGGTGTTGCGGCAAAAATGGCATCGGCTACAAATGAGGCAAAGTTTCTTCCTGCATCAGAAGCGCCTGCTTGAAATAATGGAATGGATTCATGTTTATACGCAGGCAAATTCAAAGGACCTTCTACTTTGTAGAAATCACCTGTATGGTGAATCGCTGAAATCTTTTCTTTATCGGCAAATTGCCCAGAAGTACGATCAATGGTTAGTGCTTCATGTGGGTAGCTAGACCAAAGCTTGCGGACAACTTCTGTAAACTCTAGCGCCCTTTCATATCTTTCCTTGGAAGAGGGCATTGCGTCCTTCCCAAAATTTCCGCTACCCTCAATGGAAGTAACGATATTCCACCCAACACGGCCTTTGCTAGTCCAATTAAGAGATTGAAGTTGTCTTGCCACTGTAAATGGTTCGCTGAACGTCGTTGACATTGTAGCAACAAGTCCAATTTTTTCAGTTTCGCTAGCAATAGAGGTTAATAGTACAATTGGATCTAAGCTGCTGAACCCTGGTGATTTATTTATCATTTCTTTATTCAAAAAGAGGTTATCCGGTTTGAAAACAAAGTCCAGCTTGGCCGCTTCTGCTTTTTTTGCTAATTCAGCATAAAAAGTAGTGGAAAATAGTTGCTCGGCATTGCTATCAACATGTCTCCAACCATCTCCATTTAACCATGTCGGCGAAAGAGTTAGGCCAATACATAAAGTCATGGTCAGTATCCTTTCTTATCATTTATTCTAATACGTCGTATGATATACAAACTGGTATAGTCTGCTCTTCGATAATCGTGGCGTTAATTTGGAACACATCTTTTAAAACTTGCTTTGTCATAATCTCCTTAGGAGAACCAGTTGTGATTACTTCTCCGCCTCTCATCGCAATAATCGTATCTGAAAAGCGTGCAGCCTGATTGATATCATGTAAAACCATCACAATTGTACATCCATGCTCTTCATTTAATTTCTTAACAATTTTCAGCACTTCTATTTGGTGAGCCATATCTAAATATGTAGTAGGTTCGTCCAATAGAAGAATATCCGTTTTTTGTGCTAAAGCCATTGCGAGCCACACACGTTGTCTTTGTCCCCCCGATAACTGTGCAAGTTCACGTGATTCAAATTCAGCTGTCTGTGTAACGTCCATTGCCCAATTAATAATTTCTATATCTTCAGTGGAGAGCCGATTGACATTTCTTCGATGTGGATAACGACCATATGAAATTAACTCTCCAACCTTTAATTGAGGCGGAGCGGAAGGGGATTGAGCTAAAATGGCTAGTCGTTTTGCTATTTCTTTCGTTGACAGTGTTTGTAAGTCTTGTTCTTGAAGAAATACCTTACCTTTTTCTTTTTTTAGTATTCGACCAATTGTTTTCAATAACGTTGATTTACCACAGCCATTTGGACCTATTATCGTTGTTACTTTTCCATATTCAATAGAAGCATTTAAATTTTCAAAAATGGTGTTTCGTTCATATCCTGCTGTTAATTCTTCAATGCGGAAGGCTGTTTGCATTCTATTTTCCTCCTTTTAACGAGATTTCACTAATAAATATAAGAAGTATGGAATACCGATAATTGAAACGACGATGCCGACAGCTAACTCAGATGGAGCGAACAATGTCTTCCCGACAAAATCGGAGAATACGAGTAGAGCGGCTCCGATTAGTGCACTTACAGGTACAACAAGGCGATGTCGAATACCAACTAATTGACGGGCAATATGAGGTGCCATCAATCCGATAAATCCAATGCTGCCTGAGACAGATACACAGGCACTCACTAAACCAACACTTGCTAGTAATAGCTTGATTTTTTCTCGTTCCAAATGAATACCTAAGCTAACAATAGTACTTTCTTCAAGTTGGAAATAGTCCAGTAAATGCGATCTTCTATAAACATAAATGCCCAAAATGATGATCCATGGTACGATCGAAACAATGAAGATCCAGTTTGCATTATAAATGGCCCCTGCTTGCCAAAGAGCGGCAGATTCAAAGTCTTTTTCATTCATCTTTAATGAAATATATAAAGACAAAGCTCCGAATCCACTATTAATCGCAATACCTGTTAACAGTAGTCGCTGAACATCTAAACGACCATATTTAAACGAAAAGGCAAAAATAATGGCTGCGGCTAAAATACCACCTACTAGACCAAAGAAAGGCATCATCATAATATTAAGCCATTCCGAACCGTCTGTACGAACAGCTTGGAATTGAAAGAAAAACATAAAAATGACTACAGCTGCCCCTGCTCCTGCGTTAATTCCAAGAATACCGGGGTCAGCAAGGTCGTTCTTTGTAATGCCTTGCAATACACAGCCTGCCAAAGCTAGACCGATGCCTACTAAAATAGCGATAATTATTCGTGGAAGACGAAATTCGAAAATGACAAGTTTAAACTTTTCATTTTCTTCTAAACCGAGAAGCGTCTTAATCACTTCCGTAACGCTTATATCAAACATGCCATTTGTTATGTGTAAGTAAAAGCCGATGCAAATAAATAGACATATGGCAAGGACCTTTAAAAATATTCGCTTCTCTTTTTTTCTAGGCATGTCTACCACCCCCACGGGATCTAATTAAGTATAGGAAGAATGGTATTCCGATTAAGGCGGTTACGACGCCAATTGGTGTTTCGAAAGGATAGTTTATAAAGCGCCCGACTATGTCACAGAGACTAAGGAACAATGCGCCGATTAGTAGGGAACAAGGGATAATGTAACGATAATCTACTCCAACTAAAAATCGAACAATATGAGGGATAACGAGTCCAACAAAGGCAATTTTCCCTACAAGTGCAACAGACGTCCCTGTTAGAAGGACAACTGAAAACATAGACAAGTAACGGATAAGCTTTGTTTTCTGACCAAGTCCTGTCGCGATATCTTCTCCTAAAGAAGTAATTGTAATAGAACGTGCACAAAATAAGGCAATCAATATGCCAACTAAACCAAACGGAATAGAGAGTAGCAACATATCCATATCAACCATATGAATTTTCGTATTATACCAAGCTGCAACAGTTTGTGATATTTGGAAATACATAGCGATTGCCGTTGCCACACTACTTAAAAAAGTACCGATGACCGTCCCGATTATAGCTAAACGTACAGGGGATAGGCCGTTTTTTATGGCAGCTCCAAACCCAAAAACTAATCCTGCGCCTAAAGCAGAACCGATAATTGATAAAATAATCATTTGATAATTAGGTAACCCAGGTGCCAGTACGATAGCCAATGTGATAAGAAAGGCCGAACCATCATTTACGCCCATTAATGAAGGAGAAGCAAGATAGTTGCGTGTAATTCCTTGCATGACGGCACCGGCAACAGCTAAAAAACCGCCGACAAATAAAACTGCAATCGCTCTAGGGATTCTACTTGTAAGGATAATTTGGTGATCTGGATTACTTTTATCAAAATCAATCAGAGCCTGGTAAACTGTTTGAATACTAATATCTTTTGTTCCATATAGAATGGAAACAATCGTAATGCCAATGATTAGAAAAGGGGTTATGAGCATAATAATACTTGGAACTTTAGCTGTCTGATTCAACTTTTTACACCTATCTTTATACATGAAGATTGCAAGCTCAGAATACCTGTGCTTGCAATCTTCAATTTACATTATTTCACTAAGTTTTCTTCCACAATATCTAAGAATTTTGTTTTCGACCAAGCTGTACCGCCTTCCGCTAGTGGGGCGATCGTATTGACATAAACTTCATTGTTTTTAGATGCAGTTAAGCTGTTGAAAATGGCGTTATTTTCAAGATCTTCTAATGCACTTGGTGTATCAGCATTTTCAGTTTCTTCAAATTGTAAGAAAATAATATCTGGATTGATTTCGGATAAAGTTTCTAGTGATATTTCAGCTTGTGCTTCCGCTTTTGTTACGACTTCAGGAACTTTTAATCCTAAATCTTGATATAGAACAGGGTTAAAGTAGACACTCTCTGGATATACATACATTAATCCGCCGCGAATACGAATCATTAGGACAGATTTTTCACTTACATCAGAATTGTCGATTTTCTCTTTTGTATCAGCAGCTTTCTGTTCATAATCTGCAATGATTTTTTCAGCTTCTTCTGTTTTATCCGTTAGCTCAGCTAAAGCTAATAAATTATCTTTCCAGTTAGCAGAAATATGAGAGTAAGGTAGGGTAGTAGCTAATTTATTCATTTGGGCCATTGTGTCTTCTCCCCATTTTGATGTTCCGATGATTGCATCCGGATCTAAAGAGAGAATTGTTTCAGCGTTAGGTGCTCTTTTATTGCCAATTAATGTAGCACCTTCAAGCTCGCTTAAATATTCAGGAACTTTGCCTCCTACTTCTAAAACGCCGACAGGCTTAATACCAAGGGCTACTGAATCTTCCATTGATTCAAAGCTAGCCGCTACAATGTTCTCGACAGGATTCGGGAAAACATACTCATTTTCTAGATAATTAATTTTTAGTTCTGTAGCTTGTTCCTGCTTTTGTGTTTCAGCAGGTTTTTCTTCTTTTGTGGAACTACTCTCTTCTGACGTATTACAAGCAGCCAATGATAAGCTTAATAAAGCCGCTGCTCCAATTTGCCAATACTTTTTCATCTCTTCTCCTCCAATTACAAATGATATTCATTCTCAGTGCAGGTTTCATTCTATCAAACTGTAGTAGGTAAATGAATAGATATTTGCGCATGAAAGAATGTGTTTTTATGCCCCATTTAATTTCCAATTCGGTTAAATTTAGCGTTATTTTAGCTGTTTTTAGATATATTTATAATAAATATGGACTTTTTTCGGATACATATATTAATTTATGTGTTATTTTTCATGGAAAATAATGAATAACTGATGACAATTTTATATGAATAAATAGTTATTATGTAGTATTGTTGAGTATCGAAGCGCCAAATGTTCCGGATTTATGTAAGGGTGATTGAAGTAGTTAACTTTTCTCCTTATGTTATTCACACTATTCATCCTTCCAAATTTTCTAGTAAAGAAGGTCGGTTAACGTGAAAAATACAGATTATACATTTCAATATGTTTCTAAAACAACAGAATATGAATATACGATTCAAGTGTATGTACCGAAAGAAAATCCACCGGAAGCGGGTTTTCCAATTATTTATGTGTTAGATGGACAGTCTTATTTTGACTTTGCCAAATATGCGATTAAGCTTCAGTCACCGAATACGTTGAAAACTAAAGTTGAATCAAGCATAGTGGTGGGTATTTGTCATAATGAGAGAGATATGAGGAAGAGACGATTCTATGACTATACGGCACCTGCAAAGGAATATATTTTCCCGGAACATGCTAAAGGGAAAAAAATGGACTTGGGAAAGAACGGCGGCGCGCATCTATTTCATCAATTTATAGAAAATGAACTAAAGCCTATGATTGAAGGAAAATTTGAAGTCAATAAGAATAAGCAGACACTATATGGACATTCTTTAGCTGGATACTATACGATTTGGTGCTATTTGACACATTGTTCTGATTTTCAAAATTACATTGCGATCAGTCCTTCTATTTGGTGGAACGGTAAGGAATTGTATCAGTATTTGAAGAAGGCGAATGCCGAGTATTTACAAAAGCTATATATGGCAGTAGGCGAATGTGAAGGTTTCATGGTTGAGGATGCAAAAACATTTTATGATCAATTGCCGAGTGTTTCGAAGACATTATATATTGCCTTAGAAGAAAATCATGCATCCGTTGTTCCAACGACAATTAGCAGATCTTTTCGATTCATCAACGAGAATTGATTGATAATAATTATCATTTTCATTGACGAACGAAGCCTCTCATAGGTAAACTATACATGTATAGAAAGGGAGAGATGTATGTTTATCCAAATGAGACGGTTTACAGTAACGGAAGGCAGTGCACATCATGTTATTGAGAAATTTAGTAAAGGGGATAGCCCTGTTTCAAAGCAAGAGGGCTTTATCGACTTAACAGTGATGGAGAAAAAGGTACGTCGTGGCAATGAAGAAGTGTTGGTTATGGTTCGTTGGGCATCTGAAGCACATTGGAAAGCATGGGAAAAGAGCCCAGAGCATATTGCAGGGCATCGTGCTCAAAAAGGACAAGAAAAACCTGAATATATCATTAGCGTCGAATTGGCAGCATACGAGGTACGATAAAAGCGGGGTTAGTCAATGGCAGTTTGCATTGGTTTGTCCGGAATCGAACTTAAATGTTTCTGTCTAGCATCATTTTATCAATAGAAGAGATTCGACTTATATAAATAGATTAAAGGTGTTAACAAGTATTACATAAAACGAATGAATAGTAATGCCATGGGGAGTACAGATTTTAAGTACTCCCTTTTGTTTTTGTGGTTATCGAAGGTTATTGATTGAATGGGAGATTATTAGTGTTTCACTCTATTTTTGAGTACAAGATTAGGGAAACCAGTTAAATTATTCTCGAAAGTCGGAATTCCATTTGTGAAGAAGAAATAATGATAGGTGAAGCTTAGCGTGGACATTTCTCTGTAATTAATTGTAGAATACTGTCTAGGATAAGTTTTAGAATATTGGCTATTTTCGTCAGGAAATATAAAAGGGTTTTTGAGTTTATTCATATATTTAATGGGGGGAAAAGATGGAAGAATTTGATATTTTACTCACGATTAAAATGGTGATTATCGGGATTGTTCAGGGTTTTACAGAGCCGATTCCCGTATCATCTAGTGGGCACGTGATGATTGCTAGTGAGATTTTGGGACTTGGTGAACAAGGATTTACTTTTGCTATTTTAACGAACACAGCATCGCTCCTGGCAATTCTATTCATTTACAGAGAAGATATCGCTCGCTTAGCCAAGAATTCCATTCTGTATGTAAAAACGAAAGAGCTGCGATATAAAAGCGATTTTCGGTTTGTGCTGTTTGTTGTGATTGGCTCTATCCCAGCGGGTGTCTTAGGTGTTTTATTAAGTGATGTCATTGCGGAAAGTGTGAGCATGACGACCATTGCGATTATGCTGTTTGTAACAGGTATTGCTTTGTGGACGATTCGCAATATGAAAGGTACAAAGGAAGAACAAGATATTACGGCGAAAGATGCCTTCCTGGTCGGACTAGGACAAGCTGTTGCTTTAACGCCTGGTATTAGCCGCTCGGGTGCGACGATTATTTCGGCCATTGCAGTCGGCATGAAGCAAGATACCGCACTGCGTTTTTCGTTCATGCTGTATATCCCAGTCAGTTTGGGAGGACTCGTACTTGGTTTTTCGGATTTTTTAAATGAATCCAATAAACTAGATTTAGCCATTCCATATAGTGCTGCTTTTATTGCCACGTTATTTATGACATACTTTGCGATGAGATGGTTTATGGGTATCATGAAACATGGAAAACTTATCTACTTTACTTATTATTGCTTTATTGTGGGAATCTTACTATTGATATTCTTCTAATGAAAGCATCCATTTTAATAAACAGGCGAGAAGAGTCATCTTCTCGCCTGTTTAGACTGTTGAAAAACGCTCGCATTCTTCGTTGCTGACCCGGCTCGTCCGTTCATGAACCACATGTTCTATTCACGTCTTTGCCGGTCTGGCGCGCCTCGACTGACAAACGTTTTCAAGTCAGTCTGAAGGGATGTGTTGAAATAAGGTTTCTCGCCTGTTCATATAATATCTTGCAAGGTTTGATACAAGGTTGGAAAGGTGAATGTATAGCCTTCACGTTTTAATCGGTCTGGGACCACCCAGCGGCTTTTCAAGATCAACTCTGTTTCGGTTTTGATGAAGATGGCACCGAGCTCCAGCAACCATCGAGGGGAGGGTAAGCCAAATGAAACGTTCATGGCATTTCTTATTTCTTTCATGAGCTCCCGATTGCTGACAGGATAAGGTGCGGAGCAGTTAAATATGCCATTTAAGTTGTCGCGCTCCTTCAAAAAAAGCACGATTTGAAATAAATCTTCAATATGAATCCAGCTAAATTTTTGATTTCCTTTTCCTTGGATACCGCCAAGCCCAAACCTTGCTAAATGGCGGTAAGGAATTATGACGCCACCGTCTTTTCCTAAAACGATGGCGATTCGTAACGCAACTTGTCTAGTATTCGGTAAATGGAAATCAAAGAAAGTCTTCTCCCAAGTGGTGGCTACATCCACTGAAAATCCCGAACCGATTTCACCATTCGCTTCTGTCATCGGACGATCTTCGGCATGACGGTAAATGGTTGCCGTGCTGGAATTGATCCAAAGCTTTGGAGGAGTAGTACAGGCTAAAATCGATTCTCCAAGAATGGTCGTTGTCCGTATCCTTGAATGCATGATTTCTAGTTTATTTGCTTCATTATATCGGCAATTGACGGATTTACCTGCCAGATTAATGAGAAGTTCAGCCCCTTCCAATGCTTCAATGATGTCCGTTCGATCTTCCCAAGAAAGATGCTGATGTTGACGAGAGATTATCTTCACTTCATAACCAAGCTCTTTAAATTGTTTCTCAAAATACTTACCAATGAACCCGGTCCCACCTGCCAAAATCACTTTTTTCATCGCAAACCCTCCAGTTAAAGGAGAGAGGTTCCTCGTTCCGACTAATGTTCTTGCATGATGTATACAGGATGAGGAATCTATCCCTTCAATTCAAAAATCGTTTTCTTATTTCAGGTGACGGTAACATACAGGCATCTTTCTTTCCGAACCATTTATATCTATTCCTTGCAATGATGCTATAAGCATAATCACGCAATGGTTTAGGGACGAGCAATAAACCGTATAATAACTTCCATCCGCCGTTTAAATGTCGGCAAATTTTTAGAGCGGCTGATGACTTGGTATAATAGGACAGATTTTCAATCAGAATGAGACTGTCTATATTTGTCGGCACATGGTGTTTGTTCAATAGTTCTTGTCCGGTATCACTTTGAATAGATGCAAACTTATAAATGGCCCGTTTATCGCGTTTAATGATGAATTGCACACTGCGATTACAAAAGTTACATTCACCGTCAAATAAAATGATGTTATTCACAGTTGTATCCTCCTTGTGACAACGGAATAAGATAGTGATATTCATATTTTAACATTAAATTCCATAAACAAAAGGAATATGCCGATTAATATCCTTTAGAGAGATGTAAGTATATTAATTGACAATGATAATCAAACTCAACTAATATATTTGTTAGAGAATATTGGTATTTATCGATACGGGTTAATTATTCATAATATTATTTTTAATTTGCAAGAAGTGATAAAAGACATACTTGAAGGGGAGAAAGAGAAGATGGAATTTAGAATTGAAAAGGATACAATCGGCGAAATTAAAGTGCCGGCAGATAAATTTTGGGGTGCTCAAACACAGCGTAGTAAAGAAAACTTTAAAATAGGAAATGAACAAATGCCTCGTGAGGTCATCAAGGCTTTTGCCATTTTAAAAAAGAGTGCTGCACAAGTGAATCAAAAGTTAGGGAAACTTGAGGCAGTGAAAGCAGAAGCGATTGTTAAAGCGGCGGATGAAATTTTGGAAGGTAAGTTGGATGAGCATTTTCCTTTAGTTGTTTGGCAAACAGGAAGCGGTACTCAATCGAATATGAATGTGAATGAAGTAATTGCTTATCGCGCTAATCAATTGTTAATAGAGAATAATGAAGAAATCATGATTCATCCGAATGATGATGTGAATAAATCACAAAGCTCGAATGATACGTTTCCGACAGCGATGCATATTGCCGGTGTATTTGCCCTTGAGGATCAACTACTACCTGCATTGCGTAAATTGAAAAAAACGTTGAAGCAAAAATCGGAAGAATTTGAGAGTATTATAAAAATCGGTAGAACACATTTACAGGATGCAACGCCTCTTACATTAGGGCAAGAAATCAGTGGATGGGTCCGTATGCTAGAAAAAACGGAAAAGATGATAGCGGATAGTGTGGAACCGATGAGAGAATTAGCGATTGGCGGTACGGCTGTTGGTACGGGAATCAATGCACATCCACAGTATGGAGAAATGACCGCTAACCAAATCAGTGAATTAACCGGTAAATCATTTATTACAGCGTCCAATAAATTTCATGCTTTAACGAGCCATGATGAACTGGTCTATGCTCACGGGGCGTTGAAAGCGTTAGCGGCAGACTTAATGAAGGTGGCAAATGATGTACGATGGTTAGCAAGTGGTCCGCGTTCGGGTATTGGGGAAATTATAATCCCTGCAAATGAACCTGGAAGTTCCATCATGCCAGGAAAGGTGAATCCAACTCAAAGCGAAGCGTTAACAATGGTTGTCTGTCAGGTGATGGGCAATGATGTAGCGATTGGTATGGCTGCTAGTCAAGGGAATTTTGAATTGAATGTATTTAAACCAGTTATTATCTATAATTTCCTTCAATCAGTCAGCCTTCTATCTGATGCGATGATTTCTTTCAATGATAACTGTGCTGTAGGAATTGAAGCGAATTTAGAGGTTCTTCAGAAAAACTTGGAGAATTCATTGATGTTGGTTACGGCGTTGAATCCGCATATTGGCTATGAAAATGCAGCGGCTATTGCAAAATTGGCGCATAAAGAAGGACTGACGTTGAAGGAAGCAACACTTCGATTGAATTTGTTAACAGAAGAACAGTTTGATGAAGTTGTTCGTCCGGAAGAGATGATTCATCCGAAAGCATGATGCTATGTGTAGGCATTATTTGTATGTTTTATGCTTGATAGTAATAGGCTAATTTCTAGGCAGGAATTGCTAAGGGTGGCTCGCAAGTCGTTCAATAAACGGCTTGTGGGTCACCTTATTTTTTGTTGAAAAATAAGGACAAATAGGATGATTTGGCGAAAAGTGGATGGAGAAAGACTTGTCAATACGGGGAGACTATGACAGTATAGAAGGGTATAAGGAACTACTACTATGGTTATGATTGAAGCCGTTAAAAAATAATTCCTGTATATAAGAATTGATTGTAGTAAATGGAGGAAATGAAATTATGTCTACTTTACCAAATTGCCCAAAATGTAATTCAGAATATACGTATGAAGATGGAAATCTGTTAGTATGTCCAGAATGTGGTCATGAATGGACTTTAGAATCAGCTAATGAAGAAGTTGAAGAAGTAAAAGTATTCAAAGATGCTAATGGAAATGTGTTAAATGATGGAGATACTGTAACAGTAATCAAAGATCTTAAAGTAAAAGGAAGTTCATCTGTCCTAAAACAAGGTACAAAAGTCAAGGGGATCCGTTTAGTTGATGGTGACCATGATATCGATTGCAAAATCGAAGGCTTCGGACCAATGAAATTAAAATCAGAATTCGTGAAAAAAATCTAATTCCAAAAGAAAAACATAGGACAAGGGTGCCTATGTTTTTCTTTTAGGCATCAAGCAAACATTTACGCTTGAATTGTTGATAATTTGGCCAAAGATTCTGCTACGAATTGTTGAATTTCATCTTCCGGACCTGGATTAAATTCAATTCTTAGTGGGTCAATCAAAGTGATGCCACCTTGTTCCTCAATTAGTTGTTTCAGATGATCTAAAGCACCACAAAATTCAGGATAAGAAGTGTCACCTGAGCCGAAGAGGGCAAATGGTTGCTGATTTAAATCCAATTGCTCCAATTCATCAATCAAATCTAAGCATTCATCTGGATAATCGCCATCTCCCCACGTATACATCCCGATATAAGTCAAATCATACTCTAGTAAGTCGGCAGCGGCCGAAACATTAAGGACATCCTCCAACTGTACGTCATGATTTTGTTTCTTTAGCTCTTCAACGATCAGATCAGCTATCGCTTCTGTATTCCCGGACATACTCGCATAAATAACACCGATTTTCAACGATATCACTCCTATTAATGTAATAATTTTGCTTGTTTAGATCGACTGCAAATCCACTTACTTTCTACTGGTGAGGAAATGAACAATTGATCATTAAATCCGGCACCTCTAAATCCATGCCCGATGACTGTTTCAATAGGTAATAAAGTCTGTGTCTCTTTTTGAATTTCATAAATTCTTGAAAAGCCATAAGCATCTTTACTAGTGGTCGTATATAGTTTGTTGTTTACTGTGAATACATCTAAAAAGGCCTTCTCTGAGATAACACTATGGAATGTTCGGCATTCACCGGTATGAGCATGCATCATTTCAAGAGATCCTTCTCCTGTATCTGAACAGGCATAGCCTTTTGTAATGAACAAACAGTCTTCTAAATCCATATAAATCGAAGAAATCATCGACGATGTTTCTTTTTTCACCAATAGCAGTTCACCATCTGTTAAAGAATATCTCCATAATCCACCGGCGTCTCGATTGATTTGTGTTCCGATATAAATATGACCTTGATGATAGTGTAAGGAGCGGATTGTTGGCTTAGCAGAGATTGCTTCAAACGGTTTGATGACGGACCAGTTCAATCCGAAATTATTGGAAATATAGAGTTTACTTCCTCCGTGTGTAATAATTAAGCCTTGCTCATTACCTGTAATATCCCAAAGTCTTTGTGAGGTCGGAAAAGAAGTGTGAACCCATTTCGACAGAAGCGAGTTGTATCGAACGATGGTTCCGTTATCACCTATTCCAAATATATAAGAGCCTATATGTACTAGCTTATAAATATTGTGAGATAAGGCATATTGTAAATGCCATTCACCTTCATCGAATGTGTATAGGCCTGTTTTTTTGACAGCAACAATAAATGGTAGATCGGGAGTGGATAAAACAGCAGTGGACCCTTTATCAAACATGATGTATTTCCTTAGATGTCAGTGCCCACTCATAGACGGATTGAGCAAATTGTCGACATTCTGAAATTTGTTCATCTGATTCGGGGCTGAGTTCGATTTTCAAGCGGTGATTAAAGACTGAACAACCTCTGTCTTCTAATGTTTCAGCCAGGATATCTGCTGCCGCACAAAATTGTGGGTACGCATAATCTCCTGAACCAAAGCAGGCTGCTTTCACGTTGGTAAAGTCGACATCCTGTAAAGCTTCAACGAAGTCTTCCGCTTCATATGGTAAATCGCCATCGCCCCATGTATAAGCTCCAATGAAAATACATTCATACTCTGTAAGTGATGCTGCATCTACACTTTCGAGGTCTTCCATAACCACCCCACATCCTTTGGCGATTAAAACATCTTGAAGGATGTTGGCGATATCTTCCGTGTTGCCGGACATACTTGCAAATCCAATAAACGTTTTCATTGATAACCCTCCTAAATAGGTAAATTACTGTAAGCTCATAATAATTGAAAATGATTATCATTTTCAATATGATTTTTATCATTATTTTTCATAGTAAAAAGGGTGATGGAGAAAATTTCAAATATTATTATCGGGATTGTAAGTTTCTTATAAAAGTTTTTTTAGTATAATGAATGAGTAAATCCCCAAATGGTGCAACAGGATAAGATTAGGTTCATTTGATAAGATGATTGCCTTTTCGTAACTATCGTTCGGGTCAGTTAATTTATAGAAGGGTACCACATCATGATTTTCCTTCTTTGATTGGAAAGCATCCTAGCTTATAAGACGTGATGAGAAAAAAGTACCATACCCATTTCTAAAATAAGATTTTCTAGAATAACACCAAGGAGTGAAGATGCAGATGTTAGTAGATAACAATCAAACAGCTTTAGCTTATGTTCGTGTAGTAGTAGGAAAAGAAGGGGAAGTAGTTCATATTTGTCCAAATACGTTGTATCATCCAAGCTTAGAAGAACAAGCAGAACTACAAAGTATCTTGGATAGTGGTTGCTTAAAGCAATTAGATTCAAAATATAATGATGTTCAAGTGCTTGTTTTATTCCGTAAACTTGTACAAGAAAACGGACAAGCTACAATCCAAATCGATAACACTGTTCTAGTGCAAGAGGGATTCAAAGAATTCTGGCGTGAGCGTATTACCAAAAAAATTGAAGGTGGTTTAGTTTCTCTTCGTGATGAAGTTTATATCAATGAACGTATTGACCACTGGGAAAAATGCTATGGTGAGAATTTTATTCCAACAAGAAAAGTTGAGAATTTTTAAGATATATTCATAATATAAGAGAAAAGCAACGGGGGATTTCCGTTGCTTTTTTGCGTGTGACAAGAGAACCATCTTAATCAACAAAATATGTACGTTTAAAAGAGCATACGTAAAATCATCATGGAAATGACACCTGTCAAAACGGTACTTAATAAACTTCGGGTGAAAATAGCCACGAGAAAAGTCGGTAGGGCTGCCCATAATTTAAGTATATTATCTGCAATCGAAAAGGTACCATCCGATAAGAGCAATTCTTGAGCAATCAGTGCTGTTAAAATGGCAACCGGAATATGTTTTAACCAACGGATTGCCCATACGGGAAGTTCAAGCCGACTTAAAATCATGAGGGGCAAAACCCTCGGTATAAAGGTGACGATGGCGCAACCAAGTATCAATAGAAATATGCTCCAGCTTATCTCCATTTTTCAATCACCATCCCAATTGTCGAAGCGATAATGGTAGCGATAATAATACCAGCACTACCAGAACTGATAAAGCTGACGGCTACTACAACTGCAATGGCGCTCATAGCTACCATCACATCGACAAAGTATTTCTTCTGGCTGAGAATTTGCATAATGAGTAAACCGATAAACATCCCAGATAAAGCAAAGTCCAAGCCGAATGCTTCAGGGTTTGGAATCCAATTGCCCAAGAGTCCTCCAGCAAGATTACCGAGTAACCAATTTAAATAGGCGGTGAGATTTAAACCAATCATCCATTTGAAGCTGGCTCGGTCTTTATCGCTTAAATGATTAATGGCAACTCCAAACGTTTCATCTGTCAGTTGCGCTCCGACCAACATATTCTTCCACGGCGACAGATGACGAAAATAAGGTGCCAGGGCGGCGCTCATTAATATATGCCGTAAGTTGATAAAGAAAATGGTGACAATTATAGCTGAAATCGGGTTACTTGCTGCTATCATGCCAGCAGCAATAAATTGTCCGGAACCTGCATAGAGTAAGAGACACATCAACGTAATTTCGGCCATGCTTAACCCGGCTGTTTTTTGTACGACACCAGCGGCAAAGCCGATACTTAAGTATCCGAGTAACGTGGGGACGCAATCCTTTACACCTTGCAAGAATCCTTCTTCATTTTGGTGGATGGTTCGGGATTTAAAATGAAGCCTTTCTTGCTCCACGATGTTCACTCCAGTCTTTTTTTCTTATTTAGAACTATATCAAGGTGAATTAACGTTTACAATCAATAAACTTGTTGTAAGATGGAGACAGTAAGCATTGAATAATGTATGAATGGTTTTGGAGAATCATTACTTGAGAAAAGATAATCAGATAATTGACCCTCTATTTTTGATAGAGAAGGAGGATTTTGATAGATGGAAGAAAGAGAAAAAGCCATATTGGTTGGAGTGCAATTAAAGAAGCAAGATGAACTGGATTTCCGTTATTCGTTAGATGAATTAGCTGACTTGGCTGCAGCGTGTGATGTGGAAGTGGTGGGAGAGATTACACAAAAGTTGGAACGTGTGACAAGCTCTCACTACATAGGGACGGGAAAGCTTGAAGAAGTATTAGCGTTAAAAGAGATGATGGATGCTGATACGGTCATCTTTGATGATGAATTATCACCTTCTCAAATACGTAATTTGGAACGTGATTTGGATTGTAAGGTTATTGACCGTACTATTTTAATCCTTGATATTTTTGCTCGCCGTGCCAAAACGAAGGAAGCACAGCTTCAAGTTGAAGTGGCCAAACTGCAGTACATGTTGCCTCGTTTAATCGGTTTGCGTGAATCGCTAGGAAGGCAGGGGGGAGGCGGAGCAGGATTAAGCAATAAAGGATCAGGGGAAACAAAACTGGAGTTGGACCGTCGTAAGATTGAAGAGAAAATTGCTGTTTTGAATCGTGACTTAGCTGCTCTTGTATCCAAGCGAGAAGTGCAACGCCGACAAAGAAAGAAAAATCAAATACCCGTCGTTTCGTTGGTGGGATATACAAATGCAGGCAAATCTACGATTATGAATAGTATGCTCGAAGTGTATAATGATTCGGTCAGTAAGCAAGTGTTGGAAAAGGATATGTTATTTGCGACATTAGAAACATCCATTCGAAATATTCAACAACCAGATCGGAAGTCATTTTTATTAACGGATACGGTGGGGTTTGTTAAAAAATTACCTCATCATCTCGTAAAGGCTTTCCGTTCGACATTGGAGGAAGCGGCGAATGCCGATTTGCTTATTCATGTGGTCGATTGCTCTAATCCGCATTATGATCAATTTATTACGACAACCAATGAAACGTTGAAAAGTATCGGTGTAGAAGACATTCCGACGATTTATGCCTTTAATAAAGCAGATTTAGCGGGAATTGATTTTCCTCAAATAGAAGGGGATAGTATTTATCTATCCGCAAAGAAAAAAGTGGGCTTGGAAGAGCTCACGGCGTTAATTCGTCAGCATATCTTTAAAGACTATGTGAAGTGTAAATTGTTAATTCCATTTGATCAAGGGCAACTGATTTCTTACTTTAATGAACATGCGTCCATTTTTCAGACGGAATATGAAGAAAATGGGACTGTTTTGACGGTGGAATGCAAAAGAGCCGATTATGATAAATATGAGGAGTATGTCATTCATTAGGTTAGAATAGGAAGGAGCATCTGAACAGTCCTTGAATGACTTTTCAGATGCTCCTACCGTTTTTGTTCGTCCTCGACCAAAGCGATCATTCCAAGCTGTTTCTTTTGGCTTGTGTTGTTTCTGCAAGCATTGCCGCTGATAGTTTGTTGAAAGAGAATGAAATCGGAAGAATGTCCATTTTTAAGTCGTTATGAAATCAAAGTTGACTTATAGGAAATATAAGGTTTAAAATGATTATAAGATTATGAAATATTTGTTAAAATGAAATAGAATACTCCCTTTTAGAAGAAGGGAAACTTTTTTTGAGGAAAGGAAGGAATGTTATGAGCGAAATTATTATCATTTCAGGCAGTCCGGCAGCTGGATCAAGATCAGATGCAATTGCTGCGTATTTACAAAAACAAGCTGAAAAAGAAGGATTTACAGCTAAATCGATTTCAGTATTGGATTTTTCTCCGGAAGTACTTATTCAAGGTCAGTATAATCATCCGTCGATTGGAGAGTTTTCTGAAACGATTCAACAAGCAAAGGGTGTAATTATCGTTTCTCCTGTTTATAAGGCGGCTTATACAGGTAGCTTAAAGGCACTATTGGATTTACTGCCTCAAGATGGTTTGCGCAATAAGCCAGTGCTTCCAATCATGGTAGGGGGAAGTCCGGCGCATTTATTGGCATTGGATTACTCATTGAAGCCACTACTATCTGCTTTATATGCAACAACGATTTTACGAGGTGCTTATTTAATTGATAAGCAAGTAGAAAAAGGAAATACGGAACGTCCAATTTTGGAAGAAGAATTGGAGAAGCGCGTTTTAACACAATTAGAGCAGTTGCTAGCTTATGCTAAGCAAACTGTCGTTTCCTAAAATGAGTAGAGCTGCCGAAACGGATGATGTTTCGGTGGCTTTTTTAAAGAATTAAGAAAGTAGATAATGCTGAAGTTTCAAAGCTGTCTAGCTTATACGTGTAACTACTTCTCTGGCTAAAAGGAGAGTTTATTTATCTGAAAATAAAAATAATTATTCTTTCGAGTTTGCTAGTCTTCTCTTATACTAAAGAGTAGTAACGTAATTTAACAGAGTGAAGAATGAGAGGAAGATGTCAAATGAGTCTTATTTCAAATAGAATAGCAGCCAACTTGGAGCAGGGTTCATGGATCCGTGACTTGTTTGAAAAGGGAAATGAATTACGCCGTATATACGGTAATGATCGAGTGTATGATTTTTCATTAGGCAACCCGATTGTAGAGCCGCCAGCATCTTTTAAAGAACATTTGAAGGAACTGGCAAACAGTCCGGCGTCTAATTTGCATGGTTATATTTCCAATCAAGGCCTTCCGGAGGCGCGGGCAAAAGTAGGAGAGTTTCTTGGTTCGCTCTATCACCAAACGATTCAACCGGAATCGGTCGTTATCACTGTTGGGGCAGGTGGTGCTTTAAATGTTGCTTTGAACAGTATCGTCAATCCAGGTGATGAAGTGATTATACTTGTTCCTTATTTCGTAGAATACAAATATTATGTGGAAAATGTGCAAGCAACACCTGTTTTTTGTCCGTTGGATCAAGACTTTCAAGTCGACCTTGATGCGTTGTCGTCTGTCATCAGTGATAAAACAAAGGCGATTATTGTTAATACGCCGCATAACCCGACTGGCACCATTTTAACGAAGGAATCATTGCAGGGCTTAGGGGATTTATTGAAGGAAAAGGAGAAGGAATTCAATAGTCATATTTATATGATTTATGATGCTCCTTATACACAATTGGTGTATGACGGAATTGTGTATGAAAGTCCGTTTGAATCCTATCACCGAGTGATTTATGCAAGCTCTTTCAGTAAAGATTTAGGGTTGGCGGGTGAGCGAATCGGCTATTTGGCACTTGATGCTGGAATTGAAGGTCACAATCAATTAATCGCTGCATTTGTTTACTGCAATCGAACACTCGGATTTGTGAATGCACCGGTATTTATGCAACGTGTGTTAGCGAATATGGACAGTTTATTAACAGATTGTACGGAATATACTGTTCGTCGTGACGCGATTGTTGATATTTTGAGAGATGCACAATTTGATTTCATCGTCCCACAAGGAGGCTTTTTCGTTTTCCCGAAAAGTCCGATAGAGGATGATGTGGAATTTTGTAAATTTGCTGCGGAAAACTACAACATTTTATTGGTGCCTGGAACTGGATTCGGATGTCCGGGATACTTCCGGATGTCGTTCAGTGTGGAAATGGATATGATAGAGCGTTCAAGGGAACCGTTCAAACAATTGAATAGTCATTTTGTGAAATAATACTAGAAATCGAAGAGAACATGGTTTTCTTCGATTTTTTTATGATGTTTTGTCGGTGCCTGTCTTTTATCGCTCGAAATGTACGATTCAATCAAACGTTTGATTGAAAATTAATATGTTAAGAGAATATCTTATAACTTTATAAAAGGGACTCTGTACAAGAACAACTAACTAGACCATCAGAGAAACCGAACATCTTTTAGCGATTGTCACAAATCATACACATGTTAGTGGATGATGCCTCAAACTGAATGTTATCTTTGGTTTTTTTTTTCGAAAAATGGTTTCATTGATGTAAGGGAGGTTATCAGTTATTTAAAGAGCAAGAAAGCAAAATAGCTGGTTTATATCCGCGAGTTAGAGCAAACTTCATTGACCAACGAGAAGGGGGAAAAGCGATGAGGATAACATGGTTAAAAGCGGCATGCGTGATGCTTAGTTATTTTAGTAGCATGCTCATCATTTTGCTTCTACCTAATCTAGTTTCGGCAGAAGAGATATCAGTGGGTGAGAATCAATCGCTTCAGCAAGCAATCGATGATGCATCTGCCGGCGACGTAATAAAGTTGAAAAAAGGGCTATATAAAGGGTCGGTCACCATCACAAAAGCACTTTCTATTGTCGGTGAAGAAGGAGTAATAATCGATGGCGAGGGCGAAGGGAATGTACTGACGATTATAGCTGATGATGTCACATTAGAAGGGGTTACAATCCAAAATAGCGGCAAAGGAACAAATGAAAGCGGTATTTATGTAAAAGACGGTGATCGCATTACCATCCAAGGTAATGTCATTCAAGACGCTTTGCATGGGATATACATAGAAAACGGAACAGACAATACGATTAGTGGAAACGAGATTAGTAGTTTTGCTGGTCGTTTATCCGATAAAGGACATGGGGTGTATTTATCGGGGGGAAGTTCCTTTTATTTGGAAGGCAATGTATTTATGGGTGTGCAAGATGGTGTATATTCCGAGAATGTAGATGGGGTGGAGCTGATTGAGAATCAGGTATACTACTCTCGGTATGCTATTCATTTAATGTTCAATAAAAATGTGCGTCTTGAGGGAAATCATTTGGAAGGTAACATAACCGGTGTGATGTGCATGGATTCTCAACAAATTGATTTGATTAGTAATGAAATAATTGACCATTTCAATGTGCGAGGATTTGGCATTATCATTTATGATAGCGCTGATATTGCTATCAAGGAGAATGACGTGCGGTTAAATAGTACAGGTTTATCTCTAGAAAAAACTGTCGAGGTGCAAATAGAGCGCAATATTATTTCCGGCAATCAAGTGGGGCTTGAATTTATCGGCAGTAATGAAGGCAATGTTTTTACGGAGAATAACTTTATCGGAAATGTGGTGCAATCCAAGATTACCAACAATCAAATGCAATTGGATAACGGAGTGCGTGGGAACTATTGGGATGATTATAGTAGCTATGATGTAACAGGAGATGGAATTGGTGATATTACTTATAAAGCGGGCTCATTATATGATCAGCTGCTTGAAAAACAGCCGTATTGGCAATTTTTCTTTGAGAGTCCTTCTATTCAACTTTGGAGTAAGGCGGAAACTTTATTCCCTTCGATAGGAATTGCAGATGTGTATGATGAAAATCCATTAGTGGAGCCGGTTGCGCTTAGTGAGAAATCAACCGAGAACAAGGAACGAGATATCGGAATTTTACTATTGGCAATTCCGTTTTTATGGTTTTCTATTTTACTGATTTGGTTAGGGAGGCATTATTCATGAAAAAAGTAATTAGTTTGTTAGTGATTATATGGATGGTGGGCATCTTGGCTGCCTGCGGGGAGGAACAATCATATGAACCGGAGGAGATTAATCCGGATGTTGATGTATGTGAAATCTGTAATATGAGTTTATCGGATAATACGTTTGCTACACAAATTATTTCTAAAGAAGGTGTATCATACAAATTTGACGATATCGGTTGTATGATGGAATATATTCAAAAAGATCAACGAATAGCGGAAGAGGACATCGCTAAACAGTATGTGCGTGATACATACTCCTCCAATTGGATTGAAATTGAAAATGCATATTTTGTATATGATGAAGATGTTTGGACACCAATGTCTTATGGCGTAATCAGCTTTGAGTCCAAAGAAGAGGCGGATAAATATGTGAAGGAAGAAGGCGGAGGGGAAGTATATGACTATACGCAATTACTGAAGCATGAGTGGGGTTGGGAGTCATGATTGTCAACATCGCCAAGCAACAACACACGCTCATTTTACGCAGTAAATGGTTATTGAGTTTCGGACTGCTCTTTGCTTGCTTAGCCATTTTTATTAGTTATTTTGGTCATAACGACGCTTCCGGTTACACGGGCTTCAGCCGCATGACGGCCAGCTTGCTGAACTTGACGTTATTATTGATTCCGTTAATTGCCTTGTTGATGGGGGGATTGTTCTTGGCGGGGGAGAAAGAAGATCGTGGGCTTATGCTAATGCTGACGTATCCCGTTAATGCCTCAACGGTAATTATCGGTAAGTATATCGGCTTATTTGTAAGTATATGGACGGTCGTTACGTTTGGTTATGGTGCTTCGTTAGTCGTGATGTATTTAGCAGCCGTAGATGTTTCGGTAAGTATGATACTCAATTTCTATTTATATTCATTGCTGTTGGCGGCTATCTTTTTGGCTATTGCGATGCTCATAGGCTTGTTGGCAAAAACAAGATTCCAAGCGTTAGGAAGCAGTCTTATTGTTTGGGCATTCCTTGTCTTGTTCTATGAATTTCTCGTGATGGGCGCAACATTGCTTGTGAAGCAGCAATATGTGTTGTCCGTTTTGTCTGCATCCATCTTTTTGAATCCAGTGGAATTGATTCGCGTAGGAGCCATCCTTTCTTTGGATGGAACGGCTGTATTTGGACCTAGTTTGTATGATTTAACTATTTGGGCGCAAGGATGGCAAGGAATTCTATTATTCATTGTTTCTAGTGTGCTCTGGATTGTGGTTCCTTTAGTCCTCAGTACGTTGGTGTTGAAAGGGCGTGTCGGCAATGAATAAAGGAATGGAATTGAAGGACTTAACAAAAATCTATAATGAGCATAGTAAGGTGGAAAATATCAGTTTCACCATTAAGCAAGGTGAAATGGTTGCGCTTTGTGGAGGGAATGGTGCTGGTAAGAGTACACTGATCAAAATGGTTACGGGCATATTAAAGCCGACAAGCGGCCATATTTTATTAGATGAACAGGAAGTTGATCCAATTAGTAAAGAGTATCGAAAGATGTTTTCGTATATGCCGGACGATATGTTGTTTCCTCGTCAGCTTTCGGCTGTTGAGGTATTGTTGTTTTTTGCTTCCCTTCGTAACGTGCCGAAAGAAAAGGTAGATGATGTATTACAGCTGGTCGGTTTATATGATGTTCGTAAACGGCTGATCAAGCATTATTCCAAAGGAATGCAACAACGTTTATCTTTTGCTCAAGCATTATTGGCTGATACATCGCTGATTATTTTGGACGAGCCGACCAATGGGTTGGACCCATTTTGGGTATACCGCTTTAAAGAGATTTTACAAGAAGAGAAGAAGAAGGGAAAAGCAATATTATTTACGACACATATCCTGTCATTGGTAGAAGAAATTGCGGACAAAGCGGCTTTTTTGGAAACTGGAAAGCTGATTCATTTTGATACAGTTGATTACTTAACCAAGTTAAGTGGACAAAAACAATCTTTAGAGCAAGTGTTTTTTGCTGAACAAATCGCTAGGCAAATAAAATAAAGGAGCGCCTGAAAAGTTCTCAAATGACTTTTCAGGCGCTCCTACCGCTTATTTGTAACTCCAAGTTGTTTCTTTTTTGCGAAACAAGAAGTCGATCATTTGTAAGCTTGATCACTGTCTACTTCATTATCCCAACCCCTGGTGTGCTTCGGCCTTCTCTATACGACAAGTCAACACAGAAATACCGTCAGTCAGCGGTCCTATTTTTTACATATTCATGTTACCTTCACTTGTGGAATCCTCTTCATCGGTTGGTGTTTCGGATTGTTGTTTTTTCAAGTAACGTTCGTAAGCGACTGCATCGATTTCTTCCCAAGTAACAGTAGCTGGGTTTAAGTCGGCATTTTCAGCGATGAATTGTTCAGCTTCTTCTTCTGTACTAAAGAAAGCATTGCCCATTTTCATTGGTGTAGTGATATCGGAATGGACGGCAAAGGCATCGTCTGCATTAATCCATTCTAAAGTATAGTAATCACGTACCCATGTTTGTGCGTATGTTTCACCAGATTTACGCGGAGCATTCAATAGGCAACCAGAATCATCAAAGAATAAATGTTCGCCATCTTCGGTCACAGCTTGTGCAGTGAATTGTCCCATTTCTTCATCCTTTAAATAAATTTTCATGTTACATCCTGCACATACACTATCCGTGGTCGGTTCAATAGGTTCGACTTCTTCGATGGTTTCTTCCTCTGTCTGATTGTTGGTAGTTGTTTCTTCCTTATTGTTGTTGGTATCATCGGAACTTTCATTATCCGAGCCGCAAGCAGCCATGGAAAAAATCAGCAGGAAGGATAGTAATAGCAACGCATATTTCTTCATGAAAAAAGCCTCCTTTGTATTGATTGTTCACCTATCCATTCCCGCTTTTCACCATAGCAAAACGCCAAAAGCTTCACTTTTGGCGCCAGTTCGTTTCATTATTCATGTGTATTTGAATGCATACTGTCCTGTGTATGTTCATCATGTTCATCTGTGTGTGATTGATTCATGCTTTGCATCTTTTTCATGTAGCGTTCATTTGCAACCGTATCAATATTCTCCCATGTGACGGAAGATGGGTTTAATGCTTCGTTTTCACTGATGAATGTTTCGGCTTGTGAATCATCACTGAAGAAAGCATAGCCATATTTCATTGGCGTAGCGATATCGGATTGAACGGCTACAGCTTGGTCGGCTTCAATCCATTCATTTGTCGCGTAATCTCGGACCCATGATGCCAAGTATTCTTCTTCTGTTTTTCGTTCGTAGTTTAATAGACATCCTGAATCATCAAAAAATACACGTTCTCCCGATTGTGTGATAGCTTGAGCGGTGAAAGCACCCATTGTATGGTCATGACCGTACACTTCCATATTGCAGAAGGCACATTCTTCGTTATGGCCAGGTTCTTCGGGTGTATGAGTATGTACTTCTTCATCCTCTACATCTGTCGTTGTGACGGTTGTTTCTTTGGTTGTTTCTGCTGCTTCATTTGCTTCTGATTTGCTGCTTGTCTCTTCTTCTCCACAAGCAGATAGTGTAAGAGCTGCTACAAGAGCCATGGAAGCTGCTACCGTTTTTTTCATGTTACAAACTCCTCCAATCTTTATACATTGTCCGTGATGAAGCGAACTCGACGTCGTTGCCAATTCTAGGTGTAAAGTATACAGGCAAATACGCCTTTGGTTAAAAGGTGAGTTTTCTCTAAGGGTAATTATAAGGTTTTTGAGGTGTGTGTATTTTCAATATTGTGAAATTTTTATGGCGTAAAAAAAGGATGACATAAGTAATCATCCTCTTCATTCGTATTTATATAGATGGAAACTAGATAAGTTGTGGCTTTCGTTTTAATCTGTATTGTTTGAGTTTGTATTTTCATTTCCCTCTGAAAATTTCGACCAAAATAAACCGACTGCGATATCAAATAATCGGCGTTTATCACTGGAAGTCACTTCATAGCCATTGATTGTTACATTTGATTTATTCATCAGTTCAAAGAATTCTACATTGTCGTGACTGAAATAATCATCTAGCATTTGGCGTTCATCTGTTCGACATAACAAATAGTCGATGGATACTTGAAAGAAGTTTGCAAATGCTATGAGATGATTATAAGAAGGTTCTCGTAAATCACGCTCATATGACCCGATGGCTGAAGGGGATAGTCCAAACATTTCTCCTAGTTCGCTTTGATGTAGGCCCTTTTCTTTACGTAAAATGCGCAATCGGGCACCGAAAGTATCTGCTTTTAAATACATAGCGAATCACTCCGTATATTCTTATTTTTCTTAATTATAAAACGAATTGTCGTTTTAATAAAACGATTAGCCTTTATACATATATTGTAAGATACAAAATGTGCATATTGTTACATTTTTTGTTATTATGGATTGGATTAAAAAATCTTTTAACCCAAAAAAGCAACGTGATTTCTTTATCACGTTGCTCGTTATTTTAGGATGCACTCACTGGAGAAGTGACTATTGATTCTTTCTTATTCTTCATTACTTCTAGGAACAAAATCTGGTGTCCATCCATTTCGGTAATTTTAAATGAATAATCATCTGCTTCAATCACATCGTTTTTATCCACATCATATTTCTGTGTCAGTACCCAACCACCGATTGTATCCACATCTTCTTCATCCAAATGGGTTCCGAGTAAATCGTTGACGTCATGGATGAGAACCATGCTGCTTAGTAAGTAGTGGTTTTCGCCGATTTTTCGGATATCCGCCACTTCATCTGTATCATATTCATCTCGAATTTCACCGACGATTTCTTCCAGAATATCTTCAACAGTAACTAGACCTGATGTACCGCCGTATTCATCGAATAAAATGGCCATATGCGTACGATCTTTTTGCATTTTACGAAGTAATTCGTTAATAGGCATTGTTTCAATTACGCTAATGATTGGCTTCATAATTGTCGTTAACGGCTGTTCAGTCGATTGGAACTTTCGTTGAGCTCCTAGTAAATCTTTAATGTTTAATACACCGACAATATTATCTTTGTCTCCATTAACTACAGGATAACGCGTATACTTCTCTTGGTAAACAATGTCCATGATTTCCTCCAATGTCGCATCAATGGAAATCGTTTCGATGGACGTTCTAGGTACCATGATTTCTTTAGCAATTCGATTATCAAACTCGAAAATGTTATTCACATATGTTAATTCTGTTTGATTGATTTCACCGCTTTTATAACTATCGGACAAAATCATACGTAACTCTTCTTCTGTGTGTGATACTTCATGCTCACTAGCAGGCTTTAGACCGAATAAACCAACTAACAATCTAGCAGAACCATTTAATATCCAAATGAATGGGTACATTACACGATAGAACCAAATAATCGGTTTAGCGAATAATAATGTTACAGCTTCTGCTTTTTGGATAGCGACCGTTTTTGGCGCCAATTCCCCGACTACTACGTGTAAGAAAGTAACGGATATGAACGCAATGGCAAAAGAAAGTATATGGCTGACGCTTGCGTTTATATCAAAGCGCTCAAAGAGAGGGAATAATAATCTTTCGACTGTAGGTTCCCCCAACCAACCTAATCCTAATGCTGTAACGGTAATACCTAATTGACAGGCTGATAAATATTCATCTAAGTGAGTAACAACCTGCTTTGCGGCCTTTGCACCCGGCTTTCCTTCTTCAATAAGTTGATTGATTCGTGTCATACGTACCTTTACAACTGCGAATTCAGTGGCTACGAAGAATGCCGTCAAGGCAATAAGCAATGCTACAAGTACCAAGTTTAATATGTCCAATTTAGGCCTTACATAAGTAAGGCATCCACCTCCTGGGTAATAAAAATGTATGTTATTTTAAAAGCTATTTACGAAAATCAGTATAATCATGACACTGAACTGTAATGGATAAAAACTTCCTTACTATTAATCTTCCTCACTTTGCATGCCGAAAAACATGAAAACGAAACGCAATAATTCGACGATTGCCACAAGTGTAGCGGCAACATACGTCAGTGCTGCAGCGTTCAATACTTTTCGTGCCCCGCCTTCTTCATCATTGCGGATTAAGCCAGAACCGACCATTTGTGATAAAGCTCTTGATGAAGCATTAAACTCAACGGGTAATGTGACAACCTGAAACAATACAGCTGCGGCCATCAAGAAAATACCGACAAGAAGTAGGTTTGCAGAAGAAAGTAATATACCGGCCAATATGACAATGAATGACATACTTGATCCGAAATTAGCGACAGGCACTAGAGAATGACGTAAGCGTAACGGACCGTAATCTTCTTGGTCTTGAATCGCGTGACCTACTTCGTGAATGCCGACAGAAAGAGCGGCGATAGATGTGCCGTAATAGTTATCTGTAGATAGACGAACCGTTTTATCTCTTGGGTCGTAATGATCGGATAATGTACCGCGGACATGTTCCACAGCTACATGGTATAAGCCATTTTCATCCAGAATTTGTCTGGCTGCCTCAGCACCCGTTAATCCTGAAGAAGCTCCCACATCCATATATTTCTTATATGTTTTCTTTAAGTAAATTTGTACAACAATCGGTAAAGCCATAATGATAATAAAATAGACTAAAAACCCCATTAGACACGCTCCTTATTGAAAATTTAAAATAGTCAAACTAGCAATAGTAGTAGTGAGTGAATTAAAGATATACTTTCACTTGAGACTTTTTTCAGATCGACGTGATCTTTACTGATTTTCTCTTTCTGGATGAGTTCAATAATCTCCGTGATGTCTTTCTCAAGTCCTTGCAGTTTGTCTTTTAACTCGTCTACTGAAAAGGTACAACCGTTTTGTGCTTGAAGGAATTGTTTGATTTCACCAAGTGACATATTTTTATTTTTTAAGTCTTTGATTGTTTGTAATGTTTGAATAGACTCTGCTGTATAATAACGATAATTAGAAGAAGTGCGTTCCGCTTCTAACAATCCGATATTTGTGTAGTAATCAATGGTGCGCTTAGAAACGTCCGTTATTGTCGCCAATTCGCCGATTCTTATTTTGTCGACCCCATTGTATCCCTCCTCAACTGTCACGTGATGGTTCACTTAAATCATACGTGTGGTTGTCTTGTTAATCAAATAATACGCTTTCAGTTAAAAAAGGTTTCAACTTTTTAAAAATAAGTTGAAATAAAAGGATTCTACAATTGAATGAAAATAATTTGAAATTATTAGAAAAATAAGTTATATTTAAAGAGACAATTCTATATGTCATAAACAGGTGCGGATAAGGTTAGCCATTTTATTCGCTTAAAAGGGAAGTTCGGTTAGAGACCGACGCTGTCCCGCAACTGTAATTGGGAGCAATTCGCAGAAAAGCCACTGTTTCTTCAGGTGAAGAAATGGGAAGGAGCGAAGAGCAATGATCATGAGCCAGGAGACCTGCCTGTTTAAGCAAGCATCAAAGACCTACGAGGATAGGGGATGTTAATGGCGAGTGTAGGAAAACATGAACTGATTAGAAGATACGTGTTAATCAGCATGTTTATTCAAGTATTGCTTCGCATATTAACAACTCTAGTGGGAGTTGTTTTTTTATTGTTCAAAATGCCATGGACAGGAGGGAATATCTAGTTAGTTCAATAACGAGTCTGTCGTGATAGTTAGAAGCGCTTCAAGAAATACTGGTTCGTAGTCAACAAATTTGTCTATTTTAGCAAATTTCAAAGAACAATATAGTGCAAATAGGCCTCGTTTAAGATGTTGTCACAATTATCGAGTTTGTCGGTTAAATTTGCGGTTATTATCATTTTTAGTAGAAGTATATTTTTGTTGTGCATAACAAGATTCAATGATTGAGGGAGGAATAACTGTGAATAATTCGACCGAGTATTACGTGAACTGTTTTAAAGAAACAGTATTAAATAACTTCATTTCCGATTATCATGTGTCTTTAGAAGAAAAATATTGTGAATTAGAAGAAGAAATTGAGCTGCAAGTTCAAGATCAAGAGGAACGTCTCCAAGCGATATCCAATTTACATGGTGCATTTGATATTGTCCATGAAGAAGTTTTTGGTATGTAATATATAGATGGAAATTACTAAAGAAACAGTCGTATACAGAGATAACTGGTAATTTCATAGAAAAAAGCGATCATCGTCATCTTTTTCTCATCCCATTCCTAAAAGATGAAGATGGTCGCTTTTTTGTTGTTTCTAAAATTTTCGAGCAGGTCTGGTCTTCCTTAAAATGTTTTTATCTAATTGAAAATAGTGCGTCGGAATCATGAATGACGACTTTACGCCGGTTGTAGTCTATGAACTGTTGTGTGCGCCATTTGTTTAAAATTTCAGTGACGGATTGTCTGCTACAGCCAATTAGGAAAGAGATCTCCTCATGTGTAATCGGTAGATTAACGTACCTTTTATTATCTTTTTCTTCTGAAAAATCAAGTAATAATGAAGCTAATCTCCATGGTACAGGTTTATTCATCAATGTGCCAACTAGATTTTGCGTATGCAAAATATTTTGTGACAAAGTGGTAGTAATGGAAAGCAGCAAATCTGGATGTTGTTTAATTAATGAAAAGAGTGTTTGGATGTCTAGAGAGATGATCTGGCAATTTGTCAGACAGCGTGCATCTTTTGTTCGTCTTGAAATATGAGCCAGTGGCTCTGCCAATCCGAACATGTTTCCGGCTTGATGGAGAGAAAGCGTAACCCCGTATCCTTCCCCACTATCTTGAGCAATTTTTACCCATCCGTCCGCAAGTAAATAAATATGGTTCGCAAAGTCATTTATTTGAAAGATATATTCGTTTTTCTTGAACTGTTTGATGACCCCGTAATGTTCGACGACCATTTTAACATCGGTGTAGTCCACCTGTTTCATCCTCCCCTTTTGAAATGAAAAGAGTTTCTTTTATTCTACATTTTTTTATCTAAAAAGTTGTCTTTTTTGCCTGAATGTCGGATATCCGACAGAAAATGAAGAGGATAGTATGTAAAATAACCCTTATAATTCATATAAAATAACTTGGTTTTAAAAGTGAAGTGAAGAGGGGCGGATTTACATCATGTCACAAGTTGTCTTGAATCATATAAATAAAGACTTTCAGAATGGCAAAAAACAAACATTACATGTTTTAGATGATATAAATTTAACAATTGAAAAAGGTGAGTTTCTTTCTATTTTAGGACCTTCTGGATGCGGAAAGTCCACAGTGCTCAACTTGATTGCGGGATTAGAAAAAGCTAGTTCAGGAGAATTGTTGATTGGGGGCAAGGAAATCCAAGGTCCTGGTCAAGACCGTATTGTCGTGTTCCAAGAGTCCGGGCTGTTTCCGTGGATGAGCGTACTAGACAATGTGATGTACGGATTATTGCTGAAGAAGATGAGCAAAGAGGAAGCGAAAGCAAAGGCGATTGAAGGACTGCAAATGGTGCACTTAGGGAAATTCATCCATGCTTTCCCTCATGAACTATCAGGGGGGATGAAGCAGCGTGTTGCGATTGCAAGGGCGTTGGTAATGGATCCCGATATTTTACTGATGGATGAGCCGTTCGCCGCATTGGATGAGCAAACGAGAATGGTCTTGCATAAAGAGTTAGAAGCGATTTATTTGGAAACAGGGAAAACCATCATTTTTATCACGCATAATATTCGTGAAGCAGTTATGCTGTCAGACCGCATTGTCTTAATGGGAACTCGACCAGGGACAATCAAGAGAGAATTTAACGTGCAGGCGGCCAGACCGAGGGTTGCTTCAGATAGTGTATTAGTCGATTTAGAAAACAAAATATTAAGTGAACTGGAAAAGGAAATGGAGAAAGTGCTGAAGGAGGAAATGGGAAGTGATTACAGTCTTAAGAAGAATTATCTTCATCTCGATCCTAATAATAATTTGGGAAGTGATATCTAAGTCAGGTATGTTTCCGGCCTTTTTATGGCCACCAATTGTTATTCCGAATGAGCCAGGTGGCGTTTCGGTAATCAAAACTTTATTTGAAGGATTTACATCAGGTCTTATTTTAGAAGCGACACTTATCACATTTGGCCGGTTGTTATTGGGATTTGCAATAGCTATTACGATTGGTTTGGCATTGGGCTATTTAATCACAAAGTATAAATTACTGGATGATACAATTGGTTTTTTAGTAACGGCCTTACAATCGATTCCTAGTATTGTTTGGTTTCCGTTGGCAATCGTATGGTTTGGTTTAGGATTTGCATCCATTATGTTTATTGTGACAATTGGTGCTACCTGGACCATGACCGTCACATCCAGTACGGGATTTAAAAATGTTTCACCTCTTCATTTGAAGGTGGCAAAAACAATGGGGTCGTCAGGATTCCATTTATTTCGAACAGTTATCTTGCCATCATCTGTGCCACATTTAATCTCCGGTTTGCGGGTTGCTTGGGCCTTTGCCTGGAGAGCGATTATGGCAGGAGAGCTGTTAGGCGGCAGCGGCGGACTTGGCCAATTACTCGACATGGGCCGATCATTGCAATCGATGGATCTTGTTTTAAGCATCATGATCATTATCGGTGTCATCGGAACCATCATGGATAATCTAGTATTCTTACGTATGGAGAAGAAAGTATCACAAAAATGGGGTTTGCAAGGAAGTCTTTAATATAATTTAAATTAAAGGGGTAGAGGAAGATGAAGCGATTGAAAAGTAGTTTGCTTGTTTTACTTTTAAGCATTGGGATGATTATAGCGGGATGCAGCAATAGTGAAGAGGCAACATCAGAAGGTGGAGAAGCAAGCAAAGTGAGACTTGGCTATTTTCCTAACTTAACGCATATCTCGACAATTGTAGGATTAGAAAAAGGCTTCTTCCAAGAAGAATTAGGAGAAGATATTGAAATTGTAACGCAAACATTCCCAGACGGAAGTGCATTTATGGAAGCAATGTCAACGAACAATATTGACGTTGGTACAGTTGGTCCGACACCGGTTTTAAACAACTTTATTAAAAATCCGGCACATCAAATTTTAGCTGGTGCAGTAAATGGTGGAGCAGTGTTAGTAGTACGTGAAGATGCTGGCATTGAAAGTGTGGAAGATTTAGCGGGTAAACGTGTAGCTATTCCGACAATTGGTTCGACACAAGATATTATGTTAATGAAGGCATTGAAGGATGCAGGTTTGGATGTGAAAACGAGTGGGGGAACAGTTGAAACGATGAAGCAAGCTCCTGCTGATACTGCAACTTTATTCTTGCAAAAGGATGTAGATGCTGCGGCAACTCAAGAGCCTTGGGGCGTGAACTTAGAAACAAACGCAAATGCAAAAGTGTTATTGGAAGCAAGTGAATTTGCTTGGGGAGAAGAATCAACGAATACTGTATTTGTCGGTACGAACAAGTTTACAAAAGCAAATCCTGAATTGACAAAGAAAATTTTAGCGGCACATGTGAGATCAATTGAATTTATCAATGAAAATGAAGAAGAAGCTATTCAATTATTCATCAATCATATTAAACAAATTACAGGCAAAGAATTATCATTGGATGAAGTAACGAAAGCGATGGAAAGAACGATTCCAACGTATGAATTGAATGAAGATGTATTACAAGAAATGGCGACAATCAGTAAAGATGCTGGCTATATCACTAGCGATGATATCGATGGTCTAGTTAACAAAGAGTTGTTGAACGAAGTAACGAAGTAATAGAAAATCAAACAAACACGACGAGTTCTGGAACGAGTCGTGTTTGTTTTTTTATTGATTAGGTTTGCAAACGTCTACCCATTTTATCGCATTTGAATAGGTGAATAATTGTTGACATGTAAGCTCGATAGCTGAGTTTTTGCTGCCGCAAGCAGGGAAAACCGTTTCGAAACGTTGTAGGGATTCATCTAAATAGATATTCAAATTTTGTTCCAAGCCGAAGGGACACACACCCCCGATAGCATGGCCGGTGAAGGACAGGACTTCATCAGGTGACAGCATTCTAGCTTTCATACCGAATGTGTCGCGAAATTTTTTATTGTCGATTTTAGTATCGCCGGCAGTGACAACGAGAAGGGCGCTATCATCATTGCGAAAAGAGAGGGTTTTAGCGATGCGTGCCGGCTGTACGCCTATGGCATTGGCTGCTTGCTCAACTGTGGCACTAGATTGGTCGAATTCCATGATTTTGTTTTCCATATTAAATTGTTTAAAATGCTCTGTTACACTAGCTAATGACATCCGTTAAATCCTCCCATACCTGTAAATATTCTAATTATTGCATATTTTAATGTGTATTATACCATTTGATAGTTGTTTGGGAGGGAAAAGAATATTAAAGTAGATTTTTGCTTTTTCTAATCATCTCTTTGTATGTTTCGATGACATCTGGATAAGCAGTGGTGTTTGCGATAATCATCGGAGTTGTCGCTTCGTAGCCAGCTTCTTTGATTTTTTCAATATCGAATTTCAATGTTTTTCTATAAAATGTCCTACGCGGACGTGTTGCTCATGTAGCAGAATATCTATAATAGAAATGAAGTCAAACTATAGGAGGGTATAATGGAAATAGGTCGTAAAAGGGTAGCGATTATAACGGGAGCATCCAATGGTATTGGGCGGTGTCTAGCGTATGAATATGCGCAAAAGGGATATAGAGTAGTATTGGCTGATGTCTGTGTGGAGAAGGGGACAAACAATGTTCAACACATCCAGGAATCAGGTGGAGAAGCTATTTTTGTGCCGACGGATGTCAGAAAACCGGAGCAAATTGTTCATTTAATCCAACAAGCAATGAGTGCATATGGCAGAATTGATGTGCTGATTAACAATGTAGGAAAGATGCTCCGCAAATCTCCTTATGAGGCTAGTGTGGATGAGTGGGACGATGTACTCCAGACGAACTTGCGAAGTGTCTTTCTGACTTCAAGAGAAGCGGCAAAACATATGAAGAAGAATGAACAGGGAGGGGCAATCGTCAATATTGCCTCAACTCGGGCGATGATGTCTGAACCGTATACAGAATTATATGCCGCCTCTAAGGGAGGCATTGTTTCATTGACACATGCGCTAGCTGCTTCCTTTAGTGATGACCGAATAACGGTTAATGCGGTTTCTCCTGGATGGATTGAGACAGGGGACTACTCGCAATTAACGTCTGTCGATCATGAACAGCATTTTTCCAAACGTGTAGGAAAGCCAGAGGATATCGCACGAGCATGCTTATATTTAACAGCGGAAAGTAATGATTTTGTGACAGGAACCAATTTGGTGGTTGATGGTGGTATGACGAAGAAAATGATTTATGAGGAATAAAGAAAAGTGAGGCTCTTTCAGTGAGCCTCGCTTTTATCGAATTATACGCTGACTGTTTCTTTTGTCAGACTTGCACCATTTGTTTTTCATACCAGTAAAAGCTTTGTTTGAGAATGCGGCGTAAATCTTTTAAATCAAATTCATCACGGTTGACATAAATGAAACCGTAGCGTTTTGAGCAGCCTTGTTAGTACACACCATCTGTCAAGGCTTCTAATTTAGTATGTTTCTGCCTCCTTGATGATGAGTGAATCTGCAAATGATCAATAGCTTGAACTGTATGGACGGCATGAAAAAAACCTAAGCCTACACCAAAATACGCACTGAATCGTACGGTTCTAAGGTGAAAGTTTAGGTTTTGCCTGCCGGACAGTCACAATCCTTTATACTTTGAAAAAGAATAAATATTAATTATGTTAATATAATAATATATGAATGTCGAGAAGAATGTCAACGCTTTCAAGTTGCTTTGCAATTAGTGAAGCGATAGTATTGTCATAAGAGATTCATACTGTGGCAACAGGAGGAGTCATCATGAATATTATCATTAAAATATGGCATAAACTGGATGAAGTATGGACTAAAGCAACATCTAAACATAAGCCATCTGAAGAAGTAGAACAATTGATTGAAACACGAAGAAAAAATAGAGAAGAAACAGTGGCTCGCAAAATGCAAGAATATGAAGTGAAAAAACTAGAACGCCAACGACTTGCAGAGGAAAGAAAAGAACAAGAAAAGCAGGAAGTGTTAGCTTTATTGCAATACTTTGTGAAACTTGATCAGCTTGAGTATACGATGTATGAATTCAATGAAATAAAGAGGAATAAAGCTTTTTTTACGGCTGTCGAGCAGCGGGTATTTGAAAGTGGAGAGCAAGGTTTAAGTTTTATCGCTTGTGAATTTGATAAATCAAGCAAGCGTGAATATAAAGGATATTTGTTTGTAACAAATAAACGAGTCTTTTTTATCGATAGGAGACTGCAGAATTTTCATAAGTTCCGATACCAGACAATTATCAATGTGAATTGGTTTAGTGATGGTGTTTTAGAACGAGGTCTGTATATCCAGTATGGTAAAAGACGGCTTGAATTTGATGAAATTTTTGACATGAATCAATTAAAACGAGTAGGAAATTTAATACTTCATTTATCAAAGAGATAGGATTAGAATGGTATTGTGAAAAGCAACGTGAGAGGGGAAACTATGTCTAATAAAATTGCTTGGGTGACGGATAGCGCATCATCATTATCAAAAGAATTTTGTGAAGAAAATCATATTTATGTTGTGCCGATGAATCTGATTTTAGGAGAAACATCGTATCGAGATGGAGTGGATTTGTCGAAAGAAGAATTCTATGAAAAATTGAAGGATAATCAGGAAATTGCTAAAACAAGTCAACCTGCATATGGTGAATTTATCGAGCTTTATGAAATGCTAAAAGAAAAGTATGATCGTGTAATTGCTGTTCATGCATCTAGTAAGCTGACAGGAACGTATCAAAGTTCACTAAGTGCTAAAGAGATGACAGGATTCACCGAAGTTGAAGTCATCGATAGCCACATAGGCGACTATTGTTTAAATTATATGATTGAAAAAGGTGTGGCATTACAAAAAGCGGGTAAAAGTTTCGAAGAAATTGTCGCAGCTATACGAAAGCTGACAAAACAGACAACCATGTATTTAATGCCAATGAGTTTAGAGCAATTGAAGAAAAGTGGACGTGTAAGCACGATGCAAAATTTATTGGCCAGCGTCTTGAACATTAAACTCATTTTGACGTTTGATGATGAAGGCCGAATCATTGTTGATGAGAAAATGCGTAGCGATAAGAAAATGAAAAGCTATATATTTGGCAAAATTAATCAAGCTTATCAAGAGGGTGTGCGCACGATTTGCTTTAGTCATGCGATGAATTTAGAATTAGTTAATCAATGGCAGAGCGAACTGCGAGAGATGTACGCGGATTTACGATTGTTAACGCAGATTTTTGTGCCGATAGCCGGCGTGCATACAGGATACGGTACAGTGACACTTTCGTGGGTAAATGAACAAGCATAAATAAAGAGAGTGATTATCTGATTTAAAACAGGTGATGAAAAACAAGATGTTTTCCCCACCTGTTTTTTTATTGGTTTTAATAGATAAATGGATATAGGCTAAAAGAATTACTTTATACTAAATTAGTAAGATTGTTTTATTGAATCAGGTAATAGGAAAGTATACATAATGACCAAAAGAAAGTAGGCGTTTATATGTTGAAAGCTATTATATTTGATTTTGATGGAACGGTTGCAGATTCTTTGCCGATTTGTATTCACGCATTTAAATCAGTCTTTAAAGAATTTGATCAAAAGGATTACACGACAGAAGACATTATCGGAATGTTTGGACCTCCAGAGGCGGCTCTTATTAGTAATAACTTGCTCTCAGATAAAAAGGAAGAGGCTGTCGAAAGGTATTATGAGATTTATGTGAAGGAACACAATCAATGGGTCGATAATAATGAAGAAATAAAAAATATGTTAAAACAATTACGTAAGCAAGGCTATTTGCTCGGTTTGGTTACAGGGAAATCGAGAAGAGGTCTGGATTATTCATTGAAGGCTTTAGGCATGGATCAGCTGTTTGATGTTGAGTTGGCTGGGGATGAAGTGGCTCAACCGAAGCCGCATTCCGAAGGTGTACAAAAGGCGCTTGACCTTCTGGGAGTGAAGAATACAGAAGCTGTCTATATTGGTGATAGTGATTTTGATATACAAGCGGCAAGAGGGGCTGGAGTATCCAGTATCGGTGTTCATTGGCTGCCAAATGTACAATCTCCTGAGTTTAAGGTGAAACCAGACCATTATTTTCGCAATGTTGGCGATTTTGAAAACTACATACAAGCATCGTAAATTGGTTATATAGAATGAAAAAACACCTGCAGAGAACTTGTATCTGCAGGTGTTTTTTCGTAAATGGTATTAAGCATGGACAAGTGCCTGTAAGGATAGAACACCATCTTCCATGTGATATACTTTGTCGCAATATTGGAGCATACGTTCATCATGGGTAACCATAATAGCTGCTTTACTTCGTGCTTTTACTTCTTTTGAAATCAATTGGACGACTTCATGTGCACGGTTTGAATCGAGACTTGCTGTCGGTTCATCAGCGAGAATGATATTAGGGTCATTCATGAATGCCCTGGCAATGGCAGTACGTTGACGTTGTCCTCCTGACAGTTCGTTTGGAAGCTTGTTGAATTTATCCTGAAGACCTAGGTCTGTCAGTAATTCCTTGGCAAACTGTTTATCCTTGGCTGTCACAGAACCGGCCATTCTTTTTACTAATAACAGTTGATCCAGTACATTTAAATAAGGTACAAGATTCGATGTTTGTAAAATGAAGCCGATTTCTTGCAGCCGGACTTTTGCCAATTGCTTTTGAGAGAGACCAGCTAATTGCTTACCGTTAATGGTTACTTCTCCTTCGGATGCTTGCAGAAGGGCACCGGCAATGGTTAGAAAAGTACTTTTACCGGAACCGGAAGGACCAATAATCGCAACGAATTCACCAGGTTCAACAGATAATGTCACATTGTTTAAGGCAGTAATCTGTGTATTGCCTTCTTTATAAAATTTCGATACGTTCTTTAATTGGATACCAGACATTATTCAACCCTCCCCATTGCTGTTAGTGGATCGATTTTAACAATTTTACGAACAGACATTAACGAACTCAAAATGGAAATCAGCAATAGTACAATTGCGTAGATTATCATTAATTTCGTATCCAGAGCGAACGGCATTGCTTCTGGTAGAATAGCGGCTGTTCCGTATGTTAAGGCAATCCCCACTGCAATACTGATGAGTGAAAGGACAAAGACCTGAGAAACAATCGCTTTGCCTAGGAAGCTATTGTTGGCCCCCATCGCTTTCATAATCCCGAATTGATTTGTTTTTTGTAACGTTAACACATAGAAGAAAACAGCGATGACGAAAGCAGAGATTGCAAGTAAGAAGACGAGCATCATCGTAATAGTACCGTTTTCTGCCGTATAACCAGGCATGCCGTTAACGGCCTCTTTCTTTGTAGCTGTTTCGAGGCTGCTAATCTCTTTATCTAATTTAGCAGGATTAATATTTTCACCCTGAAGTACAATAGCGTTAACTGGATTTTCAATTCCGTTATCCGAACCAGGAGCTGCGAATGTGTACGCACGCCATTTATCCATGGTGACGAAAATGGACGTTACGTGATTGTATGTCTCGTTTTCCACAAAACCGGCAATCTCCATTTTTTCTGTAGAGCCATCAAGAATTAAGACGTCGCCTACTTCATAACCGGCATTTCTTAATGTGTCATTGGCGATGACTTTCATGGAGTCGTCAGCTGACAATTGGCTCCCTTCAATGACTGTAGGCTCTAAAAACGAACCTGGTTCTATACCAAGAATAGCCACATCTTCTTTGTCCGCATCAGCAGGTGCATCTTCCTGTAAAACGGAACCCATGGAAGCACCGAATGGTGTGGCAGCTTTCACATTTGCATCTTCCTTTATCGGAATCATCACTTCTTCAGGCAATAATGATTTGCTGAAACTGAAACTAGAACCTTTTTCGTAGGCAACATAATCAGTGTCCATATTCTTAAGAGTGGCAGCACTTAATGTAGAAAGACCATTTCCTAAGCCGGATAGGATAAACACTAACCATGAAATTAACACTAAGATGAGTCCAATCATCATGAACCTTAATTTACCATGCTTTAATTCTTTTAAAGCAAGAAACATTCTATTCCACCCCTTAGTATTTTTGTGAATAGTCATATGTGACTAATTTAAAGTCATTATATAGTTTTTCTGATATATCAGTCAATTTAAATGATTTAGTTGGATGATGAACAAACGAAAGAAAGAGCTATCTGAAAGTCATTGAATGGCTTTTCAGATAGCTCTTTCCTGCTTAGTTGTCTTCGGACAGAAGGACAAATCTAAGCTTGCTTTTCTTGCAAAGATTGCTGAAGGATTGCGTTTGGTTGGAGAAAGCGTTTTTGAGAAAGTACAAAAGAAAGGAGGTCACAGAAAGAGAGTTATCCCCCTGAAAAATGTGAGTGGAAATAACTTTTCTGACACCTCCTTTTAAATAAGGGGGGGGTTAGAGTTCAGTCAAAATTTCTGCCAAAAATGAAGCTTCCGCTTCTAGCATTTTGAGTTTATGTCTGACAGCCAAATTAACGGAAGTCACTTCTTCATGGTTAGGTGTGTGCTGTAGCATAGTAATCAACTTTTGTGTTTGTGTTAAGCGAGTCTGTAAAGCATCCGCACATTTTTCGTTCGGAAGATAATCCATGAACATTAAACCGATGTCACCTTGATATTGAAACATTTCCGCAGAAGTTAAATTTTTATATAATAAATTATAGAAATACTCCGCACCTTTTTCGTTGATAGTATATACCTTTCGAGGAGGGCGATTTCCTTCTTGCTCAGTTTTGACATCGATATAACCCTGTTTGCTCAATTTATCTAATGTGGCATAGGCTGTCGGCTTCTTCATATCAGTCACCATAGATAAATTGTTCTCGATAAACTCATTTATTTGATAGCCATGTTGGCTCTGTCCCATAAGTAAACCTAGTAGAATTAACGAACGGTTATCCATAGAGGCACCTCCTGACAAAATCATTCCTTCTCTAAGTATAGCATCTTTCAAGAAAGTATTTCATACAGATGATTATAGTTCTCCAATTATCATGGCTTCAGGATGGGTTGCTAACGTGTTTGATGCTCATACGGATAGATTCACAGTAGGGCTTTCATTGATCATGTTTATTCGAGAAAGAAAAAGGTACTATGCTCATATGGAAGAAACTATTTAGGAGGATAAGGAAATGAAAAAGTTTTTGTTATTTACCATTTTTATAGTGAGTAGTTTCATTGGGGCTTATCTTATTTTATACCTTCTTACTTCTATTCTTGGATTTACACCCGCATAATCTTTTTAGGAAAATGTAAAAAATGATAAATTTAGCGCTGTAAATAGTGGTGATATTTGTTTATATTTGTCTAAATTATACATAATGAATGATTCAATCAAACGTTTGATTAATAAACGAACTCTCTTTTCTGAATGAATGCTATAATGTTTTGTGCATGATAGATTTGTTGATGAAAGGGGATAAGTAATGAAAAAGATAGTTTTTATGTTTTGTAGTTTGATATTGCTTGTTAGTTTGCTGTCAACTCCACAAGTATCAGCTGCAAATGAAAATATCAATGCAGAGATGCAGGCGATGATTGATGCTGGGATTATTACGGGTTATAGCGATGGGACATATAGGCCGAATGCCAATGTGACTAGAGGACAATTTGCAGTCTTTTTATATCGTGCCCTAAATTTAGAGGAAGGTCCTCACGTTTTCTCAGATGTCAGTCGCAACAGTGCTTTAGCCACTGGCATCAATGCAACGGTTAAAGCAGGAATTGTAACGGGGTTTTCTGATAATACGTTTAAACCTAATCAAAATATTACCCGAGTGGAAATGGCTGTCATGATTGACCGTGCTTTGGATTATGCAGGGGCAACGAAAACAAAAGGTACGTTGTCTTTCACAGACGAAAAGCAGATCGTTTCATCAAGTTTTCGTTTGGCTGTCATGAATATGGTCGGTATGAACATTATAAATGGATATCCAGATGGTAGCTTTAAACCTACACAAGCAGCTACACGTCAGCATGCGGCTGCCTTTATTTCTCGAATGCTCACAGCCCTTAAAGAGCAAGGGATTAATCTTGGTATCTCCACATTGAATGCCTTTGAACAAGAAGTGTTCAGATTGGTCAATATTGAGCGTGCTAAAATGGGTTTAAATGCATTGACGATTGACATGGAATTGAGCAAAGTTGCTCGTTTGAAATCACAAGATATGAAAGATAATAATTATTTCGGTCATACTAGCCCTACATTTGGTTCTCCATCGAATATGTTGAAGCAGTTTGGCATTAGCTATAAAGCTGCAGGAGAAAATATTGCGAGAGGTCAAACGACACCAGAGATGGTCGTGGCAAGTTGGATGAATAGTTCTGGACACCGAGCGAATATTTTAAGCGCTAATTATACACATATCGGAGTAGGGTATGTAGCGAACGGCAATTACTGGACACAGATATTTGTCGGTAGATAATTGTCGAATAGACTCATATACATATAGATTTTTAGTTTTTCATACAAAATGTATGATTCAATCAAACATTTGATTAAAAAAGGTCATCCTTGGCTAAAGGCTAGGATGACCTTTTTTCTATGGTTATAAATGATTGTACATAAGTCATTTTGTGTCTGCCGGGAAAATGAGACCGACTTGCTTTCTTGCCTCATCCATTAATTGAATGGTCGCTAAGGAACGCTCCAATGTGTTGATGGAGGATTCCGTTTGTTGATGTTGAAGTAAATGGATAAATTCTTCCGCTTCATAGTACATCGTATTTTCTTTTTGAGGCACTGACAACTCTTCGGTCGTTCCGTCATGATAAACAATGGATACTTGGGAAGGGGAACTAATTTTATTGATGATCATCGTTCCTCTTTCACCTTGTATTTCAGTCGGGAGATAGGAATTGGTTATTTTGGAAAAGATAACAGTTGCTTCTTTATCTTTGTATTGGAAGAGAATGCTTCCTTGACCATCTACGCCTGAGTCCAACATTGTCCCGGTGGCGGAAATGGCTTGTGGCTTTCCGAATAAAGTTACAAGCGGGTAGATACAATATACACCGATATCCATTAAGGCGCCATTCGATAAAGCGGGATTAAAGGCATTTAGAATGGTACCTTGTTTATAGGTATCATAGCGTGATGAATATTGACAAAAGCTTGAGAAATAGCGGCGGATGGGGCCGATTTTATGTAAATTTTCTTGAATGACTTTAAAGTTTGGCGTGCAGGTGGATTTCATTGCTTCCATCAGCAGGACATCGTGTTCCTTTGCTGCAGCCATCATTCGCAAGACTTCTTCTTCATTTGATGCTAACGGTTTCTCGCAAATAACATGTTTGCCATTCTGCATGCAAAGGATTGCTTGCTCAGCATGTAAGGCGTTGGGTGTTGCGATATAAACGGCGTCAATATAAGGACTTGCAGCCATTTCAGTGATAGTTGTATAAGTATGTGAAGCCCCATGTTGAGCGGCGAATGTTTTCGCTTTCTCCTCCTTTCGTGAACAGACAGCAGTTAGAACAAAATCGTCAAGCTCTTGTGCCGCTTCAAGGAATCGCTCTGTGATCCAGTTAGTACCGATGACTCCGAAACGTATCATATGATGTAAGCCTCCTCGTTGTGTGTTTCATCGTTCATTATAGCGTTTTCTTTTTCGATTGAAACGGTAGTTTCTTACACTGTAAGCGATGAAAAATTGTGCCCCATAATAAGTGAGCATGATCCATTGATCATCAAATGGAATAGTGGCTACAAATCGACTATAAGCCAAAATACTGTCTGAAAGGACAAAAAGGATGCTTCCTACTGCAGCATATAAATTATGAGTCATCGTTGCTGTCCATCCCATTATAGTGATAACCACGATATAAAACAGGACTGGAATTACGAGACTGTCTTCACTGTTTGCCAATAGTGCAGTAATAAGATGCTTTCCAAAGAATCCGGCATATATAACGAAAAGGATAATCGAAAGAGTAGAATTCCAAGAATGGTGCCGATGCTTGAGGAAAGCGGCAATAAAAAATAAATGTCCGATTAAAAAAGCCACTAGACCTAAGGTGAATGAAAAGATAATGAAGGCGTCACCTAGTGTACAAAAAATAAGCCCGGTTAAAATTAAGGATTTATACATTTTAGAAATAAACGATGGTTGACTGTAAACATAAAAGAGAATGAAAAACATCGGTAATAACTTAAAGCATAAGCGTAACCAGACGTGTTCAGTCGGAATAACAAAGATGAATAGGATGGCAGTGACCAGAAACCCGAAAAGTGTTAATTTTTGATTCAAATAATTCCCTCCTTGACTATGTATAGTACAGCTTATTCAAACTGAGTACGGTTCTTTCTTAAAGGATAAGAAAGTATGCATTTTGAAGTTTGAAACCTGTCTAGCTCCAGCGGCTCAGAGTACTTCGTCGTTGTGACTCTCAGCTTGAGACCCTCATACGTCGCTAAACGGGTTCTTATTTATTTTCGCAAAAGTTGATTTGTGGAAGCGAAAGTATTCATGTAAAGTATAAGAAAAAAGTTAGATCATGAAAAGGAGCAGTTATGAAAGAAACACAAATGTTAGACTTGCTAAGGCTACAAGACTATTGTGAAAGCTTTGATAACATTGAACTAAAGCTGAACTGGGAAATCTTGAAGTCGCGGGATGCAGAAGAGGAGATGGATTTTTTTCATTATGAAGAAGGTCATTTAGTTGGCTTTCTCGGTATTTATTATTTTGGTGAAGAATATGAAATATGTGGGATGGTTCATCCGAAATTCCGGAGACGAGGCATCTTTTTGCATTTGTTTCAAAAAGCTTTGGCAACTATTCCGCAAGAGGGCAGGATTTTAATCAATGCACCAAGAAACTCACAATCGGCAAAAAAATGGTTGGAGCAGTGTGCGTGTGAGTATGCTTTTTCTGAATACCAAATGAAATGGCATGCAGATCGTTTAGTGGCTACAGAAGGAAGTAAGGTTACTTTGCGAAGTGCAGAAGAAAGAGATATTCCTTTCGTGATGGAAGTAGATGAAGAGGGTTTTGGTTTTCAACAGCCAGATACGGTGATTTTTAGGGCAAGTGTGTTAGGTGATGACGATCATCATACCTCCATTATAGAAAATCAATCTGAGCCTGTCGGGAAAATTCAAGTTTTACGTATGCAGGAGGATAGCTATATTTATGGTTTTGCTATTATGCCTGACCATCAAGGGCATGGTTATGGGAAATCGGCCCTTTTGCAAACTGTACAAATGGAGAATAAACGCGGTCAGGACATCTACTTAGAGGTGGCTTTGCACAATCAGTATGCTTTAAGCATGTATGAGCAATGTGGATTTGTTCCGTATCAAACGCAAGACTATTATGCGTATAATGGGTAAACGAAAGACCATGAAACCTTCTCTGTTAGAGAATTTCATGGTCTTTTAGGATAACGTTATTTTAGAAAAATAACTATTATAATTTATGTTTTTGAAAGCGTTCTCTTTTTAATTCTGTATAGTGAACCGACATGTAGAAAAGTAAGCCGAAAATCCACGTGAAGACTCCGCAGAGTATGATGTATATACCTGAATATATTGCACCGTGAAGAGAGGTAGTCATGGATAAAAGAAGAAGTAAACACCCTAGAGCAATCTCCGCAATTGCAATTGTGCGAAAAAAAGTTATAATCTTCATTTTCTGTACCCCCTAAATCAAATTATAAATTAATTATATCAAACTTTTTACAATATTATACATATTTGTGTCAAAAATGTGAATTAAATTTGAATTAAAATTAAAATGAGTCAAAATGCTCTTGTTTTATTGTTAGTAAAATATTTTCAGATGACAGATAGAGGAAACGATTGTCGAAAAAGGGTGTATATAAAGAAAGTATTTTCGAGAAGATGTTTGAAATCGCACAAAACGAATGGTTTAATCAAACGTTTGATTAAACCATTCGTTTTGTATTAGTCGATCTTACAAGACGATGAGAGTATTTGGACGGTGAATGGATGCAAAGAAAAAGCATGAGGAGTTCAATCCTTTTGGCTTTGTTCTTTTGGTATTTTCCGGTTATTGGTAGATAATAGGATTCTCTAGTTATCAGTGTTATAATGTAGAGTGACTCGGCAAAGATGATGCTTAGAGGAGGTCACTATTTTATGAAAGTAATTAGAAGGTTTCTCGTTACATTAGTTGTTTTAGCAGGTCTAGGTTACGGTGTTTATTACATTGGAACAAATATTGCGTCGGAGAAAATAATGGATGCTATTTCAGCAGAGCTAGAGAATAGTGGTGAATGGGACGCGATTGAAAATGCGATTGCCAATGATTCCGCTCTTCAGGCATTCCTTGAAGAAGGAGCGAATATAGATGAGAGTAAGCTTCCTTTTACAACAAAAGAGGAGGCAACAAGAGTAATCATCAATAAAATTGGTGTAAGCGAGTTGCAAAATATTGTATCGGAAGTGCAAGCTGGTACGATGTCGAAAAGTGAGCTGATGGCTATCGCCGAAAGTAATCTAACAGAAGATGAAATTCAAGCCTTGAAGGTTATTGCTTATAAAGAATATGCTCAATAAATATCTTTAATATATAAACAAGCAGCCCTCGTTCAAAATGACGAAAGAGGGTCTGCTTGTTTTTTTATTGTTCTAGATTAGTATCATACACCTTGTTTTTTGAAAATAGTGATGCCGAGATGAAGTATAGGGCTGTAAATAAGACAAGATAGAGTAGTAGAATGATGAAATGACTCCATGCGGCACTTAGGTTATCTAATGAAATCAGAGCTCTGAAGCTATCAATCGAGTATTTCATTGGCAGGAAGTTGCTCAAATTCCGTAAACCTTCAGGAAGCATGTCAATCGGCAGGCTTGAACCAGTTGTAGATAGTTGAAGAACTAAGAAGATCATTGCTATGAATCGACCAATATTACCGGCTACGACAATGAGGAAGATGACAATTGCTAAGAAACTGATACTGGCTATTATTGCAAACAATACTAGCAGCAAGGCATTTATTGCACTGACTTTGATGAAGAATAAAGAAAAAATACTGACAAGGATAGCTTGAATGGCAGCAAAGGCTGATAGTTTTGCGAAAGTGCCACCGTACCACCTTAAATTGGACGTCTCTGCATGGCGTGGTTTGTTGATTGGAAAAACGAGCGTGAGCACAAGTATACCAACAAATAAGGCTAAAGACAGAATATATGGTGCATTGGCATAACGATACATCGGGAGCTCATTTATTTTCTTGCCGTTCAGTCTGACGGGAGAAGTAAACATAGTGATATTATCGTCGGTTACTTTCAAAGTATTCACTTGTTCAGCGCCTTTTGATAATTCGGCAGATAACTCCTGACTGCCATCTTGTATTTGGGTCATACCGTCATCTACTTGGCGGACACCATTGGTTAAAGTGGTCCAGCCTGTCTTCACTGTTTGATTTCCTTCGTTTACTTGCCTCATGCCGGCATTCAATTGTTTTGTGCCGTCCGTTAAATCACGCCATCCTTTGTTGACAGACTGATTGCCATTTGCGATTTGTGCCATGCCATTATCGAGTGTTTGAACAGAGCTGACGAGTGTTCCCCACGATTTTGATAAAGAAACATTTCCTCCAGCAATTTGTTTTGCTCCTTTGTTCAGCTGCTTGGCTCCTGTTACGAATTTTTGGGAGCCTTCATGTAATTGTGCGGCGCCAGGCTTGAGTTGAGAAGCGCCTGTTCCTAGGTTAGAAGCCCCGTTTGTTAATTGAAAAGTGCCTGTTTGCAGGTTGTTTGCACCCGCCTCTAAGCTGGAGGCACCCGCAGAAAGTTGATTAACTCCTTCATCGAGCGAAGAAGCTCCATTTGCTAATTTATTAGCTCCCTCTGAAACCTTGGTTTGTCCGGTAACTAGTTGATCCAAGCCGCTTTTTAAGGATTGAGCCCCTGGGGATGCTTGAGCGAGTCCACTGGCGATTTGGTCAGCCCCGGCTTTTAAGTCACCAGAATCAGCAGTCAGTTTGTTTAATCCGGCTGTGACAGCTTGACTACCTTTCATTAAACTTTGAAAATCTGCACTTGCTGATAAAATCGGCCCTAGTTCAGGATGGTTAGCCAGTTTTTCTAATCCTGCTGTTACTTGGTTGGAGCCTGCTGATAGTTGGTCAGCCCCAGCTTTTACTGCACCGATGCTATCGGCAACTTTTTGACTTCCTGACGTTAAAGCTGAAAGGGCGTTAGACAACTGTCCACTTCCATTTTGAGCCTCCTTCAATCCAGCTAGTACTTGGTCAGCCCCTGATTTTAAAGATTTGGAACCTGCTGCCACTTCTTTTGAGCCTGCTGCAAAGGCTTTGGCTCCCGAAACAAACGTTTTCGTGCCGTCTGCAAATGAGCCAGCCCCATCAGCGAAATTATTGGCACCGCTCGCAAATGAGTCTGCTCCAGTGGCGAATGTATTAGCCCCTGTTGAAAATGTATTTACTCCATTTGCTAAAGAGGTGGCGCCATTAGATAGCTCTTGTGTACCATCTGCTAGACTTTTTGAGCCATCCACCAGTTTGTTAACGCTTTCATTTCCGTCCTGCAAAGCAGTTAATAATTGGTTTGTTCCACTTTTCGCTTCATTGGTTCCATCGGCCAGCTTTTGAATATCGCCAGACTTTGATTGTAACGATTGAAGAAGGGTGTTAGTACCGATCAACAATTCCGATGTGCCAGCTGCTAGCTTATTAATATCTTCGGTTTTGGACTGCAATGAATCTAAGATAGTACCTGTGCCATCTTTTAATTGGATTGTGCCGTCATGAAGCTGCGTGGCGCCGTTTGCTCCATTTTGAAATCCGTTCACGACTTTGGTCAATTGTGCAAATAAATTTTTGGCATACGTTTCTGTGATTTTGTTGGCTAATTGTTCACGAATTCGCTCAGTGGCATTATTCGTCACTTGTGCCGCCATGAAATGAAGACCTTCATTTTGCGTATATGTCAGTTCGGGTATGGTTGGTTGATCGGTTAAGACGGTTGTAACATTGTGAGAAAAATCTTTGGGAATTTCTATGACCATATAATACTTTAAGTTCTTCATGCCTTTGTCTGCTTCTTTTTTACTGACAAAATCCCAGCCGAGTGTGTTGTTTTTCTTTAAGTCTTCTACCAAATCATTTCCCACATTAATGGGTTGATCTCCGGACATAGCCCCTTTGTCCGCGTTAACAACTGCTACTGGTAAATTGGATAAATTGTCGTATGGACCCCAAGAAGCGGTGAGAATAACGACTGCATAAACAAGGGGAACCAATAGGGCGACAACAAGTGTAATGTACACTCCTTTTTTATTCCTTAGTCCTGGTAAAGTTGTCAGTTTGTCTTTCATACCTACCTCCAATAAATAAAAGTTATATATAGAAAGCCAATGAATAGTGGTTCATTGGCTTTCTATATATATTCTTACATAATGACTAAATTCCTTTTTTATTTTGCTGAACAAATTTTTCAAAAGTGTGCAAATATTATAATAATATGTTAAAATTTATAATTGTTTGGAAAATAGTTGTTGACGTAGTTGCAATTTAATCAAAATTCATTCATGAAACATCTTGACAATATAAATGATAATGATTATCATTTATTTGCGGACAGTTGTTACTCATCGTTCAGTAGAATTGTAAAGGTATCTGTAGCTGAAAAGAAAACTATTTTTTTTGAACTTAAGTGAGAATGATTATCTTCATCGAATAAAGAAGTAAGCTATTAACACAAGAAATTAGGGGAGTTTACTTATGAAAAAGGATAGTTTTTACTCTTAGAGACAGAAAGGGAAACATTTGTGAATCGGATTTTAGGGTTTGGAAATGTTATTTTTATCGGATACAAAAGGTCTGTTGCACTTTAAATTCTATTTAACTCTCTATTTTTATTGAGAATGATAGAGAATAGCTTTCGATTGATTTTCAAAATTTCTTTTTTTATAATGAAATGCGACTCGAAATGATAATTGTTTTCAATTGTTATGTTGAGAATATATACTTTATGAGGATTACATATGAGATTATGGATGTTAACGATTGCAGCTGTAGTTCTGTCGTTTATATCGCTATTTATAGGTGCGATTGATATCAAGATGAGTGACTTACTCGATTGGGAATCGACAGAGACACAAATTTTCTTAGTTAGTAGAGTACCACGTTTAATGGCGATTATTTTGGCGGGAGCAGGAATGAGTATTGCTGGTCTGATTATGCAAAGCTTAAGTCGAAATAAATTTGTATCTCCGACAACAGCTGGAACATTGGATGCGGCTAAATTAGGTATTCTGATTTCTATGTTGTTTTTTACGAATGTAACGTATACACAACAGGTGATCTTCAGCTTTATATTTGCTTTAGCAGGAACAATGGTCTTTATGCAGATTTTGGATCGGATTAAATTTAAAGATGTCATTTTTGTACCGTTAATCGGTATTATGTACGGTAACATTTTGTCATCGATTACAACATTTTTCGCTTATGAGGCAGACCTTATTCAGAATATTTCGTCTTGGATGATGGGAAGCTTTACGCTTGTGATTGCCGGGCGTTATGAACTTCTGTATGTAAGTATTCCAGCGGTGATTTTGGCGTATCTGTATGCAAATAAATTCACTGTTGCTGGAATGGGAGAGGATTTTGCTAAAAATTTGGGGCTGAGTTATAAGCTCGTTTTAAATACTGGGCTTGTTCTCGTGGCGATCATTGCGACAACAGTCGTGCTGACTGTCGGAGTCATTCCGTTTTTAGGTCTTATTGTGCCGAATATCGTTTCTCTTTACTTAGGAGACAATTTACGTAAAACAATTCCGCATACAGCATTGCTAGGTATAGTGTTCTTGCTGATTTGCGATATTTTAGGGCGTGTTGTCATCCATCCGTACGAGATTCCGGTTAATGTGACCGTTGCAGTAATCGGCAGTGCGATCTTCTTAATTATGTTGTTTAGGGGGAGAGCATATGCGAAATAGTACTAAAATTCTTATTTTGGCGGTTTTAGCTATAATCTGTATTTTATTATATGGATTTTATGATATAAAAGGCGGCTTTGATTATGCGTTTCCGAGACGTATGATTCGCGTCGGCGCAATGGTTGTCACGGGTTTTGCGATTGCCTATTCGACTGTCGTGTTCCAGACGATCACAAGAAACCGTATTTTGACGCCTTCTGTAATGGGGCTTGATTCGATGTATGAAGTCGTGCAAACTTTCATTTATTTCTTTGCCGGTTCGTTATCGATTTGGGTGCTAAATAAGTATTTGAACTTCGGTTTGTCGATTGCCGCTATGGTATTGTTTGCCCTACTTCTTTATCGCTTCTTATTTAGAGCAGACAAGTATCCGATTTACTTATTGTTGTTAATCGGGATGATTTTAGGAACATTGCTTGGCAGTTTTGTCACGTTCTTACAAGTACTGATTGATCCAGTGGAATACTTAAGTTTGCAAACAAGGCTATTTGCTAGTTTTACTAGTGTGAAAGCTGATTTGCTGTACATTTCCATGGGGATTTTATTGCTGGCGTTTTTATACGGATTCCGCATTATGAGACAATTGGATGTGATGTCGCTAGGCCGTGAAAATGCCATTAATTTAGGAATCAACTATGACCGTCTCGTAATGAACATTTTGATTTTATCAGCTGTATTAATCGCAACATCGACAGCACTTGTCGGTCCAATCACATTTTTAGGGTTGATTGTAGCGAATCTTTCGTATCAATATTTAGTGACGTATAAGCATTCCACGTTGATTTTAGGAGCCGGTTTGATTAGTGTCATCGCGTTAGTCGGTGGTCAGTTCCTTGTTGAGCACGTTTTTGAATTGCGTACGACGTTAAGTGTCATTATCAACTTTGTCGGTGGTATTTACTTTATTTATTTACTATTAAAAGAAAGTAGGGCGGCAAGATGATTGAAATCAAAGGACTCACGAAGAGATTTGGTAAAGCAACTGTCGTGGAAGATGTATCCGTCACGATTCAACCAGGTACGATTACATCTTTTATCGGTCCGAACGGTGCCGGTAAATCCACACTTCTCTCCATGGTCAGTCGTTTATTGAATGCAGATACAGGAGAAGTATTGCTAGATAAAAATAATATAAAAAAATGGAAGTCTGATGAGTTTGCCAAGCGAGTTTCCATCTTGAAGCAGTCTAACTACATTAATGTACGTTTGACAATACGTGAACTCGTTTCCTTCGGGCGCTATCCGTATTCGAAAGGGCGCTTGACAAAGGAAGATGAACAATTTGTCGACCAAGCCATTGAATATATGAATCTAACAGAAATGCAGGATAAGTTTTTGGACGAATTATCAGGAGGACAAAAACAGCGCGCTTTCATCGCCATGGTCATTGCACAAGATACAGATTTTGTACTTTTGGATGAACCATTAAACAATTTAGATATGAAGCATTCTGTTCAGATTATGAAAATTTTGCGAAAGCTTGTTGATGAGCTAGGCAAGACAGTTGTCATCGTATTGCACGATATCAACTTCGCTTCGGTATATTCTGATCAAATCGTTGCTTTAAAAGACGGTAAGGTCGTTAAGAATGGGCCGACGCATGACATCATTAATTCAGATGCACTCCGTGACATTTATGATATGGATATTCCTGTTCAAGAACAAAACGGTTGTCGCATTTGTGTATATTTTAATTCACTTTAAACAAAGGGGAGAAAGACAAATGAAGAATTGGAAATTATTGACAGTTATTCTTGCGTTAGTACTTGTACTAGCGGCATGTGGTTCTGATAATACATCAAATGAACCAGCAAAAGAAGCAGAAACAGAAACAGCAGCAGAAACAGAGGGTTCTGCGTATCCGTTGACAGTTTCATCGACAGTGGCATCATCTGAAAGTGAAGAAGCAGGCACAATTACATACGAAGATGTTACTTTCGAAAAAATGCCTGAAAAAATTGTTGTTTTTGATTATGGTTTCCTTGATACGCTTGATAAACTTGGTGTAGAAGGAGTTGTTGGCTTAGCGAAGGATTCAAGCTTGCCATCTCACCTTTCTAAATACGAAAGCGATGAATATGCAAGTGTAGGTAGTTTAAAAGAACCTTTATTAGAAGATATTGCAGCACTTGAACCGGATGCAATCTTCATCTCTGGACGTCAAGCTCCATTCTATGAGCAATTAAAAGAAATTACACCAAATGTAGTATTCGTTGGTACTTCTCAAGACGATTATTGGAACACATTCATGGCATCAGTTGATTTAGCGGCTCAAATCTTCGGTAAAGAAGCTGAAGCTGAAGAAGAAAAAGCAAAATATGATGCTAAACTTGAAGAAATCAAAGCTTTGGCTGGCAGCTACGAAAATGTATTGGTAACAATGTATAACGAAGGAAAATTATCAGGCTTCTCAACGAACTCTCGTTTTGGTTATATTTATGACATCTATGGCTTCAAGCCTGTAACAGAAGATATCGAAGCATCTTCTCACGGCTCTAACTTCGGCTTTGAGGCAATTTTGGAATTTAATCCGCAAGTATTATTCGTCATTGACCGTACAGCGGCTACAGGTGGGGAATCAAACATCGAAGCTGACATGGAAAATGATATCATCAAGCAAACTGACGCTTACAAAAACGGCAAGATTGTTTACTTAGATGGCCCACTTTGGTATTTAAGTGGTGGCGGCTTGCAATCTGAGCTTGCTAAAATCGAAGAAGTCTTAACTGAATTAGGTAAATAATGAATGAAAGGCATGTCTTAATAGGCATGCCTGTTTATATTGAGCACATCAGATTCTGTACTCTTGATAATTAATCGATGAAAAATTAACGTCTAACTTCCGCGCTTTAACCATGTATAAATAGCATCAATCTTCTTGTGATGGAATCATTTGAACGTTTCTTCATGTTCTTTTTTATTATCAATCGAAACTTGAGAACTGACGATTGAAGTATGGATTCTCCTATTTTTATTCTGGCGTTCAGATACCGCGGTTACTTTTCGGTTTCAAAGTTTATCTGCTGTTTCAATATTATCAAGCTAATTCTTCGATATTTCTTGCCATGCGATCAATATTTGCGTTTATGATTTCCGGAGGATGTTCTTTCAAGTTTCGGTTGGTTAGCATAACCATTTTGACGACCAGTTTATCCAAGCCTGAAAGTGTGTCGAGATCCATTTCTCCTCCGAAATATTCAATGTCAATTGCTTCTTTTAAAAGTGGTTTCGGAAAGTTTGCTTCAAAATGTTTTTCAACATCTTCTGCCATGCCGCAGCATAAAAACAACCCGACTTTTTTGGTGAGTAGAATCTGTAAATTATGATCTAGAAATGTTCGGACAGATTTATTCAGTGTTCCATAATGAATGGAGCCGCCAATAATGATTGTATCGAAATCAAGTGTATTGGGAAGGGATTCTTCTAAATTTACGACATACGTGTTTTCGAGCAGACTGGCGAGTCGTTCGACACATTTTTCTGTAGTGCCATTTTTGGATGCGTACACAATCAAAGTGTTCATTCTCAACGTCCTCCTTACATATAGTTAATTTTCTTTACCCTCTTTTGAAAATGTTCAAGCGATTGCGGTATAAAAAAGCTGTTAATCCCAGTGGTATGGCTGAAAATTCATATTTTGAATAAGGGGGGAATGGGAAGAAAAAAATATGGCTAATGACACAACTTTTTTCTTGAAGTTTTAGAACAATCTTGTATAATATCTAGTGGCAAAAGTAAACTTAAAGTTATGTATAAATAAACAATATTTACTGGAAGTTTACTAACTTTAAACACGATTGAGGTTATACAATCATGCAAATCGGAAGAAAAATTAAAAATCTACGATTGAAAAAAGGATTAACTCAAGAAGAATTAGGAGAACGTACAGATTTAAGTAAAGGATATATTTCACAGCTTGAGCGTGATTTAAGTTCACCTTCCATTGAGACATTTTTTCATTTGTTAGAGGTGCTAGGATGCTCACCGAGAGACTTTTTCAGTGAAGAAGACCATGAACAAAAAGTGGTCTACGGAGAAGAAGATCAAACGGGCTATGAAGATGAAGATCGCGGTTATCATATTCAGTGGCTTGTACCCGAGTCAAATGAAAAAGAAATTGAACCGGTCATCATCACGTTTGAGCAGCAAGGAGAGTTTAAAGAATTTGAGCCCTCTTTATCTGAAACATTTGGCTATGTATTGGAAGGTAAGGTGAAGGTGATTTTGGGAGGGAGAACTTATTTCGCCAAGGCGGGAGAGTCCATCTATTATCATGCTTCTGATGAGCATCAAGTTGTTAATGCATATAAAGGTAAGTCCAAGCTTTTATTGGTGGCGACAGATTCCTATTTATAAGTGGGAGTGGTCCGTAATATGGAATCAAACGAGAAAAGGAGAGCACTATGACAGAACAAACTATTATTCGATTTGAGGGTGTCACAAAACAGTATGATGACGATCCTCCGGTTCTAAACAACGTCAGTTTTGAAATTGAAAGAGGAAAGTTCTATACGCTATTAGGACCTTCTGGTTGCGGTAAGACAACAATTCTCCGATTGATTGCTGGTTTTACAACACCATCCACAGGAGAAATTTACTTGAATGGAAAGCTGGTAAACGATATTCCGGCCAATAAGCGACAAGTGAATACGGTGTTCCAAGACTACGCATTATTCCCACATCTGAATGTCTTCGAAAACGTAGCCTTTGGCTTACGAATTAAGAAAATGAAAAATAGTGATATTGAAACAAAAGTGAAAGAAGCATTGCGCTTTGTCAATTTAGCTGGCTATGAAAACCGTGAAATTACGGAAATGTCCGGTGGTCAACGTCAACGTGTGGCGATTGCAAGAGCGATCGTGAATGAGCCAGAGGTAATTTTATTGGATGAACCTTTGTCTGCTTTGGACTTGAAATTACGTACGGAAATGCAATATGAGTTGCGTGAGCTTCAACGTCGATTAGGGATTACATTTATTTTTGTTACGCATGACCAAGAAGAGGCCTTGGCAATGAGTGATGAGATTTTCGTATTGAATAACGGGAATATCGAGCAAAGCGGTACGCCAATCGATATTTATGATGAGCCGATTAACCGCTTCGTGGCAGATTTCATCGGTGAGTCGAATATTGTTAAAGGAAGAATGATTGAAGACTACGTGGTTGAATTTACAGGCAAGAAATTCGAATGTGTGGATGGCGGTTTGAATCCAAACGAAGCGATTGAAGTGGTCATTCGTCCAGAAGATTTGGAGATTACCTCAGTGGAAAAAGGGAAGCTTCAAGTGAAGGTCGATACACAATTGTTCCGTGGTGTGCATTATGAGATTTCTTGTTATGACAAAGACGGAAATGAGTGGCTGGTACACTCTACAAAGAAAGCGACGGTTGGTGAAGAAATCGGTCTATACTTTGACCCGGAAGCGATTCACGTTATGCGTCCGGGGGAAACAGAGGAAGAGTTTGATGCACGACTAGAAGCGTATGAAGAGGCAGACCATGAAGAAAAATAAGGCTTTATACGCGATTCCATATTATTTCTGGATGTTACTGTTTGTCATAGTACCTATTTTGTTGGTGTTATATTTTTCTTTTATCGATATTGAGGGGAACTTCTCACTCGTTAACTATCAAAAATTCTTTACACCTGTCTATTTGAAGATGACGCTTAGTTCATTTTGGTACGCGTTTTTGATTACAGCTTTTACCTTGCTGGTATCTTACCCGACAGCCTACTTATTAACGAAAACGAAGCATAAGCAATTATGGCTGTTACTTATTATTTTACCTTCATGGATTAACCTATTGTTGAAGGCATATGCTTTCATTGGGATTTTTGGTGCGTACGGCCCGATCAATGCCTTTTTGCAAGTACTCGGCATAAGTAATACGCAAATTCTGTTTACCGATTTCAGTTTTATATTTGTATCGGTGTATATTTTTATTCCGTTTATGATTTTGCCAATCTTCAATGCGTTGGAGAAGTTGAATCCGTCGTTGGTGTATGCATCGCGAGATTTAGGTGCTTCAGATTGGACAACATTTAAACGCGTCATTTTTCCATTGACGATTGATGGTGTGAAGGCGGGTTGCCAAGTAGTGTTTATTCCGGCGCTATCTTTATTCATGCTGACACGTCTTATTGCAGGAAACCGTGTTATTACCTTGGGGACAGCGATTGAACAACATTTCTTAATTACAGAGGATTGGGGAATGGGGTCAACGATTGCGGTATTCCTGATCATCGCGATGTTCATTATTATGGCGTTAACAGGTAATCGAAAGCGAGGGATGAAAGTTGAAAAAAAATAACAAGCTTTCGAACATCTATTTAGCATTAGTGTTTATCATTTTGTATGCGCCTATATTCTATTTGATTTTCTATTCTTTCAATAGTGGCGGCAAAATGATTGGCTTTGAAGGATTCACGTTGGATTATTATAAAAGTGTATTACAAAATACACGCTTGTTGATTATCGTCTTGAACACATTTGTCATTGCGCTGTTATCGGCAGCAATCTCGACGATTATTGGTGTATTAGGAGCACTGGCTATTATGTATATGAAAAATAAGCGTGCCAAAAATACGCTGTTATCATTAAATAATGTGTTGATTGTCAGCCCGGATGTCATTATCGGTGCGTCGTTCTTGATTTTATTTACGATGGTCGGTATTAAATTGGGGTTTGTATCTGTACTACTCTCCCATATAGCTTTCAGTATACCGATTGTGGTCATTTTGGTATTGCCGAAATTACAGGAAATGAGCCCTTCATTAGTGGATGCAGCTCATGATTTGGGGGCAAGCCGATTTGATGTGTTAAGAAAAGTTGTGATTCCTTATATCACGCCAGGTATTTTTGCTGGATTTTTCATGGCTTTAACGTATTCGTTAGATGATTTTGCCGTTACCTTTTTTGTGACCGGTAACGGATTTTCGACGTTATCCGTTGAAATCTATTCATTAGCCCGTCGTGGCGTATCGTTAGAAATCAATGCCTTATCCACGTTATTGTTCTTATTCACGACTGCACTTGTCATAGGTTATTACTTTATCACACAACGTAATGGCCGAGTGAAGGGGGCGAAAAAATGAAACAATTGACAAGAACCTTCATTATTGTGTTTGCCGTTTCGTTTGCACTGATGTTTTGGATTAAACAATTGAATGCTTCAGAAGGCTATTCAGGTGATAACACAATTGCTGTCTATAACTGGGGCGATTATATCGATGAAGATTTAATTACGAAATTTGAAGAAGAAACAGGTTATAAGGTTGTCTATTCGACATTTGATTCCAATGAAGCGATGATGACGAAATTAAACCAGGGTGGTACGTATTTTGATGTAGTTGTACCATCTGAATATGCTATTGAGAAAATGGTTGATGAGGACTTATTGCAGCCGATTGATAAAAGCTTATTACCGAATCTGCAATATATTGATAGCCGCTTCATGGATTTAGCTTTTGATCCTGGTAATGAATATTCCATTCCGTATTTCTGGGGGACAGTAGGAATCGTATATAACCCAAGCATGCTGAATGGTAAGACCATCACGAGCTGGAACGATTTGTGGGATAAAGATTTGGAAAATCAGATTTTGCTTGTGGATGGTGCTCGTGAAGTAATGGGCATGGGCTTGAATTCATTAGGCTATTCGTTGAATAGTAAAGATGAAGCGCAATTGCAAGAAGCAAAAGAAAAGCTGGATACACTCACACCTAATATTAAAGCAATCGTTGGTGATGAAATCAAAATGTTGATGGCTAACGAAGAAGCATCAGTAGGTGTAGTGTGGTCTGGAGATGCAGCGGATATTATGTGGGAAAATGAAAACTTGGATTATGTTGTGCCAAGTGAAGGTTCGAATTTATGGTTCGACAATTTCGCAATTCCTAAATCAGCAAAAAATGTAGAAGGTGCACACGCCTTCATTAACTTCTTATTAGATCCAGAAAATGCAGCACAAAATACGGATTATGTGGGATACTCTACACCGAATGTCGGAGCATTGGAGTATTTAGATGAAGAAGTGACATCGGACGAACGTTTTTATCCTAGTCCTGAGCTAACGAAAAAGCTAGAAGTATACGAGAACTTAGGAAAAGCCACACAATCGCTATATAGTGAATTATTTTTGGAATTCAAGATGCATAGCAAGTAAGAGGAGAGTTGTCTCATCATCGATTTATCCGATAGATGTGACAACTCTTTTTTTGCCTATGAACAAGTAGAGAGCATCCTTGGTGCATAACGCCTGTGGTAACGTCGTCGTGACTCTTCTCATTCAGACGCTACTAAACAGGGCGCTTGCGCTTTTCTAATGTATTTTTAAAAAGTAGATAAATTGTCAGCAATGAAGTGGCCGGATTAATTTTAGGTATAGAGTATACGTACAATGGCTCATCTGGTTAAAAGATGTGTTTTCTTTATCAGTGTATATGGAGACGCTAAATACTTGAAGACACAATTTCTTTAAATACTTTCTGATAAATTGCATATAAATGACGTTTAGGGGACTGTAAATAGAGTAAAATGAATTATTATATTAATAAAATAGTTTAACGAGGTGAGGACATGAAAAAATTCGGACCGCTTATTGTGATTGCTGTTGTTTTGGTCATTGCGGCAGCACTGCTAATTCCAAGCTATAACGGCTTTGTGAATAAAGAGGAAAATGTTGAGCAAGCATATGCACAAATTGAAAATCAATTACAAAGAAGGGTGGATTTAATCCCAAATTTGGTCAATACCGTGAAAGGCTTTGCCAGTCAAGAACAAGAAGTATTACAAAGTGTAACAGATGCACGAGCCAAGTTGGCAGGAGCCGACACTCTTACGGAGCAAGCCGATGCGGATACAGAGTTAACAAGTGCGTTGAATCGATTATTAGTGGTGGTCGAAAATTATCCTGAGCTAACATCTAACCAAAATTACCAGCAGTTAATGGATGAGTTGGCCGGCACCGAAAATCGATTGGCTGTTGCGCGAAAAGACTATAATGAAGAAGTAGCGGATTATAATCGAAGTGTTAAAAGGTTCCCTGGGGCGATTGTGGCAAAACTGTTTGGATTTGAAGAGAAAGAATATTTCGAAGCACAAGATGGAGCAGAGGAAGTGCCACAAGTGAACTTTGAGGACGAAGAATAATGAAACGTGCTGCTTACAAATGGCTAGCAGCATGTTTAGTCGTTTTATTTTTCTTTCCATTCAGTGTAGGCGCAATTGAGGTACCGAAGCAACAGGGCGATATATATGTGCAAGACTTTGCTGATTTGCTTACGAACGAACAAACAGAACAGTTGAATCAGCTTGGCAGACAACTTGAAGACGCTACGACAGCACAAGTGGCAGTCTTGACAATCGACTCACTTGGAGGGGAGTCCATTGAAGAATTTGCGAATGAAGCCTTCCGTGAATATGGTATCGGAAGTGCTGAAAGCGATAATGGTGTCCTACTTGTCATTGCTTATGACGATCGAGAAGTGCGAATCGAAGTCGGATATGGTCTAGAAGGCGCATTGCCGGACGGAAAAGTGGGCAGAATCCGTGACGAATATCTAATCCCCTATTTACAGGCTGACGAACCGGATCAAGCGATTATAGAGACATATAAAGTTTTATATAATGATATAGCTGACGAATATGGATGGGATGGAGAAGTCTCAGATGTAACGCCATATGAAGAAGCAACATCGACGGATAATCCGCTCTTTGCCATCTTGATTGTTGTCATCATTGCCTTCGTTGTGTTCCTTGATATGAAGTTTTTTGGAGGAATACTGACGCATCTCCTTTTATCGATTCTGTTCCGTGGTGGCGGAGGAGGTAGTGGCGGCGGCTCCTCGGGAGGGGGGCATCGCGGTGGCGGTGGAGGATCTTCCGGTGGCGGCGGGGCCAGTGGTAAATGGTAAAGGAAAGATTGACGAAACAGAGCAAGCCGCTGAATAAACGGCTTGCTGTTTTTATATCATAGTGCTTTTACATTTTGTTATTAGTATTCCACCTTATTTGTATAGGCTGACCATACTTCAAACGGTTTATTTTTAGTGAGGATGGATAAGGAATGAAACGGAATGGTACGATCGCTGTATTCCTTGTCGATTTCTTCGTAAATGAAGGCATCATCAAACCCCACCGCTGCGGCGTCTTTTTGAGTGGCTGCATAATAAACTTGAGCCGGTCTGGCCCAATAGATGGCGCCTAGGCACATTGGACAAGGCTCACAACTTGTGTATAATGTGCAGTTATCCAGTTGATAACTGTTCAGATTTTTACAAGCTTGTCGAATGGCTTCTACTTCTGCATGTGCAGTTGGATCGAGGCTTTTAGTGACTGAATTTTGACCGACACCTACAATTTTCCCTTGTTGATCGACAATGATAGCAGCGAAAGGACCTCCACCTTTTTCAATACTTTCCTGAGCTAAATCAATTGTTTTTTGTAAAAAATAGAGATGGTTCATCAAAATTCCCTCCTTTATTTATTGGCTTTGTTAAATTCTGTTGTTGATTTTGAGCTGAATGAAGGCCAAGCAAAAATGACGGAGACTCTTGGGAGATATCAACAGTAAGGTATAGCAGAGTCTATTTACTGAATATTTTACCTTATTTCGCAATGCTGTTGGAGGTCTTTTTTGTCGGGGAGCACGTAGACAAACCGAAAAAGAGGTATAAATAGTCAGCAAGCGCTGAGTGGCAAAATACCTAGTATAATCAAGGGTTTCATCGTTTGATTTTTGTGTTCATTATAGAAAATGGCAAGAAGGAGAGAGAAGATTAGCTTGACCTTTTTTTATTACTATAATATAATTCCGATTATTATATTAGAATATTTTGCGAGTGTAGATAAGAACTTAGTAGTCTGATTTCCCTGTTGTAAGAGAAGCGGTGGTTGGTGCAAACCGCTACAAAGATTAGATGAATTTCACTCTTGGAGCTCTTTTTATATAATCGGTATATCTGATTGTGTAAAAACGGATGAAACCGTTATTTGAACGTAAGTGGGAAACAGCCGTTGTTTCCAATTAGGGTGGTACCGCGTGTTAAACCACGTCCCTATCATAATGATAGAGACGTGGTTTTTTGCGTTCTAAGAAAGTATATAAATTGTCAACAACGAAGTGAACACGACGTCGGAACTCATTTTAGATGGTAACTATGCCTGTGGCTAAAAGGCGAGCCAATCGGCAAGCTTTTGTTATATCTGCAGCAGATATAACCGTCGTTTATTTGTTTGATAATTAAAAAAATATAGATTGGATGATGAGTATGGCAAAAAATGAACAATGGTCCTCTAAACTAGGATTCATATTGGCAGCCGCTGGGTCGGCAATCGGTATCGGGGCGATATGGAAGCTACCATATGTAACCGGTATAAGTGGTGGAGGAGCGTTTTTCCTTATATTTATTTTATTTTCTTTATTGATTGGTTTTCCGCTTTTGTTAGCAGAGTTCATCATTGGGAAAAGTACACAGAAAGAAGCAATTAGCGCTTATAGAAGTCTAGCGCCAGGTACAAAATGGCCTTGGCTTGGAAAGCTTGGCGTATTCACATGCTTTATCTTACTTTCCTTCTACAGTGTAATAGGTGGATGGATTGTGATTTATCTTGTCAAAGGTTTATTTGGCGGCGTAATCGGGGATTCTGTCAATTATGGAGATCTCTTCAATGAAACGATTGGCAGCCCATGGTTATCCATTTTGGCTCAAGGCGTTTTCTTAGGTATAACAGTCCTTGTGGTAGCGAAGGGTATTCAGTCAGGGATTGAAAGAGCGACAAAGATTTTAATGCCTGCTTTGTTTATCTTATTTATAGTATTGATTGTTCGTTCTTTAACGTTGGATAATGCGATGGAAGGTATGAAGTTTTTCTTGGCACCAGATTTCTCGCATATTACATCTGAAAGTATTCTCTTTGCCTTAGGGCAATCGTTTTTCTCATTAAGTGTTGGGGTATCTGTAATGGTTACGTACAGCTCTTACCTACCAAGAAGATCAAACATTATCCAGCCGGCGTTTTCGGTTGTTTCAATGAACTTGATTATTGCTTTATTGGCTGGCTTGGCTATTTTTCCGGCCGTATTTTCTCTTGGACTGGAACCTGCTCAAGGTCCTGGATTATTGTTTGTTGTATTACCTTCTGTATTTGAACATATCTACTTTGGGGAATTCTTCTTACTATGCTTTGTAGCGCTGTTCCTGTTTGCCACTTTGACATCGGCATTTTCCATTCTGGAAATTATCGTTGCTTCATGTATGAAGGGAGAAGACCAAAAAAGAAGCAAGTATTCTCTGATTATCGGAGCGCTTATTTTTGCTGTAGGTGTCCCATCGGCATTATCATATAGTGTGTTAGGTGATATTTCGATATTCAATTTAAGTATCTTTGATGCGTTGGATTATTTGGTAAGTAATATTTTGTTACCGTTGGGTGCATTGCTAATCTCAATCTTTGTACCACTGAAAGTAAAGAAGCAAGTGTTGAAAACGGAATTGCTTGATCATTCGACGCTGGGGGCTTGGGTGTTCCATGTTTGGTTTTTCATCATGAGATATGTTATCCCAATTGTAATCATCGTTGTATTTCTTGATGTTACAGGTATCATTTAGTTGAATATTTTCAGCAGAAGTTTCTCATTGAGATTAATGCGACCATGAATATTGAAACGCTAAATAAAGTGACTAAATGTTACTGTATTTAGCGTTTTTGTTTAATTGGAAATAAGAATCGCACTTTTTGTCGATAATTTTTGAATTATTTATAAACATTTTAATATTTTTGGTTTAGAATTATAAAAGACGACTTTTTGAGGTAGGACAATACAAAAGTTAAATGCTAATTAATTGGAGGATACGATATGACCTTTCGCATAAAGCCCTTGAAAGGACTATATAAACGAGAAAATTATTGTCATCAGTTGAAGGAAGCAGAAGCGGTTCAAGGATATAAACGCTATATGACACTACTGTTTTTTATTAGTGTATGCGTGTATGCAGTAAGTGCTGCTTTTGGAATTGGTACAGAAATGTTATCTAAAGAAATCACCAGTATTAGCAGCAGTGAATTTGAAGCGAAAAAACAATTATTTTTTATCGGTAGAATCATAGTCGGTATTGCAGTCCCATGTATTATTTTGCTGGTGAGTGCTCTCTATTATTGGAGTTTCTTGAACCTTTCTTATCGAAAACTGGTGAGTATACATTTTTCTGTTTTTTGTATATTCCTGATAGAGAAAGTAGTTGAAATACCGCTGTTTTTATTATTAAATATCGACGCAACATCCAATCCCTTTTCGTTGGGCATTGTAGCGCAATATGTAACGAGTAAAGAATTGATCGTTCAATTCTTCAGTCAGATTACGATATTCCAAGTATGGATGATTGCTACTACTTGTTATTATTTAAAACGTTTATCTGAGCAAAAACTAAGTTCTATCATTTTATTGGTTACAAGCTTCTTTTTATTTTGCTGGATTATTACAAGTTTATTGGAGTATATCAAAATGGGAATCTTCATGTAGGAGGAGAACAGCTTGAAGAAATTAAAATGGAAGTGGAAGCTCATTAGCATTTGTGTTGTGATCATTGCGATTGTAGCCGGCAATCTGTATCTCCTTTTGAAAGAAGAAAGCAAAGCGGATCGAACAGGATACATAAGTAAATGGCAAGTTGTGAAAGAAGGCGACGTGACGAAAACCTTTGATACAAAAGGCATTACGAAAGCGGCGGAGGAGCATTATGTGTATTATGATGGCACACGTGGTGCGCTAACCTCTCTGTTAGTAAATAAAGGCGACAAAGTTGAATCAGGCACCGAGCTATTTACATATGGAACACAGCAACTTGATGAAGAGCGCATGGAAGTGGAAGCGGAGATTGTTCAAATTGAGAATGAAATCACCAGTGTGAAAAATCAAATTGATGATTTGGAAGATATTTCAGTGAGAAGTTCAAATCATACATATTCTTCTTCAAATTCGAGTGAAGTAAACGTTGAGGTTAATATGGATGTATCTCCGATTGTGGATAGTGAATTGCAAAAAGCGATAGTAGATGCCGAGGCTGAATTGAGTAAGTTAGAAGCAAAACTAATTACATACGAAAAGAAACTGGCGCGTCTTGATGAACAAATAATGGACATGGCAGTAAGTAGTACGGTAGAAGGACAAGTTATTGCAATTAATGAAAATGGAGAAAACCCTGTCGTGACTATTGCTTCTTCAGCTCTAGATGTGGAAGGTACGTTATCCGAAAAGCAAATGAAGCAAGTGGAAGAAGGAATGACGGTCAACATGTACTCGTCCTTACATAACAATACGTATACAGGCACAATCACACAAATCATCGAATATCCGCAAGAAGAAATCGGTGTGAATGACGAGAAAGATGCTGTTTATTCGTTTGTGGTGCAATTTGATGATGAAGAAAGTGAAGAACTCTTAGTCGGTGCAAAATTGGACTTAACGGTTGTCGTGGATGAGGTGCTGGACGTACCGGTAGTTCCAACAAGTACGACTTTTAAAAAAGGAAAGAAAACGAAGGTGTATCAGCTCACATCGAGTGGACAAGTTGAAACCGTGACCATCAAGAAGGGATTAGCTTTTGATGGTACAGTTGAAGTAAAAGAAGGATTACAGGTTGGAGATATCATCGTGAAAACCCCGAGTAATGTCGAGGTAGCCAACACGGCTTATATTACACCTTTGAAAACGACCAAGATTCAAAAGAAGGCAATTACTCAATTAACGAAACGACAAATGGTGAAATATACATTATTGGGAGTATTGTAAATGAAAGAAGCAAGCGCTCATTTGGAGTGCTTGCTTTTTTTACACTATAAAATTTGATAACTGTCTAGTGTAAGCGTCCTATTCGGTACTTGCGTTTTTCTAATTATTCTTGAATATGTTTGACGCATCCTTCAAATTCTATGTGTAAGCTTTCACCGTCTACGATTACTTTCGTCAAGCTTGTATTCCCTGGTCTGTTTTGCTTAAATACATCGGATAAAGGGAGGTTTTTGATAGTGGCCAGGAGAACACGCAAAAAGATAGAATGTGTAACGACAAGAACGTTACTGCCGTCTTTCTCGCTTTCAAGAATGGTTTTCAGCGCTTTTTCAGCACGTTTTTGTACGTCGGAAAACGTTTCGCCATTTACGCCTTCAAACAAGTGCGGTGCTTCCCAAAACGTTTCATACTCTTGTGGATAGCGGGCTTTTACATCGTCGACGAATTGTCCGTCCCATTCGCCAAAATACATTTCTTGTAAGTCATCGCTCGTTTCGAGTGGAATATGTCGATCAGAATCGATGAGCTTAGCGGTTTCATAAGCGCGTTTGCTAGAGCTCGAATAGATTTTATCAATAGGTGTATCGGCTAATCGACGAGCCAAGGCTTTTGCATCAGCGACTCCTTTTTCCGTTAATTCTCCGTTCCCTCTGCCTTGCATTTTATGCATGACATTCCATTCTGTTTGTCCATGTCGGACCAAATAAAGAGTTAACATATGCAGATGTTCCTTTCTTTCTTCTGTGTATTATACAATAGTATTTCGAACTTCACGCGTTCTGGTGAAATACTTGCCGAATGAAGATACATAGATTGTACAGCAACGGAAAGGAAAACTTAATGATTTTCCAAAAAAATTTTAAATGACATGTAGAAGAAGCGTTTCCATTCATTCTATGGTGAGGACGTTTGTTGGCATGAAGAACAAAATTATGCCAAGTTATAAAATATTCTGCTTCAGTATATGATAAAAATGTTTATTGAATAGGGTAGGGGGGTATGGTATATTATGCTAGGGGGTGTTGGGATGACAAATCCACATACTAATCATAAAGAAGAGTTTGAAGAACCCTGCTGTCCGCAGCATGATGAACGTAAAAGTCATCATTCAGAAGCGGTGAAGAAAAACTTAATTACACGTCTTAATCGAGTTGAAGGGCAAATTCGTGGTATTAAAGGCATGATCGAGAAGGATACTTATTGCGATGATGTCATTACACAATTGGCTGCCGCTCAATCGGCTCTTAATAGCGTCGGAAAGCTTCTGCTTGAAGGTCATATGAAGAACTGTGTGGCAGAGCGAATTCAAGCCGGTGACCTTGAAGTGTTGGATGAAGTGCTAGTCACTATACAAAAATTAATGAAGAAATAAGGAGTGTTTACGAATGGAAAAAGTAACGTTAACCGTAAATGGTATGTCATGTGGTCATTGTGTGAAGGCTGTTGAAAACAGTGTCGGTGAATTACAAGGTGTATCCTCTGTACAAGTCGATTTAGCCGCTCACACAGTAGAAGTGGCATTTGATAAAGCCATTGTGTCACTAGAAGCCATTAAAGAAACAATTGATGATCAAGGATATGACGTACAGTAAGAAAAACAGACTCGGTTATTATGCATAACCGAGTTTTTTGAAATGTAGTATGTGCAAAGAAGAGAAGGAGGATAACTGTTGGTAAAGCGCCTGATTTGGCTAGGAAGAGCGGTTGAACCGTATAAGCATCTTGGTCGAACGGAAAATGAGTATACCCCTCTTACGTATGGGAGCGTGATTTGATGAGTGACAAAACAAAAGAGGCGACATTTCGTGTCACTGGTATGACATGTGCAGCTTGTTCGAATCGAATTGAAAAAGTGTTGAACAAAATGGAAGGTGTTGAGCAGGCAAATGTGAACCTAGCGGTGGAAAGCGCAAGTATCACCTATCAGCCAGATGTTATTGCGCCAGAAGATATTCAGAAGAAAATAGAAAATCTCGGCTATGGTGTCGTAGAAGATACAGAGGAATTCAATATTACCGGTATGACATGTGCGGCATGTGCCACAAGAATCGAAAAAGGATTAAATAAAATGGAAGGTGTTTCAAAGGCGGTGGTCAATTTAGCGCTTGAAACAGCATCCATTACGTATAACCCTAGCATGGTTTCATCTCAGGATGTCATAGCCAAGGTCGAGAAGTTGGGCTATGAGGCTGTAAGCAAAGAGCGTGAGGGAGAAGAACAGGATCATCGGCAAGTGGCGATTCAGAAGCAACAGAGGAAATTCTTTCTCTCAATGATTTTGTCCTTGCCTTTAGTGTATACGATGGTTGGGCATTTTTCTTTTACTTCGTTTATTTATATGCCGGATTTTCTGATGAATCCTTGGTTTCAATTAGCACTGGCTACACCTGTGCAATTTATCATTGGCAGCCAGTTTTATGTAGGGGCCTTCAAAGCGTTGCGTAATAAGAGCGCCAATATGGATGTACTCGTGGTGTTGGGAACGTCTGCAGCCTATTTTTATAGCTTGTATGAGAGCTTTAGATCGATTGGTGGACATTTTCATGATGTGCATCTTTATTACGAAACAAGTGCGGTGCTCATTACCCTGATTTTATTAGGGAAATTATTTGAAGCGCAAGCGAAGGGACAGTCTTCTGAGGCCATCAAAAAATTGATGGGCTTACAGGCGAAAACGGCAATGGTTGAACGAGATGGTCAAATGATTGAGTTAGCCATCAATGATGTTGTCGTTGGCGATGTGTTTCATGTGAAACCTGGTGAGAAAATTCCCGTTGACGGGGAAATCATCCAAGGTCAATCAGCCATTGACGAATCGATGTTAACGGGTGAAAGTGTGCCTGTTGATAAGCAAGTCGGCGATGTGGTAATCGGTGCCACTCTTAACAAAAATGGATTTTTGAAAGTAAAAGCAACAAAAGTAGGTAAGGATACGGCGTTAGCTCAAATTGTTAAAGTGGTGGAGCAGGCACAAGGTTCGAAAGCGCCTATTCAACGATTAGCCGACAAAATATCAGGTGTATTTGTGCCGGTTGTTGTTGGCATAGCGGTTGTAACGTTTATACTGACTTATTTTCTGCTTATTCCAGGTGATTTTGCAGAAGCGCTGGAAAGAACCATTGCGGTATTAGTCATTGCTTGTCCATGTGCGCTCGGACTGGCAACACCAACTTCGATTATGGCTGGTTCGGGTCGAGCAGCTGAATATGGCATTCTTTTTAAAGGTGGAGAGTATTTAGAGCAAACGCATAAATTGAATGCGATTTTATTAGATAAAACAGGAACTGTCACAAATGGGAAGCCTGTTTTGACGGATGTATTAGTGTTAAATAATTGGGAGGAAAAGCTGTTCTTACAATTAGTTGCATCTGTCGAAGGAAATTCAGAACATCCATTGGCAGAGGCAATTGTAAATGGAGCCAAAGAGAAGGGACTGACCGTGGAACATACGGATACATTTGAGGCGATTCCTGGATATGGGGTACAAGCGGAATTAAAAGAACATAGTCTGTTGATTGGGACACGAAAATTAATGAACATGCACGGCATAGTGCTAGAAGAAAATTGTTTGCAGGCGATGACACAATTAGAAGAGCAAGGAAAAACAGCGATGTTAGTATCTATTGATGGTACATTGGCTGGAATGGTCGCTGTGGCAGATACAATTAAGGAAACTTCCAAGCAGGCGATTGCGCGATTGAAAAATATGGGCATTGATGTATGGATGATTACGGGGGATAATCGACAAACGGCCAAGGCGATTGCGGATGAAGCGGGTATCAATCATGTGATTGCGGAAGTGTTACCCGAACAAAAAGCCGAAGAAGTACAAAAGATGCAGCAAACTGGTAAAATAGTTGGGATGGTCGGTGATGGAATCAATGATGCGCCGGCCTTGGCGATGGCTGATATTGGAATGGCAATTGGGACAGGTACGGACGTGGCGATGGAAGCGGCAGATATCACATTGATGAGAGGGGATTTGAACGCGATTGTCGATGCCATTTCGATAAGTCATTATACGGTTCGGAACATTAAGCAAAACCTATTTTGGGCGCTTGGTTACAATACACTAGGCATACCGATTGCGGCCTTAGGATTATTAGCGCCATGGATTGCTGGAACAGCCATGGCATTCAGCTCGGTCAGTGTTGTTTTAAATGCATTGCGTCTGCAAAGGGTAAAGTTATAGATAAGAGAAGTGTATAAGGAATGTAAAAGCATGAAGCGCTGGATAGGATATTAATTTAAATTATCTAAAAATTAACAGAGGCGTTTCTTTAGTTCGGTATGTTTTTTTGATATACTTTAGATAGTGTTTACAAATATATGTTGTCAGAATTTTTCCGGAGGGATATTACAATGAGAAATGAAGCGAAAGAATTAATATATATACATCTTCAGGTGGCGGATCGCTTTGTGCTATCAAGTGGTATTTCGTTTCAAGAGTTTTATCTTTCCTTGGAAAAACCTTTGCAGAACGTTCTTTTATTAAAGCATCAGTATCAAGATACCGAGTATAATATGAATACTTTATTGGAATTTGTTTATCAAGAAGACTTGCATGGATTGGTAAAAGGTCATGCGGATAAAACGGGGGAATTCTGCTGGATTGATTTTCAGGATGAAGCAGGGCTGAATGAATTAGGAGGCCAAGAATTGGCGGAGCTACTCTATTTAGGGCATTGCAAACATCATTTGCGTCCGCCGTTTTACCGATTATTAAACAATGACTTTGCTTATTTGAGTTATGATAATGGTTCGTTTAATAAAGTTTTCTATCGTTCTATGGATATTTTTTATCATATGTTAGGGAATGCCATTCCGAGAAAAATGTTTAATCTGAAGGTAGAAAAAAATTGGTTGGGCATTCGTAAGAAAAATGAGTATACGCCTATACCAGTTGAAATTCTGAAGCGGATTTCAACATTGATGGTAGAAGGAATGGTCTTATCGTTCGAGAAGATCTCCCAAACGAGAAATCGTTTGGAAGTCCCGGTTTGGGTAATCGGTGATTACATGAACACGGATGATATTGTCGAACAGTATGCGGAAGGTAAGAAAAATGAGCCGGATGCGAAGTTAATTTATACTAGAAAAACAAAAGAGTGGTCACTTGTATTGAGATAAGGGATGAGCTGACACGTTAGCGTCAGTTCTTAATCTCCTTATCTATACATAAGAAAAAGGTCAACCATACAGTTGACCTTTTTCTTATGCCATGAGTGCTTCGTCCTCTTCTAGCGGCATTTCTTCTACTTCTTTATCTTCATTGGATTGAGCAAATTGGTTTGTTAAAACAGTGATGGCACCATCACCTGTAACGTTACATGCTGTACCGAAGCTATCTTGTGCTAAATAAAGAGCAATCATTAATGAAAGCATATTGTCTGTGAAGCCTAACATTGATTCTAGAAGTCCGAGTGCAGCCATTACCGCTCCTCCAGGTACCCCTGGTGCTGCAATCATTGTGACACCTAACATTAGAATGAATGGCATTATGCTCATGAATGATGCTGTTTGACCTTGCAATAACATGACAGCCATTGCGCAACTTACTAAAGTAATCGTACTTCCTGATAAATGGATGGTTGCCAATAATGGAACAGAGAAGTTTGCCACGCGTTTTTGGACACCTAGCTCTTTCGTTTGAGCTAAAGTGACAGGGATTGTTGATGCGGAAGATTGTGTACCGATTGCTGTGAAATAAGCCGGTAGCATTCTTTTTAGCATCATCAACGGGTTTTGTTTGGAAACAGCCCCTGCTACTGTATACTGCATGAATAGCATGACGATGTGTAACAAGATAATCATGACAAACACTTTTGCGAATACACTCATGATTGCTGCAATCTGTCCACCGTGTGTCATGTTGGCAAAGAGACCGAAAATATGAAATGGAAGTAAAGGAATAATAATAGCATTGATTACTTTTTCAACGATATCTCTGAAATCATTCATGACATTTTGTAGGGCATTGCCTTTAATGGCTGCCATCCCAAGTCCGATTGTGAATGCTAGCAAAAGGGCTGTCATCACTCCCATGATGGCCGGCATTTCTATTGTGAAATAGGATGAAACCAATGATTCCTCAGGATTAGCGAAGTTGCTTGATGATTGATTAGCCAATAAAAATGGATATAAAAACTTAGCAACCGCGAATGCTAATAATCCAGCGAACACTGTTGAAGCATAGGCGAAGCCGGTTGTGATACCAAGTAATTTACCTGCTCCTTTACCAAGTGTGCCAATACCTGGTGCGATAAAACCAATAATAATAAGTGGAATAGCGAAGCCTAAAAAGTTACCAAATATATCGTTGAATGTAGCGAATACACGAACAAGCCATTCTGGTGCGACAAGGCCGATTCCGATACCAAGAGCGATAGCGAGAATGATTCTTGGAAGTAAACCGAATTTCTTCATGATGTCCCTCCTGTGTAAACAAATGTGTTTTATAGGAGGATTATACCTTTAGGTTGTCAGTCTTGTAAAGTACTTTTTAATATTCTGAAAAAATATTCTGGTATAATTATTTAGGGTGGTTAGGCGAATGACGCACATAATCTGTCGGATTGTATAAGATAATAAGATGAATAAACGATTAAGTGCTAATTTTAACAGTTAAATCTAATATTACTACCTTGAACGAAAAAGAAAGTGTTACAATAAGAAAGGCTTAAAGAGTAATGGAGGTATTACATTATTATGAAAAAGAAATTAGGGTTACTTTACGGTGGTAAATCAGCAGAACATAACGTTTCTTTACGAACGGCCCTAGCAGTAACGAAGGCTGTGGATTTTACGAAGTTTGATATATATCCGATCTATATTACGGTTGAGGGTAAATGGATACCGGGAAAACAATTACAGAGTCCGGCACAATCAGTGGAAGAGCTAGCGTTTACAAACGAAAGCAATGAACAATCTGTGAGTTTAGTAGAGAGCTTATTCACGGATGCTGCGGAACAAACTAATACATTAGATGTTGTTTTTCCGTTATTACATGGACCGAATGGAGAAGATGGTACGGTTCAAGGGTTATTGGAATTATTGAACGTTCCTTACGTGGGGAATGGTGTATTAGCTTCTTCAGCAGGCATGGATAAAGTGGTTATGAAGAATATTTTTGCACAAGCAGGCTTACCTCAGGTGAAGTATGTGTGGTGCACACGCAAGCAATGGGAAGCAGAGGAAGAGGCAATGTATGCGCAAGTGGAAGAACAACTTGGCTACCCTTGCTTTGTAAAGCCGGCGAATTTAGGATCGAGTGTGGGCATCAGCAAATGTACATCACAAGAGGAGCTGAAGGCGGCTTTCCAAGAAGCGTTCCAATATGATCGTCGTATCATTATTGAAGAAGGTGTCATTGCTCGTGAAATCGAAGTAGGGGTGTTAGGCAACGACGACCCGAAAGTTTCGGTGGCCGGTGAAATCATTCCGAAAGATGTTACTTTCTACGATTACAAAGCGAAATATGAGGACAACTCTACAGGTCTTGTTATTCCTGCAGAGCTTGAAGCAGGCAAATATGAGGAAATCAGAGATGCAGCAATTAAGGCTTATCAAGCATTAGACTGTTCAGGCTTAGTACGAGCGGATTTCTTTGTCACAAAAGAAGGGCAAATTTATATCAATGAAGTAAATACAATGCCAGGATTCACACCTGTTAGCATGTTCCCTTTATTGTGGCAACATACAGGAGTAGCATATCCGGATTTAATTGAAACTCTGGTAGATCTGGCTATTGAGCGTCATGAAGTAAAACAACAAATCAAACACACTTTTTAATCTGCAACTGTCGTAATGGCAAAAGCATATGTCTTAAGAATATAGTTTAAGAAGGGGCAGGGGAATAAGTCGGATGACGGAAGCTTCTGCTCTCTTTTTGCACTTTAAGAAAGTAGATAAATTGTCAGCAATGAAGTGAATTCGACGTCTATAAGTGCAACTGCGCTTTTGGTTAAAAGGCGAGCCGATCGGCGAGTTTTTCTAATATGTCTGGACAATAGGTAGGAGGATAAACATGATTAAACGAACATTAGAACAAATTGCTTCCATGTTGGGGCTTGAATGTCCACAGCAAATGAATATTAACATCTCTGGTGTTTCAATTGATTCACGAAAAGTAGAGCATGGTAATTTATTTGTACCCTTTCAAGGGGAGAATGTGGATGGACATGCATATGTAGCAAAAGCTATCGAAAATGGTGCAGCTGCAGCCTTATGGCAAAAGGATGTCCCAAATCCTCCTGAAGATATTCCAGTTTTACTGGTGGAAGATACATTAGAAGCGTTACAAACATTAGCGGAGCGATATTTGGAACAAACGACCGCAAAAGTTGTTGGGATTACCGGAAGCAATGGGAAAACATCAACGAAAGATATGACAGCCTCCATTCTGTCGCAAAAATATAAGGTGCATAAGACAGCAGGAAATTATAATAACCATCTAGGGCTTCCGCTGACTATCTTGAGTATGGAAGAGGATACGGAAGTAGTGGTGCTAGAGATGGGAATGAGCGGCAAAGGAGAAATCGAATTATTATCGAATTTGGCTAAGCCGCAAATTACTGTCATTACGAACATTGGCGAAGCGCATTTATTGGATCTTGGCTCTAGGGAAGCGATCGCAGAGGCTAAGCTGGAAATCTTATCTGGGCTACAAGCAGATGGTGTCTTAATCTATCATGGTGATGAGCCGCTTTTGCGTGGGAAAGTCGATGAAACAGCTTATCGAGTTTGTTCTTTTGGTCGAGGGGAGAATAATACACTTTACCCTCTGAACATTGTGGCGGAGCAAGATTGTACAATGTTTACAACAAATCTATATCCCGAGCAGCTAAAAATCCCTGTTCTTGGTGTTCATAATGTCTTAAATGCCATGGCAGCGATGTTAGTAGCGAGAGAGCTGCAAGTTAGTCCCGAGCAAATGAAACGAGGTTTATCCGAGCTGCAAATGACAGGTATGCGAATGGAAATGCTGATTGGTAAGAACGGCGAGAAAATCATTAATGATGCGTACAATGCAAGTCCTACTAGCATGAATGCAGCTATTAGTCTCGTCAGTGAATTAACAGGCTTTACAAGCAAATATCTCGTGTTAGGGGATATGTTAGAGTTAGGTGACGAAGAGCTTGCTTTCCATAAAGAAATCGGTGCAACAATCAAGCCGGACAGTATCCGAAAGCTGTTTACATTCGGTCGATTAGGTCAGCATATTGCAGAAGGTGCTCTAAATAATTTAGGTGCTGAAAACGTGTTGAGTTTCCAAGATAAAAACGCCTTGATTGCCGCATTGCAAAAGGAACTGAAGACAGGTGACTTGGTGCTTGTGAAAGCATCAAGAGGTATGAAACTAGAAGAAGTCGTTCAGGCGCTCCTTTGATACCTAATAAGGCGTAATACGTAGATATATCATCAAAACCGACAGGACAATGAAAGTTGATCTGTCGGTTTTTTTAGCTGAAGAAATGATAAAATTATTTGCATTTAGGTAATTTCGAGTGAAGTATAATCATCGTCTAACTCCAATGCCTAGTGAACTTTGACATCCTACTTACAATCAGTCAACGAAGACATGCGGCAGGTGTAAGGATAGCCATATCGAATCAATGTGTTCTTCGTGTCTCCGTCGAATAGTAAGGAACAATGACTAAAAGAGCGCCCGTCTAGCGTAAAATACCATGAATAATGCAAATATTGCCCCTAATTTCGGAGTGTTTCATCTTTGCACGTAAGACCATATTCAACAAATTAGTAGTATTTGTATCGCACAGGTGCTTAAACATTTTCTCTAAAGTGTTCAAAAGAAAAAATCGGTCTGTCGGGGGTGTTTCTATAAGGCCGTCTGTAAAGAGTAGCAGTTGAGAATGCT
>JBJEFL010000220.1:84611-95948 GCA_051873995.1 Bacillus sp. (in: firmicutes)
AGAATGCTACACCATCCCAGGCGGATGACCGGCATTTACGTAGGTGATCTTTTCTGTTGTGTATCAATGATGGCCGTGAAGTAAGGGGAATAATCTTAGTTCTGTATTTGAAATTCATAGAGGCAATAAGAAAAAAGCTTGAGCTGGAAACGGTTGGCTTGTAATAGTTTCTTCGAGAGGGAAGTTATCAATAAGTATTTCAACTTTGAGATGTTTTCTTTGGAGCTTTTTACACAATGAATCAGGGATGGGATGATTCATGCATAGAGAAAATCCTTCTAAAGAACGAGTATATTTTTTTAAATGATACTTGTTTTTGACAAAAAATGTAACATTATGAGGATAAAGTTGTATAAATTAGTTGAATATTCGTATATTTTTCTTTTTGTATGGGATATACTTAAGGAAATTTCTGCAAACATTTTAAGCGCAACTAGTTTGAAGAGAAGGAGGAACCAGATGAGTACCTGTCCGTTTAAGCGCCTATTTGGAAATGAACGTGGTTCGGTTGCTTTTTTGCATAATAAAGTTCAGGAACACAAAAATAATCCAAATAGCCCATCCGAAAGGTCGAAAGAAATCAGCACATATTATCAACAACTTATACACAGTTCTGAGCAACAGCCAGTAAATTTTGTAGATCTGCAAGAGCAGGATTTACAGAATCTCTATTCTATTAAACCGATGATGGAGATGCATGTTGATTTCGTGGTAGAAGAATTTTATAAGCAAATTATGAAAACTAGTAATTTAATGGATATTATTTCAAGGCAATCGACGGTTGAGCGGCTGAAGAAAACCTTATCGTTGTATCTACTAGATATGGTTTCCGGTCAAATTGGTGAGGAATATATCATTCGTCGCAAAGTGATTGGAAATGTTCATAATCGGATTGGCCTTTATCCCGAATGGTATATTGGAGCTTATTCACTTATCCAAAATCAAGTGCTGATTTTACTGATGAGAGAACTAGAGGATCGAGAAAGAGTTGTTACCATCTACAATTCTTTTCAAAAGTTGTGCTCTTTGGATATGCAAATCGTTATTAATACATATATTGAATCGTATACATCATCGATGATGAAGCTGAATGAAATTGAGGAACTGCAATATAAATTGAATGAAACGGCTTCCGTCTTGGCAGCATCGGCCGAAGAGACCACTTCGTCAATTAAGGATAAACAAATGGTCGTTCACAGTATGCTGTCGGAAATTCATTCGATTAAAGAAAACGCGAAGTCTATGATTGATGCAGTGGCGACCGGTAAAGAGAATGTGGAAGAATCGTTAATGAAAGTGGAGGATGTTGCGAAGTTGATTCAATCGACGAAAGAATTGACGCAGGAGTTGAGTGTTAGTTCTAATCAGATTGGACAAGTTGTCAAAACAATCAGAGGTATTTCGAATCAAACGAATATCCTATCCCTCAATGCGGCGATTGAGGCAGCTCGTGCTGGTGAGCAAGGTAAGGGGTTTTCTGTGGTGGCACAAGAAGTCCGGAAATTGGCACGGAAAACAGAGAGTGCTTTGGACCATATTCAAAATCAGATTGTGACTGTTCAGTCCACAATTGAAACATTTGAAAAAGGATTTCAAAAGCTTGTAAATGAAACGAGCACCTTTCGTGATATGAATCATTATATACTGACGATTCTAGACGATTCTGTAACAGGGGTGAAATCGAGCGGAAGTCAGATTAATCAGTTTTCAGAAGCGGTGCAAGCGTTCAAAAAAACCTTTGATGAAATCATGAGGGCGTCAGACAATGTTGTGGAAATGGCAGAACAACTGAGTCATTTGAATAATGAGTTGTCAGATAAATTCAGAGTGTAGGAAATTTATATTGAATATGAACAAATTCCGTGAGTTGTCGGCATTTGTTCAGTAAAGGGTGAGGAGCTTAGAATATATTCTAGGCTTTTTGTAATGGTCGATTGTGAAATTTTAAAGGGTAAACGAGTGTTAAAAAGGTACAATTGGAGATAAATTATAGTAAGTGATTACTTCGGTGATGAGAAAGGAAACGACGTTTTCGGGCTACATTGTACTTCACTGTAAGAAGAGGTGAAAAAACTAGCTAAGTCACTTCATTGCAATAAAATTCAAGAAGTGTTATCATTTTCTTTAAGACAATACATAAATAACATAGTATAATTAGTATTTATGTGATTGACTTAGTATAATGTATTAATGAAGTCTTACATTAAAGGTTCAAACTTTACCTATATTTTGAGAAAATTTTTAGGCCAATTTTGGTTTTTTTAATAGTTAAGAAAAAGTTCACTTTGTTAAGTGTTAAAGCGTAAAAACCAGCATAATCTATGTCTAATTTTTCACCTAGCACGCTTGTGCCATAAGTGTCTTCTCTTCTGAAATCTTTATTTCTTTTGGGAATCGTCTTATGCAGAAGGAACTGGCCGGATGTTCAGTAAGCCGCATAATCGCGTGTCTTCATTGTCTTTTGATAAAAAGGTGATGAGGTCGGTGACGATTTTTCTTGAGATATATAAGTTATTTCTCGATAAAAAGGAGTTAGGAAAAATTGACTTTGTTTAGTGAATTAGGACTACAGAAGTCCACAATGCGTTCAATAGAAAAAATGGGTTTTGAAGAGGCGACGCCAATTCAAGCTCAAACAATCCCCGTTGCATTAGAAGGAAAAGATGTAATCGGTCAAGCACAGACTGGTACAGGTAAAACAGTTGCATTCGGTATTCCGTTAATGGAAAAAATCGATACAAAAGCGGAGCATGTTCAAGGAATCGTTATTGCGCCAACTCGTGAATTAGCAATTCAGGTTTCGGAAGAATTGTTCAAGTTAGGCTATGGAAAACGCGTTCGCGTACTCGCAGTATATGGTGGTCAAGACATCGACCGTCAAATCCGTGCTCTTAAGAAAAAGCCACATATCATTGTTGGTACTCCAGGTCGTCTCCTAGACCATATCAACCGTAAAACAATTAAATTAGGCGATGTTGAAACAGTGGTACTTGATGAAGCAGATGAAATGCTGAACATGGGCTTCATTGAAGACATCGAGTCTATTCTTTCAAATGTGCCTGAAGAACACCAAACATTATTGTTCTCAGCTACAATGCCTGAACCGATTCGTAAAATTGCAGAACGCTTCATGGAAGAGCCTCACTTAGTAAAAGTAAAAGCTAAGGAAATGACAGTAGATCGTATTCAACAATATTATATTGAATTAAAAGAGGCAGAGAAATTTGATGCCCTTACTCGTCTTTTAGATATTCAAACACCTGAACTTGCTATCGTATTTGGACGTACAAAGCGTCGTGTTGATGAATTATCTACAGCATTAAACCTTCGTGGATACACGGCAGAAGGTATTCATGGTGATTTAAGCCAAGCGAAACGTATGTCTGTTCTGAAGAAGTTTAAAGAAGGAAATATCGATGTATTAGTTGCAACTGATGTGGCGGCTCGTGGTTTGGATATTTCGGGTGTAACACACGTGTATAATTTTGATATTCCTCAAGATGCTGAAAGCTACGTTCACCGTATCGGACGTACAGGTCGTGCAGGAAAAACAGGTATTGCTGTTTCATTCATCACATACAGAGAAAGATCTCAACTGCAAGTGATTGAAAAAACAACGAAGAAACGTATGGATCGCTTAAAAGCACCAACACTTTCAGAAGCAATTCAAGGTCAACAAAAAGCAGTAACGGAAAAAATTACTGCAACAATTGAAAATGAAGATTTATCCATTTACATGCCTTTAGCTGAAGAGCTATTAGAAAAATACGATGCTGCAACTTTAGCTGCAACTGTTCTTAAGTTATTAACGAAAGAGCCAGATAGCACACCGGTTAAATTAACAGGTGAAGCTCCTGTATTCAGCAAAAAAGATCGTAAATTCTCTAGCGGAAAACAACGTAACGGACGTGCGTTCAACCGCAATGACAATGGCGGCAGAAGACGCAACAATGATCGTAACCGCAGCAATGACCGTCGCGGTGGAAGAAGAGAGCGTACAGAACGTTCTAACTAAATCCATGCGCACAAAAACCGTACAGACAACATGTGTCTGTACGGTTTTTTGCGTTTAAACCTTCGAAATGGTTCACACTAAAAAGGATAAACTGGTTATTTAGAAAGAAGGAATGGTAGATGACATTATTTAGGTTTGGTTACGTAGCGATGAGTGTGCATGTACAAAATGCCTCTCCTTCGAAAACGATGACGTTTACGCAATTTTCTAGGCTGACTGACCGAGAAGCGGCCATTCGGAAGTTAGAGAGGATTGCAAAAACAAATTTACATAATTGCCTTCGTTTACTGCGTCACAATGTGGCGCATGAAATTGAATTTTTTCGCTTTAGTTCAAGATTAATCCCTTTGGCCAATCATCCGGAATTGCCTGATTGGAATTATATCAAACCTTTGAAAGATGAATTGGCGGAAATAGGTATGTTTTTACGAAAGCATCCTAAGCTTCGTGTTGATTTTCATCCGGATCATTTCGTTTTATTGAATGCGAAAGATAAGCAAATCTTTTCGGTTTCATTAAAAACGTTGCACATGCATTATTTATTGTTAAAGGGGATGGGGGTGAAGCCGAGGCATCGATGTGTGTTACATGTAGGAGGGAGTTATGAGGATAAAACAGAAGCACTTGAGCAATTCATTTCGAATTGGGCACGTATCCCGCAGCATTTACAACAAATGATTATCTTAGAAAATGATGATATGTCTTTTACGTTGAAAGAAACCTTGTATTTAAGTGAGAAGCTCGGTATCCCATTAGTGTTTGACTATCATCATCATTTAGCGAATCGTGAAGAAGTGGGGAACTATCAGGAAGATTGGTTAAGGGTAGTTGAAAGCTGGAAGGAATCCCCGTTGCCTGTGAAGATGCATATATCCAGTCCGAAAAATGAGGCAGACTTTCGTGCACATGCAGATTTGATTGATTTGGATATGTTTTGGTCTTTTGTTGAAACAGCCAAAGGAACAGTCGACCAAATTGATGTTATGATTGAAGCAAAGTCGAAAGACGAAGCGTTGTTTGCATTGATGAAAGACATACATGCGTGTAAACAAGTGAAATGGGTCAATGAGACGAGCTTTATCGTCTAACAATTAGAACAGCTGAAAAGGAACTTTCTTGCGTGGCGTACGTATTATGAGATAGAGAAATCGTGATGAAACGAGCGATAACTAACTAAAGGAGAGGGGAGAGGGAACATGGATCTTGAACAGCGAGTTTCGGCTAAAGCATTGAAAGTCTGGCGGTTAACAGGAGCCATTATAGCGTTTGTTTTTTTATTAGTAGCCTTTGTCTTAACCATTGTGGCGACTGTTTTTGATTGGGTTGAATGGGTGGTGTATGCATCGTGGATAAGTGTAGTTGTAGTGACTTTTCTATTCGTTTATTTACTGCCGACACTTCGTTGGAGGTGGTGGCGTTATGAAGTAAGGGATGAAGAAATTGAAATTCAGAAAGGGCTCTTTGTCATTAAACGCACATTAGTCCCGATGGTAAGGGTTCAACACGTGGATACAAAGCAAGGGCCGATTATGCGAAAAAATGATTTGGCGACTGTAGAAGTGTCTACGGCGGCAACTGTGCATGAAATACCTGCATTGGATCGTCAAGAAGCGGAGCGTTTACGGCTACATATCGCGGAAATGGTCAAAGTGGTGAAGGAAGATGTCTAAAGCAAAACGGCTACATCCTATTGCAATTGTCCTTAACGCCATCAAAGTATTGAAGGATGCGTTTTTACCTATGATTGCCTTGTTCTTTTTTCAAGGTGGAAGCATGAATGGATGGAATTATTTTGATTTATTGATTCCGACGATTTATTTTTTCGGTAGTATTATGTATGGTGTGCTGCATTGGTTTACATTTACGTACAGAGTTGAAGAAGGAGAAGTACGAATTGATTCAGGGTTGATCATTAAGAAAAAGCGCTATATCCGATTGGAGAGGATACAAAGTGTCGATGTGACAGAGGGAATTTTACAACGGTTATTTTCGTTAGTGAAAGTGTCCATTGAAACAGCCGGCTCGTCAACGGGTTCTGCGGAAGCTGTTTTAATGGCTATACCCAAAACAGAAGCAGCGCTTTTTCAATCTTTATTAAAAGAAAAGAAAAATAATCATAGTGAACCGATGGATGAAGCCAGACAGATAAAGAATGTGTCCGATGAAGAGAAGGTTGTCTTTCGTATGACGTTAACGCAACTATTGGTCATGGCGGCAACATCCGGGGGAATTGGTGTAGTGTTTGCGGGTGCTTTAACGTTGGTTTTTCAATTTGAGATTTATACGTTGGATATCGTTCAAAACGAAATGGAGAAATTGTTTGCTTCGGGTATTTTCCTTTTCGTCTTTTTCAGCCTGGGAATCCTGTTTGTGGCGTACATTTTTGCAACGATTCATACGCTATTAAAATATGCTTTTTTCACTGTGAAAAAAGCAAATGAAGAGCTTGTCATTTCCCGTGGGTTGCTGGAAAAACGTCAATTGACGATACCGATTACACGTATACAGGCAGTACGAATTGAAGAAAACCTAGTTCGACAACCGCTAGGTTACGCGACGGTGTATTTGGAAACAACGTCAGGTTCGGCTGAGGAGAAAGGGAATGCGAAAGTCATGGTCCTGCCATTGGCGAAAAAAGCTAGGCTGAAAGAGTTATTTTCGATGATTGAAATCGACTATGAATTGGATGTTGCTTTAACACCTGCCCCCAAAAGGGCACTCATCCGTTATTTGAACCGAGAATGGCTTTGGGTGATTCCTGTGACGGCCGTATTACTTTATTTCTTTCAGCCGTGGGGATATGTCGCTCTATTACTACCAATCATTTTCACAATCTATGGCTTGGTTTGTTATCGGACGGCAAGTTGGAATATTTTTGCTCAGCAATTAATGTTGATATACCGGGAATATTTTATTAAGAAAACGTATATCGTCAAAAAGCGAAAAATTCAATCTTTGACGATTAAGCAAAATTGGTTTCAGAGGAGAAAGCATCTTGGGACTGTCAGTGCTTTTAGTAAAACAGGTATAGGACCTAGTAATGGAACGGTTATAGACCTTGAAGAAAAAGATGTACTGATTATCAAGGGGTGGTTGCAGGGTAAAGATTGAGCATGAAGCTAGCTTCTTCTTTTCATCAGGATAGGTGTCAGCAAAAAGCCGATCATAAAACCGCTTAGATGGGCTGTCACATTAATGTTCGATTGCATAAAAGTCATGAAAAATGCGATGATGGTCATGACTTTAATCAGTTGTGTGTCTTGCCTTGATAAGACATATTTACGGTAGATAATTAGATAGATGAAGAAACCAAGAAAGCCGAAAATAGCTCCGCTTGCCCCTAAATGGGCGTAAGAAAGAGGCTTTGTCAGATACGTTATGATATTCGCCCCCACTCCGCAAAGGAGATAAAAAAGCCCAAATCTTAAAGGTTTTAATAATTGTTCGATAGCTGGTCCAAATATAAGGGTTGAAAATGAATTGAAAATAAAATGAGTAAGCGAATTATGGAGGAAGATGGGCGTGACCAATCTCCACAATTCGCCTTCTTTTATGTATAAGTTAATACCCAGCATGTATTTTGTGATGAAGTCAAAAGAGAGATGGGTCAATAAAAAAAATAGGGTGTTCAAAGCGATAATTGTTGAAACGGTTGGATATAGTGTTAGGAACTGTTTGAAACTTTCTCTCCTAATGAACATAGATTCAACTCCAATCTGAAAAATGGTTATACCTATCATATGATAAAAATATTTGTAGTAGAAGGTGAAACGGTGATTAAGGGAATTGGAATGGATATTATTGAGATTCAACGCATTCAAAAGCTTGTAGAGACACAGCCAAAATTTGTTGATCGTATTTTAACCGAAAAGGAAAAAGAAAGGTTTGTCTCACTAAAAAAAGCTCGGCAAATAGAATTTTTGGCAGGGCGATTTGCGGCGAAAGAGGCTTTCGCAAAAGCGCTTGGGACAGGATTTGGCACAGAATTAAGTTTTCAGGATATCGAGATTGTGAATGATGAGCGTGGAAAACCATCTATACATAAGCCATATCGGGAAGGGGTGCATTTGTCCATTACGCATTGCCAGTCATATGCTGCTGCACAAGTTATTCTTGAAGAGTAGTGACGCTACACAGAGCGCTACGCTTTTCTTATTAAGCTTGTCATGACTTGGACATATTCAATCATCTTCTTTCATATACTTCTATAGCTGTAGGTGAGACAAGGTCTGTAAAGGATATGAAGAAGATGAATGGAGTTTGCACTGTTCTCTGTTCTGTACATCATTTAGATACGGCAGTTCCTTATTTCAGCCATTGTCTCCTTTTTTGTCACAATAAAAGAAGGGGTTGGGAAGATGAGGAGATTATTCATGATAGTTGCAAGTGTCATGGTTATATTAGTTGTGTCAGCCTGTGGTCAGAAATCTCAAGAAGATGTTGTACAGTCACTCAGTGAAAAAGTTGCGGAAATTAAGAGTTACAAAGCCAATGCGAAAATGACGTTGAAAATGGGTGAAGACCCACAGGTGTATGATGTGGAAATATGGTATAAAAACCCGGATTTCTACCGTGTGAAATTAAAAAATGAAACGAAAGAACAGAGTCAGATGATTTTGCGCAATAAAGAAGGAGTCTTTGTCTTGACGCCTGCTTTAAATAAAAGTTTTCATTTCCAAAGCGATTGGCCGAAGAATAGCAGTCAAGCCTATTTATACGAGTCCATTGTAAAGGATATTGTCGAGGACAAAGATGCCACGTTTAAAACAACGGATAAACAATATGTCTTTGAAACGAAAACACGTTACCAAAACAGTAAGATGCTTCCTTATCAAGAAGTGATTTTAAATAAAAAGGATTTGGCTCCGGTCAGTGTGAAAATTATGGATCCGGACCGAAATGTTTTGGTCACTGTGGAGTTTACCGATGTGTCCTTTAATCAATCATTTGATGGAGATGCCTTTGATATGAAGAAGAATATGACGGGGGCACAACTGGAAATTGATGTGATGGGCGAAGTCGATCAGGAAGAATTCAGCTTGAAATACCCAGCGGAAGTGGAAGGAATTGAGTTGGTGGATGAACAAGAGATCAAGACGGAGGAAGGACAACGTTTTGTTTTGACATATGAAGGTGATCGTAGCTTCACAATTATTGCGGAGAAAGTGGAAGTGGTTGAAACAACCTCTGTAGCTACAAGTATGTTGGGAGATCCTGTGGATTTAGGCTTTACAATCGGTGCAATTACCGATCGGACCATTTCGTGGACGTATGAGGGGGTTGACTATTTGCTTGCTTCGCAAAATTTAACACAAGAAGAGATGATTGAAATCGCTCAATCAGTGCAGACGAATCCTGTAAAATAAAGAAAATGTGAAAGGCATGCAATGGTGACTTGTGGGGGGAGCTTCATTCAGCAGTCGGTTAAATTTCTGCTCTGCGTTGTATGAGTATTGTCTCGTTAACAGATTATCAGGTAGTGAACAGGTCATTGCGACCTGTTTTTTATTGTTTTTTAGGGGATGCTCTGCATAGGGATAAGCAGCATTCAATTTAAATACGGCGTACTATATCTCCCGCATTTCATACTTCAATAAACAAAATAACAGTGATTTCGGATATAATAGAAGGAAAACCATTGATTTAAAGTAAAGAAGGAAGGTTAAGCTGGTGGATGTAGCTTTTTATCGAGATACATGGGCAGAAATAAATTTAGATCATATTTATGATAATGTTACAGCAATGATTAAACATGTGCCGAAGGGAATTCAAGTTTGTGCGGTAGTCAAGGCGAATGCGTATGGGCATGGTGATGTAGAAGTAGCACAAGTCGCTTTGAAGGCAGGGGTGGATAGTTTAGCTGTAGCCACACTTGATGAAGCGATAGTATTGCGGCAAAAAGGGATTCAAGCTCCTGTTTTAATATTAGGGGCAATTCGTCCAAGTTATGCTGTAATTGCTGCTGAGCAAAACTTTTCTGTGACCGTTTTTAATAATGAATGGCTAAAAGAAGCGGTGACTTATTTATCGGGCGATTTAAAGCTGCATGTTCATTTGAAGTGTGATACTGGTATGGCCCGTTTAGGGTATAGAAAGAAGGAACATCTTCAAGAAGCGGAAAGAATAGTACGCGAACATGAATCGTTGAATTTGCAGGGAGTTTATTCTCATTTTGCGACAGCAGACGAATTGGATTTAACGCATTATAAGAAGCAATTGCGCCGTTTTAAAGAACTAGTAGAGTCTTTGTCGGAAAAGCCTGATTTTACTCATTTTTGCAATAGTGCAGGTGCGCTTGTCCATCAGGATGCTTGGTTTAACGGGGTCAGAATGGGTATTAGTATGTATGGACTCAGCCCTTCACAAGAAATTCAAGACATTCTTCCATTCTCTTTGAAACCGGCTTTTTCTTTACGTACAAAAATTGTTAATGTGAAGAAAATTGAGGCGGGGGAAACGGTCAGTTATGGTGCTACCTATGTAGCGGATGAAGAACAGTGGGTTGCCACTTTGCCGATTGGCTATGCAGATGGTTGGATTAGAAAGCTAGGTGGTCAATCCGTTTTAATTGATGGAAGACGGATGCCGATTATCGGGCGTATTTGTATGGATCAGTGCATGGTGAAACTACCAGCGTATTATCCGATTGGTACGGATGTGACATTGATTGGTGTGGATGGTGCGGATGCAATCAGTGTGGATGAGATTGCTGATAAATTAGAAACCATTAATTATGAAGTGGTTTGTAATATCGGTAGAAGAGTACCTCGTGTCTATATCGAACAGGGGAAAATTGTGTCTGTTCGAAATGAATTATTATAAAGTGAGATAAAACGTACACTTCATGAATAAAAATAAAGTGTAAGGGACTATAATAGTATTATGGAAAATCCAATACCACCCCTTTGCAAAATTCCTTATTAATGGTAATATGGAGGGTGAAATAGTATTAGGTATGTAGTGATGGTGGAGGTGTATGCTTGTGTCTGAACCCAGCGCAACAAGAGAAATATTAATACAATTACCTCAAAATCTCTTGACTGAAATTGATGGATGTGTGAAAGAGGACAACGTTAACCGCAATGAATTGCTATATCGAGCAACGAAAATGTATCTTCATGAACGAAAAAAGAGAAAAATTCGTGATGATATGAAACGTGGTTATATTGAAATGGCTACGATTAACTTAAGCATTGCTTCTGAAGCCTTTCTTGCTGAATATGAGGCGGAGCATTGTGTTGAACGATTAGTCAGCGGAGGTTAACAGCTTTGATCGTTGTTAAGCGTGGTGACGTATACTATGCAGACTTGTCCCCTGTGGT
>JBJEFL010000221.1:0-6432 GCA_051873995.1 Bacillus sp. (in: firmicutes)
TTTTCTCTTTAGTTATTTCGACATCCCCACCAGATTTCCTTTTATAATCTACTTTCAAAAATGACAAACGACATTCCTCATAAGAAGAATGTCAATATGAGATTCCTATTCTTATCCCGTTATAACAGGCTCTAACCCGCCCCTTCAACACAGCAGTAAATACTTAGATGTGTTGAAGGGAGATAAAGAGCCTCTAACAACCCGATTGGTTCATCTAATAATCAGTGGTGGATGAAGAAACCCCCACTGATTAAAGATTCACTTTATAGCATCGGTGACAGCAATCGACATGTCGACTCAAGGATTCGAATGCCAAAATGACGTTTACTGAACTTTTTGGCTGATAAAAGATTAGCGTACTCCAAATCCTCCAAATAGTCGTTAACTAGCTTTTGTATGCTTTCAGTCTTATATAAAAACGCATTCACTTCAAAATTCAAATGAAAGCTTCTCAAATCCATATTTGCAGTGCCAATCGAAGCCAGCTCACCATCAACAATGACAATTTTGCTATGCATAAATCCGCGTTCATACTGATAAATTTTCACGCCAACCTCCAGTAGGTCAGGAAAATAGGAGCGGGAAGCATGCCATACAAACCACTTGTCCGGATTTTGCGGAACGAGAAGCCTTACATCAACACCACTTAAGGCTGCAATTTTAATTGCCTGAAAAATATCTTCATCGGGAATAAAATAAGGGGATGCAATCCAAACGGATTTCTTAGCTGAGGTAATCATGCTGAAAAAAATATTCTTAATGACACTGAATTCATTGTCAGGTCCACCGGCAATCATCTGAACGCCACCAGAGGATACAATCCCCTGCCTGGGTGCTTTCATATAATCATCCGTTATAAATCTTGTATTCGTGCTGTAATACCAATCCTGCAAAAAGATAAGCTGAAGAGAACGGACCGCCTCTCCCTTTACAAGTAAATGCGTGTCTCGCCAAAACCCAAAGCTTTCAACTCGACCTAAATATTCATCTCCTATATTCAATCCACCTACAAACCCAATATCACCGTCAATAACGACAATCTTTCGATGATTGCGAAAGTTTAAATTACTATTTAGAAATGGGAGTTTAACGGGTCCAAATATCGCAACCTTAATTCCATGCTCCTTCAACTCGCGCAAATATTTTTTCGGCAAAGTCCACGACCCAACCGCATCAATCAGAAAACGAATCTTAACTCCCGACTTGGCTCGTTCAATTAAAATATCCTTTATTTCATTGCTGATTGAATCATCCCGGATAATGTAATACTCCATATGAATATGGTGCTTTGCCTGTTTCAGCTGCTGCAGCATTTCCTCAAATGTTTCTTCACCATTCGTCAGCACTCTTGTTTCCGTTTCATATGAAATAGGGCTACTGCCGATTCTTTGAGCTAGCTGCAATAACTTTTGCTGTTGCCCTCCCATATGCCTTAGCATCGATTCTTGCTTATTTCTTTCACCTTCCATTTCTAATGAAGCCTTCTTGTCCAAAAAGTACTTTTTCCTGTACATTTTCTCCTTATAATAATTACGACCGAATATGAAATAAAAGAAGAAACCGATTAACGGAAAGGCACTAAACACAACTAACCATGTCAGCGTTTGACTAGGGTGCCTATTCTCCAGAGATATAATAACTACAATTATAATGGCTGACAATGTGATTAAAACACTATAGAGACTAATAAAATTATGCTGAATTTCATCCCTCAAAAAGTATCCGATTACGCCTAATATTAGGACAAACATAATGATTCTGACTGTGTTTTTCATCTACTCCCCCCTCCAAGCCCTTTTTAAATCCTCCGAGATTTATGATGCGGGGTAAGTTTCAAGTGAAAATAAAAAAGACCGATTCCAAGTTGACAGAAATCGATCGCATTTTTTTATGCAAAATATGTTTGAACAGTTTCAAAGACATCTTCCTTCACTATTTCCTTACCGTATTCTTGTAAACGATGAATAGTTACAGAAGACTCGTATCCATATTCAAGCAACAAGCTCAAAATATTATCCACATTTTCTTCCGCTTCAACTTCTTCTTCATCAAATACGACATATAAGTAGTACTTCTTCTCGAAATAATAAAGAGAAGAATGGAAACCATATAAACCGTTTCGCTTACTTAAGGAAATAATATCTTCAAAATCATCAAACGCGATTGTAAATTCAAGTATATCTAGATTGTAGTGAACTGCGTCAATCTCTGAACCTTCCGTTTTGCCTTGAAAGTGCTCATCTAGAAACGATTCCAGTTTTTCATCTACAGGCATTTCATGAATACCGTCATCACCCATCGGTATTTCAAGCTTTTGCCCATCTTTTGCAAACTGTGCTTTTGTCACCATAATTTCCAAGCCTTTATCCAATGCTTGCACTTGTATCCATAGCGGTCCTTCAATAGCAAATTCTTCTTCGTGATGAATCTCATCCATCATTTCCCAGAATAATTCTTCGCTACGATCGCGATTATACCAAATCTCATCACGATCAAAACCTCTTTCTTCGATATCCAAGTATGAAATATAGAACTTCACCGTATTTTCATTAATACGTTCTATTTCCATTAATCCCCTCTCCCTTCTATGCAAATATAGTATGAAGGGAATTACCCCCAAAATGAGTTAAGCATCATATCTTATTTTACCCTATCTTCATAAATCATAACCATTCGAAGTCCTTACCTTATTTTATGACAAAAGTGTTAAGAAGGAAAATGAAATGCAGTAAATTAATAAAAACCCACCAATGCCTATCACGAAAAGCGGAAGCGGCCCGAGAGTCAAGGAACAGCGACTAAGAGCGCTACGTCCTGTAGCAACGTCGCTGTGACTCTCATCCTGAGAGCCTCCGACCAGCATAAGACGAATCGGTTGATGAAACCCGCTCTTGGTTTCATAACCGAGGCGGCTTATGACCTCGAGGGGCTGGCCGCTGCAGCTAGACAATAGAAAAACCGGCACCGGTCCTTTTTCATTTCTGATTCAGCTTCTTGTTTTTACTTCAATGAAAAAGGAGACATGCGGCAGGACTAAGACGAACCACACGAGAAACCCTCTTTTGGTTTCTTGGGTGGGGTGGCAAATAAGGAACATCGGCTAAAATCGCCACGTCCTGTGGCAACGCCGATGTGACCTACATCCCGTAGGCCCCGAGCATGGCAGGTGTAAGGTTAGACAGCACGAAAAGCGGAAGCGGTCCCTTTTTTCATTTATGAAACTGCTCCATGGACTAACTTCCATTAAAAAGGAGGCATTCAGCTAATCTAAGACGAACTGCACAAAATCCATACAACTTGAAATTTTCTCTAGAAATATTGAACATAATTTTACATAAAATCTCTCTATTTAGCAAGATATAAAGGTACCTGGATGTTACCGGTTCTTCTTCATTATAAATTGAATTGGATACCTTGATTTAAAATCAATATCGACATGGTTGCATATCTTCCCCGATGTTACCCAGCCGTGTGCATGGAGGTAAAAAGTTTGACACTATCCATGATCGAAGTTATACTTTCTATTCAAATCCCTAATATAACAACTTACCTACAGTTTAATGTATTTTTTCTATTTTGCTCTTGAAATTGTTTAAATATTTTGATAATTTATTATAAATATCAAAATTTAAAAGTAACAGATCTACGGGAGATGCATCTCCATTCAAACTGAACAGAGAAATCCAGCTTTATTTTATACATATTCCTGTCAATCATCATCTATACTTTCGGACAAAACAAAAAAGTGTCTTCATAAAATGCCGATTACGAAAACACTTCCCACTACTTACAACCCTTAGTTCAAAGTGTTGCTAAGGGAGACATTTTATTAATTTACTAATCTTTGAGCTTCACGTAAATGGTACGTACGCACTTTTCTTGGAAGGAAACGACGGATTTCATCTTCATTGTAACCCACTTGCAATCTTTTCTCATCAAGAATAATCGGTCTTCTTAAAAGTCCAGGATTTTCTTTGATTAGACGGTACAATCTTTGCAAAGGTAACGTTTCCAAATTTACATTCAGCTTTTGGAATGTCTTTGATCTTGTTGAAATAATTTCGTCCGTTCCATCTTCGGTCATGCGTAAAATCTCTTTTATTTCTTCAATAGAAAGAGACTCAGAAAAAATATTTCGTTCCACATAAGGTATATTATGCTCTTCAAGCCACGCTTTTGCTTTTCTGCAAGAAGTACAGCTTGGTGATGTATATAAAGTGACCATTAGTTTTACCACTTCCTCTTTATAGAATCTTAGATCTATTATTGAGAAAACTATTCCCCATCCACAAATCATTCTACATTGAAATTACTTTAATTAAGTAATGTCTATAGTTTATTATACATTATATTGTAACAAATTGAACAACTTTTTTAAAAAATATTGAAAAATCCTTAAAATTTAAGCTTGAACCAGCGTCTTATCTACATTCTTAACCTTTCTATTGTCACAAAATAGACAAATTTTAACTGATAAAATCCGGCCGTTATTCTCAATTACCATAAATAATCCATATATCAATATAATGTTTTTTAACACAGTTTTTTATTCCCCTTATTAAGATGTACCCATTGTACAAGCATTCGAAACAATCTGATTATATATATTTAAAATTTTCACATTATTGTACGTTATAGCAAATTAATGAAATTTAACTGTTTTTCCCAATCATTTTATGCGTATCAAAAACTTTTTCTTTCTATCCAATATGGAATATTTTACAATTATATATAGGTAGATTTTTATCTTCCCCATTAACCGTTAGACAAACCAATAGAGCCATTTAACCGTGAGTAGAAATATCCATATATTAAGGAGGTCTCGAGGTGGCGGAATATGTAGTTGATTTTTTATTAGTTGCCATTTTAATCGTAACGATTACTGCTTTGAATGGTGTAATAACTAACTTCATTGGTGAGAGCTTATTCGGTGGAAAGCAAAAAGCACAGTATAAAGATGCAACTGCCAAAACACAGATTGGCTGGAAGCCAGTCGGAGGTAATCGAAACAAATAAAGTGAATCTTTAATCAGTGGGGGTTTTCCTTCATCCCCCACTGATTATTAGATGAACCAATCGGGTTGTTAGAGGCTCTTTATCTCCCACTTACACATCTATGTATTTACTGCTGTGTTGAAGGGGGAGTTTTAGAGCCTGTTGTAACGGGATAAACGAGAGGGTCCTCATAAAAATCAATCAATGACTTTTATGAGGACCCTCTTTTGCTTATTTCTTCATTTGTTCTTGAAATTGTTTTAATTCCTTTTCTGAACAATATACGAAATGTCCAGGCTTCACTTCACGCATTTTCACTTCTTCATCTTTTGCATATTGATGAACAGCAGGATCATACGTAACACGTTGACGCGTGCGTTCAATGATTGGGTCAGGCTGAGGAATTGCGGATAGCAGCGATTGTGTGTAAGGGTGCAGAGGATTCTCGTATAGTTCCTCACTCGGCGCTAATTCTACAAGCTTACCAAAATACATAACTCCGATTCGGTCACTAATGTATTTAACCATAGATAAGTCATGAGCAATGAACAGATACGTTAATCCTTTTTCCTCTTGAAGCTGCTTCATTAAGTTTACAACCTGCGCTTGAATGGATACATCTAATGCTGAGATTGGCTCATCGGCAATAATGAAGTCCGGCTGTACAGCCAAAGCACGGGCAATTCCAATACGCTGACGCTGACCTCCGGAGAATTCATGCGGATAACGGTTTGCATGCTCTTTATTTAAACCTACAGTTTCCAACAGGTGGTACACCTGATTCATACGATCTTTTTTATCCTTTGCAAGTCCATGAATATCAATGCCCTCTGCAATTAAATCACTTACCTTCATACGAGGGTTAAGTGAGGCATATGGATCCTGGAAAATCATTTGCATTTTACGGTTAAATTCCTTCATTTCCGCTTTTGATTTTTTACCATGAACATTTTTGCCTCGGAATAAAACTTCACCGTCAGTCGCTTCATAAAGACGGATGATTGTACGTCCAGTTGTTGATTTACCACAGCCGGATTCACCTACAAGACCTAGTGTTTCTCCTTCATATATTTTAAAGGAAACATCATTGATCGCTCTTACTTCATTTGCTTTGCCTTCGTTGAAGTATTGCTTTAAATGATTGACTTCTAGCAATACCTTTTTTTCATTTTTCGACATATCATTTTCCTCCTTTCATTGAAAGGAATTGCTGCTGTCTTTTCACAACCGCTTCTGGCGGCGTTACTTTAGGTGCATCCGGGTGCAACAGCCAAGTAGCCGCATAATGCGTGTCCGAAATCTTAAACATCGGCGGCTGCTCTTCTAAGTCAATTTGCATCGCATATTGGTTACGAGCTGCGAATGCATCGCCTTTAGGCGGGTTCAATAGATTAGGAGGCGTACCTGGAATAACATACAGCTCTTTACCTCGTGAAT
>JBJEFL010000222.1:0-31484 GCA_051873995.1 Bacillus sp. (in: firmicutes)
CCATACCTGCGATAATTACTTCACCAGTTTCTTGGTCAGTATGCGCACGGAATGTTGGATCTTCTTCTTGAAGTTTTTGTAGAGCTGTAGTCATTTTATCTTGGTCAGCCTTAGTTTTAGGCTCGATAGATAATGAGATAACCGGCTCTGGGAACTCCATTGATTCAAGAATAACTAATGCTTTCTCGTCACATAAAGTATCACCAGTTGTAGTATCTTTTAGACCTACAGCAGCTGCGATATCCCCAGCGTATACTTCTGAAATCTCTTCACGAGAGTTAGCATGCATTTGTAGGATACGACCTACACGCTCACGCTTACCTTTTGTAGAGTTTTGTACGTATGAACCTGAGCTCAATGTACCAGAGTAAACACGGAAGAAAGTTAATTTACCAACATAAGGGTCAGTCATAACTTTGAACGCTAAAGCTGAGAATGGCTCTTCGTCGCTAGAAGGACGAGTAACTTCTTCATCTGAATCAGGAAGAGTACCTTTGATTGCAGGTACATCTAATGGAGATGGAAGATAGTCAATTACAGCGTCAAGCATTAATTGAACACCTTTGTTTTTGAATGCTGAACCACAGATTACTGGGAAGAATTCAACGTTTACAGTACCTTTACGAATAGCTGCTTTTAGCTCTTCTTTAGTGATTTCTTCACCACCAAGGTATTTCTCCATTAAATCTTCGTCAAGTTCTGCTACCGCTTCAACTAATTTTTCACGGTATTCTTCAGCTTGGTCTGCGTATTCTGCAGGGATTTCAGTGATTTGGATGTCAGTTCCTAAATCATTACCGTACATAACCGCATGCATTTCGATTAGGTCGATAATACCAGTGAACTCATCTTCTGCACCGATTGGTAATTGAATTGGGTGAGCATTCGCTTGTAAACGGTCGTGTAGAGTTCCTACAGAATATAGGAAGTCTGCACCTAGTTTATCCATTTTGTTAACGAATACTACACGTGGAACACCGTAAGTAGTTGCTTGGCGCCAAACTGTTTCAGTTTGAGGCTCAACACCTGATTGTGCATCAAGTACAGCAACTGCACCATCAAGTACACGAAGTGAACGTTCAACTTCAACTGTGAAGTCTACGTGACCTGGTGTATCGATGATGTTAACGCGGTGACCTTCCCACTGTGCTGTTGTAGCAGCAGAAGTGATTGTGATACCACGTTCTTGCTCTTGTTCCATCCAGTCCATTTGTGAAGCGCCTTCGTGCGTTTCACCAATTTTATGGATACGTCCAGTATAGTAAAGAACACGTTCAGTAGTGGTAGTTTTACCAGCATCGATGTGTGCCATGATACCAATATTACGAGTCTTTGCTAAGGAGAACTCTCTAGCCATTTGGTATTTCTCCTTCCTTATTGAAGAATATTATTGAAAATAGTGCGTGAATCTTACCAACGATAATGAGCGAATGCTTTGTTAGCTTCAGCCATTTTGTGTGTATCTTCACGTTTCTTAACTGATGCACCAGTGTTGTTAGCAGCATCAAGGATTTCGTTAGCTAAACGCTCTTCCATAGTTTTTTCACCACGAAGACGAGTGTAGTTAACTAACCAACGAAGACCTAAAGTAGTACGACGGTCTGGACGCACCTCAACTGGTACTTGGTAGTTTGAACCACCTACACGACGTGCTTTAACTTCTAACACAGGCATGATATTTTTTAGAGCTTGATCGAATACTTCCATCGGCTCTTTACCAGTACGCTCAGCGATAATATCAAAAGAATTGTACAGAATTTGTTGTGCTGTACCTCTTTTACCGTCAATCATCAATTTGTTGATCAACTTTGTGATTAATTTTGAATTATACACTGGATCTGGTAATACATCTCTTTTTGCAACAGGACCTTTACGAGGCATGTTATTTCCTCCTTTCAACGAGAAATTATTTTAAGTTTGTTTTGTTGATTATTTTTTAGCAGCTTTTGGACGCTTAGTACCGTATTTAGAACGGCTTTGCATACGGTTGTTAACACCAGCAGTATCAAGCGCACCACGAACGATGTGATAACGTACCCCCGGTAAGTCCTTTACACGGCCGCCACGGATAAGAACAACGCTGTGCTCTTGTAAGTTGTGGCCAATACCAGGAATATATGCAGTTACCTCGATTCCGTTAGTTAAACGAACACGAGCATATTTACGTAACGCAGAGTTCGGTTTTTTCGGTGTCATTGTACCAACACGAGTACATACCCCACGTTTTTGTGGTGAAGACACGTTAGTTTGTGCTTTTTTGAAGCTGTTGTAACCTTTGTTAAGCGCTGGAGACTTAGATTTAGTTTCCTTAGACTGACGTCCGTTGCGCACTAATTGGTTAATAGTAGGCATTATGTTTCCTCCTTTCACTTTTCAGTTCTAGTACCACACATCCAGGTGGTTCATATTTGGGCAAAAACAAAGTTCTTGCAGAGTACTACAAAAACGGTTTTGCTTTTTAAAATTTATAAAACTACTGCTCCGATCAATAAGTCTTACAGTAGATATAAAACATAGTTAATGTTCATCTTTGCATGACTGAATTTCATCCAGAAAAAGGAATTCCCGACCCTGTCGTTTAATTCATCATGATGAGCACATTTGCTATAATATCATCTCCGCATATTTAATGTCAACTAAAGATGCAGAAATTAATTTTTTATTTACATATAAAAGCGGTCAGCCTCTAACTGACCGCCTTTATTTTATTCTACTGAAGTTGTTTCTTGTTCTACTCCTTCAGCTAATACCGGTACTGCTTTACGATATCTTGGCATACCAGTTCCGGCTGGAACAAGTTTACCGATGATAACATTTTCTTTCAGTCCAAGCAATTCATCACGTTTTCCTTTAATTGCTGCATCCGTCAAGACACGAGTTGTTTCTTGGAATGATGCTGCTGATAGGAATGAATCAGTTTCAAGTGATGCTTTCGTAATACCGAGTAATACAGGGCGACCAGTAGCAAGCGCTTTGCCTTGCATGATAGCAGCTGTATTTGCATCAGTGAATTGGTGAATATCAAGCAATGTACCTGGTAATACATCCGTATCACCCGCATCGATTACGCGGATTTTACGAAGCATTTGACGTACCATTACCTCGATATGTTTGTCGCCAATTTCTACCCCTTGCATACGGTATACTTTTTGAACTTCTTTCAGCAAGTATTCTTGAACAGCAAGTGTATCTTTTACTTTTAAAAGCTCTTTCGGATCGATAGAACCCTCAGTTAATTCCTGACCGCGTTTGACTTCAGAATTAACACCGACTTTTAAACGTGCTGTGTAAGGCACTGTGTAAGAACGAGTCTCTACTTCACCTTGTACAACGATTTCTTGTTGTTTATCTTTTCCTTCGTTGATAGCAACTACATAACCATCAATTTCAGAAATGTGCGCTAAACCTTTCGGATTACGCGCTTCGAAAATTTCTTGGATACGAGGTAAACCTTGAGTGATATCGTCTCCGGCAACCCCACCTGTATGGAACGTACGCATCGTTAACTGTGTACCAGGCTCACCGATTGATTGGGCAGCGATAATACCAACTGCTTCACCCACTTCAACCTCTTGTCCTGTTGCCAGGTTGCGACCGTAACATTTCTTACACACACCATGACGTGTGTTACATGTGAACGCCGAGCGAATCCAAACTTGCTCAATGCCTACATCTTCAATATATTTCGCAAGATCTTCCGTGATCAAGCCATTTTCAGGTACAATTACTTCTCCTGTTTCAGGATGCTTAATTGTTTTTCTTGCATAACGGCCGATTAGACGTTCTTCTAAGTGCTCAATGACTTCTGTTCCTTCTTTCAGTGCGCCGATTAGAAGACCACGGTCTGTTCCACAGTCATCTTCACGTACGATAACATCTTGCGCTACGTCTACAAGACGACGAGTCAGGTAACCTGAATCGGCCGTCTTAAGGGCTGTATCAGCAAGACCTTTACGTGCACCGTGAGTAGAGATGAAGTACTCAAGTACTGTAAGTCCTTCACGGAAACTTGATTTGATTGGTAATTCAATGATACGACCAGCCGGGTTGGCCATCAGACCACGCATACCAGCTAGCTGCGTAAAGTTAGATGCGTTACCACGGGCTCCAGAGTCACTCATCATAAAGATTGGGTTCGTACGATCTAACGATTTCATCAGTTTCGATTGAATTTCATCTTTAGCGGCACTCCAGATAGCGATAACGCGGTCGTAACGCTCATCTTCAGTGATTAAACCACGTCTGAATTGTTTTAACACGTTATCCACTTTGTTTTGCGCTTCATCGATAATTTGTTTCTTCTCTTCTAATACGACGATATCTGCTACACCAACTGTAATACCGGCTTTTGTAGAGTATTTGAACCCAAGGTCTTTCATGCGGTCAAGCATTTTAGACGTTTCCGTGATTTTGAAACGTTTAAATACTTCTGCAATGATTTTTCCAAGGTACCCTTTCTTGAACGGATCAAGGATTGGTTGCGCCTTAATCGCCTCAACAACATTTGTTCCTTTTTCGATGAAGAAACGTTCTGATGTTTTTACTTCTAAGTTTTCTTGCGTTGGTTCATTGATATACGGGAAAGTCTCAGGAAGAATTTCATTGAAAATCAATTTACCTACTGTCGTCATTAGAAGCATGTTGTTTTGCTCTTCAGTAAATGTTGGATTTTGTAATGATCCTGCGTGTACTGCTACACGTGTATGAAGGTGCACATAACCGTTTTGGTATGCCACAAGCGCTTCATTTGTATCATTGAAAATCATACCTTCACCAACAGCATTCGCTCTTTCCAATGTTAGGTAGTAGTTACCTAATACCATATCTTGAGAAGGCGTAACAACTGGTTTTCCATCTTTCGGGTTCAAGATGTTTTGAGCAGCAAGCATTAGAAGACGCGCTTCTGCTTGTGCTTCTGCTGATAATGGTACGTGAACCGCCATTTGGTCACCATCGAAGTCAGCGTTGTAAGCTGTACATACTAATGGGTGAAGACGAATTGCACGTCCCTCAACAAGTGTTGGTTCGAATGCCTGAATTCCTAGTCTGTGTAGAGTAGGGGCGCGGTTAAGTAGAACTGGATGTTCTTTGATCACAGATTCTAATACATCCCACACTTCAGGTTGTAAACGTTCAATTTTACGCTTCGCAGACTTAATGTTGTGCGCTAAGCCTTTGCCCACTAGCTCTTTCATTACAAACGGCTTGAATAATTCAATTGCCATTTCTTTCGGAAGACCGCATTGGTACATTTTTAAGTTCGGACCTACGACGATAACCGAACGACCAGAGTAGTCAACACGTTTTCCTAGTAGGTTTTGACGGAAACGTCCTTGTTTACCTTTAAGCATATGTGATAACGATTTAAGTGGACGATTACCTGGTCCAGTAACCGGTCTTCCACGACGTCCATTATCAATTAATGCATCAACTGCTTCTTGAAGCATACGTTTTTCGTTTTGAACGATAATACTTGGAGCACCTAAGTCTAATAAACGTTTTAAACGATTATTACGGTTAATTACTCGACGGTATAGATCATTCAAATCTGAAGTCGCGAAACGTCCACCATCAAGTTGAACCATCGGACGTAATTCCGGTGGAATAACCGGAAGAACATCTAGAATCATCCATGAAGGTTCATTTCCTGAGTTACGGAATGCTTCTAATACTTCAAGACGTTTGATTGCTCGCGTACGACGTTGTCCTTGAGCTGTTTTCAGTTCTTCTTTTAATTGCTCTACTTCTTTTTCTGTATCAATGTCAGAAAGAAGCTTACGAATCGCTTCTGCACCCATAGATGCTTGGAACTTGTTTCCGTACTTTTCACGATACGCACGGTATTCTTTTTCCGAAAGAAGTTGTTTCTTCTCTAGAGAAGTTGCACCAACATCTGTTACAACGTATGAAGCAAAATAAATGACTTCCTCTAGCGCGCGTGGAGACATGTCTAAGACAAGTCCCATGCGGCTCGGAATCCCTTTGAAATACCAAATGTGAGAAACAGGTGCTGCTAATTCGATGTGACCCATACGTTCACGACGTACTTTGGCACGAGTTACTTCTACTCCACAACGATCACATACTACACCTTTATAACGTACACGTTTGTACTTTCCGCAATGACATTCCCAGTCCTTAGTAGGACCGAAAATGCGCTCACAGAACAAACCATCTTTTTCAGGTTTTAACGTACGATAGTTTATAGTTTCAGGTTTCTTTACTTCACCGAATGACCAAGAACGAATCTTGTCGGGTGAAGCAAGACCTATTTTCATATACTCAAAATTATTTACATCCAGCAAGGGGCCGACCTCCCTTTTAGATTCCGGGTTTTACCCTGTTCACTTAGGCTCATTGGAAGAATGGGTTAATTGGTTGTATTAACTTCTTCTTCAACAGCTTCAGGTTTTACATCTGTATCAATAGTTAACGCATCTGATTGATGAAGATCGTCATCATCTTCAGTATCGCGCATTTCTATTTCTTGATCATCGCTAGATAGGATTTTCACATCCATACCTAAACTTTGAAGTTCTTTGATTAATACTTTGAATGATTCTGGAACACCAGGTTCTGGGACATTTTCACCCTTCACGATTGCTTCGTAAGTTTTCACACGTCCGACAACATCATCCGATTTTACAGTAAGAATTTCTTGTAATGTATACGCAGCACCATATGCTTCAAGTGCCCAAACCTCCATCTCACCGAAACGCTGACCACCGAACTGAGCTTTACCTCCAAGAGGTTGCTGTGTTACTAGTGAGTAAGGTCCCGTTGAACGAGCATGAAGTTTATCATCAACCATGTGCGCCAGTTTGATCATATACATGACACCGACAGACACACGATTATCAAACGGTTCACCTGTTCTACCATCGTAAATAACTGTTTTCGCATCACGTGCCATACCAGCTTCTTCGATTGTAGACCATACATCTTCCTCGCGCGCTCCATCAAATACTGGAGAAGCAACGTGAATACCTAATTGACGTGCAGCCATACCTAAGTGTAGCTCCAGCACCTGTCCGATATTCATACGAGAAGGTACCCCTAGAGGGTTCAACATGATGTCGATTGGCGTACCATCCGGTAAGTAAGGCATATCTTCTTCAGGAAGAATCTTCGAGATAACCCCTTTATTACCATGACGTCCGGCCATTTTATCGCCTTCATGAATTTTACGTTTTTGAACGATATAAACACGTACCAATTGATTCACACCTGGTGGTAATTCATCACCGTCTTCTCGGTTAAATACTTTAACATCAAGGACGATTCCGCCACCGCCGTGTGGTACACGTAACGATGTATCACGCACTTCACGTGCTTTTTCACCGAAGATTGCATGTAATAGACGTTCTTCAGCAGTTAGTTCTGTTACACCTTTTGGCGTTACTTTACCAACTAGTAAATCTCCATCTTTTACTTCAGCACCAATACGAATGATTCCTCTTTCGTCCAGGTTCTTCAGTGCGTCTTCCCCAACGTTCGGAATATCACGAGTGATTTCTTCTGGTCCTAATTTCGTATCACGTGACTCTGATTCGTATTCTTCAATATGGATTGAAGTATACACATCGTCTTTCACAAGACGTTCACTCATGATGATGGCATCCTCATAGTTATAACCATCCCATGTCATGAAGCCTACTAATACGTTACGACCAAGAGCCAATTCACCTTTTTCCATAGAAGGACCGTCTGCTAGGATTTCTCCTTTTGTTACACGGTCTCCAACGCTAACGATTGGGCGTTGATTGTAGCACATACCTTGGTTAGAACGTTTGAATTTCAACAAATTGTACTTATCAAGGTTACCTTTTACTTCTTGTCCATCTACTTCAGAAATACGACGAACCCATACTTGACGCGCTTCAACATGCTCAACAATACCTTCGTACTTCGAAACAACAGCTGCTCCTGAGTCTTTGGCAGAAACGTGTTCCATACCAGTTCCAACGAATGGAGCTTCCGGATTGATTAACGGTACAGCTTGTCGTTGCATGTTCGCTCCCATTAGGGCACGGTTGGAGTCATCGTTCTCTAAGAAAGGAATACATGCAGTCGCTGCCGATACAACTTGCTTAGGAGATACATCCATGTAGTCAACACGGTCATTTGGTACAACTGTGTTTTCCCCACGGAAACGAGCTACAACTTCGTCATCCAAGAATGTACCGTCATCTGATAAACGGACATTCGCTTGAGCTACAACATAGTTATCTTCTTCATCCGCAGTTAAGTAATCGATATGGTTCGTTACTTTTCCTGTTTCAGGATCTACTTTTCTATAAGGAGTCTCAATGAAGCCGAAGCGATTTACTTTCGCAAAGCTTGATAGAGAGTTGATTAGTCCGATGTTCGGTCCCTCTGGCGTTTCAATCGGACACATACGACCATAGTGAGAATAGTGAACGTCACGTACTTCCATACCAGCACGCTCACGCGTTAAACCACCAGGTCCTAAAGCAGAAAGACGACGTTTGTGCGTTAATTCTGCCAATGGGTTTGTTTGGTCCATGAACTGAGATAATTGAGAGCTTCCGAAGAACTCTTTCAATGCTGCAATTACAGGACGAATATTGATTAGTTGTTGTGGTGTAATTGTGTTCGTATCTTGAATAGACATTCTTTCACGAACCACTCGCTCCATACGTGATAAACCAATTCTGAATTGGTTTTGTAGAAGCTCACCAACAGAACGCAGACGACGGTTACCTAAGTGATCAATATCATCTGTGTCCCCAACTTGATGTAATAAGTTGAAGAAATAGCTAATAGAAGCAATGATATCTGCAGGCGTGATATGTTTAATCTCTTCTGTGATATTGGCATTGCCGATAATGCTAATTTCTTTTTCGCCTTCATCCGTGCTAGCATAGATTTTGATTGTTTGTAATAACACATCATCTTCTACTACGCCACCGAATGGTTTAAATGTCTTGAATCCGATTCCTTCTTCTAAGTAAGGCAGAATACGGTCTAAGTTACGGCGATCTAAAATTGTGCCTTTTTCCACAATGATTTCCCCTGTTTCTGGATCAATCAATGTTTCAGCGATACGCTGATTGAATAGGCGGTTTTTGATATGAAGCTTTTTATTTATTTTATAACGTCCAACACTAGCTAAATCATAGCGTTTTGGATCGAAGAAACGCGAAACAAGTAGGCTTTTTGCATTTTCCACTGTTGGTGGCTCGCCTGGTCTTAGACGTTCGTAAATTTCGATAAGCGCTTTTTCAGTGCTTTCCGTATTGTCTTTCTCTAATGTGTTACGTAAGTATTCATTATCACCCAGTAAATCGATGATTTCTTGATCAGAACCAAAGCCAAGTGAACGTAAAAGAACTGTTACTGGTAACTTTCTTGTACGATCGATTCTTACATAAACAACATCTTTTGCATCTGTTTCATATTCCAACCATGCACCACGGTTCGGAATTACAGTTGCTGTAAAGCCGTTTTTACCATTTTTGTCTACTTTTTTACTAAAGTACACACTAGGAGAACGAACAAGCTGTGATACGATAACACGCTCTGCTCCATTTACAACAAATGTTCCGGTTTCCGTCATTAACGGGAAGTCACCCATGAATACATCTTGGTCTTTCACTTCACCAGTTTCTTTGTTAACTAGACGGACCTTCACACGTAGAGGCGCCGAGTATGTTACATCTCGTTCTTTTGATTCCTCTACTGAATATTTCGGTTCACCTAAGCTGTAATCAATAAATTCCAACGATAGGTTACCAGTGAAATCCTCAATTGGAGAAATGTCTTTGAACATTTCTTTTAAACCTTCATCCAAGAAGTTTTGGTAAGAAGCTGTTTGGATTTCAATAAGATTTGGTAATTCTAGCACCTCGCTAATGCGTGCATAACTTCTTCGTTGGCGGTGTCGTCCATACTGAACAAGTTGACCTGTCAACAGATTCACCCCTCAAATCAAGCGTTATAAGAGTCTATCATCTCAAGAATATCAAAAAACCCTTGAGACAAAAAAGAAAATGGTTTTAAACAAAAAACCATAATTCACATAAAACGAACTATTATTTTATATATACTTTCCACTTATTTTAATTTTATACGATGTTTTTTGACACAAAGAGCGGAAATTATATATATGCATTTTATAATATTAACATAGGGCAAATTTAGAGTCAATTTTTTTTCGATACAAGAATGAAATATCCCTTCTTCTTGGCCACCACTTCCACGTTGCCGAACAACGCTTCCATTTTTTCCATTGCAGATGGTGCACCTTGTTTCTTTTGAATCACGACCCACAACTCACCGTTGCTACTCAAATGTTCGTAGCTTTTTTCAAAAATTTCATGCACTACTTGCTTTCCGGCACGAATTGGCGGATTTGTTAACACTGCCGCAAAAGAGGCGTTTTGCACATTCGCAAACACATCACTTTCGTAGATTACAACATTCCCAATGCCGTTTGTAGCCGCATTCTCTTTTGCTAATTGTACTGCTCTTGCATTAACATCTACCATTTCCACTTTTTTATCCGGATACGCATAGGCGATACTTAGCCCCATCGGCCCATAACCACAACCGACATCTAAAATATCCCCTTCCGTATCTTCCGGACATTCGAAACTGTCAATAAGCAGACGCGAACCAAAATCTACTTCTTTCTTCGAAAAAACACCATTATCGGTTTTAAAGCGAAATGTTTTTCCTCTTAAAGAAAACTCCCAGTGTTTCGGATCACTTTCAGTGGTCGGGTTTTTAGAATAATAATGATTCGTCAAAGGACTTCCTCCTTCAGAAAGGAATTATAGAAGATTATTCTACAGAAGATGAATCCACGGAGAACAAAACAATGCTTATATTTAGCATAAGTCAAAAAAGCCCGCTGTATTCAGCGAGCTTTTTTTAAGCAACATTACTTAACTTCAACGTTTGCTCCAACTTCTTCAAGTTTAGCTTTGATTTCTTCAGCTTCTTCTTTAGAAGCGCCTTCTTTAAGTGCTTTTGGAGTGTTGTCAACAAGTTCTTTTGCTTCTTTAAGTCCAAGACCTGTTACTTCACGTACCACTTTGATAACTTTGATTTTTTGATCTCCAGCAGAAGCTAGAACTACGTCAAATTCAGTTTTCTCAGCAGCAGCTTCTCCGCCACCAGCTACTACAGCTACAGGAGCAGCAGCAGTTACGCCAAACTCTTCTTCGATTGCTTTTACAAGGTCATTTAATTCTAAAACAGTCATAGCTTTAACTGCTTCAATGATTTGTTCTTTAGTCATTATATAGTTCCTCCTTAGGTTCTTTTCAAAATAGTAATTTATTCAAACGACATTCCTGTCAGGCAAAGCACAGATTATGCGCCTTGTTCTTCTTTTTGATCTGCCACCGCTTTAGTTGCAAGTGCAAGGTTGCGGATTGGAGCTTGAAGAACGCTAAGCAACATAGAAAGAAGACCTTCACGTGATGGAAGTTCAGCAAGAGCTTTAACTTCTTCAACAGTTGCAACGTTACCTTCGATAACACCGGCTTTGATCTCTAATGCTTCGTGTTTCTTTGCGAAATCGTTAAGGATTTTCGCAGGTGCAACTACATCTTCGTTAGAAAATGCGATTGCGTTCGGACCAGTTAATGCTGCTTTTAAATCAGCAAGTTCAACTGCATCCGCAGCAAGACGAGTAAGCGAATTTTTGTAGACTTTGAATTCTACTCCCGCTTCACGAAGTTGCTTACGAAGTTCAGTCACTTCACTTACGTTTAATCCGCGGTAGTCAACAACGATTGTTGATTTACTAGATTTCATTTTTTCAGCAATGTCTTGTACGATTTGCTTTTTAGCTTCAATAGCGCTGCTCATCATATACACCTCCTGTAAGATTTGCTTAAAACACATTTATACCGTTCAAAAAGAAAACCCTCAAGACTAATTCAGACATGAGGGCAGTAAATTCCGGAACAAAAATAGTGCTAGACTATATAATATCGAAATTACCTCGGTAGGATATTAAGCCCTTCAGCGAGCCCCTACTGTCTTTGGTACAAATGGTATTCATTTTTTCAACAAGAATGATTATATATCATCTTGTTGACGAAAGTCAAATAATTTATTTGTTAGTTTTTAACAACGAATGTAGAAGGATCTACTTTAACACCAGGGCCCATTGTAGAAGTTACAGTAAGGTTTTTAATGTAAGTTCCTTTAGCAGCAGCTGGCTTCACTTTTAACATTGTATCGTATAAAGCTGTAAAGTTTTCTACTAACTTGTTATCTTCGAAAGAAATTTTACCGATTGGTACGTGGATGTTACTTGTTTTGTCAACGCGGTATTCAACTTTACCAGCTTTAATTTCGTTGATCGCTTTTGTAACGTCGAAAGTAACAGTTCCAGTTTTAGGGTTTGGCATTAAACCTTTAGGTCCTAATACACGACCAAGTTTACCAACTTCACCCATCATGTCAGGTGTAGCAACGATTACATCAAAGTCGAACCAACCTTGTTGGATTTTGTTGATGTAGTCTGCATCGCCTACGAAATCAGCTCCAGCAGCTTCTGCTTCTTTAGCTTTTTCACCTTTAGCGAATACTAATACACGTTGAGTTTTACCAGTTCCATTTGGAAGAACTAGTGCTCCACGGATTTGTTGGTCTGCTTTCTTAGGATCTACTCCAAGACGGAAAGCAACTTCAACTGTCGCATCAAATTTAGCGAAGTTTGTTTTTTTCACAAGTTCAATTGCTTCTTCAACAGAATAAGCTTTTGTACGATCTACAAGTTTAGCTGCTTCTGTGAATTTTTTACTCTTTTTAGCCATTTTAAATCCTCCTAATATTGTGGTTTTAACGGTATAAGCCTCCCACGAAAAAGGTTGCGAAACCTCATGTGAACTTCGCAACCCCGTAGAAACGTCTAGCTATTAACAAGGGATTAGTCTTCAATAACAATACCCATGCTTCGTGCAGTACCTTCAACCATACGCATTGCAGCCTCAACGTTTGCAGCGTTTAGGTCAGGCATTTTAGTTTCAGCAATTTCACGCACTTTATCGCGTTTAACTGTTGCAACTTTTGTACGGTTCGGTTCACCAGAACCTGACTCGATACCAGCCGCTTTCTTAAGCAATACAGCAGCAGGTGGAGTTTTCGTAATGAATGTAAATGAACGGTCTTCGAAAACCGTAATTTCTACAGGAATGATAAGACCAGCTTGTTCTGCAGTACGAGCGTTGAACTCTTTACAGAAACCCATGATGTTAACACCTGCTTGACCTAGTGCTGGACCAACTGGTGGAGCTGGATTAGCTTTAGCTGCAGGAATTTGAAGTTTTACGATTTTAATTACTTTTTTAGCCACGAGACACACCTCCTTAAAGTCCGTGATGTGGTAATAGGGGTTATGTCCCCTCCCACTCATAAGATTTCTTTATATATGAAATAAAGAACTAAACTCTAGTCTAGCCTCTAATCATTGAGACATACTGACCTTTGAAATTTTATCATTTATAATATCATATTTCAAGTTTTTTTAAACTATATTTTTTCCACTTGGTTAAAATCAAGCTCTACTTTCGTGTCTCGACCGAACATATTTACAAGAACTTTCAGCTTAGCTTTATCGCCATCGAGCTCTTCAATTGTACCAGAATAGTTAGCAAATGGCCCTTCTTTGATTGTCACACTTTCGCCCAATTCAAAGTCGATATCGATTCTCTTCTCGTCCATACCCATTTGTTTCAGTAATGCCACTACCTCTTCCGGCAATAATGGTGTCGGTTTTGAACCGCCGCCTGATGAACCAACGAATCCTGTCACACCTGGTGTGTTACGCACTACGTACCAAGAATCATCCGTCATGATGATTTCAACAAGCACATAGCCTGGAAATACTTTTCGTTTTACGACTTTTTTCTTGCCGTTTTTGATCTCTGTCTCTTCCTCTTCCGGTACCACTACGCGGAAAATTTTATCTTGCATTCCCATTGATTCTACACGTTTTTCTAGGTTAGCTTTCACTTTATTTTCATAACCAGAATAAGTGTGTACAACATACCAATTCTTTTCCATCTATTCAGGGCGTTAAGCCCCTTCCCTCCCTGCTATTAGGTCATAAACTCATTTTATAACAAGCGTCTCACTCTCGAGGTTCCTGTTTTTTCCCAAATTAAAAAAGCCGCACTTGGGGCTTTTTTCATACATATTATTCTATCACTATTATAGCCGTTTTACGAATAACTTATTCAACAGATTCATATAAAAAAGAATCGCTGAATTAGCCAATCACCAAGCTGATGATTTCAGAAATCCCTAAATCCACAAGCGTAAAGAATAATGCCATAATAATGACAGTACTTAGAACGATAATGGTGTAGTTAGTAAGCTCTTTGCCTTTTGGCCAGCTTACTTTCTTCATTTCACTAACTACTCCACGAAAAAAATCGGTCAAGCGTCGCATGTTCCTAACCTCCACTTTGAATGAGTGCATCTATTTTAAAAAAATTACTTTGTCTCTTTATGAAGTGTATGAGCATTGCATGTCTTACAAAATTTTTTGACTTCAAAGCGTTCAGATTGAGAATCTTTGCTAGTTTGAGTAGAGTAGTTGCGCGCACCACACGTACTACAAGCAAGAATTGCCTTCTGTCTCATTATATAAACACCTGCTTAATATAATAAAATACGTCCCTAAAACCTTATCATGCACGATTTATCTTGTCAATGGACAATCAACTTGAATGGAAGTATTGGAGGTGTGGTTACGAGTGTTCGAGGCCAATCTCACGCACTTCTAAATAACGTTCTAATTTGCGTTTCACTCGCTGAAGAGCATTGTCAATCGATTTGACATGGCGGTTTAACTCTTCTGAAATTTCCTGATAGGATTGACCGTCCAAGTAAAGAGCCAATACTTTGCGCTCAAGGTCACTCAATAACTCGGCCATTTTCAGCTCAATATCATCGAACTCCTCCCGATTAATCAGAAGCTGTTCAGGGTTCATCACTTTTGCCCCCGTCAAAACATCCATAAGTGTCCGATCAGACTCCTCGTCATAAATGGGCTTGTCCAGTGATACATACGAATTTAAAGGAATATGTTTTTGTCTTGTGGCTGTTTTGATAGCTGTAATGATCTGCCTCGTAATACAAAGTTCCGCAAAAGCTTTAAAGGACGTCAGCTTGTCTTCCTTAAAATCGCGTATAGCTTTATACAGGCCTATCATGCCTTCTTGCACAATATCTTCCTTATCTGCTCCAATTAAAAAGTACGTACGTGCCTTCGCTCGGACAAAGTTACGGTATTTATGGATGAGATAATCCAGTGCTTCACTTTCTCCTTTATGCACACGTTCCACTAAATTCTCATCAGTAATCCCGACATATTTATCACTCATCTTTTGATCATTTTCGCCAACCACCCCATTACCCCCCTCGTTCGAACATAATTAGCCTTATTATACAGCAGGAAAAATTTTGTAGTCAATATTTCAAAATTGACCTCTTCTCCATTTTTCGAATTGTTTCGCTACTTCGTCGCTTAAAGGAATCGTTGAAGAAGGCTTTGTTTCACTTTGCGCCTTCACACTGTGCTCCACTTCCTTCGTCACACACTCCCACTCGTTGTATAGCTCACGTGCCGATTTACGTAGTGCCCCCTGTCCAAAAATGGCCCATTGCTCCGTCATATCCGATGTTGCGACATGAACTTGCGTTTGGATATTATTCAAATCAATTGCCATCTTCTCAATCCGCTCATCCGCTGTTTCGTTTTCTTTCGTGTAAATCACATCTATTTTGTAATCCTTGTATTTTCGTTCCAACCCTTGCACGTAGTAAGCGTCAAACACAAGAATGACCTCGTACCCCGTAATCGCTTGGTATTCAGCCAATATTTCGATCAGTCGGTCCCGCGCTGCCGACAAATCCCGCTTTTTTAGATCCCTTAGTTCCGGCCAGGCTCCAATTATATTGTATCCGTCTACAAGTAAGATGTTCCTCATGATTTACCGCCCTAGCGGATGTCGTTTACGGTATACTTCATACATCAATAAACTTGCTGCTACAGATGCATTCAAAGAAGTAACCTTACCTACCATCGGCATGTGCACCAAGAAATCGCATTTTTCCTTCAAAATCCGACTCATGCCTCTACCTTCACTACCGATGATGATACCGATAGGCATAGTCCCATCTAAATGACGATAGTCATCGCTTCCCTTGGCATCCGTTCCCGCGATCCATAAACCACGTTCCTTCAATTCTTCGATAGTTCTTGATAAATTGGTTACCCTTGCTACCGGAATATATTCAATAGCACCTGTTGACGCTTTCGCCACCGTCGCGGTTAAACCGACAGCTCTACGCTTCGGAATGATAATACCGTGCGCTCCCGTCGCATCCGCTGTTCTCATGATTGAACCTAAATTGTGCGGATCTTCAATTTCATCTAAAATCAAAAAGAACGGCGCTTCATTTCTTTTTTCTGCAAGAGCGAACAAGTCGTCCAGCTCGGCATATTGATAAGCCGCTACTGCTGCCACAACTCCCTGATGAATACCATCCACCATGGTATCTATTTTCTTCTTCGGCACAATTTGCGTCATCACTTTGTTCGCTTTCGCCAATTCAATGATTTGTCCCATGGACCCTTTTTGGGAGCCTTCCGCAATCCATATTTTATTAATATCTCTTTCTGACTTTAACGCTTCTAATACTGGATTTCTACCAATAATGAATTCATCTTTCATGAAGCGTATTCACCTCATTTCTTTTCTTCTGTGTAAGTAATCGCTGTTGTAATCAAATGTTCCATCCGTTCGATTTGCTCACTTAAAAATAAGTAACCAATCAATGCTTCAAACGCGGTTGAATAACGGTATGTTTGAACATCCGTGTTCTTTGGTATTGAGCCGGACTTGGCATTTCTTCCTCTTCGGACAACGCCTTGTTCCTCTTCCGACAACAAACCTTCATCTAAAAAATAATGTATCACTTGATTCTGCGCTTTGGCTGACACAAAACGTGTCGCTGCACGATGTAATAAATGTGGCTTTACTGCACCTGTCAAGAGAAGGTGATGCCGTATATATTTTTCATATACAGCATCGCCCATATAAGCAAGCGCCAAACTATTTAATTCCAACGGTTTAATTTTATGGTTTGTCTGACTCATCTTATCCTCTTTTCCATCTCGTCCCTTGAGGCGTATCCTCTAAAATAATATTCATCGCTTTCAACTCATCACGAATTTCGTCGGATCGTTGGAAATTACGGTCTTTACGCGCTTGAATGCGTTCTTCGATTAGCTGTTCAATTTCCTCATCCAATAATTCATTTTGCTGTAAGCTCAAGCCTAATACTTCGAACAGTTGTTCGAACTCTTTCATAAAGGCAGTAATTACTTCTGTATGCGTATGTGTTTCCATCAAGTAATAATTCGCCTGTCTAGATAGTTCGAATAAAACCGAAATACCATTTGCCGTATTAAAGTCATCATCCATTTCCTGAATGAATTCATCGTGAAGAGATTGCACCTTCTCTAGCCACTCAGCATTATTTTCCGTTAAATTGGTCGCTGTCTCTAGTCGATGTTGCAAGTTTGTGTAAGATGTTTTCAAACGATCAAAAGCAGCTTTTGCATTTGCTAACAATTCATCGCTATAGTTAATCGGATGACGATAATGAACAGATAACATAAAGAAGCGCAACACTTGCGGATCATGGTGCTTAATGATGTCATTTACTAGAACGAAGTTGCCAAGGGACTTAGACATTTTTTCATTATCAATATTGATATAACCATTATGCATCCAATATTTTGCGAACGGTTTTCCATTAGCCGCCTCTGATTGCGCAATTTCGTTCTCGTGGTGCGGGAATGCCAAATCTTGACCACCTGCATGAATATCGATGCTCTCGCCTAAGTATTTCTTTGCCATGGCTGAACATTCAATATGCCATCCTGGACGACCTTGTCCCCAAGGGCTATCCCAATAGATTTCTCCTTCTTTTGCCGCTTTCCATAAAACGAAATCCAATGGATCTTCCTTCTTCTCGCCCACTTCAATGCGCGCTCCTGAATGCAGCTCATCAATTGATTGATGAGATAACTTCCCATACCCCTCAAACTTACGTGTACGGTAATATACATCTCCATTCGATTCATATGCATATCCTTTATCCACCAATGTTTGAATAAATTCGATGATAATATCCATACTTTCCGTTACCCGAGGATGAACGTCCGCTTTACTGCAGCCTAACGCATGCACATCTTCAAAGTATGCCTGTACAAAACGATTAGCGATTGTCGGTACATCTGATCCTAGCTCATTCGCTGCACGAATCAATTTATCATCTACATCGGTAAAGTTCGAAACAAATTTAACTTCGTATCCACGAAATGATAAGTATTTTCTTACTGTATCAAAGACAATAGCCGGACGTGCATTCCCGATATGAATATAGTTATATACAGTCGGGCCACACACATACATTTTGACCTTACCCTCTTCTAAAGGGTGAAATTCTTCCTTTTGTCTTGTTAATGTATTATAAATTTTGATAGTCATTCTGTTTACTCCTTTCTTCTCGAAAGCCTGCTAATTCCGCTTTCACTGAAGCCAATTCTTTCTCTAACTGGTTTAAACGATTTCCTGTCGGATCTGGTAAATCATTATGATTGAATTTCTGTTGCATGCGCACACCATCCTGAATAACCACTTTCCCCGGTATCCCTACAACCGTTGAATTGGCTGGTACCTCCTTCAGGACAACCGATCCTGCACCAATTTTAGAATTCTCGCCAACCGTAATAGAACCTAGCACCTTTGCGCCGGTAGCAATTAACACATTGCTCTCGATTGTGGGATGTCGTTTACCTTTTTCTTTCCCTGTTCCACCTAATGTCACACCCTGAAACAGCGTTACATTATCACCGATCTCACACGTTTCCCCGATAACAATGCCCATACCATGGTCGATAAACAGTCGTCGTCCAATCTTTGCCCCTGGGTGAATTTCAATCCCTGTAAAAAAACGACTGATTTGCGAAATGACACGCGCGATGAAATAAAGCTTATGTTTGTAGAAAAAATGAGCTAAACGATGTGACCAAATTGCATGCAGACCAGCATACGTCAATATCACCTCCGCGTACCCACGAGCTGCCGGGTCTTGTTCAAGAATAATATCAACATCTTCTTTTAACGTTTTAAACATTGTAAATCCCCCAACCCCTTTAAAATAATAAAAAAACGCCTCTGTCAAAAGACAGAGACGCTAAATCCGCGCGGTTCCACTCTGTTTGAAAATATGCACCGCAAAGACAATCTGCAGTTTCGTATTTTCCAACTCACCATGTTAACGGTATGATACCGCTTATGCCTACTGTATAATCGTTCAGCATAAGGCTCCAGAGTGCATTTCAAACAACGATTCACTTAAACCACTTTCAGCCAATGGCGGTTCTCTCTTTCAAGCATCGTTCCTCTACTTCTCTCCATCAACGCTATATATTCGTAATTAATTACTACTATATTACATTTTCGGATTTTTGTTAATCTTAAATAGCCTGCAAACGCGCTTTAATTTTTTCTTTTCCAATTAATGCGATGGCTTGCGGTAAATCTGGACCATGTGTTTGACCTGTAGTCGCAACACGGATTGGCATGAAGAGTTTTTTCCCTTTATGGCCCGTCTTCTTCTGAACAGCTTTCATAGCCGCTTTAATGCCGTCTGCTTCGAACACTTCTAGTGCATCAATTTCTTCAACGAACGCAGCCAATACTTCTGGTACCTGCTCTTCCGCTAAAACCGCCTTTCCTTCTTCATCAAAGTCAATCTCATCTTTGAAGATGACTTCCGATAATTCGACGATTTCCGCACCATAGCTCATTTTCTCTTGATATAGCGCAAGTAAATTACGTATCCATTGCTCCTTCTCCGCTGTAAGAGGCTCAGACACTTTACCGGCTTTCACTAAGTGAGGTAAAGCTAACTGTACTAAACGATCCATATCAAGCTGTTTCAAGTATTGGTTATTCATCCATGTTAGCTTCTGCGTATCGAATAAAGCAGGTGATTTTGATAGTCTCTTTTCATCAAAAATCTCAATAAACTGCTCTTTCGTGAAAATTTCTTCCTCACCGCCAGGAGCCCAACCAAGTAACGCAATGAAATTGAATAACGCTTCCGGTAAATAACCTAATTCTTCATATTGCTCGATGAATTGAATAATCGACTCATCACGTTTGCTTAATTTCTTACGGCTTTCATTCACGATTAATGTCATGTGTCCAAAGACTGGCGCTTCCCAACCTAATGCTTCATAAATCATTAATTGCTTCGGCGTATTCGAGATATGATCATCCCCACGTAAAACATGAGAAATCTTCATTAAATAATCATCGACAGTTACCGCAAAATTATACGTAGGCGTGCCGTCTTTTTTTACGATGACATGATCGCCGATACCATCTGATTCAAACGATACTTCACCTTTGACCATGTCATTGAATGCATACACTTTTCCTTTCGGCACAGCGAAACGAATGCTCGGCTGTCTGCCTTCCGCTTCTAACTTCGCACGGTCTTCCGCTGATAAATGACGACATTTTCCTGCGTATTGCGGCGTTTCGCCACGTGCAGTTTGTGCTTCACGCTCTGCTTCTAATTCTTCTTCCGTACAATAACATTTATACGCTAATCCTTTTTCAAGGAGCTCATTATAATACGTTTGATAAATATCATTACGCTCTGATTGACGGTATGGCCCATACTCACCTGGTACGTCCACACTTTCATCCCAATCAATGCCTAACCATTTCAAATATTTCAATTGGCTTTCTTCGCCGCCGGCAATATTACGCTTTTTATCTGTATCTTCTATACGGATAATGAATTTTCCGCCCTTATGGCGTGCAAACAAATAATTGAAAAGTGCAGTACGTGCATTTCCAATATGTAAATGACCAGTTGGACTTGGTGCATAACGAACTCTTACTTGATCACTCATTGTGATGCCTCCCAAACATTTTTTCTGTTTAAACATTCCTTCATTTTACCACTGCTATGGTGCAGAACAAAAGAGTACAATCAGATTTTCTGAAGCAAGACAGTAACTTGTGCAGCAATGCCCTCTCCTCGACCGGTAAATCCAAGTTTCTCTGTTGTCGTTGCCTTTACATTGACACGGTCTTCCGTCGTCTCTAATAATTCAGCAATTCTCGCTCTCATTTGTGGAATGTATGGTAACATTTTAGGCTTTTGAGCAATAATTGTACAATCAATATTACCTATTGCATACCCTTTTTCTTTTACTAACGACCATACATGGGTCAATAATTTCGCTGAATCAGCATTCTTAAAAGCTGGGTCCGTATCTGGAAAATGCTTGCCTATATCTCCTTCACCGATGGCCCCTAAACAAGCATCCGCTACTGTATGAAGCAATACATCCGCATCCGAATGCCCTAATAACCCTTTCTCATATGGTATAGTAATACCTCCCATGATCAACGGTCTGCCTTCTACTAATTGATGCACATCAAAACCTTGTCCTATCCGAAACATCGCTCCTCATTCTCCTTTCATTATGACTTATTGTAACTTTTTGATTATGGCTTCCGCGATATATAAATCCTCTGGTGTCGTGATTTTAATATTATTGTAACTATCTTGCACGATAAAGACGCGCTCCCCCATATTTTCCACCAAACTTGCATCATCCGTACCTAAAAATCCTTCTGCCACTGCCCATTCATGTGCCTGTTTAATAAGAGACACACGAAAAGCTTGTGGGGTGTGTACCGCCCACAAGCTTGCTCGCTCAACTGTCTCAATAACTTGACCAGCTTCTACCCGCTTCACCGTATCCTTTACTCGTACGCCGGGAATGGCGGCACCGTCCACTTTTGCCTGTTGAACCAACTCACGTATGAGTGATTGCGTGACAAACGGTCGTGCACCATCATGAATCAAGACGACATGATCATCCTCATCAGACACATATTGCAGTCCATTCCGAACACTATCTTGTCTCTCTTGTCCACCTTTCACAAGTCGAATCGGCTTCGCGAATGAATACTGTTCAAATAGTTGTTCAAAAAGCAATTGATCAGTAGGATTGATAGGAAGAATAATATTCCGGCAGTCGTTATCTTGATCGAATACTTGAAGCGTTCGAATAATGATCGGTATCGAATCCAGCTCAATGAAGACTTTGTTTTTTCCGGCTTGCATTCGTTTACCCATACCCGCTGCAAGTACTATCACATCATATAGCATGCTGCACTCTTCCCCTATCTTTTCTATAATGCTTTTTCTAATAATTTCGGTTTCGCAAAAATCATTCGTCCTGCTGACGTTTGAAGAACGCTTGTCACAATGACATCAATTTGTTTGCCGATATAATTTCTGCCTTCCTCGACTACAATCATTGTTCCATCATCTAAATAAGCAACACCTTGATTTTGCTCTTTCCCATCTTTAATTACCAATACATGCATTTCTTCACCTGGAATAACAACCGGTTTGATTGCATTGGCTAAATCATTGATGTTCAGCACTGGCACATTTTGAAACTCGCATACTTTATTTAAATTGAAATCATTCGTCACCAATACACCTTGCATGACTTTTGCCAATTTAATCAGCTTGCTGTCCACTTCCTGAATGTCTTCAAAATCGCCTTCATAAAATTCTACCTTCACAGCCAATTCCTTTTGAATACGATTCAAAATATCGAGTCCTCTACGTCCACGATTTCGTTTTAACGCATCCGATGAATCGGCAATATGTTGCAGCTCTTCCAAGACAAACTGTGGAATGACCAAAGTTCCTTCCACGAATCCTGTCTGACAAATGTCAGCGATTCTACCATCTATAATAACACTCGTGTCTAAAATCTTATACGGAGATGACTTCTCCTGTCCGTCTTCTTCCTCTTTTTCCGAATCTTGATGCTTCTTCTTACCGCTTCGCATTAATGCCAACAATTCATGACGTTTTTTCAATCCTACTTGAAAACCTAGATAACCGAATAACACAGTCACAATAATCGGTAAGACAGCCTCAACAATTGGTACTGTAATAGCCGATAAGGCATAACTGATTAAAAACGCCAAAATCAAACCGACCATCAAGCCGACACTTCCAAAAATGATATCTGTAATTGGAATTTTAACTATTGACTCTTCTAACCATTTAATGAAATTCACCACATAATCTACTGACCAGAAAGTAAAAAGATAAAATATGAGTGCGCCTAGTATAGCTGTAACGATAGGATTGTTAATAAGTGCAATATCATTAGCATTAATTAATGTGAGTAACCTAGGTAGAGTCATTGCCCCTATTGTTCCTCCGATAATCAGAAAACATGCTTGGATAATACGTTTTAACATCCCTTCACCTCCCTCTAATAACATTATAAACAAATTATTTTATTTAAAACCCATTGTCATACTTGTTTAATAAATATTTAATAGTGTGTTAAATAATTCGTTCAGTGTGCAGATGATTCTTCAACAGGCGCAATCCTTCTCTTATCTTTTTCGCTCTTACTTCCCCGATTCCTTCTACCTCATCCAATTCTTCCACCGTTGCATCAATGATGTGGGTCAGATTGCCGAATGTCTCCACCAAGTTATCAATAATCAGTGATGGCAATCGTGGAATTTTGTGCAGCATCCGATACCCTCTTGGAACGATGACCTCATCTAACGGAACATATCCATTATAGCCAAGTAGTTTCAGAATCGAACTATCCTCAACGATTTGTTGCTGTGATAAATCCTGTAGCTTCTTGAATGTCTCTTGTACATTGTAGCCGGGCTCAGCCATGTAGTCCTGCACAATCAATTCGCCTTCTTCTTCTAAAGAAGAAATCACTTCATGCATTTGCAAGCGAATCAACCGTCCCTCGACGCCCAATTCCGTTAAATAAGAAAGTAGCTCAGTCTTTATACGATTGAACATGATAAAACGTTGCATAACTCTGATTAAATCTGAAAACGTCACAATATCTTCAAATTCTAACAGTCCTAATCCGTTCACACTTTGATCTAAAACAACCTTATATTTTTCTAACGTTTGCACAGCTTGATTGGCCTTCGTCAAAATGACGCCGATATCTTTTAATGAATAACGGAAATTCCCTTGGTACACAGTAATGATATTCCGGCGCTGAGAGACGGCAATAACAAGCGCCTTCGTTTCTTTCGCCACCCGTTCCGCTGTCCGATGGCGCATTCCCGTTTCACTTGAGGGAAAGCTTGGAGCAGGCGCCAACTGCGCATTAGCCAATAAAATCGTATCCGCCGCTTCATTTAACACAATAGCCCCATCCATCTTAGCCAATTCGTATAAAGCACTTGGTGAAAACGGACAGCCAATTGTAAAACCACCTTCCACAATGGCCTTCACTTTTTCATTGAAGCCTACCACAATCAATCCACCCGTATTCGCCCGCAATACATTATCAATACCATCACGTAGAGGTGTACCTGGTGATACTAGCTGTAATATTTCACTTTTTGTTTTGTCGACTTTCTTCTCACTCATATTTAACCTCCTAACGTATGTTTCAATGCTTCTGAAACAGTCGATACACCTATAATCTCGATTCCTTTCGGAGGATTCCACCCCCCGATATTATTTGCGGGCAAAATAATCCGTTCAAAACCTAATTTTTCAGCCTCTTGTACACGTTGCTCGATGCGCGAAACGCGACGGACTTCCCCTGTCAAACCAACTTCCCCAATGATGCAATCCGTCTGTCTCGTCGGCTTATCACGAAAGCTTGATGCGATACTGACCGCCACGGCCAAATCAATCGCCGGTTCATCCAGCTTCACTCCACCTGCGACCTTTAAGTAAGCATCTTGATTTTGCAATAATAAACCCACCCGCTTCTCCAAAACAGCCATAAGCAAGGTCACTCGATTATAATCAATACCCGTAGCCATTCGCCTTGGATTTCCAAAGCTTGTCGGCGATATAAGCGCCTGTATTTCCACCAAAACAGGCCTTGTTCCTTCCATGGAAGCAACCACTGTTGAACCAGCTGCACCTTTTGAACGTTCTTCCAAAAAGATTTCAGAAGGGTTTTCTACTTCTTCTAGCCCTTGTTCCTTCATCTCGAAAATACCCATTTCATTTGTTGAGCCAAAACGATTTTTCACTGCACGGACAATTCTATATGTATGATGTCTTTCTCCTTCAAAATAAAGAACGGTATCCACCATATGCTCCAATAACCTTGGACCGGCAATATTGCCTTCCTTCGTTACATGACCGACGATGAAAATGGCAATCCCTTTCGTCTTTGCTATTCTCATCAGTGAAGCTGTACATTCCCGCACTTGTGATACACTTCCCGGCGCAGACGTCACTTCCGACTGAAAGACAGTCTGTATGGAGTCGATAATCACTAAATTAGGTTTTACCTCTTCAATAGCCTGTTCAATATAATCCATATCTGTCTCCGAAAAGACAAAGAGATTTTCATTGATCGTACCCAATCGGTCGGCTCTTAATTTGGTTTGTTTCACAGACTCTTCACCAGACACATACAAGACCCTTTGCTGTTTACGCGCCAATTGTGCTGATACCTGTAATAATAAGGTCGACTTGCCGATACCTGGATCGCCTCCGATTAACACAAGAGAACCTGCCACAATCCCTCCACCTAAAGCTCGGTTCAGCTCTTTTAAATCCGTTTTAATACGGGTTTCATAAGACGTTTCAATACTCGTAATCGGTGCGGCTTTAACACGCGTTCCACCGTTACCGGTTCCATCACTATGGGTAAAAGCCCCTTTACGCAATGGTTTTACGATTTCAACTTCCTCCACCATTTTGTTCCATTCTGCACATCCCGGACACTTACCCATCCATTTAGGAGATTCATATCCACATGATTGGCAAATAAATTTCGTTTTCTTTTTTGCCAATGAACTTCCCCCTTCAATATTTATAGTCTACTACTTGATCATTTATTATCTTAACCACGAATGTTTTCGATTAAAGGTATTAAGAAATCTCTCTTCCATACTACTTTACCATTATAAAAGACATTTCTAAAAAAAAGATGAAAAAAATGCACGGAGCAAGCATACTCTGTGCATTTTTTGTGTTTAGTTACTCATTGAAGCTGGCTCAACCGGTTTAATGGTAAACTCTCCATCGACCACATCAATGCGAACGCGTTGTCCTTTATGGATATTTCCTTTTAATAGTTCTTCCGATAATTGGTCTTCCACATGTTTTTGGATAGCTCGACGAAGTGGACGAGCCCCGTATTCTGGATCATAGCCTTCTGCCGCCAACTTCTCAATTGTAGCCTCAGTCAATTCAAGGTAGATTTCTTGTTCATTTAAACGCTTGATTAACTGATTGACCATCAAATGCACAATTTCTTGTAAATGTTTTTTCTCTAAAGAGTGGAACACAATCATCTCATCAATACGATTCAAAAATTCAGGACGGAAGGCTTTCTTCAATTCTTCCATCACTTTCCCTTTCATATCTTTATAATCGGCTCCCTCATCTTGAATGTTGAATCCAACATATTTATTTCGTTGAAGGGCAGAGGCGCCGACATTGGAAGTCATGATTAAAATCGTATTTCGGAAGTCGACTGTACGACCTTTCGAATCCGTCAATCTACCATCTTCAAGCACTTGTAATAAAATATTGAATACATCTGGATGTGCCTTTTCGATTTCATCAAGTAAAACAACAGAATATGGTTTTCTTCGAACTTTTTCCGTTAATTGTCCACCTTCATCGTAGCCAACATAGCCTGGAGGGGATCCAACCAATCGGGATGTCGAATGTTTTTCCATGAATTCAGACATATCAACACGAATCATCGCATCTTCATCACCGAAAATGGCTTCAGCAAGCGCTCTGGCCAGCTCTGTTTTACCAACACCTGTTGGTCCTAAGAAAATGAAGGAACCGACTGGTCGTTTCGGATCTTTTAAGCCTGCACGTGCACGGCGCACGGCTTTGGCTACAGCTTTCACCGCTTCTTCTTGACCGACAACGCGATCATGTAAAATGTTTTCCATGTTTAAAAGCTTATCCGATTCGGTTTGAGCAATTTTGGTCACTGGTACTCCCGTCCAGTTAGAGACAACGGTCGCAATGTCATCCACTGTCACTTCGCTGTTTTCTTTACCTTGTTGCTCTTTCCATGTTTTCTTTGTATCTTCTAATTTTTCGCGTAAGCGTTGCTCAGTATCTCGTAAAGAAGCGGCTTTTTCAAATTCCTGGCTTTGAACTGACGCATCTTTTTCTTTACGCACTTCCTCCAACTGAATTTCCAATTCCTTCAGATTCGGAGGCGTTGTATACGAGCGCAAACGTACTTTCGAACCCGCTTCATCAATCAAATCAATTGCCTTATCCGGTAAGAAACGATCTGAGATATAACGGTCTGATAATTTAACTGCTGCATCAATGGCTTCATCTGTAATGGATACACGATGATGAGCTTCATAACGATCGCGTAGCCCTTTCAAAATCTGAATTGATTCATCAACCGATGGTTCATCCACTTGAATCGGTTGGAAGCGTCTTTCTAATGCTGCGTCTTTTTCAATATATTTACGATATTCATCTAATGTAGTGGCACCAATACATTGTAGTTCCCCACGTGCTAATGACGGTTTCAAAATGTTAGATGCATCAATGGCACCTTCCGCACCACCAGCACCAATCAATGTATGCAATTCGTCAATGAATAAAATAATGTTACCCGCTTGGCGTATTTCATCCATTACTTTTTTCAAACGATCCTCGAATTCACCGCGGTATTTCGTACCTGCTACAACTGTTCCCATATCAAGGGTCATGACACGTTTGTCGCGTAAAATTTCCGGAACTTCATTGCTAACAATCTGCTGAGCAAGACCTTCAGCAATTGCTGTTTTACCGACACCTGGTTCCCCAATCAATACTGGGTTGTTTTTCGTACGGCGACTTAACACTTCAATCACACGCTGAATCTCTTTTGTACGCCCGATAACCGGATCAAGACTTCCTTCGCGAGCAATGACCGTTAAGTCACGAGCCAAGCTATCCAACGTCGGTGTATTTGCAGCAGCAGAAGTATTACCTTGATGTCCTGCAGATTCGTTACTTCCAAGAAGCTGCAACACTTGTTGACGAGCTTTGTTCAAGCTTACCCCTAGATTGCTTAACACACGAGCGGCAACGCCTTCCCCTTCACGAATTAAGCCTAATAAAATGTGCTCAGTTCCCACGTAAGAATGACCTAATTTGCGAGCTTCATCCATAGAAAGCTCAATAACCTTCTTTGCCCTTGGCGTATAATGAATAGTTTGTGTACCGTCCTGACCACGGCCAATCAACTTTTCTACCTCACTCTGTATTTGTTCAGCCGTTAAATTTAAAGCGTACAGCGCTTTTGCAGCAATGCCGTCACCTTCGCGAACAAGTCCCAGTAAAATGTGCTCGGTTCCAATATTGTTATGCCCTAAACGAATTGCTTCTTCTTGCGCCAATGCTAATACTTTTTGAGCTCTTTCAGTAAACCTTCCAAACATCATAAGTAATCCTCCTTACTCTTTATGTTTTTCCATATTTAAACGGTCTCGAATAATGGTCGCCCGTTTATAATCCCGTTCTTGAGGTCTTAACATTTCACCTGCATATTGTTGTAGGAAACCAGGTTGCGTCAACACCATCAGTTCATTTAGAATCGTTTTCGAGACATTCTTTATATACCCCAAATCAATCCCTAATCTAACATCCGATAGACACGTAGCGGCTTCTTTCGATTCCATAATGCGAGCATTTGATAAAATGCCGAGGGAACGAAAAACCCTATCCTCTAATTGTATGTTCGAAGCTGTGACTAATGCTTCTCGTGCCATTCTTTCTTGCATAATAATTTGCTGCACAACACTTGTTAAATCATCTACGATGTCGATCTCCGATTTACCTAAAGTAATTTGATTGGATATTTGAAAAATATTCCCCAACGCTTCGCTACCTTCACCATATATCCCTCGGACGACGAGTCCTAATTGGTTAATAGCCGGTACAATGCGATTCATTCGTTGCGTTAAAACCAATCCCGGTAAATGCATCATAACTGAAGCACGCAATCCGGTTCCCACGTTGGTCGGACAGCTAGTTAAATAGCCTCGTTTCTCATCAAATGCATATTCGACATGTTGCTCGATGCAGTCATCTAACTGATTGGCCAAATCCAAAGCTTCCTGTAACTGCAATCCTGACAACAGACATTGAATTCGAATATGGTCTTCTTCATTAACCATGATACTGATTTTTTCATCCTCAGAGACAATAGCAGCTCCATAGGTAGAATGTTCTGCCAACTGAGGGCTGATGAGGTGCTTCTCCACTAGTACTCGCTTTTCAAGAGGCTGGATATCATTCATTTTCACCAGTTCGAACGGTTGTTCTTGCAAACACGGAAGGACTTGCTCCTCCATTAAATTAACCGTTTTACTTGCATCTTCCGGCTGTGCCTTGATGGCAAATGGAACATCCTTCAAATTTCGTGCTAATCTTATACGACAACTTAAGACAATATCCGATTCAGGACCTTCTTCCTTCATCCAAGAGCTTAATGTTTGATTGATATATTTCTCAAAACTCAAAAGGAATCGCTCCTTTCATCCGAACGCATTGTCTCTTTTTCAAGCCGCCTTATTTCATCGCGAAGCTCTGCTGCTTGCTCAAACTCCTGCTTCTGAATACATCTCTTCAACTGTTTCTGTAAATCATCTATTTGCTTACGCAGTACAAGATTTCCTCCCGTTCTTATAGGGATTTTTCCAATATGAGTGGAATTTCCACTGTGAAGCCTCTTTAAAATGGGCTCTAGTTGCGCTTGAAAAGCTGGATAACAATCCGAACAGCCGAATCTTCCTGTACGGGCAAATTGGGGATAACTCATTTGACAACTTGGGCATCGCAGAATTTCCTGTGATGGAAATGTGTCTTTTTTAGCTGGAGTCACACCGCTTTCGACATTCAATAATCCAGCTAATAAGTCATTAATGGAAAAACTGGAGTGGCCACTGCCAAAGAATTGGCCCCCCTTCTCTTGAGAGCATTTATCACATAGATGAACTTCGGTCTTTTCTCCATTCAAAATTTTTGTAAAGTGAAGAGTAGCCGACCTTTGTTGGCATTCTTGGCATATCACCACAATCACCTCTCAAGCGAATTATTGATATTTTAAACTATTAAGCATAGCCATCATTAATTGGGCCCTTATTTGATCTCGAAGTGGTAACTCTGTACAAATGACAGAACGATCAATAACGCTTAGCATTAGTTTAGCTTCACGGGTATTGACAATTTCTTCCTCCGCAAGCCTTAAAATCATATTTTCTGCCATTTGTTGAGGCAGCTTTTCTTCAATCAAATCGATTAATTGATCAATGATTTGAGCATGTTCATACAGTTTGACTTTAGCTATTCGAATATATCCACCACCACCACGCTTACTTTCTACTACATATCCTTTTTCAGTCGTGAAACGGGTATTAATGACATAATTGATTTGAGAAGGTACGCATTGAAATTTATCAGCTACTTCACTTCTCTTGATGATTACAATTTCTTTTTCGCTTTGATTAAGAACAGTTTTCAAATATGCTTCAATTATGTCAGATATATTTTTCATCTGTCCTCCTCCTATCGGACTTTTTTGTCTATACAAAGTTGCTTTTATTTGACTTTGACTATATTTGACTATAATTATATGAGAAAAAACACCAATTTGCAACCACGGTGTCCGCTTATTTATTTACACATCTATATTCGCCAAACATCAACGCTTTTTATACCTTGAATATACTTTTTATTGGCTTCATTTTATAAGGAGGAAAGTGTGCAGAGTGAGCATATTACTACTTTTACCCGTAAATTTTTATATCAAACGACTTTATGTAAAAAAGGAGCTACAGCATAGCATGTAAAATGGAAAGTATTCAAGTCTACTTATACATATGTTATATATTCACGATTTGTTTCTAAACTCCTTCTTTTTCTCATCGTTAATTCATCCTACACTAAAAAACGAATACTATGCTTGTTTAGTATTAAGAAGATAAGCTCTGCATAATAGATATGCACATATTATCCACAATAGCGCTTTCTCTCTGCATTTGAGCATTTACCAGACACCATAGAAAAACGGCAACATATTGCTGTTGAACGTTTTCAAAATAAAAAAATCGGTTGTAACAAGTTCGGAAGGGATTATCCACTAATCTGTATTCAAGGTTATCAACAGCTGCTAACGTTGCATTTACCCAGTAGCTCGAATAACAAGATGGATATACACATGTGGATAATCATTTACCACGCCGGGTCCAATCACCTGAAGTTGAGTGTAAAATTCCTTTCAGCTTTTTGAACAACAAAAAAAGACCAGCTTATCAGCTGATCTTCGTGTTGCCTGGCAACGTCCTACTCTCACAGGGGGAGACCCCCAA
>JBJEFL010000223.1:0-31304 GCA_051873995.1 Bacillus sp. (in: firmicutes)
TAGGAGAATTTTTAATGAAGGTAATGATATTGGCAAACGATGCAGTAGGACTGTATAAGTTCAGAAGAGAATTAATAAAAGCATTATTAGAGAAGAATAAAGTCATAATATCATTACCAAAAGGCAATTTTATTGATGAACTTGTTGATGACGGATGTAAGTTCATAGAAACACCTATTGACCGAAGAGGTATTAATCCAGCAACAGATTTAAAACTGTTCCTCATTTATATGAAGATAATAAAAAAGGAAAAGCCAGACCTGGTAATTACATATACAATCAAGCCTAATGTGTATGGTGGTATGGTTTGCAGAATGCTTCATATCCCATATGCGGTTAACATTACCGGTCTTGGTACTGCTTTTGAGAATGGGGGCGTGCTAAAGAAACTGGTAACGGTAATGAATAAAGTTGCCTGTAAAAAGGCTAAGGTCGTATTTTTTGAGAATGAAGCGAATCGGCAGGTTTTTATTAATGAGAAGATAGTTAGAGCAGAGCAGACATGCAGATTAAATGGTGCCGGGGTTAATCTGGAAAAATATCAGGTAACAGAATATCCAACTGGAGATAAAATTAAATTCCTTTTTATGGGTCGTGTTATGGCAGAAAAAGGAATCGATGAACTTTTCGTGGCAATGAAAAAGCTGGTTGAAGATGGAGTTGCCTGTGAACTCGATGTTGTTGGTGGTTATGAAGAAAATTATAAAGATAAGATTGATAAGTATGAGGGCGAAGGCTGGCTGCACTATCATGGTTATCAGAAAGAAGTAAGACCGTTTATTGAGGCGGCGCATTGTTTTGTTCTTCCATCCTGGCATGAGGGAATGGCGAACACTAATCTGGAAAGTGCAGCATCCGGCAGACCTGTAATAACCAGCAATATTCCGGGCTGTATGGAAGCTGTTGTGGCCGGTGTATCCGGATTCCTGTGTGAAAAGAAAAATGCAGATGAACTTTACAGAGTAATGAAGAATTTCGCTGAATTGTCATATGAGGATCGGAAGGCTATGGGATTAGCCGGAAGGAAGCATATGGAAGAAGTCTTTGATAAAAAAATCGTTGTTGAAAGGACATTAATGCATCTATAATTACTGGAGTATTCATATAATTCAGAATGGATACATGGACTATACTTCCTATGATATAAAAGGGCAGGAGGAAAAAGTTCCTCCTGCCCGAATTGAATCAGCAGTTTTACCTGCCATGTTTATCTGATGTTTTTAAGCTTTCAGGCCATCTTCTGTATCAGAATTCTGCCCGTATTCGCCGTAACGTTTGGAGTATCCGTAACGGCTATAGCCATATTTTCTGTATCCGTATTTTCCATAGCCATAGCTTCCGATTCCTGTGGATTCTCCATTAATAACACATCCTGCCAGTACAAGGCTGGTTTGAGTCAGGCTTTCTACAGCAGAAAGAATCTTGCTGGTATAAGCGTAGTCCTGACGAATCACCAGAAGTCCAAGATCAACATAATGTGCAATCAAGGAGGTGTCATGCATAAAGGAGCATGGAGGAGTATCTACAATAATCACATCCATCTGATCTTTGTAACTTTCAAGGAGTTTTCCGAAATTTTCATCATTGTACATATCTGCAACTTCAGAAATCGGTTTCCCACCAGGTAGAACGGACAGAATGTCGTTATACCTGGTGATTACATCCATAGCTTTTTTCTTTCCTGAAAGCACATCACACAGACCTCCATTTGTTTCATCCATGCATAGATGTCTGGCAACGGATGGATTCCTCAGGTCACAGTCAATTAATAAAGTGCGATAACCTTTTTTTGCCATCATTAACGCAATATTGCATGCAATTGTGGTTTTTCCTTCGCCTGGCATGGCACTTGTAATCAGCAATGACTTTCCCTGTTTTTCTTTTAAAATCTTCATAAGCCGAATCTGCAGAGTTTCTATGGATTCAGAGTATATTGCCGGTATAGATGAATGATTAATCAAAATCTGGGGATCTTCTTCATGGCTTCTGCGTTTAAAGTGTATCTGGGGAATGCCGGCAAGATATTTTAAATTCAGATGTTTTTTCAGATCATCCTGATTCTTGATCGTATGTCGGGTGACTGTCCGGAAAAGCAGGAGCAATATGTAAAGAAAAGCAGCAGAGAACATGTATTTCGGTACACTTCCGGCATAACTTTTCGGATTCATGGGTTGACCCGGAACACCTGTTTCGTCCAGCAGCTTCAGTTTTGTGTTGCCGATTACGTATCTGGCAACAACCGGATAATTTTCAACAACCGATTGAAGAATGTCATAGGCAAGCTGCGGATCCAGAGATATTACTTTAATCTGGAACAGATTGGTGTCACCTACCATTTGTGCAGAGATCTCTCCGGGGACATGATCAAGGCCCAGATCCTGCGCAACTACCTGATTCAGTGCACCGCTGGTCAGGATGTAGGGAAACGTGGCATTCAGCTGTTCTGCGGATATTTTATTATAGTAATTGTTGGAAATTATATTATCCTGTGTACTGGAAGCAGTTACGACAAAAGATGCAGATGCTTCATATCTGGCAACATACGTTTTTTCTATTTGCAAAACCCCCAGACCTGCTCCAAGAAGCATAAGCAGTATAAGAAGCCACCAGCTTATGCGAAAATATTTGAAAGCTACAGTCAGAAAAGAAAAAATGTCAATTTTATCAATTATATCAGATTTTGCGGACGAGTTTTGTTCTTCCATAATCATTACCTCAGTTATTTATCAGTTGTGCTGTTTTTTCTGCTTTTGCTGTGATTCCTGTAACCATAGCGGTCATAGCCATAATAACGGTAGCCGTAGCCATAACCATATCCGTAACCATATCCGTATCCGTAATGTCCGTGGGATATCATATTGTTGATTAAACCCGGGCGGACATTATTAAACACACAGCCTAAAAAGGTTGATTCGGAGTGATTTAACTGATCGATCATGTCATTAATGTATCTGGCTTCTATAACATCCTGCTGTACAACCAGCAGATTGGAATCTGTCAGATTGGCAAGGGCTTCGCCTTCTGCAACCAGACCGAGAGGAGAAGAATCTATGATTACATAATCCATCTGTTCTTTTAACTGATTCAGAATATCTGCCAGAAAAGCAAGCGTTTCCTGATCAAGTATACGTACATGGGATGTAATAGTGAATGCAACCATCAGTTTTTTATCCTGTCCCACGGGCTGTAATTTAAAAGCTGTTTTTTTACGGAGCACATCACTAAAATCTGTAATGGTGTCTTCCTGTTTCTGTTCAAATAGTTTGTACAGGGAAGGCTTGCGGAAGTCACAGTCCAGCAAAGCAACGGAATATCCTTCCTGTACCAGTGCCAGAGCCAGATTGGCAGCAATGGTGGATTTTCCTTCATTTTCAGAAACACTTGTCACCATGACTGTTTTGCTTTGATTTTTATCCATTTGCTGGCGAACCCTGGTTGCCATAAGACGAACCGATTCGATATAATCAAAACTTAAAAGAGGGTTATCCATGCAAAGGGAATTTCGCTGTTTCTGAATTCGATGCAGCGGTGTTCTGTATACCTTTTCATGGCAGACCGATGCAAGGAGCCGGGCATCAATCTTTTTATTCAATTCTTTTTCATTTTTAACGGTATCCTTACATATTGACAGGAGTGTGAAAAGTGCAATCATTGCTGCAAACCCTGCCAATGCCGCTTTTTTCATGGTTCCTTTGATATTCAGAGGATTCGACGGATGTGACGGGATCGCAGGAGCCTGCAGTATACGTATGGAAATATGTTCCGATAGTTCTTCATACAGATCCTGAGAGCAGTTCATAATAGAAAGACATATAAGATATGCTTTTCTGGGGGTATCAGAACTGACCGTCATAGTCATCAGATTGGACGCTTCTACAGAAGATACGCTGACATCTGCATCGAAATAAGAAAGCTCCAGATCTTCACAAACCCTTTTTTTTAATAAATTGCTGCTTGTAATTATAGAAAAGTTTTCTGCCATACTTTCTGCAGATCTCAGATTATCTACAATTGAATTGCTGCTGAAACCGCTTTTTCCCACAACAAAAGTTGTTTTAGCTGTATAGACCGGGGAATAGGTGAGTTTCAGGTATGCGCCCGTGAGAAATGCTGCTGCCAGTGCAGTAAGGAGGATTACCCACCATTGTCTGCAAAGATCACGGAGTATGGAATCGGGATCCACCAGAAGTTGTTCCTCGCCGGTCAGAGTTTTATTATTTATCGCTGCCACATCTATTCCTCCTCAACGACCACGATCAGGCGTATACTGGTATCTCTGATCGCATCATAATTCTGAAAACAGTATTGAATCTCATAAGTTCCGGGTACAGATGTATCCACCGGATTATCAATATCAATTTCATCCAGGCCAATGGATGGAATCTCATATTCCGATGAATTGTTATCGTCATCCGACAAAGGCTGATCCACGACAAATGCCTGTTTCCCGCTATCCCACAGATATGTATCTGTATACAGCTTCAGGCTTTTCAGATATGATGTGGGATCCAGATCTGCACCTTTATCCACATAGATCAGATAGTCCGTCAGTTCAATTACCTGTGTGCTGTTTTTATCAGCAGTATTGTACAATTCCACTGTGACCGGCATATCCAGTGTATCACCCGCATTATTGGATACCTGAAGATTCATCTGATAAGTCCCCGCAGAAATGGCGGAAAGTGTTTTTTCGGAAACAATCTGCAGATTATCTGTTATATCCCCCTCCAGGCAGTCATTTATGCGAATATTGTCCAGTAAAGCAGTAATATCATTAAGCGGTGCCCTCAAAGGCGCTGTCAGTATCACTTCAGGCGATACATAATCACTGTAATGTATTGTCCTTGTGGTTCTTGCTACATTGCCGGCATTGTCAAACACAGCAATGGTTGCCGTCCGGGTTCCCGGGGAAATGAAATTACTGAGATTTTCCAATGTAAGGTATCTGGTTACATCGCCATCCTTATCATCAGAAGCTGTAATTCCTGTAAAAATTTCGTTTTCCTCATCCTGTACACTGATGGTGATCTCATCTTCCGACATGGTAATCCGGGGAGGAACCGTATCAGTATTATATATATTGTATATACTCACTCCGATGTAGAACGCCAGTGACAGTATGAACAAATTAATGCAAATCGCACGAATAAATTTAATCATGTCGCCTGATCCATCCTTTTTCTAAATTGCAGTTGTCCATTGAACTGGAACCTGACCATAATAATAACACATTCTGTAATTTTATACAATGATTGAACATTTGGAAGGTGAAAAAATTCGTCCATTATAGATTTATTGTTTCCACTATTATTTACGCAAAACGGGTTTGCAAATAAAGCAGAATGCTGTTATAATAACTATCGATTATGGACAGTATTGAAGAAAGCAGAGAAATCTGAAGATACAATTAAATATTTTTTAAGTTGCAGTGTTTACTCCGGTTAATACCGATCATACACCAGATCTGATTTTGTTATCGGAGTAAGTGAGATTGTTGGCCGAAATCTGCAGAAAGGATCTATTGTTGTGTATGAATTCAACGTGTATCCGGGAGTGACAGAGGATGTATGTATACCGATTCTGGAGAAACGGTCTAACTGAAATGTGGAGTTGATTTTTACTATTTGTAGTGCTCTGTTCGAAACAAGATTAGATGATGTTGCATATGATTTATATTTAGCAAAGAATGAGAAATGAGATCAGGTGTGGCTGTTAACAGGCTCTTTGCAAGATACAATTAAAATGAAACTGTTATCATGTTTTTGAGCTGGTAATAAAAATTATTGTATAATTGATTGGGACAAAGAATATGATTGATTTGGCTGTCGATAAAAAAAGGAGTATTTCATGAGTGATAAGAAAGAAAAATTATTATATCTTATGCGTTATGATTTGGTTGAGCATTTTAATCTCAAGCAGAAATTTGATGGTCAATTGAGTGGTTTTTCTAACATTGGTTTTGATACATATTATATTGCTTTTGATCGGCATTTTTTTTATTTAGTCAGTCATAAAGGCAAGAAAATTGTAGGAAAAACGCATTTTGGTATTCCTTCTTATATTCATACACTATTTTATATCGATTTTAATTATATAGTGATGAAACTTATGAAATCTGTTCAATGGGATTGGGTCTATTGGAGAGCAGCTCCTTGCTGGTATACCAGTTATCTTGCAGCAAAAGCAATTCATAATAATGGTGCTAAAATGATATACGAATATCCCACATTTTTATCTACTAAAGAAAAACCTTTGAATTTCTGTAGAAAAGTATTTTCTGAATATTCTGACTATTGGCAACGTAAAGTGAATGAAATATCAGATGGATTTGTAATGATAGGAGAACATGTCGGTACAAATTATTGGGGGAAACCGGCTATAAATATTTCCAATGGGATAGATGTAAAAAGTGTTCCGGTAAGAAAACCGAACTATGATCCAAATGCTGTTCATTTGCTTGCACTGGCATCTATGAGTTATTGGCATGGTTACGATCGACTGATTCGTTCTTTGGCAGCATATAAAGGGAATCAAAAGATAATTATTCACATGGTCGGTGACAATTCAGGTGGTTCATTAGAGGATTGGAAAAATCTGACAACGGAGCTGAATTTAAATGATTGTGTCATTTTTCACGGAACTATGTCCGGTAAGCCGTTGGAGGAATTATTTAATCTTTGTGACCTTGGTATTAATTCTTTGGGATTATATCGAAAACAGCTTTATGTAACATCAGAACTAAAAGCAAGGGAATATGCTGCTCGTGGATTGCCTTTTGTGCGTGCAGTTGATGATGAAGCATTAGATAGTGCAGAATGCCTTTATTGGTTTAGAGTGCCTAATGATGAAAGTATACCGGATATGCAGGCAATTGTAGATTTTGCTTTATGTATGAGAGAGAATTCAGAGTGTGCACAGAATTTACGCAACTTTGCCATGATGAATATGACATGGGAAGCACAGTATAAAAATGTTTTTAATCTTTTATATGGCTGATATATCTGGAATATTGACGGGGGAAACCGATGATACTGTCAGACGATATATATGGAGGAACTATGGATAAAAAAGATTATTTTGTGCAGGATACTGCAATTGTTGATGAAAATTGTGAAATTGGAAAAGGAACCCGTATCTGGCATTGGTGTCATATTATGCATGGTGTAAAGATTGGAAAAAATTGTAATATTGGCGAAAATGCTTTTATTGAAACAGGTGTGACGCTTGGCGATAATGTAAAAGTTAAGAATAATGTAGCTCTTTATACAGGAGTAGAGTGTGAGAATAATGTGTTTCTTGGACCGAATTGTGTGTTCACCAATGTTGCAAATCCCCGTAGTTTTATTAATCGTAAAAATGAATTCAAAAAAACGGTAATTCATGAAGGGGCAACCATCGGTGCTAATGCAACTATTGTGTGTGGACATGATATCGGAAAGTATGCTTTTGTTGGAGCCGGTTCTGTTGTTACAAAGACTGTGTCGGATTATAACATGGTAATCGGAAACCCTGCTAAATTCTATGCATATGTATGTAAGTGTGGATGTAAGCTGGATATCAACTTGCATTGCAAGGAGTGTGGTAATCAGTATGAGGGGGATGAAGACGGAAAAATTATACCTGTATTGGAAAAATAGCAATTATAGCTAAGGGATAAATCTGATAGGAGACTATTTACTATGGAATTTATTAATTTAAAAAAACAGTATGAAATATTGCAGCCTGTGATTGATGCCAGAATCAAAGATGTGATGCTGGATGCGAGATTTATTGGTGGTAAAGAAATTACGGAATTTGAAGAGCGTCTTGCTGCATATGTAGGAAGAAAATACTGCATTACATGTGCAAGTGGAACAGATGCTTTATTGCTGGTGTGTCTTGCGTATGATATTGGAGAGGGAGATGCTGTATTTTGTCCTGATATGACTTTTATTGCGTCTATTGAACCTGCATGTCTTTTGGGGGCAACGCCTGTGTTTTGTGACATTGATTCAGTATCTTATAATTTATCGCCCGAAGCTCTTGAAACAGCAATTCAGAAGGTGAAAGATGAAGGAAAATTGATTCCCAAAGCAGTTGTTGCTGTGGATTTTCTTGGGAATCCTGCTGATTATGAAAAAATTACAGTCATTTGTCAAAATCATAATTTGATATTGATTGAAGATGCTGCCCAGGGGATTGGTGGAATTTATAAAGGTCATAAATGCGGTAGTCTGGGAGATATCGCTTGTACCAGTTTTTTTCCTTCAAAACCATTAGGATGTTATGGGGATGGTGGGGCAGTATTTACGGATAGTGATAAGATTGCCCGCTTATTAAGCTCTTTCAAGGTTCATGGAAAAGGGTCCAGTAAATATGACAATGTTAGGATTGGCACAAATTCCAGGTTGGATACCATTCAGGCTGCAGTACTTCTTTCTAAAATGGATGTGTTGGAAATGGAGATGGAGATGCGTTTAAAAATTGCTGCAAGGTATGATGATGCGTTTGGAGATATACTACAGATTCCTCATGTTGAAACGGACTGTCGGTGTGCATATGCTCAATATTGTTTATTGGCGAAAGATGAAGTTCAAAGGGATTATATTGTTAATAGTATGAAAGAAGCAGGAATTCCGTCCCTATTATATTATCCGAAGGAATTGCATCGGATGGATGCATTTGATTATGATTTAAAAGAAGAATATACTAATGCTACAAAGTATGCAAAATGTAATTTTGGGGTTCCTTTTTCACCATATTTAACGGAGAAGGAACAAGATTTGGTGATTCAAACGGTGAAATCTGCATTACAGAAAGGAATATTATGAGATACGCATTGATTGGCTGTGGGCGAATTGCAATGAATCATATGAAGGCTGTGATCAATAATAGATTAGATCTGGTGGCAGTATGTGATGTCCTTCCAGAAGCGATGGAACAGTTGTTAGCCAGGTACGGAAAAGAAAGTGATACATCTATACTCAGATATACAGACTATCGCAAAATGATTGAAGAAAATCAGTTGGAGTTAGTAAGTATTGCGACCGAAAGTGGCGTACATGCTGAAATCGCTTTGTATTGTATTGACAACGGTATTCATGTCATAATTGAAAAACCTATTGCTATGAGTATTGCTGATGCAGATGAAATTGTGAAAAAAGCATCTGAGAAAAATGTTAAAGTGTCTGCTTGCCATCAGAATCGATTTAATATTGCTGTTCAGGAGATGCGGAAAGCTTTGGAAGCAGGAAGGTTTGGCAAACTTTCCCATGGAAGTATCCATGTAAGGTGGAACCGCAATCGTGCTTATTATGATCAGGCGTCATGGAGAGGAAAGTGGGAATCTGATGGAGGTGCCCTGATGAATCAGTGTATTCATGGTATAGACTTGCTTCGGTGGATGTTGGGTGAAGATGTTGAAGAAGTATACGGTGTAACCAGACAGCAATATCATCCTTACCTGGAAGCAGAAGATATTGGTATGGCTGTGGTAAAATTCAGAAATGGAACAATAGGAACAATTGAAGGAACTGTTAATGTATATCCGAAAAATCTTGAAGAGACTTTATATTTGTTCGGAGAAAATGGAACGGTTAAACTGGGAGGGACTTCCTGTAATAACATTGATGTCTGGAATTTTTCTGATCAACAGGAATCTGATGCAGACAATCAGGGTAAACAGGAACAAACCAGCAATGTCTATGGAAATGGTCACACGAGCTTGTTTGCTGATATGATTGATGCAATTCAGAATGATCGTAAACCTTATGTGGATGCAGTAGATGGTCGCAATGCTCTGGAAATGGTATTGGCAATTTATAAAAGCCAAAAGACAGGTGTGCCAGTGAAATTACCCTTAATGGATTTTTCCAGTATAGACATGATGGGAGAGTTTGATTAATTAATGAGTAAACAGATTCTTTTTATACTGGATTGGTATCCTACAAAAACAAATAATGGTTGTGTATTTGCAAAGCACTTGATCTGTGCTATTGCCGATATGGGATATGAATGCATCGTAATTGCTCCTCGCATTATTCGAAAGGAAGCTTTTCATGCAAACAATAAAGTTCCATATAAGAGAGTAGAATATACGGAACAGGGAGCCGGAATAAAGATCTTCGCTCCATTCTATATGCATCTTTCCTCTCGAAAACAGACTATGCGATTCTCAATGAATAACCATTTTCAGGCAGTAATGTCTACGATTCGCAAAGAAAAACTGGCACCGGATCTTATTTACGGGCATTTTATCTATCAATGCGGTCTTACGGCTGCAAGAGTTGGCGATAAACTTGGTGTTCCTGCATTCTGTGCATGTGGTGAGAATTCTCTTCGTCTTGAAAAGGGAAAGGCACCATATGATACCGGAATAAAGTATTGCAATTGGAAAACAATACTGGAAAAACTTTCTGGAATTGTATGTGTATCAAGTAATAACAAAGCACTTTTGTTGGATAATGGTTTTATCAATGAATCTATGCCGATAGAAGTCTTTCCCAATGGAGTAGATGATACGAAATTTCATTGTATGGATAAAAAAGCATGCAGAAAAGCATTAGGTTTTCCGGAAAATGCTTTTATTGTGGCATTTACCGGGGCATTCACTGAGAATAAGGGAATAAATCGATTGAATGAGGCTCTGAAATTTTGTGACAATGTTTACTCGGTTTTTATGGGACAAGGAATGATTGATCCGGATTGTGATCGTATATTGTTCAAAGGAAGAGTATCTAATAATGAGGTGGCAAAGTATCTGAATGCGGCTGATGTATTTGTTCTTCCAACCAGAGGAGAAGGATGCTGCAATGCAATTGTAGAGGCACTGTCATGTGGTTTGCCTGTTGTATCTTCTAATCTTCCTTTTAATGACGATATACTGAATGAACAGAATTCAATTCGTATTGATGTGGATGATGTGCAGCAGATTCAGGATAGTATTTTAAACTTGTATAATAATCGCCAGCTTTGTGAACAACTGGCAGAAGGTGCAAGAGTTTCTGCAGCAGGGCTGAATATCAGAACACGTGCCAAACGGATTTTGGAATTTATGGAGCTGTAATTATGGGATTACTTATTGTGGCAAAATTAGCGTTATATGGAATATTCCTGAATTATTATTGCTACTATGTTATAAAAGGGACATTTATATCTCATGGAACGGTATTGTTCTTTGGTATTGCTGTGGTATGCGTAGGTACATCTGCTATAAATGATCGGTTTGTGCATATTGGCAAAGAAATACGATATTGGTTTTTATACGGTATTCTGGCATTAGCAACCATGACATACGCAGTAAATCCCGGTGGCATAATCGGTGATGTAGTGAAATATATGCAGAGGCTTGCTTTGATTGCAATGATAGCATACATATGTGAGAAAGAACAGTCAATTAAGTTTGGACTTAAGCTGCTTGCAGTCAATGCAGTAGCCTGCGCAGCAGCAGTTTTATATATGGTCGATGATATTCAGGCAAAACTAAGCATCTCATCAGCAGCAAATCTGAGTGCAAACGATGTGGGTGCGTTGATGGCATTTGGCTGTTTTGCAGTGCTGTTTGCATTTGGGAGCAGAAATAAGATCTCTCTTATTGTTACGATCATGAAAGCCATATCGATCATAGCTATGGTGTCAGTTATATTTCTTGCAGGATCGAGAAAAAGTATCTATGCTATTGTAATTCTCTTTGTTCTGCTTCTTCTTTTTTGCGGAAGAGACTATTTACGGGGAAGATCATTTTCATCTATCATAATTGTAACAGTGATCTGTGTAGCTGCGATTATGTTTGTAAATCAGAATCTGGCACCTTATATGGAAGAGACTAATCTTTATATGCGATTATTTGGCCGGGGAGCAGAGGCAGCTGCAAGTTCCGATGATGCAAGAGTAGAACTGTATATTTTGGCCTTGCAGGATTTTATGAATCACCCTTTTTTGGGATTGGGATTTAATAATTTTGTAGCGGTTCATGGAAATTATTCTCATTCCACCTATGCAGAGCCGTTGGCTTGCAGTGGTATTGTGGGTTTATTGTATTTACTTCCATATTATTATATGTTGAGAAATCAGATACGGCTTGTTCGATTAAATGTATATGACCTGGAAGAGCGTATGTTCCAAAAAGCAATGCTGGCGTTTCTGATTATGTTTTTGTTTGTAGGTATTGGCATTCCGTATTTATATAAAGATAACCCTTGTATTATATTGGGGACAATAGTAGCGTCACAGTATATTTCTTTTAGAAAATTGCGAAGAAAATGGCAGGAGTAAGAAACTATGACCAGTAAACCTATTAAAGTGATGCAGGTGATGGCAGATTTCAAAAAAGGCGGAATTCAGGCAGAAGTAATGTATCCGGCACGAATCTTTAGAAAATGTGGTGTTTTAGAATAGGTTGCCGAGAAGATGAAATCAGAATATTTTTTTGTAGTGTAACAGATCATAGATAAAGAGAGATTGATGTACGTCGATAGACTTGAGAATTAGCGGGGGTGCAATCTTATATTGAAGATAATTGCTAAAGCTGTGCAAATGCCGTTGCGATTGATTATTACAACACTCTTTGAGCTACCTGTCTGAACCTCGTTACACCGGACAGACAATTTTGTCGTACCGTAATATTTACAAACGATTGAATTATAAAATCATAGAATCAAAAGAAAGTACTTTTTTTGTTAGATTTAATGTTCAAAATGTAAAAAATGATTATTATAGATAGATGGTGAGGTGATTTTATGAAAGAAAAACCTATTCGAGTCCTACATGTAATTGCAGATTTTAAGAAGGGCGGCGTCCAGGCGGAAGTTATGTGGCCTGCCAGATTACTGAACGAAGATGTAGTACATTTTGACGTTCTTCTTTTATCAGATGTTAAAGGATATTATGAAGATGAGTTCAGAAAGTATGGTGAGATTTATCGGATTTGCGCTCCACAACGAAAAAATAAAATATGTAGAGTAATTGCACTTTTTACAGACTATTTTTATTTTAAGAAAAAAACAATTGATTTGCTAAAAAGTCTTCCGGAGTATGATGCAATACATGCACATCATACGACATATAATGCTCCTGTACTATCTGGAGCAAAAAAAGTTGGTATTCCTGTTCGAATTGCTCATTGCGCGGTTAATAAGCCAGAAGGGAAACTGAAGAATAGATTGTATTGTGATATTTATTTGTGGATGTGTTCATTTGTATTAAATTCCTGCGCTACAAGCAAGTTAGGAGTGACACAAAATGCGGCTGATTATGTTTTTGGTAAGAATCGTGGTAGAATGATTAAAAATCCTACGTTGGATTTGACAAGATTTAATCCATCACTTTATAAAAGGGAAAATAAAAATATTTTGACATTACTTATGGTTGGAAGCTTTAGCGATAGAAAAAATCAATCATTTGCAGTCGATATTCTTGACATAATACTCCGTACAGGACAGAAATGCGTTTTAAAGTTAATTGGCTATCCAAGAAGCGAAAAAGAAGTATATTTTCCTATGCTAAAAGAAAAAATTACAAACTTAAAGCTTGAAAAGTATGTTGAGATCCTTCCACAGGACAGCGATATACCGTTCCATATGTCGCAATCGGATTATCTGCTGATTCCATCGTTACAGGAAGGGCTGCCCAATGTTGCACTGGAAGCACAGGCGATGAACTTGCCGTGTATAATTTCTACAGATGTATCGAAAGATTGTGATTGTGGTTTGTGTACCTTTTTACCTCTAAGCAAAGGTGCTTCTTGTTGGGCGGATTACATTCTGGAAGAACACAATAAAGTATGTGATAAAAAAAGGTGTGTTGATATGAGCGAATGGGATAATAGAAAAGTATGTGATGAGTATCTTGAAATTTGGCGAGGGAATAAGCATTGATCCTGTAATGAAATATATGTTGGATTATCAGTAATTGACATTTACATTATAATTAATTTTGGAAAGTAGATAAAACAATACAAGTATTGGTAGAAGGCAAGATGGTTATGATACACTTTTCTTTTTTAGTTCCAGTTTACAATGTTGAGAAATATTTATCAAAATGTATGTATTCGCTATTAGCACAAAATGATGCTGAATATGAGATATTGCTTATTGACGACGGCTCGACTGACAGAAGCGGAGAGCTATGTGATAAATTCAAAGAAGAATATCCTGATATTGTAAGAGTAATACACAAAGAAAATGAGGGGTTACTTCTTACTCGTCGGCGTGGATTTAAAGAAGCTAAAGGAGAATGGTTTATCTGTGTAGATTCAGATGATTACGTTGAGCCAAATCTTCTTTCCACGGTTATGGCTATTATACAAAGGCATGCTTGTGATATGGTAATGTATAATTTTGATTATGTTGATGATTTAGAAAGGCATTCAGCGTCAAGATTAGACATTCCAGACGAAACTGTTTTCCATGGAACCACGAAGAAAGCAATCTATGAAAGGCGGCTCTTATCTGTCGATGTCAATTCTATGTGTATGAGGGCAATTCATCGGGATTTGATCGATATAGATGTAGATTATTCTCAGTGTGGAATCAGAAACATGTGTGAAGATGCGGTGCAGAATCTTGCAGTATATACAAATGCTAAGAAAATAGTCTATACCTCCAAACCGTTGTATCATTATCGCAAGGGACAATCTAGTATTACCGCGAAAAGAAGTCTTGATAGCTGGATTGCGAGTAAAAAGTGTTATGAAATAACAGAATCATATCTGGAAATTTGGAATGTGCCAACCGAAATAAGAATTAAGTATTATACACAAGCATGTGAGTTGGTAACCAATTTTGCTAGATGGTTAATTGCAGAAGGAAATGAAGAACAGATACATACATGTATAGGAATACTCCGAGAAAATGATAATTTCAAAAAATGCTGTGATAAACTAAATAAGAATTATATTTCGACAAGATATATGAGGTTTAGTGTCCCTAAGGTTTTGAAATACATTCAAATGGGTAATACTACAGTGCTTAGGGTCTTCTTTAATTTTGAGAGGATTCTCCGAAGTGTAATTTAATAAATGATGGAGCAAGCACAAAAGAAAAGACTAATCGATATGATAAATATGAGGAAAATAGGATGAGTAAAGTCAATATGGCAATTGTAGTAGTTGCATATAATCGTGTGGATAGTCTGTCAAGATTATTGCAGTCATTGGAAAAAGTTGATTTTGAAGGGCAAACAGTTCCGCTTATAATCAGTATAGATTACAGTGGAGAAAATAAAGTATATGATCTTGTTGATGCGTACAAATGGAAATTTGGAGAAAAAAGAATTATAAGGCATTCAACTAATCTCGGATTAAAAAGACATGTATTATCATGTGGGGATTTGGTTGATGATTATGATGCACTAATTGTGCTTGAAGATGATTTGGTTGTGTCTGAGTCAATGTATTCCTATGCGTGGCGTGCAGTAGAGATGTACCAAAATGATGCAAATATTGAATCTATTTCACTATATGGAAAAATCTGGAGTGAGACGGCGTATCAGCCATTTACACCTGCCCTATCCGTTTTTGATACCTATTTTATTCAGACAGCAGAATCTTGGGGTCAGGTTTGGTTTAAGGATAAGTGGAAACGGTTTCGCAAATGGTACGAAGATAATAGTTCCTGCTCTTTTGATTCACCCATGATTCCTAGAAACGTACAGGAGTGGGATCAAAAATCCTGGAAAAAGTACCATATCAAGTATTGTATTGAGAAGAATCTGTATACTGTTTATCCATATAAGTCGTTGACTACTTGCATGGGAGATGTTGGAGAACATACGAAGCGTAATACATTTGTTTCTCAAGTCCCGATTTTACATGGTAGCAAGAAAGAATACGTATTTGCCAAATTTTCTGATTCCAATTCTATTAAGTACGACGCCTTCTTAGAACGAGTCTATTATGGAGACGATGAGATTTGCCTAGATTTGTACGGCTGGAAAAAAGATTTTACCGGGTTCAAATATGTAATATCTTCTCAGATACTGGATTATAAGATTGTTGATTCTTATGGATTAGCACTGCGGCCTCACGAGGAAAATATCTTAAGAAGAATTCCGGGAACAGACTTTTTCAAATACGATTTTTCAGAAAAAGAACCGAACAGTAGAAAGAAAAATCGAGAAAGACTGTTTGAATATTATCATTTTACTGATTTTAGAGAAGCAACAAATCATATGTTTATTAATGAAATCGTAAAAATAATAATCTTTCGACTAAAAAATAAGTACAGAAAAGCATTTGGGCAGAAAAGAGGGAAGTGATGCGTTTTAGTGTATTAATTCCAATGTATAATGCGGAACAATATATTTCAGAGTGCATCGATTCGGTATTAAATCAGGACTATCAGGACTATGAGATTATTATAGTAGATGATGGTTCAACCGATAACAGTTCTGACATAGTGGATAGTTATCAAGCTCAATATCCAAAGAAAATCAGAGTAATTCATAAAGAAAATTCAGGTGTTTTGCTGACTCGTCGAAGAGCAATCCAAGAAGCAAAGGGGGATTATATTCTTTGGGTTGATGCAGATGATGTGATTAAGCCAAGTCTGATGCGTGTGCTGCATGGACGTATTTGTTTAAACAACGCAGATATTATCATATATAATTATGAATTAATGGATAAGCCGGAAACAACCATCTGTTCACTTAGTCCTGAATATGATTGTCAGTGTGTGGACAAACATTTGATTTGTACCAAACTGATTCTGGGAAGAAATATGAATGAGCTTTGGACAAAATGTATTCGACGTGAAATTTTTGATATCAATGCGGATTATTCTTCATATAAACATGTTCGAATGGGGGATGATGTATTCTGCCTGCTTCCGGTTATAAATGAGGCTGAAAAGATTGAGTACATTAACGAGTCCTTCTATCGTTATCGTTTGGTGAAATCTAGTATTACTCACACAATAGACTATAATAGTTATTTTTCATATCGCAGTATATATGAACGGGAATGTGAGTTTATTGATAGATGGAACTTTTCAGATGATGAGAAGTTTCAAGCAAAAATAATCTTTTCTACAAAAATTATTTCTCTTATCCTTCAAGGAATATCCTCATGCAAGGATAAGAAGGATTACGATTCATTTGTACGGCGTATCTCTGAGGATGAAAAGAGAAGGCCGATTTGTTTGCAAAATAATAAAGGAATCAAAAACACTAAAATGCGTTTCTGCTATGGCTTATGGAAAGCTGAAAAGTACGAAATCTTATACTATTTTGGGAAGATGATAATATTTTTCAGCAATTTAAAAAATCGATGAGGGGATAAATATGCCAATAGTATCTGTGATTGTGCCAATTTACAACGGAAAAGCGTATATACACAGATGTCTTGATTCGGTTTTGTCTCAAACCGTTCAGGACTTTGAGTTGATTATTGTTGATGACGGCTCTACGGACGGCTCTGAGATTATATGCGATCAGTATGCTCAGTCTGATTCCAGGGTTCGTGTAATTCATAAAAAAAATGGCGGAGTGTCCAATGCCAGAAACGCCGGACTAAATGCAGCCATTGGTGAGTACATCGTTTTTTGTGACGGTGATGATTATATCAGGGATGATTTGATAGAAATCTCTCTAAGAGAGATTCAAGTATCAGGGGCTGATATTGCCAGTTTCCAACTGAAGCGATTGTCTTTAGGCGGCATAAAAAAAGATGCTCAAATGGAATTATATGAAGACGTTGATTTGACGAAAGGTCGAGATTTTTTTCTTGAAGATGTAGTTTCATGGAAAACTGGCGGCTGGCAAGCGTGCAGATCTATGTTTCGCCGAGAAATAATTCACAATAATAACATAAAGTTTTGCGAGACATGCCATAATTATGCAGAAGATTTGGGATTTACTCTGGAATTCCTGTTATATGCCCATAAAATCATTTTTATTGATGAGCAGCTTTATATTTATGATGATTTGCGGGAAAGTTCAATGATGAACAGCAATAAAAAATGCAGAGTAGATGATGTAAATGAGGTCTCTCATTATTTATACGACAAGATGAAAAAAGTGATTGATGAGAAAACGATTTATCGCATTCATCATCAAATCATTATTCATGAAATTGGCAATATGTATGGTTGCACAACTTCTGACGAGTTTCTTCGTTGGGATAAAGAAATTAGAAAAATAAGAAATATCGAGTTTTTCATTCAATTGAACAGAGGATACTTTAAATGTTCATATAAAAAAACAAAAGCGGTAGGCTTTCGTTCTCAGAGAGAGATGGTAGACAGATATCTTGCAGACTTAAATATGACTAAATTGCGTCGGGCATATCATTTGAGAACAGTGCTTTTGTTTTGCAGCAGGTTAAAGGCCAAGTTGATAGGAAGGTAAAGTTTTCGGGGCAGAATAGATGAAAAAGATAAAAATCAATTTTACTGGGATTAGTACGAGATGCGAATTTGATCCGAACAATAATTATATATTGGATTTATTAAGAAAGCACTATGATGTAGAAATCTGTGAGGAACCGGACTATATCATCTGTGGTGTTCTCTATCCAGGAGCCAGTTTTATGCACGGTGTCTATCACGAATACCTGCTTAAATACCCTTGCGTTCGGATTATGATTGAAGGTGAAAACCTGATCCCTGACTACAATCTGGTAGACTATTCTGTTTGCCAGTATCCTTTACAATTCTTTGATCGGAACTGTTACTTCCCAGGTGGCATAGAGGCGCTGACCAACGGTCATTGTTATCTAATGGATATTCAGATGAAAGACAGAAATTATCCAGAGGATTTCCTTAAAGCAAAAGAGTATTTTGCTTCATTTATTGCAAGCCATGAATCGGAGCATAATATCAGAGGAGATTTTTTTAAAGCCTTAAATGCCCGGAAAAGAGTGGAATCTGTAGGAACATATTTAAATAATATGCCCAACGGTGAGACTGTTAATTGGGGTGATGGCAGTAAGATTGCTTTTTTGAAAAAATGTAAATTCTCTCTGTGTTTTGAATCCACAAGTGATCCTGGTTTTATTACAGAAAAGATTATCGAGGCGTTTACATCGGATACGATTCCTGTGTATTATGGAAGTTCAAATATTGCAGAAATATTTAATCCAAAATCTTTTATTAATATCAGTGACTTTGAGAGTTTTGATGCTGCAATTGATTTCATTTTGGAAATTGAAAATAATGATTCCAAATATATGGAGATGATTCGGCAGCCGATTTTCAATAACCCAAGATATGCAGAAGAGAAAATGGCTGAGCTGGAGCAGTTCCTGTGTCATATTTTTGATCAGCCTTTGGAAAAAGCTTACCGTCGAGGTCGGTATCTGTTGCCGTATGAGCATGAAAACTTTATGAAGCGTGCCATTGAGAATGAGCTTGGTTGGAAAGAGCTTTGGTCTGATAGACAGATTATCAAATATTTACTTAGAAAAAATGCAGCCAAACTTCTTGGGCTGAAATTGTATGATCGACTGACAGGGCACACAAAATAAACATGAAAAACTCGATTACGGAGAAAATGATGAAAAAGATTAGAGTGAATTTTACTGGATTAAGTATCCGGAGTACATTTGACCCATATAACAATCCTATATTGGACATTTTAAAGAAACACTATGAGGTCGAAATTTGTGATGATCCAGATTATCTCATTTGTGGGGTTTTATATCCTGGTGGCTATTTCAGTAATGGAATGTTTGAGAACTTCGTAAATGAACCAGGCTGCATCCGTATTCTGCTGGATGGTGAAAACTATACACCAGACTTCAACCTCGTAGATTATGCGATTTGTCAATATCCAATATACTATTTGGATAGAAACTTCTACTTGCCCTGTGGCGTGGAGTCATTTACCAGTGGTAATGATAGTTTTGTTCAGTTAGCTTCAAAAAGTAGAATTTATCCGAGCAATTTTCTAAAGGCAAAAGAGTATTTTGCATCTTTTATTGCCAGCCATGATTCGGAATACAATCTTAGAGGGGATTTCTTTAAGGCGTTAAATGCAAGAAAGAGAGTAGAATCTGCAGGTTCTTATTTGAATAATATGCCTAATGGAATGACAATGAATTGGACTGATGGATCAAAAATAGACTTTTTAAAGAAATGCAAGTTTTCGCTTTGCTTTGAATCAACAAAACATGAGGGATTCATCACAGAAAAAATTGTCGAAGCATTTCTCGCTGATACGATACCTGTTTATTATGGAAGTACAAATATTAAGGAAATATTTAACCCGAAAGCATTTATCAATATCAGTGATTTCTCAAGTTTTGATGCTGCGATTGATTATATTTTAGAAATAGATCAAGATGATCAAATGTATATGGAAATGCTTTCTGAACCTGTTTTTATTGACCTACAATATCCTTTGAAATTAATGGAACAGCTTGAACAATTTTTATGCCATATTTTTGACCAACCATTGGAAAAAGCATATAGGAGAAGTCGATATTTAGCAGCGGAGGGTCATGAAAAATTCATCAAAAGATCGATTGAACGTGCGAGAATTATGGATATTGAGGGAATTGAAATGATTCCCAGGACTTCAAAAAAAACTTTTTGGTCTGTTTTTCGTAAACTGATTAAAGGGCGTTAATACTAAAGATTATAAAAAAGCAAAAATTATTTTTTAGAGGATAAAAAGTATAATGAGTAATAATTTGCATAATTATAAAATAGTTATAGATTCTAAACATAGAATTTTTGATTTACATCTAAAGGAAGTACTGGCGTATCGAGATTTAATTTTTCTGTTTGTAAAAAGAGATTTTATTTCCAAATATAAACAGACTATTCTTGGACCACTGTGGGCATTGATTCAGCCTTTTTTAACTACGATTGTATACACATTTGTATTTGGTGCTCTTGCAGGTCTTTCAACCGTTGATATTCCTGGAGATTATGCTGTTCCAGGTTTTCTATTTTATTTATCTGGCAGTATTTGCTGGAGTTATTTCTCAGGTACGTTATCCGCCACATCGAGTACGTTCATTACCAATAGCGGTGTTATGGGAAAAGTATATTATCCTAGACTTGTATCGCCAATTGCAACTGTATTTTCCCATTTGATTTCTTTTGGAATTCAGTTTGCAATGTTGCTTGTGGTATGGGTGATTTATTATGTAAAAGGTGGAACAAGTCTTCAAATCACGCCAATGCTCCTGATGATTCCTCTTGTATTGTTACAATTGATGATCTTATCTATGGGATTTGGCATCATCATTGCGTCTTTTACTACAAAATATCGCGACCTCCAGATGCTGGTTGGATTTGGACTCCAACTGTGGCAGTATGGTACTCCAATTGCATATGGTTTGACGTTAATTTCAGAATCCAGCAGTTTTTCTCATATTTTGCCGATATATTTGCTGAATCCTCTGACGCCTATTATAACAACTTTCAGATATGCAATGTTTGGCTTTGGCTATTTTAATGCAACTTTTTATGCAATTAGCTGGGGAGTGACGATTGCTGTCTGTATGATCGGAATTTTACTGTTCAATAAAATTGAACGTACATTTATGGATACAATTTAAGAGGTAAACTATGGAAGAAATGATGATTAAAGTTGAGAATGTATCTAAGCAATATCGCTTGGGTCAGATCGGCGGTACAACACTCAAAGAAGAAATTCAACGGAAAATTGCCAAAATGAGGGGAAAAGAAGATCCTACTAAGAAAATTGGAGAGAGAGACTTTCAGTACGGTGAGACCTTTATGGCTCTAGATGGAGTAAGTTTTGATGTTAAAAAGGGCGAAAGAATCGGCATTATTGGTCATAATGGTGCAGGCAAATCTACGTTGCTGAAACTGCTTTCACGCGTCACTGCTCCATCTGAAGGTGCCATTGGAATGAATGGACGCATTGCCTCTATGTTGGAGGTTGGTACCGGATTTCATGGAGAACTGACTGGAAGAGAAAATGTATATATGAACGGTGCTATTCTGGGAATGACAAGAAAAGAAGTTGATTCCAAAATTGATGATATCATTGAATTCTCTGAAGTTCGGCAGTTTATTGATACACCAGTTAAGCGTTATTCTTCTGGTATGTATGTGAAACTTGCATTCTCTGTTGCTGCTCATCTGGATTCCGAAATCATGATCATGGATGAAGTGTTAGCGGTGGGAGATGTTGCCTTTCAAACGAAGTGTCTTAATAAGATGAATGAAGTGTCTAAGAGCGAAGGTAGAACTATTCTGTATGTTAGCCATAACATGAACACTGTTCGTCAATTATGCAATCGTTGTATTGTGTTGGATCACGGTAAAATTGTATTTGACGGGGCGGTAGATGAAGGCATTGCTATATACATTAAAACAAATGATAAAGTGGATACTCATTTCAATGTAGAAGAAGCGGAACGCCCTTATTCTAGAATGGGAGTGGATACTAGGATTTTTAGTCTGGACTTTTTAAAGGAAAGAACGCGCTATAAGTACAATGAAACAATAGATTTAAAAGTTGGCGTTAATTATAAGAGAGCGTATAGCTCACTGCGAACTAGAGCTGAAATTTATTACTTTGATGGTACTGAAATTGGAATCTATGAGTCTGAGACATATGTAATTGACCAGCCGGGCAGCTATTATACAAATATGAGATTTACCCCGGATATTCTTCCGAATGGTAAGTATTACATTGTTTTAGACATCTATGAATTGGACGTGTTGTCTCGTCACTGGACAGTTGATCATCCGTCTTGCCGATTTTATTTTGATATTTTTGAGGATGATGAAACCGGTATTAAGTGGGAGCATGAAGATATGGGTCATGTCCGAATGGGCAAATTGGAGATGGAAAACATATAGAAGTGAGATCTCACTTCTATAGTATGAATATTGGAATGGTGAGAAAATGAATAATCTCTTGAGAAGAGCAAAAAACAGTATAATTAATATAGTATATCCAGTGAGATGCTATGATGAGCAACATCCATTTAAGTCGTATTATCCAGTAATTGATAATCAGTTTTTTTCTGCGTTTGCTCCAAAAAAGAGATTATTGTTGCTGCACACAAAAATGTCATCTGTACACAGGAAATTGGCAATCCAAACAGGCTGTATTTATATCCCGATGTTACTTGGCTGAGAATGCGTCACAGAATCGTATTGGATGAGGCAACATTTTCAGGGCTTATCGATGGGGCGAAACATTTGAACTTTCATTTAAAGAGGAACATGGATATTCTTCAGGCGAAATCCTAGCGTTACAGGGAGATAGCGAAGATAAAATTGTGTGGTTGGGGCGGCAAGTTTACTCGCAGGAAAGTATTGTACACCGAACTGCGTATAGGGAGGCAATCCAGTTAAATTGTTGAGGCAAGATATTAACTGGTTCAGGGAGAGAATATGAGAAACTCTTTTTGTTTGTAATGCCAGCGAGAGGAGAAAAAGGTGGATTTAGTCAGTGTCGTGGTTCCAATTTACAAAGTGGAACCTTATTTACAGGAGTGTATTGACAGTATTGTTAGCCAGACCTTTACCAACTTACAGATTGTACTAGTTGATGATGGCTCACCTGATAACTGTGGTGTAATCTGTGATGCTGCGGCAGAGAAAGATGACAGAATTGAAGTTCTCCATTGTGAGAATGGAGGTTTGTCTGTTGCTCGCAACAGAGGTATGGAAGTATGTCGAGGAAAGTACATATTATTTGTTGATAGCGATGACTATCTTAACAAAAATGCGATTTCAGTGCTATATGATATGGCTGAAAGAGAAGTGTTAGATATAGTCCTTTATGATGCAATCTCCTTTGATGAAACGAATATCCAAACTTCTTCAGAAAGTGAGATAACAAAATATATTCGAAAGAACCCGTATGATGCTGTTTATCGTGGTGCACAGCTGTTTATGGAGATGGTTAAAAATGATGACTACCGTTCACCGGTGCAATATTGCTTCTACCGAAAAAGCTTTCTCGATCACCATTCATTGGAATTTCACAAGGGGATTTTGCATGAAGATGAGGAATTTAACTTTCTTGCATTGTTATATGCAGAAAGGGTAAAGCATATCGCTGAGGTTCTCTATCATCACCGATTCCGGGCACAGTCTATCATGTCCACACAAATCAGCAAAAGGAATACAGATAGTCTTTACGCTATTATCAATACAGTGATGGATAAGCGAGACGATTTCTTGCCGGATGATAGGACTGAACAGGCTTACAAACTTGGTGTTGCACGTTTTATTCAGAATTATTTTAATTGTGTAAGATTATCGAAGGACAGGGAATTGCAAGAATTGAAAGATCAGATCAAAAGTCTCAAAAAAATATTAAAACGAGCAAACTATCTTTCAGATCGTGCGGTGCGAGACGCTGTGAGGTATGGTTTAAGAAAGCCAATTACGGTAAAAGCAATCAAAATAAAACTCTACCCCTATGTTAAATTCCTTTTAGGGAGACGGTAATATGCTGATAGCTTTGAATTTTGTACTTATTTTTCTCTTGGCGGATTTTTTAAATGCTGTGAATAATAGCCATTTGACAAAAAGATTAAAACGAAGCGTTTTTGTGATATCGCTGTTTCTTTTTTTCGATATTCTTCTAAGTGTTGTTTCGTATGTATGGAAACCAATGCAGATAATGTTGCTTCTGATTGAAGTAAGTATACTTTTGGCGATTCTTTACATAAAGAAGTGTGGAGAGAAAATATGTCAGTATAAAGATGTTGAGATTGGAAAAGAAGAATTTTTTGGCAATCAAACGGTGATGCTGCTGGTTCCTCATGAAGATGATGAAGTGAACCTTCTTGGAGGTGTTATTGAAGAATATATAAAACATGGGTCAAAAGTTTTGATTGTATTCTCGACCAATGGTGACGGACGAGAACGGGAAAATCCCAAGCAGTCCGGTGCTATTCGAATTCGCGAGGCAATTGATGTTTTAAGCCATTTGGGAGTCCAGGAAGAGAATGTATTCTTCCTTGGGTATGGTGATGGCTGGGATCTTGATAAGGGGCATATATACAATTGCAATGATACTGAAGTTGTGAGATCTTATGCAGGACGAACAGAAACTTATGGAGTAGAAACACATTCTGCTTACCGTGAAGGTAAAGCATATACACGAAACCATTATCTTAGTGATATCAAAGACATTATTCTGGAACATAAACCAGATGTTCTATACTGTATCGATTATGATTCTCATAGTGATCACCGTGCACTATCCGTCATGTTTGAAAAGGTGATGGGAGAAATTCTTTGTTCTACTAATTACCGTCCGGAAGTATATAAAGGATATGCGTACCGGACAGCTTGGAATGCTCCGAGAGATTATAATGATTCTCTCAATATACTTTCTACGGTTGAACAAAAATCTAAAGAAGATATTGATTTCTACAACTGGAAAGAAAGAGTGCGGTTGCCGATTGATGTTAAATCAATCTCTCGGGATTTAGGGAAATCAAGACTATATAGAGCTTTGGAATTGTATAGATCTCAGCAAGCACAATTGAGTGCGGTAAGCATTATCAATGGAGATAAGGTGTTCTGGAAAAGAAGAACGGACTCTCTGTGTTATGATGCAAAGATTACGGTATCCTCTGGTGATGCAGCTAAACTTACAGATTTTATGATGCTTGATTGCTCAAACTTATATGAAAACGGAGATTGTCCGTGGGATGGTGTTTGGCATCCGGAGCCAAATGATTTTGAAAGAAAGATTAAGGTAGAATTCCAGAATCCGAAGTACATTCAACGGATTTTGTTGTATGACAACCCATCAGCCAACGATAATATCCTTGACGTTGAAATTGAGTTGGATGATGGTACATTACTTCATTCGGGAAGACTGAACAATTTTGGTCAGGCTACTTCTATCGTAGTGGATAAAATTATTCGCTTCTTTGAAATCCAGGTGAAGCAATTTGAAGGGGAACATTTCGGATTAACAGAAATTGAAGTGTATTCCGATCCTGCTCCGTTAAAAGCGTTGTATAAGCTAGTTGATGATAGAGGTAACTTTATGTATGATTATATTTTGCCGCAGGATGGAAAACAAGCATTTTCTGTGTATTCCAATTTTACCGACAAAAATAAGGTTAAAGAATATCAAGTTTCTTGCAGCAAGAATTGCAGAGTTGATCGCTTAGCAGATCGATTCTGCGTTTATTGTCCACCTGGGCAACAGGGGGTTGTGACTGTCCAAGACATAGATGGCAAAGAACTTGATAGAATGATTATTCGTAATCCACTATTTATCACAAGGAAATTACTTGCAATATATTTAAGTGTAGATGGATATAAGGCAATACACAAAATGTTTGTCTTCAAAATATTGAAACTGATAAAGAAGTTCTAATAACAGCCTGCAAATCAGTACAGATGTTAAGAAAAGAGAGGTTATTTATTATGTCTTTGTTTAATGGAAAAACTTTGATGATCACTGGCGGCACTGGATCCTTCGGTAATGCTGTATTGAACCGTTTCCTTAAGACGGATATTGCTGAGATCCGCATCTTTTCTCGAGATGAAAAGAAGCAAGATGATATGCGCCATGAGTATCAGGCAAAGATGCCTGAAGTGGCCAACAAGATCAAATTTTACATCGGCGATGTTCGTAATTTGCAGTCTGTTCGTGGAGCTATGTATGGTGTTGACTATATCTTCCATGCAGCTGCTTTGAAGCAGGTTCCTTCTTGCGAATTCTTCCCCATGGAAGCAGTGCGTACCAATGTCATCGGCACTGACAACGTGCTGACCGCTGCAATCGAAGCTGGGGTGGAGAGCGTCATCTGCCTGTCTACGGACAAGGCTGCTTACCCCATCAATTCCATGGGTATGACAAAGGCCATCGAGGAGAAGGTGGCTATCGCAAAGAGCCGTATGTCCGGCAAGACCAAGATCTGCTGCACTCGATATGGTAATGTTATGTGTTCACGTGGCTCTGTCATTCCTCTTTGGATCGATCAGATCAAGGCGGGTAATCCTATTACTGTCACCGAGCCTTCTATGACTCGCTTTATTATGTCTCTGGATGAGGCTGTTGATCTTGTCCTGTTTGCTTTTGAACATGGTGAAAATGGCGATTTGCTGATTATGAAAGCACCTGCATGTACGATTCAGACTCAGGCTGAGGCCGTGTGCGAGCTGTTTGGTGGAAAGAAAGAGGACATCAAAGTGATCGGTATTCGTCATGGTGAAAAGATGTATGAAACACTTCTGACCAATGAAGAATGTGCAAAAGCAATTGACATGGGTGATTTCTTCCGTGTGCCTGCGGACAATCGTGGTTTGAACTACGACAAATACTTCAAAGAGGGCGATGAAAAGCGTGTGACTCTTTCTGAATTTAACAGTAATAATACACGCAGATTAAACTTACGGGAAACGGTAGAGAAAATCGCTTCTCTAACCTACATTCAGGATAGAATGGCAGAAGGAAAGTAAATCTATAGAGTAAAGAATAAGAGGTATATTTTATGGTAAATTGGAAAAATAACGGAAAACTCAAATTACTCATTATTGTAGGAACTCGACCGGAGATTATCCGTCTTGCAGCAGTAATCAATAAATGTCGAGAATATTTTGATACTATTTTAGCTCACACAGGACAAAATTATGATTACAACCTTAATGGTGTGTTTTTTAAGGATTTGAAGCTCGCTGCCCCAGAAGTTTACCTGAATGCAGTGGGAGAAACATTGGGTGATACTATGGGTAATATCATTGCGTCCTCATATAAACTGATGGCAGAGAGTAAACCAGATGCTGTGTTGGTTCTGGGTGATACAAATTCTTGTCTGTCTGTAATTGGAGCGAAGCGCCTGCATATTCCAATTTTCCATATGGAGGCAGGCAATCGTTGCAAAGATGAGTGTCTCCCGGAAGAAACTAATCGTCGGATTGTAGATATAATCTCGGATGTCAATATGGCATACTCTGAGCATGCCCGTCGATACCTTGCCGATTGTGGCTTGCCGAAAGAGCGTACTTATGTGACTGGTTCTCCGATGGCCGAGGTTCTCCATAGCAATCTGTCTGAGATTGTAGCTAGCGACATTCATTCACGGCTCGGATTGGAAAAAGGTAAATATATCCTGCTGTCAGCTCATCGTGAAGAGAACATTGATACGGAGAAAAATTTCTTTTCTCTGTTTAATGCGATTAATAAGATGGCAGAGAAATATGATATGCCGATTCTGTATTCCTGTCATCCTCGCTCCAAGAAGAGGATTGAGGCGACTGGTTTTAAGCTTGATTCCCGTGTGATCCAGCACGAGCCTCTGGGCTTCCATGACTATAACTGTCTGCAAATGAATGCATTTGCAGTGGTATCTGATTCTGGCACCTTACCGGAAGAGAGTTCTTTCTTCACATCTGTCGGACATCCATTTCCTGCAGTATGTATTAGAACGAGTACCGAACGACCGGAAGCTTTGGATAAGGGTTGCTTTATCATATCCGGTATTGATGAGAAAGGGCTTCTCCAGTCTGTTGATACCGCTGTCGAAATGAACAAAAATGGAGATTGTGGTGTTCCTGTACCAGACTATGTTGAAGAGAATGTGTCAACTAAGGTTGTGAAGATTATACAGAGCTATGTTGGTATAGTGAATAAGATGACATGGAGAAAAGAACCGTATGAAAGGGTTTGAAATATTGAATTCAGATGTTGTTAAATTTCGAAAATATTTGACTTTTTAAGAACATTGCAAAAATAGGTCAAAAATCGCTGCAAATATATGTTTTGTCAGCTGTCAAGGTGACACTTCAATCAATGATGGGATTACGCCAAACAGGTGGAAATTAGTCTTATCTGGATGGATATTTCCTGTTCATGATTACATACCTTTGGAAACATATTTTGATATTTTGCGTGGAATTCGGGCAGTTAATGGACATTGCGATTTCGACGATGAATAATACTGAACAAAATTGGTCTTGAATTGATCGAAAAGAGATTAAATAGTTCCTTAGTATATCCCAAAAAGTAATAGAGAAGAGTAAGAAAATGTTGAAATAGTGAGACCTGTAATAGGAAGGAAATAGTGATGAACATTTTAGTAACTGGTGCCAGAGGTATGGTTGGAACTGCTCTGGTCAATAATCTGAAGAATATTCGAGATAACAAAAACAGAACGCGTCCGAACCTTCGGATAGGCGAGATCTATGAATATGATATTTATTCAACTTTGGAGGAATTGGATGCATACTGTGCAAAGGCTGATTTTGTGTTTAACCTTGCCGGGGTCAATCGTCCACAGAATCAGGAGGATTTCATGAAAGGGAACTTTGTCTTTGCCAGCACCCTTCTGGACATGCTGAAAAAGCACAGTAACAAGGCAACCATTATGCTGTCCTCTTCCATTCAGGCTTCTCTGCAGGGGCGTTTTGTCGATTCAGAGTATGGCCGTTCAAAGAAAGCAGGAGAGGAATTGTTTTTCAACTATGCTAAGGAAACCGGTACCAAGGTGGCGGTTTATCGTTTCCCGAATCTGATGGGACACAGCCGTCCGAAATACAATTCTGCTGTTTCCACCTTTTGCTGGGCAGTGGCGAACGACCAGCCATTTACCGTTAATGACTGTAACACGGAATTGGAATTGCTTTACATTGATGATTTGATAGAGGGCATGTTTGACCTGCTGGAAAGCAAGGAAGTACATTGCGAATTTGACGGTGTAGAGACTGTGGTCACGGAAAATGGCCGCTACTGCTGTGTACCTGTGACTCATAAAGTTACACTGGGTGCGATTGTTGATCTGTTGGAGCAGTTTAAGCAGCAGCCGTCCACACTGATGATGCCTAAAATGCCGGATGGTTCCTTTGCTAAGAAACTTTATAGTCTGTATCTGACCTATCTTCCAACGGATAAGTTCAAGTATGCGCTGAAAATGAATGTGGACAACCGTGGTAGCTTTACGGAATTGGTACATACGGAGGAGTGTGGACAGGTTTCCATTAATATTTCAAAACCGGGTATTACGAAAGGGCAGCACTGGCATAACTCCAAATGGGAGTTATTCATCGTGGTTGCCGGTCACGGCCTGATACAGGAACGTAACATCAATACTGGCGAAATTGTGGAGTTTGAGGTTAGCGGTGAAAAGATCGAAGCCATCCACATGATACCAGGCTGGACACATAACATCATCAACCTGAGTGAAACAGAAAACCTCGTCACAGTCATGACCTGTAACGAGATTTTTGATCCGAATCACCCGGATACATTTTCCGAGCCAGTTTATGGAGTATTGACATGAAAGAATCAGCAACAGATTACAAATAGGTGAAAGCAATTAAAGAATAAGCATCAATGGTGGAAGGCTTTATATGGTTTTATTGGTGCTTGTCTTCAAATTGAGGAGATCGGTATGTATTCTCTCTGATGCCAGAGTTTTCCTGAAGTGGCTTTTTGGAAAAGTCGGGTTTACTCAGTAGGCATTAATTATCTAATTAGTAACTTGTTATTTCTATTTTACTGTGATAGGAGGCAGATGAAATGAAACGAACAATCACTGGGATTGCTAATGCGATTGTGACATATATTAGATTAGAACTTTTGAGGTTTAAACTGGGTAGCAATATAAAATTTGAAAAAGTTCAGCATTTTGCGTTTTCGACTGAACTTAATATCGATAAAGGGGCAATGATTGCACTCGGAAATCGGGTGTATTTTCGAAGAGGCTGTGCTTTGAAAGTTAGAGAAGGGGCAAAGCTAGAGCTGGGAAATGGTGTTATGTTCAATAACAATTGTATAATCGGTTGCCGCGACCGTATTTCTATAGGAGATGGAACTGTATTTGGTCCAGGTGTATACATATATGATCATGATCACGACTACCGAAATGGAATATACAATCAAATGTATTTAAAATCACCTATTAAAATTGGGAAAAATTGCTGGATTGGTGCAGGTACAATCATACTTAGAGGTACGACTATTGGGGATAATTGCGTTGTAGGAGCTGGATGTGTAATTAAAGGTTGTTATCCCGATAATCAGTTAATTGTCCAAAAAAGGGAGACAAAAGTGATCGGGCAAACGGTATAATGCTATATACATATTACAGTGAAAAAATCAGTCGTCTGATCTTTGATAGAAACGGAAAAGATGTGGGAAGCTTGTTACAAGCGAATTATGAAAAAGTGGTTAACGAATTCTTTGTATTTTGAAAGAATAACCATATAAGGAAATATTCGAATAGATCACGGGGCAAAGCATGAGCTGCAGAACAATAGAGTTTTATTCGGAAATCAGGTATTAACATATGTTCAGTCCCATAATTACAGTTTTTCAATGCTACCCTTTGAAAACTCTTGTAAACTTTACAATGATCTTTATCGCCGGTTACCTTTCTTATAATTGGCTCCACCGTGACTATTGTTCCGGAATCATCACAAAAC
>JBJEFL010000224.1:0-6290 GCA_051873995.1 Bacillus sp. (in: firmicutes)
GAATAGTTATTCTGTTTTATCGGAGGATGAATAAGCAGATTCTGCTTATTCATCTTTTTTTATTATGTAGTAATAGAAGAGATGTAATTATTTTGCAATAATTATTTGGTTAGGTTTTATCCTGTTTTAGTTGCAAGTGTCACAGTTTTGACGTGAAAAAATTGAAACAAAAGTGAGACGGGCAGTCCGAATAGGATTGCCCGTTTTACATACAAATTAGCGTTGCCTTCATTGCCAAAGGAAAGATAGGTGGAGAGTAACGACATTTACCCTCATGTAGTTACTTTCGTTCATTCTGTTCCCAAACTTTTAAGCTATAGTAAGGGTCGAAACTCCATTCTATGTAACCATTGTCTTTGTACATACCGAAATGGAGATGAGGTGGAAATTTTCCGCTGGTGCCTGGAGGACCATATCCTGAACTTCCGACGCTTCCAAGAACCGTTCCAGGTTCAACCATTTGCCCTACTTGTAAACCCTTTGAAAAGCCGCTTAAATGAGCAAAATAGTGATACGTATTGTTGATATCACGTACACCAATTCGCCATCCTCCAAATCGGTTCCACCCTTTAATTTCAATGATTCCGTAACTAGTCGATCGGACAGGTACACCATAGTCAGCAAAAATATCGGTTCCTTCATGACTTCTGCGACCTCCCCAGCCTCTGGCGACACCCCATGTACTGCGATAGCTATAACGAGCAGTGAGAGGAACAGGAAAAACTTTTTTATTTAAGTCGATGGTTTTATGCTTTTTGAACAATTTCGCATTTCCTATGACGATTCCGACTGCTTTGTCACGGTTGTAATATTTCCAAAGAGCGATTCTGATATTGTCTTCAGTAGTCCCATAAGAGGCCAGATAAGAAGCAATAGAAACGAGAATGTCGTCATCGTTTTTAGGGTCCGCCGCTCCGTCTCCATTTCCATCTAGACCCATTCCATCAAAGAAGGCAATGCTTTTAGGATTTAGATCATAAGGATTGGGATTCGTCATTCCGCTCCATCTCTCAGGTGGAACAATAATGCCGATTGGACCTTCTGAATCGGGTAAATCTTTTCTCGCGTTACGTAAACTATGCTCGTATTGGTCAATTCCAGCTAGATAGTACCAAGGGACTTGATAAATCTGCTCTATTCTTTTATACAATTCCATTCTTGTTTTGGTGGAATGGTCTGTAGTTTGAGCTTCTACATCTTGGTGAACAAAAAGTAGAGCAAGACTAATTATTAGAAGGAAAGTCGTAAAAGCTCGCAAAGATAGTAACTCCTTTCTAATTGGGTATGAAAGTAGCGATCATGCTAGGGTGTTATTGATGAATTTGTACGTTTATCCATTTTTCTGAATGAAGGGATAAAGAGGCACTCCGGTTATTCGAGGAAGTTGCCAAAAGAAATCTGTCTTGGCGAATCCTTCAATGATTCAACAATTAATCAGTTTTACGTAAAAAGGACTACTAACCAAAGGTTCGTTACATCATATGGATAGTGTGTGAAAAGTTGTGGATATTACAAGTCTCAATTGTTGGAAGTATAATCTCATTTGGTTGATATTGTTAATTTTATTGTGTTACATTGAGTAGGAAGGGCGAATAAAGTGAATGGGAGTGAAGCTTCTTGAGCAATAATAAGAATGAATACATCCGTAAACCAGATTGGTTAAAGATTAAATTGCATACAAACGAGAACTATACTGGTTTGAAGAAAATGATGCGCGAGAAGAAATTACATACGGTATGTGAAGAAGCTAAATGTCCGAATATTCATGAATGTTGGGCGGTGCGACGTACAGCGACGTTTATGATTTTAGGATCGGTTTGTACAAGAGCCTGTCGCTTTTGTGCAGTGAAAACAGGGTTGCCATCAGAGCTTGATTGGGCTGAGCCGGAGCGCGTGGCAGATTCAGTGGTTCAAATGAATTTAAAGCACGTAGTCGTTACAGCCGTTGCAAGGGATGATTTAAAGGATGGTGGTGCTGGCGTATTTGCTGAAACGGTTCGAGCCATCCGTCGAAAAAATCCATTTACATCCATTGAAGTACTACCTTCTGATATGGGTGGCGAGCTGGAAAATTTACAAACGTTAATGGATGCGAAGCCAGATATATTAAATCATAATATTGAAACGGTGCGACGTTTATCGGATAAAGTTAGAGCACGTGCCAAATATAATCGATCATTACAACTTCTGCAAAGAGCCAAAGAATTACAACCGACAATTCCAACGAAATCCAGTATTATGGTGGGATTGGGGGAATCGGTTGAAGAAGTGATCGAAACGATGGACAATTTACGGGCTCACCAAGTGGATATTATGACAATCGGACAATATTTACAGCCTTCCAAAAAGCATTTGCCGGTCGTTAAATATTATACTCCTGAAGAATTTGCTTATTTAAAAGAAGTGGCGATGCAAAAGGGATTCAGTCATTGTGAATCAGGGCCGCTCGTCCGTTCCTCTTATCATGCAGATGAACAAGTGAGCGAGGCGACCAAAAGAAACCAAGCCGCTGAAAAAGTGAAAGTGGCTAATCAGTAAATGTTTATATAAGCCTGTATACTTTCCTATAAGTATATAGGCTATTTCTTTTAGTATGAATGGGTTATAATGAGGATAGTGAGCAATGCAAGAAGAGGTGAGAAAATGGTTACAATCAATAATCTTCAATATGAACTAGTAGAAGAATTTCGAAATGGGTATAATGAAGAAGCGTTCAAAGGTCGCTATAGCGAAATTTTGAATAAATATGACTACGTGGTTGGCGATTGGGGATATGGGCAACTGAGATTGCGAGGATTTTTTGATGATCATAACCAAAAATCCTCTTATGATACGAAAATTAGTACTTTATCAGAGTATTTATATGAGTTTTGCAACTTTGGCTGTCCTTATTTTGTTGTGAAAAAAGTAAAGCATAAAAAAGAAACGTGAGAGAGAATCACGTTTCTTTTTTATGCTTTAGAAAATGATAAAATGCTCGACTTGAAGTGCAATCGTCGTCTAGCTCCAGTACCTAGTGTACTTCAACCTTCTCCTTGTAATCAGTCAGCGGCAGACATAGCATAAGACAGATCTTATAGGAAATTCGGGTCCGATTTCCGACAAGGAAAACAACGGGCTAAGGTCGTCACGTCCTATGACACCGCCGTCCAGACCTGCATCCTGCAGGCCTCCGTCCATACGGTGCTAAACGAGGCACTTGCCCTTTTATTCTGCTTTGGCTAAAGGCGAGTGTTCTTTATCAGATAATAAATTCTTCAAGAAATCCTTTTAGTTCCTCGGCTTCTGCTTCCTGTAAGCGGAATGCGTGCTCCAAGTAACCTTCTTCCGCCAAATCATCAGGTCCGAGAATGGCAAAGCAATTGCTTTGCATATCCAGCACCAACAGTTTTCCGTAAAAGCGTTCAGACGTAATGATGGCTAAATCAAAACGTTGATTTTCCCCCACAAAACTAACGAATCTTGTTTTTGTGTCTTCCTTATAGTCGTACAAATAGAAGCGATCTTCCACTACTAATCCCCCTTCATCAATTCATAACGTAGTGTTTGGATATTGGTGATACGTGTATGTGATACATTTCCGCAGTAGGTCTTTAAAGTGTGTTGGCTCATGCAGAAATCATGGAACCTTCACTGACTTTAAGATAAGGTGGCATGTATCTTCCCCCTATAGAAGAGACACATGCCATATGGGTTGTTATACAAAGATGAGATGAGGCTTATGGTCCAAATGGTGGTGAGCTTTAATGTAACGAACTGTTTTGGTTTTGCTGCGCATTACAATTGAATCCGTTTCAACTAAATCGCCTCCTAAGAAGCGAACACCCGCTAATAAATCGCCATTAGAAACGCCTGTCGCAGCGAAAATCGCGTCATCACCAGAAACTAAATCATCCATTGTCAATAGTTGACGGGGGTTTTCTAATCCCATTTCACGGCAACGATCTTCTTCTTCTTTCGTATGAGGCACAAGTCGTGCTTGCATCTCTCCGCCTAAGGCTTTAATGGCTACGGCTGAAATAACACCTTCAGGCGCACCTCCGATTCCGATGAATAAATCGATACCTGTTTGTGGTAAGGCTGTGGCAATTGAGGCACTTACATCACCGTCTTCAAATAAGCTAACTCGTGCACCTTTCGCACGGATACGGTCGATTAAATCTTGATGGCGATCCCTTTCTTGAATAATAACATTTAAATCTTGAACACGCTTATTGTTTGCTTTCGCTACAATATCAATTGTCTTCTCGATAGGATCATCCAAAGAAATTAAACCAGCAGCGGCTTTCCCTACTGCGATTTTTTCCATGTACATATCAGGGGCGTGAAGAAGTGTTCCTTTATCGGCCGCCGCAATAACTGCCATTGCGTTGCTATGCCCTTTTGCGACAATATTCGTCCCTTCTAGTGGATCGACAGCTATATCCACGCTAGGACCATGTCCTGTTCCTAGTTGTTCCCCAATGTAAAGCATAGGCGCTTCGTCCAGCTCGCCTTCACCAATGACAACAATTCCATCCATGTTTACTGAGTCAAACATCTTTCTCATGGCTGTAGTGGCAGCGTTATCTGCTTCGTTCTTTTTTCCCCTTCCCATCCATTGTGCAGATGCTATTGCAGCTGCTTCCGTTACTCGGACAATCTCCATTGCTAATTCGCGTTCCAATATTACTCCTCCAATACTTTCAATTCCATAACCTATTCTAACAAACTTTAAAAGAAATTGTATGTCATATATAGAAGAAATTTCGATAATAATATTAGTATTTTGTCCTAAATATGGCTACACATGATAAAATATTTATAATGGTATGTTTCTTTAAAGCAAGTTAAAGGTAATTAGTTAGAATAAGGGTTAATATTATGTTTAGATAGATAAAGAAATGCAATGTCTTTTTAATATCTTATATATGAAAGGAAGAGAAACATGTACTTCGTTGACCGACACAAAATTGAAGAGAATTTAACGTTTTTGGAGAAAAATATTCAACTATATGAAGAAATGAAACAATGGGATTCTGAATATGACAAATTGACGTTAGAACGTCTTACTCATGTTATGTTGGACTGTGTATTGGATACATGCAACGCGATGATCGATGGTTTCATTATGCGTGATCCAGGAAGCTATGAAGACATCATAGACATTATGCTTGATGAAAAAGTAATTACTGAAGATTTGGAAAAGCAATTCAAACGTTTGTTGCCGTTACGTAAAATGATTGTACAAGATTATGTTGCAATTGATCATCAAGAAATACAATCTGTTTTAAATGAAAATATGCAAGCGTTGAAAGAATTCCCGCAAACAGTCAGACAATACATAACGAATGAATTGGGGCCAGTTTCGGCATTTAAAAACTAAGCATGAAGAAGGAAAAAGCGTTAGATACAGGCTTTTTCCTTTTTTTAGGTTCTTTAAAAGCATAAGTGAAAAGTATGTTAGAATAGTATAATGTGAAAAATAAGTCGCTCAGGAGTTGAAAGTGTTGAAACAGTACAAAGGTTTTTTGATTGATTTAGATGGAACGATGTATAAGGGAACAGAAAAGATTGAAGCAGCTGGAGAATTTGTGCATGAATTGAATAGAAGAGGATTGCCGTATTTGTTTGTGACAAATAACTCTTCCAGAACACCTGAACAAGTAGCGGAGAAATTGCAGGAAATGAATATTCCGGCAGAGGCACATCATGTATTTACGACGAGCCAAGCGACCGCTAATTATATATATGATATAAAAAAAGATGCGTCCGTTTATGTAATCGGTGAAGAAGGAATCAAATCGGCTTTACAAGAGAAAGGTTTTACGTTTGTTGATGAAAATCCGGACTTTGTTGTGACGGGTATTGATCGAGAGATTACGTATGAAAAATTGACGCTTGCCTGCTTAGGCGTACGAAATGGTGCAACGTTCATTTCGACAAATGGTGACATAGCTATTCCGACCGAAAGAGGCTTGTTGCCAGGTAATGGCTCTTTGACGGCGGTAGTGACTGTTTCGACTGGAGTGCAACCTGTTTTCATCGGTAAACCTGAAAGTATCATTATGGATCAAGCACAAGCCGTGTTAGGAGTAAGTAAAGAGGAAACGTTGATGATTGGGGACAATTATGATACGGATATCATGGCAGGCATGAAAGCCGGTCTTGATACGTTGATTGTGCATACAGGTGTTACGACACCAGACTTGCTGAAAAATTATGAGAAACAACCAACTCACGCCGTACATTCTTTAGCGGATTGGAAGTTTTGATGGAGAAAAAGGATGGTTCAGAAGATTGCTGAACCA
>JBJEFL010000225.1:0-6204 GCA_051873995.1 Bacillus sp. (in: firmicutes)
CGCCTGCCTTGCACGCAGGAGGTCAGCGGTTCGATCCCGCTAGGCTCCACCATTACACTACATACTATTATTTATCCATGAATCTTGATGATTTATGGTTTTTTTGTGTTATAAATATTTTATACACTGAGGCTTGGTTACATTTCATTGTTGATGAAGAAAATGCGCAACCATTTTCGGCATATCAACAATGAAGCATAACGAAGACCGTACTAAGTGAAAAAAGGTCGATGAAAAAAATGATCAGAGAAATGGTTAAAACAGAGAAGGAAGTTAATGAAGTCATGCAGATATGGCTAGAATCAGTTGTGCATGGACACCGATTCATTCCTGAATCGTATTGGCAAAACGAATACAAAACAGTCGAACATCATTATTTGCCAATGTCAAAAACGTATGTATACGAAGAAAATCACAAAATAAAAGGATTCATCAGTGTCATCAATGAAGATTTTATTGGGGCGCTGTTTGTGGGCCCTAAGTATCAAAAACAAGGCATCGGTGAGAAATTAATAGGCTTTGTCAAAGAAAAGCATGTTGCATTAAAGCTGGCTGTTTACTGCAAAAATGCGGTAGCTATTCAATTTTATGAAAAACATGGTTTTAAAATTGAAAGTACGGAAATGAATGAGGAAACAGGAGAAGCGAACTATATAATGGGATGCAGTGTGACTAAAGAAGTTGAATTGATGCATGGTGTTTAAAAAATAATTGTAATACTATGTACACGTATATTTCAAAAGATAAACAAAAGAATTACATATGCTATACTGTGTATTAAGACAATATGAATGATATTATTTGAAAATAAAGCGAGGATTATAGAATGGTTGCCAGAGAGAAGAGAAACAAACCGAGTATCAAAGATGTAGCAGCCATGTCAGGTGTTTCAACTGCAACGGTCTCTCATGTGATTAATGGAACACGTTATGTATCTGAAGAAGTGTCTTTAAAGGTTAAAGAGGCAATGAAGGAATTGAATTATGTTCCGAATCGGATTGCTAGAACGCTTAGAAGCCATCAGTCTCATTTAATCGGTTTAATTATTCCTGTTAAGGAAGCAACCGATACAGCTAATGCCTTTTTCATGATTGTGGCACAAGGAATTGAAGAAACTTTAACCAGAAATGGCTATAAGTTAATACTATGTAATTCTCATGAAAATCCTGAGAAGGAGAAAGAGCATCTTCAAATGTTCAATGCGCAGTTAGTAGATGGTCTGATACTAGCACCGACTGGGAATGATTATTCGTATTTGGATGATTTGCTGAAGAAACAGTATCCGATTGTGTTTATTGATCGAAAGCCTCAAAATTATCAAGGTGACTATATATTATCAAATAATTTTCAAGGGGCATATGATGCTACTAAACATCTGATTGAAAAAGGGCATAAACATATTGGATTTATGTCTGGTGAGTTGGGATTAACAACGAGTAACGAACGTTTGAAAGGGTATAAACAAGCACTTGTGGATAGTAATATTGCTTTCAATGAGTCGTATATTAAAGAAGATGGTGCTTCGTTAGAAAATGGCTATAAATTGGCTAAAGAATTTATTGAACAGCAAGAAGTAAGCGCTATATTTATTGCGAATAATATCATGACGATGGGCGCTATTTCTTATTTCCAAGAACAATATATTAAAATTCCTGCTGAAATAGCGATTGTTGGTTTTGATGATTATGAGTGGGCAAAAATTATTAATCCACCTCTAACTACAGTTAAACAACCTGCTTTTGAATTAGGGCAAAAAGCAGCAGAAGTTATTTTGGAACGTATTCGAAATAAAGAGCTAGAGCCAGAGGAATATATATTAGATACATCGCTTATTATACGAAAATCGAGTTAAGGAGAAGGGTCTGTTTATCAGATCCTTTTTATTATATACAGTAAATTTGGAATATTTTCCTGGTTGCATTCTATTGTAAGCGCTATTATTATAAAAGTAAGTAATACGTAAACGTTTACGTAAACGTTTAACAAATATGTAAGCGGTTAAATAGCGGGAAGGAATGTGATTCATTATGGCAATAGGAGCAAAACGGAATTATTGGTTATTAAGTGCATTTTTCTTTTTCTACTTCTTTACTTGGTCTTCATGTATGTCTTTATTCTCAATCTGGTTGGGGCAAGATATTCAGCTGAGCGGAGCTAGTACCGGCATCATTTTCTCTGCAAATGCTATCGTAGCTTTAATTATGCAACCGCTTTACGGAGTTGTCTCCGATAAGATTGGTTTAAAGAAACATATCCTTTGGTTTATCGCTGGTTTACTTGTTTTATCTGGTCCTTTCTTCATTTATGTATACGGACCATTGTTGAAATTCAATGTTTTATTAGGTGCTATCGTCGGTGGTTTGTTCCTTGGAGCAGCTTTTCAAGCAGGATGTGGTGCCGTTGAATCATATATTGAAAAAGTCGGTCGTAAATGTGATTTTGAATACGGAAAATCAAGAATGTGGGGTTCATTAGGCTGGGCAGCAGCGACATTCTTTGCAGGGCAATTATTCAATATCAACCCAAATATTAACTTTTGGCTTGCGTCTGGTTCAGCGCTATGTTTAGTACTTATTTTATTAATGACGAAAATCGATTTAACAGCATCTTCAGAAGAAAACAAACAAGAACCAATCAAAATGAAAGATGTTTTCGGATTATTGAAATTGAAGAAGTTTTGGTTTTTCGTTCTGTATGTGTTCGGTGTTGTATGTTTCTATTCGGTATACGATCAACAGTTTCCGATTTACTATTCTTCGTTATTCTCTGATACGGCAACAGGAAATCAATTATATGGTTACTTGAATTCCTTTCAGGTATTTTTAGAAGCAGGCATGATGTTTGCTGCTCCATTTATCGTTAATAAAATGGGTGCAAAGAAATCTCTTATTTTCGCAGGATTCGTCATGTCCATTCGTATTATCGGTTCAGGTTTAGCAGTTGAGCCAATCGGCATTTCTTGTATGAAATTACTTCATGCTTTAGAGTTACCGATTATGTTAATTGCCGTCTTTAAATATTTAGCTCAACACTTCGATAATCGTTTATCGTCAACGTTATATCTAGTAGGCTTCCAATTCGCTAGTGCCATTGCAGCGGCGTTCTTATCACCGATAGTTGGTCAATTATACGATTCAATCGGTTTTAGTAATGTGTATTTCATTATCGGCGGTATTGTTTTACTGTTTAATGTGATTTCTATGTTTACACTGAACAATGACAAAAAAGAGACTGTAGCAGTTCAAGAATTTACACAAGCATCATAATACATAAATCAATTGAAAGGAATGTGAATCAAATGACTATAACAATGACAAAAAATGCAATAGAGCAAGCAAATGAAGCGCTTCAAGAAGCTGCGAAAAAGATGAAAAAAGATTGGCGTTTAGGCTATCATATTGCAGCGCCAGCCAATTGGATTAATGATCCAAATGGTCTTGTATATTTCAAAGGAGAGTATCATGTCTTTTATCAACACTACCCATATGGTGAAAGTTGGGGACCAATGCATTGGGGACATGCCAAAAGTCCTGATTTAGTCCATTGGGAGCATCTACCGGTAGCTTTAGCTCCAGATCATGACTATGACCGTGATGGTTGTTTCTCTGGAAGTGCAATTGTGAAAGATGACACATTGTATTTAATTTATACTGGTCATGTTTGGGTTGATCAGCCGAAGGATATTGCGATTCAAACGCAATGTATCGCATCTAGTACAGATGGTATTCATTTCACGAAATATGAACATAACCCAGTTATACGAGAGGTACCGGAAGATAGTACAGGACACTTCCGCGATCCGAAGATTTGGCAACAAGATAATCTGTATCATGTGGTCATCGGTAACAGAACAAAAGAGGATATAGGGCGTGTCATTCATTATACATCAAGCAATTTAATCGATTGGAACTATGAAGGTGTATTAGCGCAAAATGATAGCAATTTGGGTTATATGTGGGAATGCCCGGATTTCTTTGAGCTTAATGGAAAACATACATTATTGTTCTCTCCACAAGGCATGGAAGCGGAAGGGGACCGATATCAAAACCGTTTTCAGACAGGTTATTTAGTCGGAGAATATAATGAAAACGAGAAAAAATTTGAACATGGAGCATTTGAAGAAATGGATTTCGGTCATGACTTCTATGCAGTACAGACGTTACATGATGATCAAGGTCGTAGAATCGCCATTGGTTGGATGGACATGTGGGAATCTGAAATGCCGACTAAAAAGCATGGCTGGTGCGGTGCTCTTACATTACCACGCGAATTGTCTTTATCAGCGGATAACAAAGTGTTAATGAAACCTGTGGCAGAGTTAAAGAGCTTACGAAGCAAAGAACTTCCAATCGAGATTGACTGTATCAAAAATGAAATCATCAAAACGGATATCCATGAAGAGTTAGTAGAAATACAAGCTGTTTTTTCATTGAAGAATTTAACGGCAAAAGAGTTCGGAATGAAAGTAAGATGTAGTGAAGACGGAACGGAAGAAACGATTATTGGCATTGATGTTGAAAACAGCAAGCTTGTTCTGAACCGTGAACATTCCGGCGAAGGTGTAAGCGGGGTACGTAAAACGGCAATTAATTTAGAAGGGGATACAGTGACCCTTCATGTATACGTGGACCGCTCCTCTGTGGAAGTGTTTGCAAATGAAGGTGCCGTTACAATGACAAGTAGAATTTATCCAAAAACAACAAGTTTGAATGTACAATTTTATGCAATGAACGGACAAGTAAACGTAGAATCTGTCCAAGCGTGGAAAATGACTGATATTTGGGCATAACGAAATGGTGAATAGCCACATTCTATTTAGGATGTGGCTAGGCTTTATTATGTGGTACAAGTGTAAAAATTTAAACGGTAAGGTGATATGCATGGCTCAGCTAATAAGTATTGGTGAAGTATTGATCGATTTTATCCCTTATGAAAAGGGAGTAGCGTTAAAAGACGTGGAGAGTTTTAAAAAAGCACCGGGTGGTGCACCTGCTAATGTCGCAGCGGCGGTATCTAAATATGGCCAGTCATCAAAAATAATCACAAAATTGGGGACCGACGCTTTTGGTGATTTTTTAATTGAAACTTTGCAGAGTGTTGGTGTAGATACGCGCTTTGTTTTGCGGACTGAGCAAGCAAATACAGGCTTGGCATTTGTTTCGCTGAAAAATAATGGGGAAAGAGAATTTAGTTTTTTTCGTAATCCCTCTGCCGATCTTTTATTAGAAGCGGATGAAATAAAAGAGGATTTAATCAGCAAAGGGGATATTTTGCATTTTTGTTCAGTTGATTTAGTAGAATCACCTATGAAGTATGCACATCAAAAATTAATAAAGCTAACTCATGAGAAAAATGGAATCGTTTGTTTTGATCCGAATGTTCGTTTACCACTTTGGTCAAGTCAGGAAATGTGCAAAAAAACCATTTTGGACTTTATCCCTTCAGCACATATTATTAAGATTTCTGATGAAGAATTGGAGTTTATTACGGGTATGAAAGAAGAGTCAGAGGCTCTGGAATCATTGTTTGTCGGGAATGTAAAAGTAGTCGTCTATACAAAAGGAAGTGAAGGGGCATGCCTTTTAACCCGCAATTATTCATGTTGTAAGGAAGGATTTAACGTAAATGCGACAGATACAACTGGTGCGGGAGATGCGTTTATTGGTGGCTTTTTATCATGTCTGTTAAGAGATCAAGTGATCTTGAAAGATTTGGAAGCTTATGTTCAAGCAAATGGTGAAGCGCTTTTGGCTTTTTCGAATGCGAGTGGTGCTCTAACAACTACTAAAAAAGGAGGGATAAGTGCATTACCTACACTGGAAGAAATTCAGAAGTTATTGTGAAAGGTGTAGTTTGGTTGAATAGAGATGAAATGAATGCAGTACGGCATGTAGGTATTCTTAGTTTCAGCAAAGATCACTTCTTATTGATGTGGTCTTTATTTAGTTATATCTGTCCAATCTTTTGGATATGTTTTTTTTAAAAAGAGATTGACGTTCATAAATAATTATAGTAGTATTTTAATTCCTGGTGATAAACGTTATTTTGTCGTAAAAAAACATCAGGAAAAACACTTCAACTTTTTGAAAAAAAGTTGTTGACAATGATGAAGGCAAGTGGTAAGATATATCTTGTCTTTAAGAAATGAAGTTCTTTGAAAACTAAACAAGACAACACGTCAACGTTAATTCTAATCAATGTTTT
>JBJEFL010000226.1:0-6142 GCA_051873995.1 Bacillus sp. (in: firmicutes)
TTTTGTGTATTCTTTCAGCGTGTACCGGGCGGAGAGAGTACAGGGAGGCATTAAGCAATGCGCAAAGTGTCATAGAAGAGCGTCCTGACTCTTCCCTTGCCATTCTTGACACCCTCGGCAGGCATTCGGATGCTTTTGATGACCATTTCCGTATGCAGTATCTTTTGGAGTTGACCTATGCCAAAGCCAAAATGGGACATTTGTTCGATACGGATTCCTTGACGAAAGTTTTAGTAAACCATTTCGATGGTAATGGCACATGTAGGGAAAAAGCCTTGGCATATTACATGAACGGTTGTGCTCTATGCGATATCGGACAAACCCCGGAAGCCCTTCAGGCTTTTTATGATGCTATAGATAAGGCTGACACCACAAGAAGCGATTGCGACTATGGAGTGTTAAGAGGCATCTATGGACAGATGTCCACCATATTTCACCAACAGATTCTTCCTCAAGATGAAATATGGGCTTTGAGACATTATATTGAATGTGTACGAAGAACATTAAGTGAAAGAGACTATATTATTGCCAAGGGACAGATGATACGGCCATATGTTTTGCTCAATGAAAAAGATTCTGTTCTTAAGATTTCTAATAACACTTACCATGAACTTATGCGTATAGGATACGAACAGGAGGCAGCAGGTGCTATGGCTACACCTATATATATATACATGGAACGTGGCCAAATGTTAGAGGCTAAGAAAGCAATGGGTATATTTGAAAACAAATCAGGGCTGTTTGACAATAATGGTAATATATCTTCAGGCCGTGAGGCTTATTATTATATAAAAGGTTTTTTTGAACTGGCATCAAACGATATTAATTCCGCTGAAAAGAATTTCAGAAAAGCCATCCAATATGGTCATCTTTCAGATGGATATAAGGGCTTGCTTCGGGTCTATAGGGCAAAGAATATAGTGGATTCGGTATTTCGTTATTCGGAATTATATGAAGCGGCTCAGGACTCTATACACAACAGAATGCAAATAGATGCCATTCATCAGATGGCAGCACTATATAACTATAGTAGGAGCCAAAAGGAAGCAGAAATTGAAAGAGAAAAGGCGAGGACTAACAGGTTGTGGATTATAGCAATTGCCACGATGGCAGTCATTGTTATTGGAGGTGTTTTCTTGTACTATCGCAATATTAACAAAAAGAAAAAACAAAAGATATCAGAACTTGAACGTGACCTTGATGTTATGAGTATTACCCGTGCAGAAATCCTTGAGGAATTACAGCAACTGAAGTCCCGTGATTATGAAGGTGTCATTGCCTCCAAGGAAACGCAATTGGTAGAGCTTACAGAAGCCATTGAACGGTTGCAGGCAGAGAACGAAAAGTTCAAAGAAGGTTCTGCTGTCCGTGAAAAGGATAATTTGGAGCAGTTCCTCAATAGCAACATTGCCAACCTGTTCATAAGGAAAGCAACGGGAAAGACGGAGAGGGTAGTGCCTACTGAAGCAGAGTGGAAAATGCTGGTTTCCCAATTCAGCAATGACAATCCTGCAACTTATAAAGCTTTTTGTTCAGGGAAGCACCTGTCCAAGTCGGAACAGCGCATTTGTATTCTCCTGATTCTTGACATACCCGAAAATGTCATTTCAATAATGCTCAGTTCAACAGCATCATCCGTCTCTAACTTAAAGGCCCGGGCAAATGATAAGCTCTTTGGGGTTAAGCTTGCGCATCCATTAAAAAACAATCTTATACATGCGTTAAATTCCATTTGATGAATTTTGATGAACATATTTTATAACATGCTGTAATACAACTTGTTTTGGTATATATAGTTCTGTTTTTGCTCAATTTGGTGAACATGATTGGGCAGAAAAACTTGTACCTTCTTCATTGATTTCATAACTTTGCAGAAACTATTAACTTAGATTTCTATCCATACAAATGATGCAATTAATATATGTGGAACGCAAAGTTATTTGCATGTTTGGTACACTATAATCATCTGATAACAGTAGTATAGAATAATATGAGAATTACATTATTTACAGTTGTAACCATATTCCTTATCAGTTCATGCAGCGATAAAACAATCGGCTTGAATTGTGTTCCAATTGTATTGGACTCAACAGATACTACAAGCATTTCTTTTGATGATTGTTTTGAGGTGTTGTCGTGTGTCCCTCTGGAAGAGAATGAAGAAGGTTACATCTCATCTATAAGGAGAATTGAGTATTTTGATGGACATTATTATATTGGGAGTTCAAATGCCAATGTAGGTCTGCTTGTTTTCGACAGAACGGGGAAATTTGTTAGAAGAATAGGGCGCAAAGGAAATGGGCATGGTGAATATACTAACATCTATGATTTCTCAATCGATCGAAAAAACAGACGTGTTTTGATGCTGTGCAATAGAAGTTCGTTGCTAAAAGTGTATTCATTGGAAGGCGAATTCCAAAACGAAGTGATTCTTCATAATACATCATTAAATGATTTGGCCTGTATTAACGGATTAATAGTGTGCTCGACAAACCATCAGGGATTTACAAGAGAACAAGAAGATAGTTTGTTCTATATATTTGATGAAAATTTCAGGTTTGTAAAGAAGCATACTTATATATCAGATAACAGTATAGGTATGTCATCCTGTATGCCAGCAAGCATCAGAACCTATGGCAACAGATTTGTATATTCGGATTTTCATGAGCATCGGTTATTTGTGCTCAACAGACATGGCGATGTTGAAACATGTTTGGAATACGAAAAAGATAAACTTATCCCTCTATCAGCTTTGAAGACCCCAAAGTTATTTATTGAAAACCAATTTGACTATGATTTCATATTTGGCAGTGCTATTTTGGGTGATAAATGTATTACTGCATACAAAGAGAATAAGCAGATGAAACTTTCAATAAACAAAAATAACGGAGAATGTATTTTGAACAGGCCTCTGAGTACTTTGTTGCCAGATTTCATTGGTTACGAGGACAACAGCTTTTTGTCAATAGTATCAGCAGAACATTTAAAAACTTTGAATGTAAAACTATTGCTTGAAAATCATGTTGGTGTAAATTATTATATAATAAAGTATAGACTAAAGAATATTTGAGAAAATATATATAACTGTTTGTTAGATTTAAATGTAATTGTATACAATAAAATTAATCATCAAGTAAAGGTATGACAAATTATATTGATGATACGAGGGCTTGGATTACAAGTAGAGCTGGGATTATAGATCCTCATGTGTACGATGGGCAAGTTTGCTATATAACAGGCTTATTGTATATGGGGATAATCTCTACATTGCTGTGCTCTGCAATGTTTTTATTTTCCTCATGCACAAATCATGATGATATTGTAATTTATTCAATAGATCATGATGAATCTGGCGTGATAAAGCAACCATTGATAGATTGGACTATTTTGGGTGCATTATCTTCTCAAGAAGATTCATTGTATGCTGATTCCTTTATATCTTCACCATCTTCCTTTATGGAAAAGTGCAAGGCGGATACAGCAAGAACGTATTTGTTTTCAGGAAACTATCACCCCTTGTACAATCAGCTTGACCTTAGAGAAGTATATGGTATTCTTCCAGAGGACACAACTCACTCATTAGAGGGGAAAGTAACTTATTTGCATTGTGAAATAACTTCGGATGACAATATGACGTTATATCTTGAAGTAAAGTCTTCTATGTCATATAATATATTTGTCAATACCGATACGTTGCTCAGGCGTGACATTCAAGGCCTAAACATCTATCCAATGCGTCTGAAAAAAGGAAGAAACAGGTGCTTCGTAAAGTTAAATTGTACAGGAGGAGACTATTCTTTTGAGTCAACTGTATATGACAGCATCAGCATAGCCCGTCTATATGCAGACGGACAAAGTTGTAACATAATTTATCCTCAGATAGATTCTGTCAGCCACGTAGTTATGCTCACCAACGCACATCAGAACGTTATTAATTCGCCTGTGACGTTAAAGTTCTATGATGTGTATGGAAAGCCTGTTTCTAAGCCTATGGAATTAAAAAAGGACTCATTTACATACTATGTGGATGGTTTAGAGAACAACACTTCATACATGTGTGAGATGACGATATGCGATTATTCCATACGCCAACCCGTGTTGTGTGGCAAAGATGACAACGCATATAAGAAGTTTTCGTTACTTCGGGAAGAACTTTCTGATGGACATCCAAGGTCTGCGGAAATTGACCAGTTGCTGTATCGTCTCAACTTCTTATTAAATCATCCTACTCGTTATGATGGTGACTGGTGGTGGCAGTTCAAAATTTCTCCCCTAACTTATCAGTTGGAGCACACGTTTAAGCGCTTGGAATGTGTGCATGGTGAGGATGACACCGAATCTAATGTGTTGTTTGTCACTTATCGCTCTGAGATTGATGACAGTCTGCAACGTTATATTTTAGCGCGACCTAACCACATAGATAAGTCTACACCACTACCTCTCGTTGTGGTAATCCGTCCCAACATAGAAAACCTTCATCATTTCTTTGCCTGCCCGCAATTAGCACGGCAATGGGCTGTCAATCAAATGCAAGCCCTATCGAACAAATACGGATTCCTTATTGTGATGCCTGAGATTCGGACGTACCTGCACGAAGACTTGCTTCCAATAGCAGAGGAGGAATTGAAGTTGGTCATAAAGGACATACAACAACATTATTCCGTTGACACGTCAAGAATGTTTCTGCATGCGAATTGTAGTGGTGGCTACCGTGCTCTGCGATTAGCAACCGACTATCCGAAAATGTTTAAGGCTCTTGCGCTATATGCACCGCTTTACCATCGCTCCTTCTCAGATGAATGGTCTAATGAGCACAAGCCTGAACTATTTATAAACAAGCTAAAGAATGTTCCGATATTCATCCATGGAGACCCTATTGATAAGCATAGTCCTTATTCTATATATAAGGATCTCGTTGACGATTGTAAACGTTATGATATACCGTTGACTCTCTCGTTCAAGTTGAACTCCGGCAAGTACTACAATGTTGTTCTTGTGGGGGAAGAAGCATTCGACTTTTTTAAAACATTACAGTAATTTTCTTTGATAAAGTATCTTTATTTTGTGTGTTGCTACTTATTTGTAAAACTATATACTTCAATAATGAATGAAAACCACCTATAGGCTTATAAAAGTAACAGGTATAGCAGTATGCTGCAGCATACTGCTATACGGCATTTGGCTATTGTTTAGGGTGTTCATCGCAGATCAGTTCGTAATACCAACAGAGTCTATGGAGCCAACGTTTCTACCAGGCGATAGGGTTATCGTCAATAAAGCCATCATGGGGGCTCGTATTTATTCAGATTTTCATTTCAATCAAAAAGGAATAGAGTTGAAAAGCTGGCGTACACGAGGCTTGAGACGATTAAAGCATAATGACATCGTCGTTTTCAACTTCCCGAAGCATGATGACAAGATAAATTTTGTTATCAATCATGTCTATGCCAAGCGTTGCGTTGCGTTGCCTGGTGATACCATTAGTATAATGAATGGTCGGTTTGTTAACAACAATTATGATGGGGCACTGGGATTATATTCGGAACAAGCACGTTTGGCAAATATTCCTGATAGCATCATAGATCAGTCCGTTCTAAACACATTTCCATACGATGCCAGATTTTCATGGACAATAAAGTTCATGGGACCACTTTATGTTCCACGTAAAGGTGACAGAATCCTGATTACGCCCAAAGAAGCTTGTCTCTATCGTCACATATTGGAATGGGAAACAGGCACGAATGTGTCATGTGATACAATCATTTATCATACATTCAAACACGATTACTACTACCTCTGTGGAGATAATGTCCTCAATTCCTGTGATGCCCGTTATTGGGGCTTTGTACCAGAGGAGTATATCATCGGTGTTGTCACGCATATTACTTATTCCATAAATCCCTACACGGGGAGACTCAGAAATGAACGAACATTAAAGCATTTATGATAAGTAGTAGATGGCCCAATACCTTTTGGTGAATTTTGGTGAATGAATTATATAACAAGTTGTGATACAATATATTTTAAGATGTTTGGTCCTCATTTTGCCTAATTTTGATTAATATGATTTGATGGAAAAACTTGTGTGTTTTTAATTATTTTCATAACTTTGCAAAAACTATTAACCGCAATGAATATGAAG
>JBJEFL010000227.1:0-5961 GCA_051873995.1 Bacillus sp. (in: firmicutes)
CATTCCTGTGCTTTTTGCATGGAAAAATAAGGTCATTTATTTCTGGACGAATATTCGTGATGAAAATATATCCACAAAATGAAAGCGTTGTCAAATAAAATGGTGTAATTTTTTTAGTTTTTTTGTTGTAAAAAAAGGAAATCAGATAGAATTTGTCGTATTTATATAAACAGTCTGTTTATTAATTTTATACATCGGAGGCGAGTATACATGTTTAAACCATATGAATCAGGTTTCTATTACGATGAGATGCTGCATGGTAAAGAGCCGAAAGAACATTATCAATCTTTTTATGCGAAGCTAAAGGAACTTACAGATGAGGATTTACAGGAAAAGAATGAAATGGCACAATCCAGCTTTTTAAGACAAGGTATTACATTTACTGTTTATGGAGCAGAAGGCGGAACAGAACGAACCATGCCATTTGATTTTGTACCAATCATCATTCCGTCCGAATCATGGAAAATGATTGAAAAAGGCATGAAGCAAAGAGTGGAAGCATTAAATTTATTTCTTGATGATGTTTATCATGACCAGAATATTATTAAAGATGGAATTGTTCCGAGGGAACTGATTGAACAAAATCCATATTATTATAAACAAGTGGCCGGTATGAATATTCCGTTGAACAATCATATATTTTTGGCGGGAATAGATTTAATTCGAGATGAACATGGAACGTATCGTGTTTTAGAAGACAATCTCCGCAACCCATCAGGAATGTCTTATGTATATCAAAATCGTTACGTCATGCGCAAAGTATACCCGGAATTTTTTTCAAAGCAATCCCTTCATACATTGGAAAATCAACTTAGTCATCTACAATCTGCACTTCTTTCACACATTCCTTTGAATGTCAAAAACATTGGAGAACCTCAAGCTGTGCTCTTAACAGCCGGCATGTACAATTCAGCTTATTATGATCATGTGTTTTTAGCGCAACAAATGAATATTCCTCTTGTAGAAGGACGGGATCTAATCGTCAAAGACCAGGTTGTCTACATGAAAACAATCAAAGGATTAAAAAGGGTCGATATCATTTATCGTCGAATTGATGATGATTTCCTTGATCCAACCGTTTTCCGTGAAGATTCTTATTTAGGTGTAGCGGGCATTATGGAGGCTTATAAACAAGGGAATGTAGCTATCTTAAATGCTGTCGGAAATGGGGTAGCCGATGATAAGGCCATCTATTCTTATGTTCCAGCTATTATTCGCTACTATTTGCGAGAAGAACCTATCATTCCGAACGTTGAGACATATATTTTGAGTGATCCGGCACAACGTGAATGGGTACTTGAACGTTTGGACAAGCTCGTAGTGAAAAATGTTGGAGCTTCTGGTGGATATGATATGTTAATAGGACCTCATGCTTCGGAAGAAGAAATTCAATTATTCCGCGAAAAAATTCTTCAAAATCCTAAGCAATATATTGCTCAGCCAACTATAAATTTATCGAGAGCCCCAGTCTATCAAGATGGTCGTTTTTATCCTTGCCATGTGGATTTACGTGTGTTTGTTATGAAAGGAGATAAAACGCATGTATTACCGGGCGGATTATCGAGAGTGGCTTTGAAGGAAGGGTCGCTAGTCGTCAATTCTTCTCAAGGTGGAGGTAGTAAAGATACATGGGTTCTAAAGGAGGTTGTACAACATGCTTAGTCGTGTAGCGGATGCATTATATTGGTTGGCTCGATATAGTGAAAGAACGGAGAACAATGCACATATATTAGGGGTTCAATTGGAAAAAATGTTGGAGGAATCGGGTAAAGAGATTTCATATAAGCAAGATTGGCAAACTGTTTTGGATATTTGTGCATCAAGTTCAGAGTATGAACAAATATATGGGGATATTCGTGTTCGCAAAGTGGTGGATTATTTGGCGTTTTCTGAATATAACACAAATTCATTGGTGAAAACGTCTAATTATGTTCGGGAAAATGCAAAAATGACACGTGATACGATTCCGAATGAGCTATGGGAAGTATGGAATGAATTTTACTTAAGCTTAAATAAAGAAAAGAAACAGGAAGGCTTCTCATTTCAAGAAATTTATTATTTTTTGCAACGTATTCAAATGACAATCATGACAGCGGCTGGCATGATTGATTCCTCGATGCCACGCAATAAGCCTTATCATTTTATGAAAATCGGAAAATGGCTGGAACGGGCTGAGAAAACGGCACGAATACTGCAAGTGTTATCAAATCGTACGAAGAATAATAACCAAACGGATTTTTGCGAATATCAATCACAATTTGCGTTGCAACTTGTTCATGGCTATGAGGATTATTCAAAAAAATATCGACATAAAGATCCACAACTCATTATCCAATTTTTAATATCCGATCGAACATTCCCGCGTTCCATTCGTTATTGTATGGAGCACGTCAAGAAGGCTATCTTAGAAATTGAAAGTGAAAAAGTGGCTTTTCATTCTCGCGAGATGTTTTTATCTATCGAAGAAATGTTGACTTCCGTTCGAAATGTTCAAGTTAATCAGTTGAGCTTTGAGGAAATGGGAGATGTTATTTCGAACACATTGGATCAATGTGTGAAATTTGGCAAAACCTTCTCGACAACGTATTATTTAATAGAAGCTGATGCGAAAAAATGAAGGGATGATGAGATGTATTCTTCCTTTCAAATAAGTCAGTAATACACTTTGCATCTGGGGAGTGAAGGGAAATGAAATATAAAATTGTACATACGAATACATTTTGCTATGAAAATTATGTAGAACAAAGTTCGAATACAATCCGGTTAAAGCCAAGAAACAATGAGTGTCAAAAACTATTATATTATCGTAATACCATTAATCCTGCATCCATGACGAAGGAACATGTCGATATATGGGGGAATAATGTAGGGAGTTTTTTTATTCCTGAGAAGCATAAAGTGCTGGAAGTAAAAACAAAATCGATTGTTAGCATCCAAAAAGCACCATTTATCCATCAAATAGAATATTCACCAGAAATGCAGAAAATTTATCATTCACAATTATTCCACGAACATTATTTACCTTACTTGAATACAACATCTTACACCTATCTGAAACCAGAACAAATAAAGGAAGTCATCCATGAAGTAGGTGACATAAAAAATCCGGTCCAATTTGCTTTATCTTTAAACGAGTATTTACATGCCGTGTTTCAATATGATACAGAGTCGACAAATGTTGATACAAAAGCGGAGGAATCTTTCTTGTTGAAAAGAGGTGTGTGTCAAGATTACACACATGTCATGCTTGGCATTCTTCGTTCGAGAGGCATTCCGGCTCGCTATATGAGTGGTTACTTATATGCCGGTGAAAATTCGGATTTAATTGGTGATATGGCTACTCATGCATGGGTAGAAATTATGGTTCCTGGTATTGGTTGGGTTGGTCTTGATCCGACAAATAATGTAGAAGTGCTGGAAAATCATATCGTGCTTTCCACTGGTCGGGATTATTTGGATGTCAGTCCACTTCAAGGGGTTTATAACGGTGGAAATCATACGTTAAATGTGCAAGTGGAAGTGATTAAGTTAGAGCATTATTAACGGATAGACAAGTCCTGCAGGCAATGTCTGCAGGACTCTTTGTGTAAATAAGGGTATTAATAACGGTGCGTTGTTGGTGATTGAATAGTAAAGGAACTAAATAAAGCTAAAATTAACAGTACAGCAAAAATGATCAAGATGGAAATGAGGAGGATCTTTCCACGTTTTATACTTGTATATAAAGTGGTTTTTGAAGAATTGGTAAAATGCCAAAATAGCAAAGCATATTGCATTTCCAATGCAGTCAGAAAATTTTTTGGATGCTTCCATTGTATTTTTACTTCAGGTATCTCTCCAAAAATGATATTTTCTTCTATTTCTTCATTGATGTCAGTGTGCATCATGTAATAAGCAAAGATAAGAGAAAGAAGAATAAGGGCAAATACCATACCGGCAACGAATAATAATAAATTTTTTAAAATCATTAATGTTTCATAGCTCAATCATTATTCACCTTTTCTTGAATGTTTCGTTATAGAGAGATTCGACCTTTTGGTAAAATGCATCCTTTTCTTCCCGCGTAATGTTTTCATTTTCAGCCAGTTCATATAAGAGATCATATAAACCATGTTCAGAGGTTAATTCGTAAAGCATATTATCAGGCATCACTTTAAATCCTTTATATAATTGTTTTTGTTCCATTGAATACACAACAGCCATTTTTTCAATCAGTTCATTACTTGGAACTTTATTGTTTCTTTCAATCTCGGAAATATACGTTGAAGATACACCGACATCTTGTGCAACGTCCTTCACCTGTAAGTTTTTTGTTTTTCTCATATTTCTTAGTTCATTACCTATTGTTTTGATTAAATGAAGATTTCTTCTCAATTGATTCACCTTATTCTTTTGCCTTCCTACTTTATTATAATCAAAAAAAGAACATACATTCAGCATAAAATACGCACGAAATTGAAGTGGTAATATTTTGATTTTTTGTTTTTAATTATTTTAACGAAAAAAGGAAATCGAAAAAATCCGTGATAATATCATAAATGGATAAACTGATTATTTTTTCATTTTCTCTGATTTCTTCTTCAAAGAGGCGTATAGGGCAACCTCTTTGTTATTGTCTTACAAAGTGTTTTCTCCGTACAATTACAATCTTTTAGGGCAATTGCTGCAGAATCTAAAAGATTAGAAAAACACGACTTATCGCCCTTTAATGGCGAAAGTCGATGTCCTTTCTTATACTTTAATCCTTTAGAAAGTCATACTTGAAGTGCATAAAAGAAACAAGATCGCACCTTTCTGTTGTTTCAATGAAAAATGAGCGATTGGAAAAGTCATAACATAACTTTTCCAATCGCTCATTCGTTTACATATCCAATTGTTCCTGTAATTCCGTTTTAATTTCTTCTAGATTAGCTTCTTCAGGGATATAATAATAAATGCCATCAATCTTCGTTCCTTCACCTTCTAAAGTGAAATCTTCAATGTTATTAGCGGCGGATTTGTAATTTTTTTGAATGGATAGCATTTCTTTAAACGTTAAGTTCGTTTTAATATTGTCTCCTAATGTTTCGAAAATCTCATCGAATTTCGTTAGTGTGGAAAGAGTCGCACCTTGTTGGATGACACTTTCAATCACTTGGCGTTGGCGTTTTTGACGACCGAAGTCCCCGTTCGGATCTTCATATCTCATGCGTGAATATTTTAATGCATCCTCTCCGCTCAAAGTCAGTGTGCCGATTGGGAAATGAGTGCCTTCATACGTGAAATCCAAGTCATTTTCTACGGTTACGCCACCAACGATATCCACAATGTCCTTAAAGCTGTCCATATTTACTTCGATATAATAATCAATTGGTATTTCCAGTAAGTTTTCGACTGTATCCATAGACATTTCGATGCCGCCAAATGCGTATGCGTGATTGATTTTGTCCACTGTATCATGTCCAACAATCTCTGTTCGTGTATCACGTGGGATACTCATCATGTCGATTTTATTCGTTTCAGGATTTACAGTAAGTACAATCATGGAATCTGATCGACCACTGTCACCTTCACGCTCATCCACACCTAACAATAATACGGAAAATGGTTCAGCACTAGTTAAGCTCAATGATTCCTCGCGCAGATCAGATTCCCTATCGAGCGGATCGTGCATAGAATCTAATGATTGTGAAAGGGTATGCCATACATAGTACGCAAAACCACCGATTGCGACAAAAAGAAGTAAACAGACGATACCTAATACCCTAAGCCATGTTCGTTTCTTTTTGTTTTTTTCTGTCCTCAAGTAATGAATCCTCCTTCTAATCCTTATACTGTAAAAGTTCGTATAAAATTATTTTAATATATCTTTATTTTAAGTATCTAGTACTATATTTGCAGTGTCAATATAATATTTGAAAGAAGGTTAATATTGTTGAGATTTGAGGATATTTTACACTTTGTCTAATGTGATTATGTTAG
>JBJEFL010000228.1:0-3620 GCA_051873995.1 Bacillus sp. (in: firmicutes)
TGCGCTTTATTTTCTCGCCCATAACACAACAAAGTTAAAATATTTATACATACAATCACATTCGGAAAAACCGCTATCTTTTAACCACTGCAATTGATCAGACAGGGTGGACATCTTATCCAACTTCGTCCTTTCATAGGCCGCTTGGATTTCTTGTTTCGTTAATCCGCTATTCTCGATTTTATGACACCAATCCGCCTTATACAGATTATCAATGGTTTGATTTTCCCCTAAGACTTGATCGGCATTCACAAAAATACCACCGTCATTCAAAATACGAAAAACGTTTGTATATAAAGCCCGTTTCTCTTCATCGGTCAAATGATGAATCGATAAGGAAGAAACAACAATGTCATATTTTTTCTCAAAAACATACTGTGTATAATCCCCGACTATATACTCCATATTTTCGTCATCTGCAAAGCGTTGTTTAGCAATTTCGAGCATATTTTCAGCTAAATCAATCAAATCCATCTTTGCCTTTGGAAATTTCTCTTTTACAAATGAAGCCATCAATCCTGTTCCGGCACCAATGTCTAGCACACTTGGTGCTTCATTTACATCCGGTAGTAATGAAACCGGAATAGAATAAAAATCATCAAAACATGGAATTAATTTTTTTCGTAATTGATCGTACTGTGCAGCATGTTCGTTGAAGCTGCTTTTCACTTTCCCCTTTGTTGACATAACTAATCCCCCACTTTATTCTAAGAAAATAATTTACATAGACTCTACTACGTGGAAGCCAAGCTCTTCTGCTTCTTCCCTTGAAAAAGCCTGATCTAAATGCATGCAATACACTTTGTGACGCAATGCTTGCGGAATAAGCTCCGTCAATTGACGTAAGGATAAATGCACATTCCCTTCAAAATCCGCTTTACTTGTATCTTGATAGAAAAGGTCAATTTCTCCGTTTAGCATAGCTGTCTTGATTTCATCCGGAACCATATTGCAGTCTCCGCTATAATACACACTTTTCCCATCAATCTGCAGCAAATACGCAAAGCATTTCAAATGCGGGACATGTTGAACCACATACGGTTTAATAGATGTAATGCCAAGCAAATTTTTCGGCTTATATTCATCTACAATTTCTACACTATTATATTGCATTTCCGGTACGCCCACCTTCTGTAAAATAGCTTTCACATCAGCTGTTAGCGCTTGTGGTGTAATCAATGTCACCTTCACTTCACGCTTCGGCTCCATCACATTGAACGCATAACCGACCAAATCACCTAAGGACCCGACGTGATCAGCATGTAAATGTGTTTGCAATACCGTAATTTTTTTGACATCATCCAATAAGCCGTAAGCTATCATCCGGCTGAAATTCGTGCTGCCACAATCAATCAAGAATAACTCCTCTCCTTTTTTGATAAAAGCGTTGTTATTGCCTAGCTCTGTATGAAAGGCACTGCCAATTCCGATAAAATTCAACATATTCTTTCATTCTCCTTTTCTTCTGATTTTCTTATGTTTATTCTACTCATAATTAAATCAAATCTACTCTCCGTTTTCTAGGCGAACTCCATATTCTTTTCTTGATTAACGTCATCAGTCTCACTCGCATTTTTTCACGTAATAAAAAGGAAGATAACTTCAAAAAACGTGTAATGTTTTGTATACCGGGTATATATAAGTGACGAGATCATAAAACAACTCGTCAAAGTAACACTCAGTGGACGGTTGCTTACAAAGTATTGAGAACCATTAAGTGAAAATCCTTATCGGCTATCTCGTGTAAGTGTTCATATGACACTGATGAACAAGTAACTGAATTTGTCGATTATATGCTCAAAAAATAGGAAATTGAAACGAAAATAGACAACTCATTACAACACAATAATCCATGAAAAGGATTTAAGGGGCACTTGATATAATTGAGAAACTATTTTATACACAATTTCACTATTAACAGCCAAAAGAAGCAAAGTTCTCCTTGAAATGAGCAGTTACAGTAAATTTTAAAAAACATCTATTCTCAAAGAAAAAAGATGAAGCAAGCAACCATCCACCAAAACATAATGAAAATCAAAAAGGATGAATAACCATTGCAGGCTATTCATCCTTTTATAATGTCATAAGCATTCCAACTACTAATGAAAAATCACCAACATCTTCATACTACTTGCTGCTCTTCCGGTTTATCTTGAACAAACAAAATTCCTAATTCGTGATGTTCACCTTCATACAGCGCTCGCTGGACAAAACGAATTTGGTCGAAGACATCCAATACTTCCAGCTTACAATGTGCTCGATTTCGCTGTAAAGCTTCATACAATTGTTTTTCCGTATGCACAACGACGCCATTTACCTTCGTAATCACTTCTCCCGCTTGCAATGCCATCTTATCGGCTGGAGAGTACGGAATAACCCCTAAAATTAGCACACCATGATCCCTTTTCGTAAAATAAAAGGGCAATTGCTGCTCAGACATTTTATTCGCATATGCTACCCATTCCCGGCCAAACAAAGCAATCGCCGCTGCGGCAATGCTTAAAATCGGCAACCAAATACTCCCGATACCGATAGCCAAAACACCAAAGCCCAATGCCATAATTCGCGTGCCGCTAATCGTAATCGAATCTTTTGGCAGTTGACCTTGCACTTGCTGCGTAAAACCAATTAAAAACGGCACAAGAATCGGTGTGATGGCTACTTCCTTGCCTAAGTCGAACACAGGCCACCACTCAAACGGCGCAACCATTTCACCACCTGGTACGAAAAGAAAAAAAGGAATCATCCATAATCGTTGTGATTCATGTACACCGACTGTCATTCCACGATTAGACTGAATCAGCTTAGGTGAAGTACCTTTGACCGCATTTCTTCTGATTAAAATCCCTTCCCCTACAATGAGTAAACCCATCAAGACTGCCAATGCAGGATACAAGGACTTGTCCAACTCGATAAACGGAATGGAAAGCTCAAATTCATGAATAAAAAATAGTGTAAAAATAGTCACTCCTATTATATGAGCGGGCGTTAAAAGACGGTACTGCAACGTCATGCCGATAACAATCGACAGAATACCCATCACAATAAGTGCCGCAAAAGGAATAGCCATACCCAACACGATTGTAACGACAGATAAACATAAACCAATAATAACGCCTATGGAAAAGACATTCCGCAGCTCAAAATAGCCATCTTCAATACGTATTTTAAAGTCTTTACGCTCTCGTTTTACACGACGATATCCCATCACTATGCATAGAAAAAAAGAAAAGTAAAACAAAGGATGAAGAAAGAGCTTTCCTGCAGCCGATAAAAATTCCATGACCCATTCAAATCCCACTAATGTCCACCTTCCTTTCTTAATATACTAAATATGCTAACTACTATTTTAACAAAGACTACACCCAATTCCTATGATTAAAAAGTAATTTCATCCCTCTTATCTCATCTCCAAACAAACCCGTCACACGACAGTGAATTCCTGCCGCATGACGGGTAACGTATGTATCTTACATAAGCCTATGTGCGATTTCATAAAATGACTCTTTAGTTGGTGGGGGTTTTTCTTCCCCTCACCAACCATTAGATGAACCAATCAGGTTATTACAAACACTCTTCATTTACTTCGTTAAATAGCGAAGTGCTGTTCGAAGTTGCAG
>JBJEFL010000228.1:3720-5915 GCA_051873995.1 Bacillus sp. (in: firmicutes)
TCGTTTCAATATTCAATGGCTGTGTGTGGAAAATGGAAGGTTGTTTCACCGAAACAGTCGGTTCAATGCCTTTCTTGTGAATCCAATTACCATTCGGCGTTAACCACTTATACAAGGTCAGCTTGATATTACTGCCATCATTCATTTGCACCGCCTGCTGCACGGTTCCTTTTCCGAATGTTTTCTCTCCGATTAACGCATAGCCTCCCGCTTCTTGAAGAGAGGCCGCCAGAATTTCCGAAGCGGAGGCACTTCCTTCATCAATTAATACCACGATGTCATACGGTTTTTTCTCCTCCAATTTTGTATAATACTTCGTTTGCTCTCCTTCTCTGGATTCAATTTGTAAATAGGGCTTTTCGTTCGTCACCACTTCACTCACAATCTCTTCTACCGATGGTAAAAGTCCACCCGGATTACCGCGTACATCAATAATCAAACCTTCCATCTCTTTCTTTTCCAATGCTTTTAACTCTTTCGCAAAATCAGTGGACGTTTGTTTGGAAAAAGAAGTAATTTCGATATAGCCAATTTTTTTACCAGCTTCTTCTTTTATACCGGAAAAGACCGTCTCTACCGGAATTTGATCGCGTTTAATATCAAACGTCAGCAAATTGGCCACACCTGGGCGTTTGATCTCTAGCTTCACCTTCGTTCCTTTTTCACCACGGATTTTCACACTGACTTCCTGCACATTCAATCCTTTCACACTGTTACCGTCTACCGACACAATTTCATCCTTCGGTTTCAATCCTGCTTTTTCCGCCGGTGAATCTTTATATGGCGATACAATGATGATTTTTTCATCCTCCACGCCAATTTCTGTTCCGATTCCTTCGAAAGAAGAATCCAATGATTGACTAAACCGCTTCGCTGTTTCTTCATCCATGTAAACCGAATACGGGTCCTTCAATGTCTCTACCATCCCTTGAATCGCCCCCGAAATCAGCTTTTCATCATCTACCTCTTCAATATAATGCTTCCTGATCAATTCATACGCCTGCGCTACCTTTACTAAATCCACCTGTTCTTGATTGGTCGAACGATGCTCCTCTACATCTTCTTTTGGTGCATTCCATTTCAGAAAAAGATCGGAACCAACATGTCCACCCGTTGCACCTATAAGAAGTGAACATATGACTAATATCGCCAGCTTCCATTTCGCCTTCATCGTATCCCCCTTTTTCACACAGACACCGCACAACTTGTACGTACTACTACTTGTATGAAAGGCTTGTACGAATTATGATAAAGATAAAGAAAAAGAGAAGCCCTAATTGGACTTCCCTTCCTACAAAATTATTGTGCTGTTAAAATAACCGGACCATCTTCTGTGATAGCTAATGTATGCTCATATTGTGCAGATAATTTTCCATCCACTGTTCGTGATGTCCATCCGTTTTTATCCATTTTTTGATGCCATGTGCCTACGTTGACCATCGGCTCGATTGTAATGACCATTCCTGCTTTAAGTCGAGCACCTTTGCCTGGTTTTCCGTAATGAGGTACATACGGATCTTCATGGATTGTTCTACCGATACCGTGCCCTGTAAAATCACGGACTACAGAAAAACCTTCCGCTTCGACATACGTTTGAATGGCATGACCGATATCCCCAATACGATTACCAGGCACCGCCTGCTCAATACCTAAATACAATGCTTTCTCGGTTACTTCCAATAAACGCTTCACTTCATCTGAAATGTTACCAACTGCATATGTCCAAGCAGAATCCGCCAGATAACCGTTTAAATTAACCACCATATCGATTGTGACGATGTCTCCATCTTTCAATGCTTTATTCGTTGGGAATCCGTGACAAATCTCGTCATTAACAGATGCACAAGTGGCATATGGATACCCTTGATAGCCTTTTTGTTCTGCTGTTGCCCCATTTTCTTTTAACAATTTTTCTACAAGCGCATCAATTTGCATAGTTGTTACGCCCGGCTTAATCATTTTGGCTATTTCTTTATGGATGCTGGCAAGTAATGTGCCTGCTTGATCCATACCTTCAATTTCTTTTTTCGATTTTAAAATAATCAACGATGATACACTCCTTCATTTTACTAAGACCGATGCTTATATTAACTCACTTATTATATACTACTCCTCGGACAAAAAAACATGCAACACATTCCTCTTCATTTACAGTAACTATTTTCAATATGAATGATATTCTCCTTTATCCAAAA
>JBJEFL010000229.1:0-28880 GCA_051873995.1 Bacillus sp. (in: firmicutes)
CGTTGATTAGAATTAACGTTGACGTGTTGTCTTGTTTAGTTTTCAAAGAACATTTCCGTTAAGGACAAGAATTATTATATAACGAACAAATACTGTTCGTCAATAACTTTTTCAAAAAAACTTTTTCAGCGAGTTCGAGTTGTTTCTCTCAATCTCTCGCCTGGATTTACTATACTACTCCTAGATTCTTAAATAGTCAATAACTATTTTAAAAAAACTGCCAAGAACATGTGTCCCTGACAGTTTCCTTCTTTTATTCCGCTAATTTCGAACGTAAATACGAGTCGATGAATGCATTGATGTCTCCATCCATCACCGCTTGCACGTTACCAGTTTCTGTTCCTGTACGATGATCCTTAACCATTGAATACGGATGGAACACGTATGAACGAATTTGGCTACCCCAAGCGATATCCGTCTTCTCACCACGGATTTCATCCAACTTCGCTTGTTGTTCTTCGATTTGACGTTGATATAACTTCGATTTCAGCATATTCATCGCACGCTCACGGTTTTTGATCTGTGAACGCTCCGTCTGACATTGCACAACAACACCTGTCGGAATATGTGTAATACGAACCGCTGAATCCGTTGTATTGATATGCTGACCACCAGCACCTGTTGCACGATACGTATCGACCTTCAAATCTTCTGTACGAATGTCGATTTCAATATCATCATTAAACTCCGGCATCACATCGCAAGATACGAATGACGTATGACGGCGGCCTGACGAATCAAACGGCGAAATACGAACAAGACGATGAACGCCTTTTTCTGCTTTCAAGTAACCGTAAGCGTTGTGCCCTTTAATCAGCAGCGTAACACTTTTAATACCTGCTTCATCACCGGCTAAGTAATCCATTGTTTCAACTTTGAATCCTTGCTTCTCTGCCCAACGTGTGTACATACGAAGCAACATCGAACCCCAGTCTTGAGACTCCGTACCACCCGCACCCGGATGCAGCTCAAGAATCGCATTATTTTTATCATATGGTTCACTTAATAATGCTTGCAGCTCATAATCGCTCATTTGTGCTGTTAATTGTTGCAGCTCGCTCACTAATTCCGCCTGCAAATCTTCATCCGCTTCTTCTTTCAACAATTCGAACGTCAGCTCTAGGTTTTCGTGTGTTTCACTCATCTCCTGGAACTGTCCAACAAGTTCTTTCAAACCGTTTGCTTCATTGATGACACCTTGTGCCGCTTGCTGATCGTTCCAAAAGTCCGGATCAGTCATAATATTATCTAGCTCAGCAATGCGCGCCTCTTTTTCTTCTAAGTCAAAGAGACCCCCTAAAGTCCGCTAATTTCTTAGCTGTTTTTTCGAGCTCTGATCTAATTTCCGCTAATTCCATGCTCTTCACCTCAAAAAATATAATATCAAACCGTTTCCGGTTGAACATCCATAAACTTACTTGCTAATTACTGCATCTATTTTAACTCATTTCGCTTCATAACTCTATTGTTAACATAAAAAAGGAAAAGAGGATGCCCTTGAACAGAGCCTTCCTCTTTTCTACACCTTATAGACGTCCACAACATTGTTTGAATTTCTTCCCGCTGCCACATGGACAAGGTTCGTTACGACCTACTTCATCCTTTTTACGAACAGGCTTCTTCTTCACCTCTTCACCACCGTCTTTCGGATGAACAGCTTGCCCTTTCGCCACTTCTTGACGCTGCAGGTTATTGCGAATTTCTGCTTTCATGATATACTTCGCCACATCATCTTCAATGGCCGCAATCATATCTTCAAACATCGCAAAGCCTTCTTGTTGATATTCACGTAACGGATCGATTTGACCGTACGCACGTAAATGAATACCTTGACGCAATTGTTCCATCGCATCAATGTGATCCATCCACTTACTATCAACAGCACGAAGCACGATTACTTTCTCAAATTCGCGCATTTGCTCAGAAGATAACTCTTCTTCCTTCTTGTCATACGCTTCTTTTACTTTATCTAAAATGAACGACACAATCTCATTCGTATCTTTATTTTTCAAATCGTCTTCTGAAATAGCACCTTCCGGCAGTAAATTAGCCTGTACATAATCCACAATACCTTGCAAATGCCAATTAGCGCGGTCTTCATGCGCTGTAAACGCACCGATATGATGCTCGACAGAAGACGTAATCATGCGCTCAACGATTTCACGTAAGTTTTCGCTATCTAACACTTCAAAACGTTGCTTGTAAATGATTTCACGTTGCTGACGAAGAACATCGTCATACTGAAGCAATTGCTTACGCGCATCAAAGTTATTTCCTTCAACACGTTTCTGTGCGGATTCCACCGCTTTTGTCACCATTTTACTTTGGATTGGCTGCGAATCATCCATGCCGAGCTTCACCATCATGCCCTTCATGTTATCCGAACCGAAACGACGCATTAACTCATCTTCCATTGATAAATAAAATTGCGTCACACCTGGGTCTCCTTGACGACCAGAACGACCACGCAGCTGATTGTCGATACGACGTGACTCATGTCGCTCTGTACCGATAACCGCTAAACCGCCAAGTTCTTTTACGCCTTCACCCAGCTTAATGTCCGTACCACGACCGGCCATGTTCGTCGCAATCGTTACAGCGCCACTTTTACCAGCGTCTGCAATGATTTCCGCCTCACGACCATGGTTTTTCGCATTCAACACATTATGTGGAATACGTTTTTTCGCTAATAAAGACGAAATCAATTCCGATGTCTCGATTGCTACTGTACCAACCAACACAGGTTGTCCCTTTTCGTGACGAGCAATAATATCGTCGACAACCGCATTAAATTTCCCTTGCATCGTTGTATAAATCAAGTCTGCACGGTCGTCACGCCCTACTGGTAAGTTCGTCGGAATCGATGTTACATACATATTGTAGATATTACGGAATTCCTCTTCTTCCGTTTTCGCCGTACCTGTCATACCAGACAGCTTCTCGTACATACGGAAATAGTTTTGGAACGTAATGGTCGCAAGCGTCATGCTTTCATTTTGGATTTTCAAGCCTTCTTTCGCTTCAATCGCTTGATGCAAGCCATCACTATAACGGCGCCCTTTCATCAGACGCCCCGTAAATTGGTCAACGATGACAATTTCTCCATCCTGCACAACATAATCCACATCAATGTGCATGCTGACATGCGCCTTCAACGCTTGGCTAATATGATGATTCAACGCTACATGCGAAATATCGAATAAATTGTCGATACGGAACCCTTTTTCCGCTTTCGAAATGCCTTCTTCCGTCAGCTGCACACCTTTTGTTTTTTCATCATACGTATAATCTTGATCCTTCACCAAAGTGCGGACAAACGTATTGGCATGAACATAAAGCTGTGTCGACTTTTGCGCACTACCAGAAATGATCAATGGTGTACGGGCTTCATCGATTAAAATCGAATCGACCTCATCGATTACAGCATAATACAACGGACGCTGTACCATTTGCTCTTTATACAGCACCATGTTGTCACGTAAATAGTCGAAGCCAAGTTCATTATTCGTACTATACATAATATCTGCATTATACGCCGCTTGTTTTTCTTCACGTGTCAAACCATTTCCATTCAAACCGACTGTCAAACCAAGGAACTCATATAACTTACCCATTTCAGTCGCATCACGGGATGCCAAGTATTCATTGACCGTCACAACGTGCACACCTTTTCCTGTCAGCGCATTTAAATACACCGGCATCGTAGACGTTAACGTTTTACCTTCACCCGTTTTCATCTCGGCGATATTTCCGTAATGAAGAGCCGCGCCCCCCATTAGCTGCACGCGGAACGGATACATCCCCAATACACGTTTCGATGCTTCTCGAACGACCGCGAATGCTTCGACCATCATTGAGTCCAGGCTCTCACCTTTTTCATAACGACCTTTGAACTCATCCGTCTTGGCGCGAAGCTCATCGTCCGATAGCTTCTCCATATCAGCAGCCAACGCCTCCACTTGATTCGCAACCTTCTCAAGACGCTTTACTTCTTTCTTATTAGAGTCAAACACTTTATTTAATATCGATAACATGTCACAAACGCTCCTCTGTTTTGTGATGAAAAAATTTCCTTCTATTGAAAAATGAAATATATCACAAGTCTGTCTTTTACTTTAAAACTTAAACGATAGGTCAATATACGACTTTCTACCCATTTTCATTAAACCTATTATATACTTATCCAAACGCTTCATAATATAAAAAAGCCTTGGAGCGCCCTCCATATACTTCCTAATTAGCAAAATACGGCTTATCAAAAAGTCGATGTCTTTTCTTATACTGTAATCCTTTAGAGAAGTTAAACTTCCTTAAAGTATTAAAAAATATCCAATTTTTATATTACCATTTCTAAATTCTCGGTACAACTAGCGGAAATGAGAGATTAAAGCGGCAATCACGAGGAATACTACTCGGTGGATAAAAAAAGACCGGCTTCCCATACATTCAATCGATGTACGAAAAACCGGTCTGTCACACTTGCTTATTAATTAGGTTCAATTAAGCCATAACGGCCATCTTTACGTTTGTACACAACATTTGTCATTTCTGTTTCCGCATTTGTATAGACGAAGAAATTATGACCTAGCATATTCATTTGCAGAATCGCTTCTTCACTATCCATTGGCTTCAACACAAAGCGTTTGTTACGTACTACTTCTAAATGATCTTCTGTTTCAAACACTTCTTCATCTGCATCATTTTCAAACACAAAAGGTTCTGGCATCGTATTATCCGTACGGAATTTACGATTCACTTTTGTTTTATGTTTACGGATTTGTCTTTCTAATTTATCGATAATTGTATCGATTGCCGCATACATATCTGTTGCTCTTTCTTCAGCACGAAGCACAAGATTTGGCATTGGAATTGTTACTTCAACCTTAGCTGTTTTATCGTTATAAACTTTTAAGTTTACATAAACGTGTGCGTTAGGTGTGTTGTTAAAATATCTTTCCAATTTTCCAACTTTTTTCTCCACGAAATCGCGTAGAGCTGGAGTTACCTCAATGTTTTCACCACGAATGTTATAATCCATAAGTGAGTCCTCCTTCGAAATAAAACTAAATAAAAAGCTATACTATATAATTCTATTTTACTCCTTTCATCCCCTTCTTCAAACCATTAAAAAATTTGTCGAAATTCTGAACAAAATACTTCACGTTTATTTCATGTATTAAAGAAAAAGTCACCGATCCTTCTTTTGTTCAGACAAACCCCTATTAAGATTTCTTTAAGGTAGCATTGCTATCATCAAATCGAACACCAAAAGGAGGAATGACAAATGCACATTTCATCAGCAGGAAGCAATAGTTACAGCACAAACAGCACGACATCCGATAGCGCCATCAAAGACTTGGAAAAACAAAAAACAGACATCCAAGAAGAAATCAATGAAACAAGCTCATCCACCGACAACACAGACAGCAAACAAACAAAAATTCAGCAACTGCAACAACAGCTCCAACAAATCGAACTGCAAATTCAACAGTTAAAAATGAAAAACTCGAAAGCGCAAACTAATATAGCAGAAGAAACGAGCCTGAAACAACAGCAAGACACATTGGAGATTAGCTCTGAAGCAAGCTCATTGTTTCAAGAATTGCAGGAAGAATAACACAAGAACCCGCTTCACAATTTGTCGTGACGAATAAGCAAGTAGCAGAAGAAGTCATCAAAACGAATATACGAGACGTGATCAGTGACCCATCCGAGAGCTACAGCAACCCTCTCCATTTTCGCAGTTTTTGGATATTCGTGTGTAAAGCAAATCGGCAATTAAAGAACGTATAACACAAAAAAGACATTACCATCTTTCGTATAATGTCTTTTTAATGCCTTCTTCCGATCATTTCAACATTCTGATACAGCGGCATGATTTCTTTTTCAATTAACTCGCCCATCACATAATATTGCTGATTGACATAAGTCATGATGCAGCTTTTTTGTCAGCACTTCCAACTGAGCGGCAAGCATCACATATTCATCCAAAGGCTCCCAGACATCATCTAACAGACAAAACATTTGATAAAGCCACTCCATTCCCTCCAACAGATGAAAAAAATCATCCCACGTGCGTGCTGTCACTTCACTCTTGAAGTCATAGACAAGTGCAGGTAACATCACTAAAGCCCGCTCACAATAACGCACAGCAGAAAACAGTATATCCTCCACCAACTCAGGAACTGTTTGAGCTTTCACCTCAACAATATTTATCTCATTTAAGTGGTCCGCTAAATAACCATCTAATTCCTCATACATTTCTATATCATCCACGATACAATGACTAAAATATTGATTGTCCCCAATTAATTCATTGATACAATCCATCAGCGCTTCAATCGTCGGTTTGGTCACAAGCTGAATCGATTACTGTTCAAATCGTAATTCCATATACCTCTCCTATTACAGAAAAAGCGATTCATCATAGAACCGCTTTACTTCCTCTTATCGTAAAAATAACTGTCCGCTCCGATTGTGTTATAACCAAGATAACTTTTAGTGGATTGGTCTTTCTTTTTCAAATCTCTGATTTTCATTTGAATGGCACGTTTAATAGTGATGAAATTACGATTCATTTCTTCACTTTCTTGCATAATCTTACGTGCATACGCTTTTTCTTCATCCGTGGACGGTTTTTGCAGCACAGCAAACAACTGCTCACGCTTTGCCAATAAAGTCGTTATTTCTTCATATTGTTCATCGGAAATTTGTTGCGGATTGATTCTCGATAAACATAATAGCTGTTCAGTCAGCTGGCCGCAGCTTTTTAATGCTTCATGCATCACACAGCGCCGCCTTGATATTGTTGCTGACGATTCATTTGCACGACCTGCTTCCACGTATCACGGAATTCTATCACAAGTGCTTCCGCCTCCACTAACGGTGCCACTTTATTGTGAATATTCGCCTCCGTCAGTTTACTAATGATATAGTCATACAACACCAACATATCATTCGATATCGCATACTCCTTATTCAACGTGACCATTAACTCACGAATAATATTTTGCGATTTTTGGATATTCGTATTTCGCTCTTCAACATGATTACTTTCAATAGCCACTTTCGCTTTACCGATAAATTTCAAACAGCCATTATACAGCATCAATGTCAATTCACCTGGTGAAGCGGTTGTTACAGAGTTCTGTTCATAAGCTTTGTATGGATTACCAACTGCCATTATGTGAAACCTCCCAAATTAGTGCCCGTGTATTATTAAGAACTAAAGAATTGCGATAAATAGGATGATTGCGAGTTAGCTTTTTGAATAGCTGTTTCCATCGCTGTGAATTGCGCCCAATAACGTGTTTCCAATTGTTCTAAACGGTCTTCAAATCGATCTTGACGCTTTGCAATATCCTCCAACTCTCTTCCAATCGTAAATGTTTGATTCGTCGAATTACTATTCCCAGCTTTTGCTTTCAGCTTGTCCATCGTACTCGTAACCGTATCAGACAATTTATGAACAATGCCATTTTCACCACGGAAAAGTTGCTCCACAGAGTTTGGATCTGCTTCTATTGCTGCTTTCAACTTCGTTTCATCAATGACGAGCTTTCCACCATCCAAATAGTTACTGGATGTTGTAATCCCGATTTTCGCCAATTGATTATACGCAGAAGAAATTTCACTATTATTGACCGTACTATAAAAATTAGAACGCATTTGTGATAATGCACCTGTTAATAATGAATCCCGTCTCAACAAACCTGCCTTCGCAATATTTTCCCATTTCTCTTGCTGTGATTCACTTAAACTCTCACGATCATCATCCGTCAACGGCTGATAATCTTTATTCCGTGTTTCATTCGTCTTCGCCTGAATGGTTTCAATAATTTCATTGTACTTGTCGATGAAACCTTTGATATTTCCATAGATTTTCGTATTGTCATTTGAAACACCGACAGTTACAGGAGTATCTGTCGTTTCGAATGTTTGCTTCAGTGTAAATGTGACGCCATCGATTGTAAAAGTGTTCGTGTTTCTCTCTGTCTTTAGACCGTTAATCGTAAATTCGGCATTTTGACCAACCACCGGATTAACTGTACTTTCACCAAAACGAAACGTTTTATTTAATAAATCCCCATAAATTTCTAAATCATTACCCGTTGTTGCAAATTTCCCCGTTTCCGATCTCGTTAATGTCATCTTATTCGTAAATTCATCATAAAACAGTGATGCTCCAACTTTTGAATCATTTATTTTACGAGACACACTGTTTAAAGAATCTGCTCCAGTTACAAGAAATTTCTCATACTGTTTACCTTCTGATGTATGACTAATCAATGAAATATTTGTATATTTATGAGAATAACTAACCTCCATTGCATAAGAAACATTATCATTCGATTTAGGAGCTGTATTTTCAAAAGTAATCACACCTGTTTCACTGTTAATAGTCGCAATCGGATTTCCACTTTGGTCTGTAATTTTTCCTTCTCCAGACAAAGTGTAATTACTTTCTACTGTCTTATTCGTGGTTTTATCTGTAGTCAATAACTTTACAGCTGTTGTTTCTCCGCTCTTAGGTAAATATGTTAATCCAAGCTGAGACAATGTAGCCGTACTACCAGGTGAAATAGATACTTTTTCTGTTTTTACACTTCCAATATAATCAACGCGAATATCACTATTAGCGGCTACATCATTTAAAAATGTCAGTGTGCCATCACTCTTCACAAGAACTTGGTCTTTTTTTGGGGTACCGCTAGTCACTACTTGATAGGATTTCCCATTTACCTTAACACTCCAAGAAGCTAGATCCCCTGCTTTAATATTCGCTGTATCCTTTATCGTAAACTCTTTCTTCGTAGCATCAGCTTTAAAGGTTTCCGTTAGTACAGCTCCCTCTTTCCAAGTAATATTTCCCTTTTCAAAAACATCGTTTTGAGCATATAGACTTTTCGTTGCATCAAATTTCGTCCCTGTTTTTGTAATAGCTCCAGCATTTTGCCATACCTCTGCAGTTGCTAACTTCCCAACACTCGATATGCTAAAAGATGTCTGATTAGCTGTACTTGTTGCCGTTGCCGTAACCTTACTTTCATCCGAAGAACTAACCGACTTCGTACGATAATTGGTCGTTAACTTCATATTCGTCAGTTCATTTGTTCTAAAGTTCAATAACAGTGTATTCATGGCTCGGTAATCATCACGTTGCCATTCTAGTATTTGTTTCTTTTGTAACAATTTATTTAACGGCGTGCGCTGCGCCTTCAACATATCCGTCACAATGGAATCAATGTCCATCCCACTAGCAAAACCACTAATCCTCGTTACCAACGTTGCTCACTCCTTATATTTTCTTATCCATTAACACGCCCATAAACTGTTTCATTACCGCATACATATCGAGCAATTTCTTGGGCGGAATCTCCTTCACCACTTCTTGCGTGATATTATCGACAATCGACACATAATATTCCTGCAATTCATCGTGAAACTCAAACTTGAGATGCGTATTGGAAGGCTTCAAAAAGTCATTCATGCCTTGCACAATCTTCTCCATCTCTTCTTTTTGCGGCCGTTCAACAGTTACACTATGTATTTCATTTTTTTCTTGTACGATTTCTATTTTTTCTTTTTGCTGCGTAAACATCTGCTGTATGCTCTGATTCGATCCTCCAACTTTATCAAACATACAAATGCTCCTTTTCAACAAATGATTTATATCCCTATTATCGGCATAATCAAAGAATTCTTTATGTACTACCTTTCAATATAATGAAAGATAAACGAAAAAAGCATCACAACTCCACATCGTTGTAATGCCTACTTAAAACCTATTCATTTACACTTCAGAAATAAACAAAGACCCCAGTAACCCAGGATCTTTGCACATGCTTATTAACGTAATAATTGAAGAACACCTTGTGGCTGTTGGTTCGCTTGAGCAAGCATAGCTTGAGCAGCCTGTTGTAAAATGTTGTTCTTCGTCATTTCCATCATTTCTTTCGCCATGTCAACGTCACGAATACGAGATTCAGATGCTGTTAAGTTTTCAGATGATGTGCCTAAATTATTAATAGTATGTTCTAAACGATTTTGATAAGCACCAAGGTCCGAACGTTGTGCTGAAACTGTTTCAATCGCAGTATTAATTGCTGTAATTGCAGTATCAGCAGCACCTTGAGTAGAGATATCTATTCCAGCTGTAGCTGTAGCAGCAGTGACAACACCAGTATCAGCCGCAACCGTTCGAGCAGTACCAGTACCGACTTTTAAAGTAAAAGCATCCATTGCAGCTATTGCAACTCCAAGATTTTGACCTTCATTTGCTCCTATATGGAATGTACCATCAAATTGACCACCGAGTAAGTTTTGAGTGTTAAACTCAGTATCATTAGAAATGCGAGTGATTTCTTGTGCTAATTGATCTACTTCTTTTTGAAGTTCTCCACGGTCTGTATCAGTATTGGTATCATTCGCAGATTGAACAGCCAATTCACGCATACGTTGAAGAATTGAATGTGTTTCATTCAATGCACCTTCAGCTGTTTGAATTAAAGAAATACCATCTTGCGCATTTTTAGATGCCATATCTAAACCTCGGATTTGGCCACGCATTTTTTCAGAGATTGCTAGACCTGCTGCGTCGTCGCCAGCACGGTTGATACGAAGACCCGAAGATAATTTCTCCATATTTTTAGTTGCTGCTGTTTGGTTAGTACCCATTTGGCGGTATGTGTTAAGAGCTGAGATATTGTGATTAATTCTCATTGTTATTTCCTCCTTGAATATATGTGTTCACGTCCTTGTGAACATCTATTTATTGGAAAGGGTGGCGGCCGTCCACCTCTCTCTTTACACTTACTATATCGTCCTGGAAAATCTTTCTTTTATACTTTTTTCAAAATTATTTTTGTGAACTTTATTCGATTAGTCTTGCTTCTTTTTTCCTAATAGCTGTTCGATATTCAACGTCTGATTGATTGCTTGTTTATTTTCCTGCTGAATCGTTTCATAGATTTCTTTCCGATGAATATCCACGTCTTTCGGAGCCTTGATGCCCAGTTTGATTTGATCACCTTTCGTTTCGATGACTGTAATTTCGATGTTATCTCCGATGATGATGGATTCTCCTGCTTTTCTCGTTAGCACTAACATCTCATCACCTCTGCTCCACTGTTTGTTTCAGTTTGTGTTTCGTATGATAATTCGTGTCGTGCAAGATGACTTGTTTAGCTTGCTTATTTTTAGCATTCAAAATAAGCGGCGCCTGCAAATTAGCTGTCGAAGTAGCTAATGTTTTTCCTAACGTTAAAATGACGAGCGGCAAAACATCGCTACTTTTTTCTAATTGCAGAAACGAAACGACATTCTCATCTAATGTAAAATCATAGTCCAAAAAAAAGACGAATGGACTCGTGACCACAAAAGCTATGTCTTGATTTGTAACAGATTGCAAAATCGAAAACACTTCATTATCTGCTAACGGATAGAGTATAAATTGCTGCTCATCCGGAAAACCTGGTATTCCTTTCGCAAAATGCCAAATATCTTTTTCACTGAATTCCATTTCACCGTGATACTTTGTTGTGATTTTCATCCTGTCTGCTCCCCTCACGCATTAAAATCTACATTAACGAAATCAATCTGCAATGACTCCTTTTGCCTCAACCCTACCTCTACTTTACCTGCTTCATAATCCAAAATCGGTTTATTTGCTTTAGAATTGTTGATCACTTTATTCGTTTGCCAGTTGATGTCCAATTTCGTTGGTTCGTAGTGCAGCTTGACACTGAATAGTGGCGGAACAAATCCGATATTAAATTGCTTTTCCGGGCGCTCGCTGTTTGTTTTCGCATGTACAGCAATCGGATTTCCGCCATTTTCAATCCGCATCATGTCATCGCCTTCTTGAATTCTTCTAGCTACTCCTTCCATCGCTTCTTGGCGTCCATTGTCCGCAAATTCTTCAATGCGTTTATGGATGGTTTTCAAGTCAATTGCTTCCCGTGCCGCTGTTTGGTCAATCGTCAATTTTGATGGCGTTCGTTCAATCGTCATTTCTGCAGGCGGCTGCTGTAAATCTAAAGTTACTTGCGGTTGTTCAATAGTTTGCTTAGCATTGATTGTTTCAAGCGAAATCAACGCTGATTGTGATTGGATACGAATTTGTGGTAACTTCATTTTCATCACTCCTTAGAAAAGCGCAAGCGCCCCGTTTAGCGCTGGATGAGGCTCTCAGGATGAGAGTTGCCACAGGAAGTGGCGCTCTTAGTCGTTGTTCCTTACTACTTCGACTGAGATAAAGGAAACACGAAGAACGTTAGTCATTCGATGTTGACTTATCGTAGGGAGAAGAGCGAAGTACACAAGGTGCTGGGGCGCTGGAGCTAGACACTGTTCAAAGTTTAAAATTATATACTTATCTTTTAAAAAGAAAAGCTATCCCAGTGGAATAGCTTGTTTATCGTAAAAAGTCCATCAGCGTCGGTTGAATGATACTTGCGCCTGTCGAAAGTGCCGCGCGAAGCACACTTTCCTGTGCTGTTAAGTCAATTGCTACTCTCTCCAAATCAACATCTTCATTGTCGGAAAGAATGCGGGTCGAAAAAACCTCTTGGTTGCTTAATCGATCAGACATCAATTCAACGCGGTTTTGTCTGGCACCTACAACAGAAAGTTTCCCTAATACCTTATCCATTTGTTGATCTATTTGCGTTAGGTAAGCCCCTATCTCTTCTTCTGAACCACCGCTAGTTAATGTATCAATCAGCTTCTGAATTACGCCTTCTTTTTCATTTTCTGTTACACTACCATCTGGATTCGTCAGTTTTTGTGTATAGCCCACCATACCATCAAAAATAGTCGATCCTTCCATATTTAATGGTAGTGTTATTCCGTTAAACACCTGTATATTAATTTCACCTTTGGCATTATCATAGTTATCAGACGGCTTCATGTCTGTTTTCGTGCCACCAAAAATATACTTTCCACCAACTTGGGTGTCACTAATACTGATGATTTCATTTTGCAGCTGTTTAATTTCTTCCGCAATATACGAGCGTTGTTTTTCTTCCAATGTCCCATTACTTGCTTGAACCGTTAGCTCACGAATTTTTTGCAGCACATTATTAACGCTATTCAGAGCATCACCTGTACTGTCTACCCAGTTTTCCACAGTAGAAATGTTTTCTTGATACTGTTCAACTTTATTCAAATCCGTTCGGTATCCCATTGCGTTCATAGCCGCGACCGGATCATCAGAAGGCTTCGAAAATTTCTTCTGTGTATTTATTTGCTCGTTCAATTTAGAGAGTTTACTGTACGTATTACTTAAATTACGCAATGTATTGTTACTAAGCATTGATTGGGTTACACGCATTTGTCACTCAGCTCCTTATCTTCCGACTACACCCATGCCGTTAATGATTTTGTCCAATGTTTCATCCACTACAGTAATCATTCTTGCCGAAGCATTGTACGCATGCTGAAAGCTAATCATATTCACCATTTCTTCATCTAGCGAAACAGAACTAGTAGATTGGCGTCTTTGTTCGACTGAAGCTGCAATGGTTGTCGCATTCGCCAAGTTTTTTTGGGCGCTCTGTGAGTCCACCCCAAGAGAACCGATGATGCCAGAATAGAAGGAATCAAGATTGCCGTTCAAGCTCGATGGCAATGTCGTCTTCGTCCCTGAACCATCTGCATTTAATCCATATTCTCCAAACGATTTGGTTTTTAAATTAGCTAATCGCTGTATATTTTCGTTATTACCGGTATCCCCATTATCTTTTCCTGCGCGAAGAGAATCTGAATTATTAATAATAGCTGCTAAAACCGCTAATGATTTAGCTTCTTCCCCTGCAGTATATTCAAAAAAGTGTCTATCCTTAACATCTATTGCGTCTCGTTCTGTTTTTGTCTCATTCAAAGCATATCCGTCTGCATGAATTCTATTAAACTCATCAGCAAATGCTTTTGCCATGTTATTTAGATTAGTAAACATATCTGGATAATAACCCACTGTTCCATTGGCACCTTGGTATCCGTAGCTATCAATCAAACCGGCTAACTCTCCGCCAAAGTTAAAGTCGCTTAACGCTGTTAAAGCAGCGTTCTTATCCGGAACATCCTTTACACCTACAACATTTACATATGAAATACCATCTTTAACAGCCGTGGTGGTACCCAAATACTTGACAGTTCCGATTCCTGTCCCAGTCACTTCTAATAAATTAATCGGAGTGCCATATGAGCTTCCATCTGCTTTTATCATTTCAATGTTGTACAGCCCTTCTGCTTGTGCGCTAGCCATTCCATACTGAGTAGGTACTACTCTTTCAACCTGTATATTCACAAGGTTCGATAACTGATCAACAAGAACATCCCTCGCATCATATAAATCGTTCGGCAGCATGCCATGTGGTTCTACTTCTGAAATTTGCTTGTTTAGTTGATTAATACTATCAATGATTGTATTAATCTCATCGACCGTTACATCAATTTGATTACCGATATCGTCTTGAATAGCCGTTAATGAGTCATAATAATAATTGAACGTATCTGCAACCATCTGACCTGTGGAAGCTACGACACTTCTTGCCCCGCTGTTTTCTGGGTTAGCCGTCAATGTTTGCAGTGCATTCCAGAATTCATCCATCGTTTTCTGTAAACCACTATCAGATGGTTCATTCATAACTTCTTCCATCTTCGTCAATGATTCACTGATTACCCCGTAATAACCCAATTTATTATTCTGCGTCCGATATTGCAGATCCGCGAAGCTATCTCTCACCCGTTGTATACTTCCCGCTTCCACCCCTGTCCCTAACTGCCCTGTCGTATTCGGGCGATTCAATCCTGGTACCGCGTATGGCGTTGTTGTTGAGAAGTTGACGCGCTGTCTGGTGTAGCCTTCTGTATTGGCGTTCGCTATGTTGTGCCCTGTTACATATAAAGCGGATTGCTGAGTGACCATGCCGCGTTTGGCTGTTTCTAATCCGAAAAATGTTGAAGCCATTGTGTGTTCTTCCTCCCGTTCCCCTTTGTGTTATGCTTTTGAATCGAACATTCCTCTGCTTGCTTGTCTTTGATTGCCTGTATTTGTTTTGCTGTAGTTCAAGTTCGTTTGCTGCGGTCTAAGTAAATCTAACGAAACATTGACGTATTGTAATGAATGATAGATAAGCTGCTGATTGAGGCTATTATGGTTCTTCAGCTCTTCGACAATTTGCAGAAGCTGACTTCGTTGCTTCGTCAATGTTTCTTTTTCAGGCTGTGGTGCAGCTTCTATGACATCCAACAAATTGGGGGCCAGTTGCAAAGTTCTTCCTTGCTTGAAGAAGTCTTGTACATATTGCTGGCGCTTGTTTTCTACTTGTTGAATGGCTTTGACGTATTTTTGTTCTTCGTTCAGGAGTTTATTGATGCGCTCCATGTCGCCTTTTTTGATGACTTCTGTTTTTTGAACAGCCAGTGTGTTCAAGTGTTCATGGAGTTTGATGAGTACATCTAATTGTTCAATAATCGCTGCGGCAGACATGTGTTATGCCTCCTTCATGTATTTGCAAATCGTTTTATTTTTTCGTGTAAAAGTCGATCATGCTTTTCGCCGTTTCCTTTAAATCTACCGAGTATGTTCCGTTTTCTAGGGAAAGCTTGATTTCTTCAACTTTTGCTTGTCGCTGTGCCACTAGCTGTGAAGAATGCTGAAGTTCTTTAGCTGTCGTGGAAATTTCAATTTTATCTTTGCTTCTCGATGCAGCATTTTTCAATTGCGCTACTTTGTTCAGATTGCTTTTATAAGGATTCACACCAGAAGTTCCCACATGATTAATTTTCATTTCACTTCCCTCACTTTCGAAACCGTTACCGTTAATCTTACCTATAATATCGGCAAGTAATATGTAATATTTATGGACATTCTAAATTTTTATTGACAACAAAGAAAAGCGAAAGCGACCCGTTAAACGCTGCATGGACTGAGGCTCTCAGGATGAGAGTCACAACGACGTTGCCACAGGACGTGGCGATTTTAGTCGTTGTTCCTCACAAACCGTGAGATAAAGGAAACACGAAGAACGAAGTGATTCGATGTTGACTTATCGTAGGGAAGAGGGCGAAGTACACTAGTCGCTGGGCGCTGGAGCTAGACAGCGTTCAAACTTCAAAGTCTTATACTTTTTTCTTAAACCGAAGCAAAAGCGCCCCGCTTAACACCGTATGTACAGAAAAAAAGAACAAGCTTGAACTTGTCCATTGGTTTTAAATAATAAATGAGCAGTTAGAACGAAGATGTCCGAAAAGGTTCTTCCTTAAGATGTTAATGGAAAGGATTTCTCGTTTTGAAAGCTTCCTCTTAATTTATTGCCTTATAAGGCGCGCCACCTCAAACGACCACAATCCTTTAGCGGCAATCCTAGCAGAAACAAAAAGCCAACAAAAGAAACAAACTAGCACCTTTTTCATATCTCCAGAACAAACAAGCGGTTGGAGCGTCCGAAAAGCCGTAAAATGGCTTTCTGGACAGCTCCAGTCCCCCATTATCGCTTCTTCTTCTGCTCATTTATGTAGTAGGTAATATTCCGTTCTCTGTCTTCGATTTCTTGGCGGCGTTTTTCTTCGTGTTCGAATTCGTCTAGTTGTCTCCGCAGTTGATCGGTGCAATTGAGACACAATTTTCCTTCTCGAATGACGGTCGAGCATCTTTCACATTTGTATCCGAGGTTCGGGTATTGCGCGAGCTTCAGCCTGCCTGTTTTGATAAACTTTAACAGTAATTGCTCATCCACTCCTGTATCCTCAATGACTTGTGTGATGGTTGCCATTCGATTTTCGCGTCTACGAATATACTGGTAGACCTTTTCAAATATTTTTTCTTCTTCCATAAAGCAAGATTGGCAAACATCCCTAAATTTTGTTGCAATAAATAATTGGTCGCACTTCGGGCAATTGAATAACCCCTCCATGAATGCACCTCCCTATTCGAACTATCTCGCAATGGTGAAGGATATGATGTGTGAAGCACCGGCTTCTGCTAATGTTTGAGCCGCCAGCTGCAAAGTTGATCCTGTAGTATATATATCGTCTACAAGCACTATTTTTTTATTTTCAATAGGAAAATTGGTTTGAATTTGGAAAATATCCGCTTGATTTAACCGTTTCTGCCTCGATTTCTTTGATTGTTTTTCACTATGGATGCGGGTAAGAAGATTATGAGCGGAAAGCCCGGCCGTTTGAATGAATGCCTCACTCTGATTAAAGCTCCTTTCTTGCAAACGCTCGCCACTTAACGGAATCGGCACGATATAATCCACCTCCAATTCCGACAAAGCAGTGTGGACATCTTTAGCAAATATATTCGCAATAGCATAATCACCGCGATATTTAAACAAAGCCATCAGCTCTTTGCAATAATCGTTATAGACGTATAACGACATATTTTTTTCTAAACTTCCTCCCCACTTTTCCCAGCGCACGCAATCATAGCACATCTCCCCCTGTACAAATTCGGCAGGTAGCTCCGACAGCATCCGATGACATTTCCGGCAAAGCGGCGGCTTCAAACGCTGCAATTTGTTTTGACAACGTCCACAGAGAAAGTCTTGATGGTTAGATAACGACAACCACGAATAACTTTTCAACGTTTTATTTCCGCAGGCCACACACATAACACTATTCATCCAACAGCCCCCGCTCTCTGCCTTCTGCATTCATGCGCTGAATTTGCCGTACCGCCCGTATCATCGCTCTTGTTTTTCCATAGTGAAAAAAAGTGACGTTCCCATTCGGATGCTGCGCACTTCGTCCGACTCGGCCCGCAATTTGAACAAGTGCACTTTCCGTAAAAATTTCTTCCTCAGCACCTATAACCGCGACCTCCAGTTTCGGTATCGTGACTCCCCTTTCTAAAATGGTCGTCGTTAATAAACCCAGCATCTTTTGCTCGCGAAGTGCTTGCACTTTCGTTTTTCGATTGGGATCTTCTGCGTAAACCGCTTCAATATTCGAAAATAGCGACACATGGGCGTTCATCAATTCAATGTTCGGAAAGAAAATAAGAAAAGGTGTTTTCGTTTGAAGTTTGTGTTCATACCATGTGCAAAGCGCCTTTGGAATGCGGCCTTTTTGGAAGACTTTCTTCCAGTTTCCGCACCATTTCAATTGCGGAACAGGTATGGGCTGACGATGATAACGAGCGGGAATGATGACATAAGGAAGCTTTCCGGAATAGGCCAGCTTTTGCAGGGTCCGAGAAGGGGTAGCCGTTAAATAGATGAGAGAGGACGTTGTTTTGAGTGATTTTTTTACCGCAAATTGAAGGGTTTTGTCGATGGAATAAGGAAAGGCATCGACTTCATCAATGATGATGACATCAAATGCTTGCTGATAGCGGAGCAGCTGGTGGGTGGTGGAAATGACAAGCTGAGCAGGGAGATGCTTTTCTTCGCTTCCGCCGTAAAGGGCGCTGATGAGTGTTGTCGGGAAAGCCGCCTTGAATCTCGGCACCAGCTCCAGGACCACATCTGTTCGTGGGGTGGCGATGCATACCCGTTGCCCTTTCGATAACGCGTAGGCAATTCCTTCAAATAATACCTCCGTTTTGCCCGCACCACACACTGCCCAAACGAGACACATCCCGTGGTTTATGATTGTATCACGCACTTTGTCTGAAGCTGTTTGTTGCCCAGGGGAGAGTTGACCTTGCCATTGAAGTGCCTGCTGTATGTGCGGAAATGCCAGCGAATCACCTTGCCAAAGAACTAGCTTATTGCAACTCGTACATTTCCCCATCATGATGCAATTCCGACAGTAAATACACTCCTTCTGACAGCGCGCACAATAATGTTGGTAGAAATGATGCTTCTCCTTTGTGCCGCAACGATTGCAGCGATACTTATGTTGCTCAACCGAAATGCTGTCCTGAAAAGTGACATCTTCATGGTTCAATTCATAGCCCGTCAACTCATCCTGCAACAGCGCCTTTCCGCATAAAATTTCTTGCAATGAATTCAATAGATCGCCTCCTTCTATAAAAGAGAACATTCAACAATAAGAAGGTGAATCCTGCTTAAGATAAGCAATGTCATGGAATGTTCAATTCCACGACTTAATATTTGCTCTAAACGTATACATTTCCGTGCTTGTCTCCATTATTGGCTCCATCGGCACAAAAAAAGAAAGGCCAAATTCAGCCTTTCTCTCTTATTTTTTATACCAGCCGATGCCCATCGCACCTTCACCTAAGTGTGTGCCAATTACAGGACCGAAGTAGCTGATAGAGAATTCTACGTTTGGTAGCTTTGCTTCTAGTTCAGCTTTTAATTCGTTAGCTTCTTCTTCACGGTTGGCGTGAATGATGACCGCTTCCATTGGAACGCCTGTTTTTGCATCTTCTTCTAATAGTTCAATGATGCGTTTCAGCGCTTTTTTGCGTGTGCGGATTTTCTCAAATGGAACAATGACTTTGTCTTCGAAGTGTAGAACGGGTTTGACTTGCAGAAGGCTTCCCAATAAGGCTTGTGCACTACTTAATCGACCACCGCGCTGTAAGTTCGTTAAATCGTCTACCATGAAGTACGCACGCATAGATTGCTTCATTTCCGCTAATCTTTCCATGATTCTTTCAGGGTTTTCACCGTTTTGCGCCATTTTAGCGGCTTCTAACACATAAAAGCCTTGCACATAACAACTGACTTCTGTATCAAAGTTGTATACTGAAATATCATCAACCATACCGCCAACAGTAACGGAACCTTGGAATGTCCCGCTTATGCCGCTTGAAAGATGGATGCAAATGACTGCATCATACTCTTTCGCTAGTTCTTTCAGTAATTCTACATACTCACCAATCGGCGGCTGCGATGTAGTAGGCAGTTTATCTTGTTTCTTCATTTCTTCGAAAAATTCATTTGCTGTTATATCAATTTCTTCACGATATGTTTCATTTCCAAAAACAACGCTTAAAGGAACCATATGTATATTATACGATTCACGTAGTGCTGCCGGGATGTACGCTGTACTATCCGTTACAACTACCGTTTTCATAAAATAGTACCTACCTTATTTATATATTTCTTCTTTAATAATATATTAACCATTTTATATGAAAATGCCTACTTTTGCATTAAAATGTTATTTTACTGTAACGTCCACGGACTAAGGTGCACTCATTATTGACCTCTTCACTTATTTTTAACCGTTGAAGCACTTAAGATACAAAAAGAGATGCATATACACAAACCTGCATCTCTTCATACTATTCTGTTTATTTTTATCGCACTTCTACCCAACCATTTTTGATTGCCATGACAACCGCTTGTGTACGATCGTTTACAACCATTTTTTGCAGAATGTTGCTCACATGGTTTTTGACTGTTTTCTCGGAGATGTATAACGTTTCTCCGATTGTACGGTTGCTTTGTCCATCTGCCAGCAATTGCAATACTTCGCATTCTCTTCTTGTTAACAGATGCAGTGGTCTCCTGATTTCGATTGTCTTCGCAGAGCTTTCCTCCACCGACGCAGCAATCAGCTTTCGATATTCTTTGATCAAATTGTGCGTCACTTTCGGATGCAGATAAGAACCACCTTCTGCCACTACTTTCACTGCTTCAATTAAAGCATCCGCATCCATTTCTTTCAGCAAGTATCCGTTTGCCCCGGTTTGTAAAGCATGTGTCACATAATTTTCATCATCGTGTATGGAGAGGATGATGACTTTTGTTCTCGGATATTTTTGAATTAAAAATTTGGTTGCTTCTATCCCGTTTGTGTGTGGCATATTGATATCCATAATAACAACATCCGGCTGATGCACTTCCACTAAACTGATGGCTTCAGTACCATCATCACCTTCAGCGACCACTTCAAACGTTGGTTCGAAATCCAAAATTCTCTTTACCCCTTCGCGAAATAGTTGATGATCATCTATTATAACGATTCTTGTTTTCAACTTGTTCCCCTCCCTATCTGTTCGTTCATACTAAAACGACATCCGCCGGAATTGGGAGACTAATCATAATCAAAGTACCATTGCCGATACTAGAATCAATGGTTAGCTTCCCTTCCAGCAATTCTACTCTTTCTTTCATCCCTAAAAGACCAAATGAGTTTTCTTCCTGTATATTCGTATCAAAGCCTTTACCGTTATCTTTGATTGTTGCGATTACATTTTCTTCAAAAGTATCTATTTTCACCTGTATAACCGTACCATTCGCATGCTTAATAGCATTCTGCACTGATTCTTGAATTAGTCGAAATAGTGCAACTTCTAACTTCGAAGGTATTCGTAATTCCTGGCGAAGTGTCTTGAACTCAATGACAACCTCTTTATTGTACTCCTCCACATTACTTAAATACTTACGTAAGGTCGGTACTAGTCCTAAGTCATCCAATGCCATTGGACGCAAATCGTAGATAATCCGTCTCACCTCGTACAAGGCGCTACGAACATTATTTCTTAAATCACGTATTTCATTCAGCGCTTCCTCAGCTCCACGCTCACGAAAAATACGCTCAATCAAGTCCGCTCTCACCATTACATTGGCCATCATCTGGGCTGGTCCATCATGAATTTCCCTTGAAAGACGCTTTTTCTCTTCCTCTTGCGCTTCAATAATTTTAAAACCAAACTCCTGATGGCGCTTTGCATCATTGAGCATTTCCCCTACTTGCGCCAAATCACCTGTTAAATAGCTCAATACAACTGTAATTTGCGTCACTACATATTCAGCTCGTTCGATTGTTTGTTGAAGGCCGCACAAACGCCGCTCCAATTCATCCCGTCTATTTCGAAGCCGCTTCTCCTGTTCGCGGATATTGCGCAATTTCGTTTGCAAAGCCTCCGCATCATGATAAGCTTTGCGCACTTGTTCTTCCGTAAACAAGATAAAATTACTGCTCATTTCCGATAAACGCTTTCTCGCAAATTTCGAGCGAACTTCCAGTTTATCACCTTCGTCAATCATGTGGAGAACGTCCCGCTTTATCACCTCTAATTTCTCCGATAAAGTGACAAAATCGAGACGGCCCTGTTCTGCAATTTTATAGATTTCATCTTTACTTGTATCAACAATTGCGACCATCTTATTTAGAATCATATCAATTTCTGAGCTGTCAATTTTCCGAATGGACATATAGATTCCTCCACATTCACCAATCATTTTTCTTTATAAAAAGAAAAATCTACCTCTCTATACTACTTGATTTATGTTTCAAAAGAAAATTATTTGACAGAAATCGAACAATGAACTTTTGTTAAATGAAACACTTATTATTTATTATACATATTTTTACAATAAGTGAATATAAAAAATTCTGTCTTGCCGGAGTAGTATATAAATAGAGATTTATGGACTAGCACTTTTGAACGAGGTAGAAGAAGAAAAAAGGAACTTGCTTCCATATTCGAGTGATACCACGCTTCCGGCACAAACGTTTTTACTGCGAGCGTAAAATTTATTTGCAGTAATTATATAGGCTTTGTCTTATTTTTTTCAATATTTTTTCTATTTTTTCTGTAAAGTCAGTTCTTTTCTCTCAGTTTTCTCTTATAATGAGTAATTGATTACAAATAATATGATGTTTATAATGAAAGAACAACAAAAAAATGATACTAAAGCTCTAAAGATTGATGTTTCCAATTTTTAATATATTAAGTTTTTTTACAAAGGAGGAGTGTCATGCTACAAGAATATTTAACCGTAAAAGGAGACGGCGAGCACGAAATTGTGATACAGAAATCACGTTTCATCGCTTATGTCAGCCGTGTCGAAACAGAAGAAGCAGCACAAGAATTCATTCTACATATTAAGAAGAAGCACTGGGATGCCACTCATAATTGTTCAGCCTACTTAATCGGCGAGCACGACCAAATCCAAAAAGCCAATGACGATGGCGAGCCAAGCGGCACAGCTGGTGTCCCGATGCTGGAAGTGTTAAAGAAAAAAGGATTAAAAGACACTGTCGTGGTCGTTACCCGTTATTTCGGCGGCATCAAACTCGGTGGCGGCGGCTTAATACGCGCCTATGGGAAAGCCACTTCCGAAGGGATCAATGCGACGGGCATCGTCAAACGAAAACTTATGCGCATTATGCACACAACGGTCGATTACACATGGCTAGGGAAGTTGGAGAATGAGCTCCGTTCCTCTCATTTCGGGTTAAAGGAAATCCACTACTTAGATAAAGTAGAAATTGAAACTTTTGTGGAAGAAACACAATTGGAACAATTTACAACATGGATGACCGAACTAACAAATGGACAATGCGACATACTAAAAGGAACACAGCTTTATCAGGAAGAAGATATCGAATTATAATCATAGACTTTCGTACTTAAGGGAGAAAACTGAATGGAGCAAAGACAGAGCCGACTTAATAAGAAAAAGAAACGCAAAAAAAAGAGTTTGTTGAAGAAGATCATGTTATTCATTATGGCCTTATTATTAGTAATTGGCGGATACGCAGCATATGCCGTATACCAAGCATATACAGCGGCAAATGATTCATATAGCGAATTGGAACGTGGGGACAAGTCCGATTTGCGTGATACAGCCGTTACATTCGGTAAGGAGCCTGTCTCCATTTTATTACTGGGCATCGAAGACTACGCCACAGGTGGAAAAGGTGGACGGGCAGATACCATTATGGTGGCTACATTCAACCCAAGTAGCGCCACGATGAAGTTATTGAGCATACCTCGTGATACAAAAGTGTACATTCCGAGCAAAGATAAAAGGGATAAAATTAATCACTCCTATAACAATGGCGTCGATTCAACGATTGAAACCGTCGAGGAATTTCTTGATATTCCGATTGATTACTATGCAACAGTTGATTTCACAGCCTTTAAGGATATCATTGATGAAATCGGTGGTGTGGATGTCGAAGTGCCATTTGATTTCTGGGAATACACAGACACAGAACCACGTGAAAAGATTTACTTCACGGAAGGTCCTATGCATTTGGACGGAGAAGAAGCGCTCGCCTACGCTAGAATGCGTAAACGCGATCCAAACGGAGACTTCGGTCGCAACGAACGACAAAAGCAAATCGTAAGTGCCGCTTTTGATTCCTTGATCTCACCAAAGAACATCTTGAAAGTCGATGATATTGCCGACCTTGTCAGCAAGAATGTGTCTACTAACTTAAAGGTAAGCGATGGCATGAGCTTCCTAACAAAATTCAAAAACTTCAATTCCGAAGCCATCACTTCCTTAGCACTGGAAGGCTCAAACGATTCTTCAACCGGCGTCTACTACTTTATCCCGGATGAAACGCAACTCGAAGAAATCATCACTGAACTGAAAGAACACTTAGAAATATAAGAAAAGGCTTTCCTCTCGCGGAAAGCCTTTTTTCATTCGACAATATATGTCAACACAATTACATTTACTTATTTTTTTTATTAAGAATATTACATTAGGCACACTTTTCCCGTTTTATATGATAAAATACGTAAACGTACATTGCAAAAAAGTAAGAATATTTTGTTACCTAGACATTTAACGTCTAACAACATGAACTCCAAGCAACTGACGCTGTTTTAGTTACTAGAACGTAAAAAAAGGAGAACTAATCACGATGAATCGTAAAGCCTACATCGTTACGAAGAAAAAGAAAAATAAGAAAAAACGACTCCTATGGGTCGTTACTCCAATGCTAGTATTACTATTTGCCGTAGGAGGCTATGCAGCATCCTTATATTTCAAAGCACAAGATGTTGCCAATCAATCCTATGAAGCACTCGGTGACGAATTAGCCGAAACAACCGAATTAACCAATACATCCATTTTATTTATTGGTGTTGATGATAGTGAATCACGTAATTATCAAGATGCCACTCGCTCAGATGCGCTTATTTTAGCCACCTTTAATAAAGAAGATAAATCCGTCAAGCTATTAAGTATCCCTCGTGATTCTTACGTATATATTCCAGAAAATGAAGAATATACAAAAATCAATCACGCTTACGCAACAGGCGGAGCAGCAAGTACCGTTGAAACGGTTGAAAATCTGCTGGACATCCCGGTCGACTATTATGTGCGTATGAATTTCTACGCATTCATCGATGTCATCAATGAATTAGACGGCATCGAAGTTGATGTCCCATATGAAATGTATGAAAAAGATTCAAACGATCAACATAATGCCATTCATTTAGAAGAAGGTCTACAAACTTTAAATGGTGAAGAAGCCTTAGCATTTGCGCGTACACGTAAGAGCGACAACGACATTGAACGAGGCAAGCGCCAACAGCAAGTAATTGAAGCAGTGATCGAAAAAGTGACATCTGCCTCATCCTTCTCTAAATACACAAGTATTATGGAAGCAATCGGAAATAACATGAAAACGAACCTGACTTTTTCACATATGAAATCATTCGTCGCATTCGCTGTCAAAAACCCAGAAATGTCCATTGAATCTATTCAATTGCAAGGCGAAGATAGCACAATCGATGGAATTTATTACTACTCTTTAGATGAAGAAGCACTTGAAGAAACAAAAGCCAGCTTGAAAGCCCACCTAGAGGGTCTTGATGCAACATCATCGACTGTCGCAACAGAAAACAACGGAAATGAATTATCTAGCGAATCTTCATCTACTACAGAAGAAGAAGAATTATAAGCATATACAAGTCCACAGAATCTGGTTCTGTGGGCTTTTTGTATAATCAGTGATAATCCCCTGTTGTACACGAGTAGCTCGACTCCCCTGCAAAAAATCCCGCAAACTTGAAATTTGCGGGATTTTTCCATCTTTATAATACAATCGCAGCAATCATGCCGAAAATGATTAACGGGATATTAAAATGTAAAAATGTCGGTACACATGTGTCCCAAATATGATTGTGCTTACCATCTGCATTGAGACCGGATGTTGGTCCGAGTGTACTATCCGATGCCGGCGACCCGGCGTCACCTAGTGCGGCTGCTGTTCCAATTAATGCGGCTGTGGCTAATGGTGAAAAGCCAGCCGCTGCACAAATCGGCACATATAAGGCACTAATAATCGGGATCGTACCGAATGACGAGCCGATACCCATCGTGATGAATAAACCAGCCATCAACATAACAAAAGCTAACAGCACTGGCGATGACCCTATAATACCCGTTGTCAGCTCGACAATTTCTTGAACGGCCCCTGTCTCTTTCAAGACGGTTGCATATCCAGAAGCAATGAGCATGATGAAGGCAATCGTCCCCATCATACTGACACCTTGTTGCACGACTGCATCTCCTTTAGTTGACTTCACCACTTTTGTGACAAACAGAAGCGTAATGCCCGCAAGTGCTCCTAGGACAAGTGAATCTGTCAAAATCTGCACCACTAATGCCGCCACAATGCTCATAATCGTCATCGTGTGCTTCAGATTCCACTGAATATTTTCTGTTTGTGCGAAAACGTCTTTCGCCAACACATGCCCTACCTCGCGCTCTTTTCGATAGGAAATGAAGACTCCGACCAATAAGCCGACAATCATCCCGGCACCTGGAATAAGCATAGATAACGTCACTTGCTGGAGCGTAATATCCATACCGCTCAATTTCATTTCATCCATGATGATTCCTTGGAAAATTAAACCGAACCCAGCCGGAATCATGATATATGGTGTCTTCAGACCGAATGTCAGCGCCACTGCTACCGCCCGGCGATCCAGCTTCAATTGATCAAATAAAGTTAATAATGGCGGAATTAAAATAGGAATAAAAGCAATATGAACTGGAATAATATTTTGTGATAAACAAGCAATTCCCGCAATCGTCAAAACGAGAATGGTCTTTTTCTTTTTAAAAAGCTGAAGCATTTTGCTGACCAAAATACTTGTGATGCCGCTCATTCCGACCATAACAGCAAATATGCCTAATAAAATATAACTTAAAGCAGTATTCGACTGCCCTCCCATACCGGAAATCATCAACGATGTCGTATCGACAATATTCATCCCGGATACGAGACCAGCCGTTAACGTGGCAATAATCATAGCAAATAAAACATTTATACGTAAAAGACTTAAAATCATTAATAAAAGGACACTGATCAACACAGCATTCGTTAACATCTACATTCACCTCTCTACACTTTACTACTTTACCAAACTAAAATATATTTTACTACATAAAATTATTGTAAAATAATTTTTTTGCATGCAAAAAAAGCTGACCAATTGAATGATCAGCCTTTTTATTATTTATCTAGTTTCGATTGATTTTTATCTGAAATCAATCGAAGTAACGGTTTATATTCACTACCAACCAAACCAATTTTTTCAACAAAGACCTCGATAGCCAACATTAAGATCGCTCCGATTAATAACGCTCCCCACACAGTTGACATGGAGAAAATAAACGCCGCTAAACCGAACGATGCAGCCATTGCATAAATAATCAACACTGTTTGTTTATGCGTGTAACCAAGGCGTAGCATGCAATGATGCAAATGCGACTTGTCTGGCGCTCCAAGCGGCTGTTTGTTGACAATCCTTCTGATAATCGCAAAAAATGTATCAGAAATCGGTACACCGAGGATAATAACAGGAACAATAAGTGAAAGCATCGTGACATTTTTGAATCCCAGAAGTGACATAACGGCAATCATGAAGCCCAGGAATAATGCACCTGTATCGCCCATGAAAATTTTCGCGGGATGAAAATTGTATTTTAAGAAGCCTAATGTACTTCCGATTAAAATCGCACCAATACTTAAAACGAATATGTCCCCTTTCAGGATCGCCATTCCTGAAATCGTAATAATCGCGATAGTCGATACACCCGCAGCAAGTCCATCTAAACCGTCAATCAGATTAATCGCGTTTGTAATCCCGACAATCCAAAGAATCGTTAACGGCACACTAAAAATGCCAAGCTCGATTCCACCGTTAAATGGAAGGTTGATGTAATCCACTTGGACGCCACCTAAAACAACAACGAGCGCTGCCACTATTTGACCGATAAATTTAGCTTTCGCCGTTAATTCCATCATGTCATCCATAACACCAATGATAATGATGATGAACGCACCAATGAGAATTGGAATCAGATGCTCTCCCTCAGGTCGCAATACTGCCAACCCGATCAAAAAACTAATAAATATCGCTAATCCGCCTAAGCGCGGCATAATTCTTGTATGAACCTTGCGTTGGTTCGGTGCGTCAGTTGCACCAATTTTTATAGCCAACTTTTTTACTAATGGTGTAATAATCAGCGAAGCAATAAAACATATTAACAAGGTAAGGTAAACCATGAAGTACCTCCTCAATTATTATCATAACCAATCGATTACTAAATTAAATTGTTAATTGTAACTTTTATTTGTAGAGATTGGGTTCAACTCAACCATCTTTTCTTGTCTGCTCAAAAATATCACTCTAGCATATTCTACTTAATTCTACTAAAACTTTCAAACTATTTTTATTTGAGAGCAGGCAGATCTGTACGCTAACTACTATTTTATACGCATTTTTACGCTATTAAAAACAAGCAAAATATGTATCTATTCCATATTTTAACTAAAAAATCCGATTTCTTCTACACTATCTTTCATTGAATATATGGCCATTTCATTACATACTTAGTTTATCCATGTACAAAATAAGCAATATAATCAACTTAAATAGCTTTTTTCCTCATGGTATTTAACTCTTAATTTTGGTAAAATATTATATATTGCTTAATTATAGAGAAAATTCAATCTAGAGATAAGAGGGGCTTTAAACTTACTATGTTAACCTTTCTAAAGAAACCATTCCAAGAGAACAGTAACAAGCAACTAAAGAAATATTATAAAATTGTTGATAAGATTAATCATCTTGAGTCCAAATATGAACCAATGAGTGACCAACAATTAAAAGATATGACCACCTTTTTCAAAGATGAACTAGAAAAAGGCAAAAAGATTCAGGACATTATCCCGGATGCTTTCGCCGT
>JBJEFL010000230.1:0-18298 GCA_051873995.1 Bacillus sp. (in: firmicutes)
CCCACAGTGGACTTTCACCACCTAGATAGTTGCCATGCCTGGCACACACAAAAAAAGAGCAACCAAAGGTCGCTCTTTTTATCGTTTATTTGGAACTATCTTCTTCATATGAATCGCTTTCGATAAAACGTAATAAATCTCCATAGATAATCTTATCTGAATAGCCTAATTCTGTTCGGGCTTTTTCAATATACGGTTGGATCACGGATTGATCTTCCACGATTTCACCCGTTTCACGATCATATAAAGTTTCTTGTGTATATACATATTCATCTGTAATAAAACTTCCATCACGTAAAACCGTGAACTCTAATTTTTCTTCTGAGAAAACATCAGATCCGAATTGAATACCTTCATTAGCTTCCAAACCTAGTAAATTTAAAATAGTAGGTTTTAAATCAATCTGTCCAGAAACCGTTGAAATTGTTTTTCCCTCTTGACCTGGGATATGAATAATCAACGGTACACGTTGAAGCTGTACAGAATCATAAGGTGTAATGGTTTCTTTATCCAAATATTGTGCCATAGCTGTATTATGGTTTTCAGAAATACCATAATGATCACCATACATTACAATAATGGAATCTTCATATAAGCCTTCTTCTTTTAATTGAGTAAAGAATTGTTCCAATGCTTCATCCATGTAACGAACTGTTTGGAAATAACTATTCAATGTTTTAGAGTTTGAATCATACTTACCGATTGTCGCATCTTCTTCATCAAGTGTATATGGATGATGATTTGTCAGTGTGATGAATTTCGCATAGAAAGGATTGCCCGTTGCTTGCAACTCTTTCAAATGAGCGATAGATTGACTAAAGAATTCTTTATCCTTTAATCCCCAACCTACCGAATTTTCCTCTGTCACTTCATAACTATCAATATCATAGAAAATATCATAACCAAGAGACTCGTACATTGCATTACGGTTCCAGAATGTTTTATTATTCGGGTGAAGTGATGCCGTCGTATAGCCAGCCTTTGATACTGCTTCAGCCATCGATGTGTATTCATTTTCAGCATTTGTAAAGAATACAGCACCACGATCTAATGGATACAATGAGTTCTCTACGATAAATTCTGAGTCAGACGTTTTACCTTGTCCTACTTGATGATAGAAATTCTCGAAGTAATAGCTATCTTTAATCAGTGAATTCAAAAATGGCGTTACTTCTTCACCATTTAACGTATTATTGATTACAAAACTTTGCAAACTCTCCATACTAATTAAAATGACGTTTTTGCCTTCTGCTATTCCTGCCATTTCTTCGTTAGCATCTTTGTAGTTCGCACGGACATAGTTTTCGATATCCGCTAATTCACTTCCGTCCGCAAGTGCTCGTTGCGCGGTCGTTTTTGTTTGTAAATAAATATCATATAAGTGATAGTTGTATGTTCCAATATATTTTACTAAATATTCACGGTCAAATGAACGTGTCAATAACTGTGGACGCTCGGATTCAGCTAGCCCTAAGTTCAAGAAAGCAATAGCAACTACCAACAAATAATAAACGCGTCGATTTGTTTTTGTGTATGTTTTATTAATAACGAATTTAGGTTTAAATTTAATCACTAAACCTAAAATAATGACATCAGCAAAAAATAAAATATCCCATGGCGAAGTCAATGTTAAAATACTTGATCCCAAATCAGCCATATTACTTGTTTGCTTTACTAACGCTACTGTTAAGTAGTCCGTAAATTCACGATAATAAACAACATTCCCGTACAGAAGCGCACTAAGTAAAAAACTCGTAATCAAAACGAATCTAGCACGTCTTTTTTCTTTTAAAAATAAACCAATGCCGAATATCAGCATCAAGAAGCTTAATGGATTGATGAGCAAGATAAATTCCTGCATCCCATTTTCAATCTTTAAGTCAAAACTGGTTCTATATGTTACGTATGTTTTTATCCAAAGCAGTACTATTGCCAACGCAATTAATGAAATACCTTTTAAGGAGACGTTTTCCCTTGAGAACATCTTCTTCATTTTTCAAAAACCTCCCTTTTACAGCACTAAACCACAAAATAGCCGCTTTATTGGCGACTTTTTGTTTCTCTCTAAGAAGCAGACACATTCTCCAAATGTTACATTCACATTACAAATATGTCAAAAAAATTTACATAAACTACTGTATAAAATCTTAATACTTTTCTATAAAAAAATCAAATCGAAATTTAAACCAATTTTTTCGCGTTCCCCTTTCGCTAATAAACAACATATCACAAATATTAAACGAACTAAACAAGAAAAAGTTTCATTCTCTTTATAAAAAATGAAAGAGCAAGCATTATTTTGTAATGCCAGCTCTTTTTAACATCTTTACCATACCTTAATATGTTTTACTTTTTATTAACGTATTATTTTAGCCCTCGTTTATCGCGCTCCAAGGCCATTTCTCTGCGCAGCAACAGCAGCGCCATCTGAAAATCCTTTACATCAATAACTTGAGATTTGTATAGTTCTCTCACTTCATCCTCCATTAGTTGTAAATCAGCCAAGCGATCACCAACATAAATGAAAGTTCCAAATCTCTTTAGTAATTGTTGTATATCATATATTGTATTCATTGTCTACCTCGTCACTATTTATTTACTCGTAAAGTATATCTGAACTGCGTGCATCTCACAAGATAATGGCTGAATATTTACGCAAAACGTAGCAATCCGGATAAAGTAGTGAAGAAAATTCGTCTACAAAATACAAGTAATTGTGACAGACCATGTCACAAAATATAATTGTGTTGCTACCGATCTGAGTCTTTTGTATGTAATACTCTTGGTCGACGATTCTTTAGCGGCATTGGTGCACGAAAAATAACATCGCGTAAAGCACGATAGGAAAATGGTATAAAAGGCCACAAATATGGAACACCTAAAGAGTTCATTCGAACCAGATGCAAAATGTACAGGGTGAAGCCAATGACAAAACCATAAAGTCCAAAAATAGCTGTAGCCAAAAGCAACGCTAATCGAATGAGCCTATTGGCCAGGCCTAATTCATAGCTTGGTGTCGCGAACGTCCCAATCGCAGCAATCGAGAAATATAAAATGACTTCATTAGAAAATAGACCTACTTCCACAGCCACACCACCAATCATCAATGCCGCCACTAAGCCAAGAGCAGTGGCTAAAGAGGAAGGCGTATGTATGGCAGCCATTCGCAACATATCCAGACCGACCTCTATAATCAGAAACTGAAAAATCAGTGGGATATGCCCTATTTCATCCATTCCAATATAGCTAAGGGATGCGGGTAAATAATCTGGATTTTCCGAAAAAAAGTACCATAAAGGCAAAATGAACAGCGATGCCCAGACAGCCAAAAATCGAACAAGACGTAAATAGGCACCTACCAATGGCTTATTTCGGTATTCCTCCGCGTGCTGAAGATGATGCCAAAACGTCGATGGCATAATCAATGCGCTTGGCGTCCCATCGACAAAGATAATAACATGACCATCATATAAGTGAGCAGCAGCCGTATCAGGTCTTTCCGTATAGCGCATTACCGGATAAGGATTCCAATATCGCCCCGATATAAATTCATCGATGGTTTTCTCGCCCATCGGCAAACCATCCGTATCAATTTTCGCTAAAGAGGCTTTCACATCCTTCACGATATCATCATTGGCTATGTCTTCAAGATAACAGACGACTACGTCCGTCTTCGATCGCCTTCCAATCGATAAATATTCCATACGCAATGAGCGATCCCGTACACGTCTTCTCGTTAATGCCGTATTAAAGACAATAGTCTCAACAAAGCCGTCTCTTGCTCCACGTACGACCCGCTCCATGTCAGGCTCTTGTGGTCCCCTGACCGGATATGTTCGTGCATCGATTAAAATCGCTTGATCTATACCTTCAACAATTAAGGCGGTAGGACCAGATAAAACGCTTTCCACTACATGATCCAGGTCATTGGTCGCCTCTACTTCAACATAAGGAATATATGTCTTCACTAATTTTTCTAAAGGATTCGGCTCTAAATCCTCTTCTTTCAAATCCAATAAAATCTTCATTAAATAATGAAGAATATCATCTTTTACAAATCCGTCCACCAAGAAGAGTGCCATTTTTCGATTGGCATAAACGACATCAAGCCGAATAACATCGAAGCTCTTATCGACTGCCAATACTTCATTTAGATAGGCAAGATTATGATCAAAATTTTGTAGCACTGGGTGAGTGATTGACTTCACTTGAACTACCCCTTTCCTTACTGTTAAACTTAAGACTTTCATCGACTGCTTTAACGTGTCATGGCGGACTGACAGATGGAAATAATTTCGACTTCTTCGTACATTCTAGACATAAAAAAAAGGAAACATACCTCATCGGCGTTTCCTTTCTTTCTTTCATTTTTACTGTTGCTTATTATAGGCTTTCATGATAGTTGCATACATCTCTTCATACGCTTCGTCTGACGGGTTAAGTTCAACAGCCTTTTCTATATTGGCTTTTGCATTCTCTAACTCTCCCTGCTCCAGATATACTAAAGATAAATTATAATAGGCTTGATGGAAATCTTCGTTCAGCTGGATGGCCTCTTGATAATCCAGTGCGGCTTCCTCATAATTTTCTTCTTCTATATTTATATTCCCCAATAAAAAATACGCATTGGCTGATATTAGCTGCTGATCAATAAAAGTCGTTAATACTTCTTTCGCCTTGTCCGTCTCTCCATCCGCTAAATATTCCTGTACAAGGGGAGTAATGGAATTATCCTGATTGGTTAATCTTTGTTTATCCATGCCATAATTCAACAGCCAGTAACTGCTGCCCAAGATTAAAATCGCAGCTACCAAATTATAAGCAGGCTTCATTTTCTTAGGAAGGCCCACTGCCGCTGCTGCCACAAATCCACCAATCAATCCACCTAAATGCCCTGCATTATCTATTCCAGGCATCGTAAATCCAAAGGAAAGGTTGATTAAAATTAGGACGATAATATTCAAGCCCATCGTTCTGAAGAACAACTTTCGATACATAAGCCCAAAATACAGCAAAGCACCAAAGCAGCCAAAAATTGCTCCACTCGCTCCGGCAGAAAGAGATGGCGTAAAAATAAAGCTTCCTAACACACCGGCAAAACCAGCAAACATATAAATGAAAAAGAAGCGAAGACTGCCATAAATCTTTTCAACTTCCGAACCTATATAATACAGAGAAACTGAATTCATCAACAGATGCAATACACCGATATGGACGAATATCGGGGTAATGAAGCGCCACCATTCCCCGCTTAAGATATACGGATTGAATTTCGCCCCAAACTCCACTAACGTTTTTGTACTCTCACTGCTTCCGCTAATCTCCATCAATACAAAAACAATGATTTGAATCAGTAGAAACAATTTAGTGAAGAAAGGCTTTCCATTTGAAAACACTTGTTGTTGTTCTTGTCTTTTTTGAGCGGCAAATGCTAAAGTCTCTTGTTTGACTCTTTTTACATCCTCTTCTTCCACTTCATCCGGCATATCTTCCAGCTGCCTTAATGGAATCGCTAATTTTTCCTCTAATGAGAGAAGTTCCTCTACTAACGATTCTGAGTCCAGAAGAACACTTGTAATCTTTGTTTTATTATTTTCTATTTCTTCCTTCATCAATGATTCATAGTCATCAACAGGTTTAAATTGCGTCACATACAGATTCAAAACAGAAAGCGGCTTCTTGAACAACTTCTTACGAATATTTTCACCATTTACAGCAGTGCGCTGCAAATCATTTTTCAAGACGTTTGCCCAATTAAAGTCATGCCTCATCAAGCGCACAACCGGATACATGTGACTTTGTTCATTTTCTAGCCAAATTTCATTATGAGTATTAGTCATCGTAATTAATTGGTAACCATATGTACCCATTAATGTTTTCGTTAAATTCCAAAATAAATAATCTTCTCTAAACCCCACTTTATTCCCTACTTTCAAAGCACTCATTTTCCCTGTTACTATTATTTCTAACATTAACTAGCAAAAAATACAATGAAGAATTAGGATGACACCACGAACTACCTTATTAAAAATAAGTGCTTTCACTTCTACAAAAAAGAAAACCGGCCAAATCAGCCGGAATTCATTTTCTCTACATTGTGATTTATTAGCAAATTAGCGTTGAAGAAATGGGATGGATCCCTTCGGAAATTTCATCGATTTAGAAACGATTAATTCACGAATACCTTCCAAGCTTAAGACCGCATTCATCAGTTTATAGCGGTACTTATATCCATACATCATCATCATTAGTAATATCATACTTTTCACAAGCATTTTTATCATAAAAAAATCCCTCCTATGTAGTATTTTTTTACATAGGAAGGATTTTATGTGAACATATAGTGAATTTATTGTGTGATTTATTTCACAAATGATTGTGCAACTATTTAGCTACTTTCATTTTGTAGAGAACATCTACTTTAATATAAAAATAAATTTATTGTGATTTATTTTACAAAAGGGCGTAAAAATATTTCTTTAATCAAGCGATTATTGATTTATTTCACTTGTGATGTTATTCACAATTAATTGTATGCTTAGTTACCTTTTGTGTGACTATTATGCATTTAATACTGGAGCCATTGTTTCTTTTAATACTTTTACTGAATGGTTAAACTTCTCTTGTTCTTCAGCATTTAACTCAAGTTCAACAATTTCACGAACACCTGAACGGTTTACAACACATGGTACACCAATGTAAATGTCATCATGTCCATATTGTCCTTCTAGTAATGTTGATACAGTTAAAATGCTGTTTTCATCTTGTAGAATGGCTTTTGTAATACGAGCTAATCCCATCGCAATACCGTAATATGTTGCTTGTTTGCGTTCAATAATTCTATACGCTGCATCACGAACATTTACGAACATTTCATCAAGGTCTTCTTTTTTGTAGTCAGCTTTTGTTTCAAGAGCTTTAGCAAGTGGTTTCGCCCCAAGATTTACATGGCTGTATACAGGAAGCTCAGTGTCGCCGTGTTCACCAATGATATAAGCATGAACGTTACGAGTATCAATATCGAAGTATTCCCCTAATTCATAACGGAAACGTGCAGTGTCTAGAATTGTACCCGAACCGATTACGCGCTCTTTTGGAAGTCCTGAGAATTTCCATGCTGCATACGTTAAAATATCAACTGGGTTTGCTGCAACTAAGAAAATACCATCGAATCCGCTTTCCATGATTTCTCCTACAATGGATTTCATGATTGCTGTATTTTTCGCAACTAAATCCAAACGAGTTTCACCTGGTTTTTGGTTAGCTCCAGCAGTTAGAACAACGATATCAGCATGTTTGCAGTCAGCATATGTACCGTTCCATACTTTTGTTTTTGAAGGAGCAAATGGTAAACCATGGTTCAGATCAATTGCTTCACCTTCAGCTTTATCTTTATTTACATCAACTAATACTAATTCTTCAGTAATTCCTTGATTTAATAAAGCAAAAGCGTAGCTGCTTCCAACGAATCCAGTACCAACTAATACTACACGATTTACTTTCTTTTTATCCATCATCATCAAACAATCCTTTCGTGTAAACCTCTCTCTTGTGTGCTTTTTTGCACTACACGCGTATTTTAATACAAAAAAAAGAAGGAATGTTGAAGTGAAAACGTTTTAAATATAGACATTTTGTTACAAATTCATTAATTTCGCCTATCATATAGAAAGATATACCTCAAAAGTGAATATAAACCTTTTAAATTAAGTCAAGCTTTCTAATGATTGATTAAGTTAAGAATAGAGATACACACGTTACTAAGGTAATAGAGGTCCAATTGACAAAATCGTTATTGTACCATCGAATTCCTTTTGTAAGCCTAGTTTGCGAAGCACAGTGCTCTCTTTTTTCGGTAATCAATCCACAAGCCGTACAAGTATATCGTGCTTGACAAGTCGCCCCTAAGACAGTATCAAGCAAACTTCCTGAAAACCCTAAAAAAACAATCATCACCAATAATGCAAACGATTGAAATGAAAAAAGGAAGAAAGCAAACAGAGCAATACATAAAGAGCCCAATAATGAAGCAACGGTCCCTAAAATGGAGACGGCTCCCGAAGTTCCTTTCTCAACTTGCCGTAAAGACAAAATGTAATACGGATTGCTTTTACTTAAAACACCGATTTCCGATCCCCAAGTGTCTGCATTTGCCGCCGCTATTGCCACAATAAAACCAAGCATCCACATATCCAGCTCCGTAAAGTAATACATAAGGGAGGTAAAGCTGGCAACGGAGCTATTGGCAGCTACTTGAACCCAATCTCTTCGCTCTCCTTTTTCCAGAACCTCGTCTAGTTTCCCTTTCTGTTGCTTCTTATACTTTGACCATAAGCTAGAAGAGGCAAAAAACACCCCCAATAATAGCAATCCTTTCCATTGAAAACCCAAAGCTATAACAGATCCCGTTACAAACGCAGCTATTGCTCCTGAGACAGAAAGAGATTTCACGTAATAACCCGCTGCACAAGTCAAGGCAATGACAGCTAAATAAAAACTAATTTCCATCTATCATCTGCACTCCATTCGGAAAGATTAAACATTTTACCGGTATATCATGAGCATCAATCGGTAGTTGGGAACATAATTGAAACGGTAACAATAAAGAAGCGGTCATCCCCTTATATGTTTGCAAATAACGATCATAATATCCGCCCCCATATCCAATGCGATAACCACTTTCCGAAAATGCCACTCCAGGTACAATCATAAAGTCTAATTCTTCTGACTTCGCGATGGACGTGACTTCTTCTATCGGCTCCAATATCCCTTTATAAACACTCTCCACTTGTTCCCAATGAGTGAAGTAACGAAAATCCATGGTGTGTGTAGCAGCTTTGCATTTAGGAATCGCAACTTTCTTCCCTTCCGCCCATGCACGCTCTATGATGGGTCTTGTATGTATTTCATTTGTAAAGGCCATTGTAATGGCAATGGTCTTTGCTTGTCGCCATGCTTCTGTCGTATATAAATGTTCAGCTATCTGATTGCATAATAAATGAAATGTATCATTTGGTATTTCTTTCAGCTGTGCAAGAACAGCATCTCTTATTTGCTTCTTACTACTCACCCGCATCATTTCCCCTTTTGGCCTATCTATTTTTATATACAAAAAAACAACAGGAAAATTCCTGTTGTTTATTTTGTTTCACGGTGTAAAGTTGTACGTTTTTCTCTTGAGCAATATTTTTTCAACTCAAGACGATCTGGGTTGTTACGTTTATTTTTCTTAGAAATATAGTTACGGTCTCCGCACTCTGTGCAAGCTAACGTAATATTAACACGCATTGATAATTCCCTCCAAACATTGTGTCATCTTCACATAGGACCTTTCTATAATATCATCTTTTTTTTTGAAATGCTAGTATGATTTTACATAAAAACTAATATGTTATGATAGAAACTTGACTATACCTTGCAATATAGCAATCTTCGCACGAAAAATTCCTTTTTAAAACACACAAACTCTGTTATGTCTTACTGTTGATATTCGCGAAAATGACTCTGCTTTCCCATAAGAGCCTCCATCATTTTCACTATACTTTTATTTAGCTCAAAATCAACAACAAACTTTAACATAGCCAATATTGGATTACCGCTTATTGGCCCCTACTCCGTTTTCTCTCTACCGCTATTCCCAAGAAAACGGAGTGATGATGTCGTCAGATGAAGATAACATTTCTTTTCTCATCTGTTGAATTAAATCAACAGATGAAGAGTGGAAGGTCCAAATCAATCCATTCACTTCATCATCCGGAAGCAATTCTTTTTCAATCATAAACGTGCTGCATACATCACCACTCGCTATCCAGGATAAAGGTAATTGCCCCTTTTTTAACTGCTTAGTCAAATCAGCTGCTCGTTCCTCATGATATTGATTGAAACTATACTGACTCATCTCTGTTCCTTCAAGATTTCCTCCGACCATTGTAATACCCATCTTCGTACAACAAATTACAGCCTTTTCTTGTGGACTGTAAAACGCCGTGGCATTTTGATCCTGTTCATTTCGATACTGTACAAGCACCTTTACTATTTGCTTGCACCGGTCACGATTAGATAATTGAATGCGAATTATTTCGTATTCCTTCGTACTGTTTATTGCTTTAATCGTTAGCATCTGATTATGATGCTCATGACTCGGGGTATGGCCGTTAAGACTAGAAATCGGATAAGCCCATGAAAGACGTTCTTGATGCCATACAGCTATATTAATGGGGCTACATGTTAAAAAGTTTTTTTTCACCCTAAAACGTTGCTGTTTCGAACTGTCAGAGACAAAACTATTCATCCACTTCACTCCTTTTAGCCAAATATAATATTTATATCATAACGTGATATTTTCAGATATTTCGGTAAATTACTTATTTTTAATGGTATCACTGAATTGGTCAGCTTACAATAAACACAATTTGTCGATACATGCTAAAAGCGCGAATATTCACCATTGCAGTCAACATTTGTGTCTTCTTTTTTTCTGGCGTACCCTTTCCATAAATTCATCGACATTTTTTTACAAATATATGAGTTATTTTTACTAATTATTCGCAATAAATCATATTTTTTGATATATTTTCTCCTCATCGTTGTGGAAATGTGTATGATAAAATTATCTATTTCTCGCGAGGTGATTAAGTGGAAGTACTCATTATCATTTTACTGCTTATTGCAATCGTATTATTTCTTTTATCTTTCGTAAAAAAAGATCGTATCTCAAATGTGGAGAATACAATTGATGAATTATCCTTACAACATGTTCAAGATATTTATCAATTGAAGAAGAGAATAAGAGTGCTCGAAGAAGAACTATTGACACTTGATTCCTTAAACGAACCGGTGCAGCCTGTTTCTTCTGAAAAATCAACCGTTGGTGTCAATAAAATACTGGAAAGTCAAGTACTTGCCTTATATCAACAAGGTTTGACCATCAACGATATCATCCAGCGTTCTGCATTAACGAAAGATGAAGTTATGACCGTCATCGAAAATAGTCAATTGAAAGGATTATAAGTATGAATAGAGGCAGTTTAAGAGGCTTTGCCGCTGGTCTGCTGCTTGCAACAGGCTCGTTAGCAGGCGCCTATTATATAGAAGATTCTCGACAAGAACAAACATTAACATTGGAGACCCTCCAAAAGGAGAGTGCTAAATTGGGCTATAAATTAGTGAAACAAAAAGACACTGAAACGAATGCAACTAATTCCAAATCTATTGTCGAAGAAATTACTTTAGCAGAACAAGAGCCAAAGACACCTACCTCCTATACGCTCACTATTTCCCCCGGGATGAGCTCTGAGGACATCTCCAGTATGTTGCAGCAAAACGGTATTATTAATGACCAGACGGCATTTATGAATTATTTAGAAAGCAACCGAATGTCCACCACTATTCAAATCGGTCAGTATGTATTAACACAAGAAATGTCTTTTGAGCAAATTGCCAAAACCATCACAAAATAAGCCGAACCTGAAAAAGGCTCGGCTTATTTTTATGCTCTGACATCTCGTTTTGTGAAAAACAAAAATGAAACAATATGAAATATTAGAAAATAAGCAAGTAAAGTCAATAAGGAAAAGGATAAGGTCATCCCCTCAATCAATGGAGTTCCATTATAGTAACTAATTAAGTCTAGATTATTAAACAAAATATACTTCGCCCAATCAAAGTATCCAGCTAAAATAAACGATAAGTTCCCTCCCATTAGTAAGAGGAAAATGGAAATACCGATGGCTAATGAACTATTGCGAAATACTGTGGAAATCATAAAAGCCATTGTAGTCAACATCAACAAGCTGACAGAATTCAAAAGGAACGTTACGAATGCATACCAAATTTGCGATTGTTCCATTACTTGTCCGTCATTATACAGTAATTGTGGACCTACATCTGAAAAGCCAAACAACACCGCACCGATTATTAAAGAAACAACAAAAGAGAGAACAATCAATATTAACGAAAATAATAAGACACTAATATATTTACTGAAAAGTACTTTTACCCGACTAACCGGCCGAATCAGTAATAATTTAATGGTTCCCGTCGAAAATTCATTTGCCACTATACTTGACGCTACTACGATTGTTAAGATAGATATAAAACTAATGATGCCAACCATATCATTTACAAACGACCAATTATTATATTCCGTAGCAGGTGGTAAATCGTGTGCAAGTCTATACTCCGCCACCGTAATCTCTTCAATTAATCTTTCTCGCCAATTGCCTTCTTCCGTGACCGCCAGTTCTTCCTTATTTACTTGGATTTGTTGGGTTAGGTTTTCTCTCCAGTTTTCAGCTTCATTATCAGACCCGTTCCGACTGTCCATATATTTATTGATGCCACCGACACCGATAATAATAATGACCAACATGGTAATCATTATGTAAGTAGAAGGCTTCTTAAACAATTTCATCATTTCATTTGCAACTAAGTTCATTGTATTTGGCCTCCTGTTCCGGTTAACTGCAAAAACTTTTCTTCTAATGACACTGTGACATTTTCCACCTTATATATAGCACATTCGTTTACTACTAATTCCTTAATAATAACAGGGATATCATCTGGATCAACAACCATTTGCAATGTATTAGCTACCATTTCGGGAGAACAATTCGGATGAGCTTCTTCGATTATTTTAAGCGCTTTTTTTATCGGCTGGACAACAATACTAATTTTCTTGTTTAACTCATCGGCAGCGCCATGAACTTTTTGGATATCAACCAATTTCCCATGTTGAATGATGCCAAAACGGTCGCACATCATTTCCATTTCCGATAATAAGTGACTTGAAACAATAACTGTCATACCTTCTGCTTGGGCTAAACGTTTCATATAATCTCTGATTTCTCGAATCCCCTGTGGATCCAAACCATTAGTCGGCTCATCTAAAATCAATACTTTCGGTTTATGTAACAGCGCTTGTGCCAACCCTAGCCTTTGGCGCATCCCCAGTGAGTATGTTTTCACTTTCTCATGAATTCGTTGCTTCAAACCAACTAATTCAATCACTTCCTCTATCCGTTCCTTTGAACAGCCATTCGACATTCTTGCATAGTGTTTCAAATTATCATATCCAGTTAAATATTTATATAGCTCAGGATTTTCGACAATGGCCCCAACATTACTGATGGCTTTCTCAAAATCTGTCTTCACACTATGACCACAGATGAAAATGTCACCTTCAGTCAATTTCATCAAACCTACAATCATTCGTATTGTTGTCGTCTTCCCTGCTCCATTCGGTCCTAAAAAACCAAACACTTCACCACCATACACATCAAAACTTAAATCATCGATAATCGTTTTATTCTTGATTTTTTTTGTTACATTTTGCAACCGTACAGTTACATCCATTTTAAGCATCGACCTCCTTATTTTTCTCCGAACTCTTAATACATACGATTTCCACTGTAAATAGTTTCAATTTTTTCAAAAATAACGAATATATATGAGCAATTCAATTCTACTCTTCTTTTTCATGAACTGTTATGGTCCCTAGTTGTAAATATATCTAAGCCTTTTGGCGTACTGGGCTCTTGTAACTTTTATCTAATCCGCATTTGCGAACAACTTGTAAAATGAAATGATTACTGTACTGACTAAGGTTGCTTAAAGGAAGATAAAACTCATCATGAAAAACTTCAACAACTTCCCGACAGGTATGAATGCACCTATTCAATCTTTCTCAATAAAATAGCAAAACCCACAGGAACATATTATTCCTATGAGTTTTGCTATAAACTAATTATTCAAATCCAGGTGTTTACCACGTACTAAATAATAGACGTTTTCCGTTACATTCGTAATATGGTCAGCCGCTCGTTCGATTTGTTTAGCCACTGTAGATATTTGCATGACTTGATTCACATTTTCCAAGTTGGAATCTGTCATCAATTGTTTCATAAAGTGTTTGTAAATATTATCAATCTGATCATCCATTTGCGCTATTTCTTTAGCATGTTTGAAATTTTCATCACGATATGCTTCCATTGCCAGTTTCAGCATATCTACCATATAATGTTGAATTGTTCTTAATTCTTCAATAGCGAAATGGTGTTCATCTTTCCCTAAGCGAATGGTTGCTTTAGCAATATTGACACCATAATCAGCCATTCTTTCTAAATCTGCAGATATTTTGATTGCCACAATAATTCGGCGGCAATCAACTGCAACCGGCTGTTGTTTTGAAATAAGCAACATAGCGAAATCATTAATTTCTTCTTCCAATAAATTCGCTTTTTCATCATCCTCTAACACTTGCAATGCTAATTCACTATTTTTCGTTTCGAAGGCTTCGAATGATTTCACCAATGATTCTTCTGCATATTCCCCTAATTGAATTAACATATTTCGTAATGTTTGTAAATCTTCTTCAAACTTTTCACGTACTAACAAATGCTCCGCTTCCTTTCTTTATTAACCGAAACGCCCTGTAATATAATCTTCTGTTCGCTTATCTGAAGGATTTGAGAAAATTTTATTCGTATCAGCATATTCCACCACTTCCCCATTTAAGAAAAAGGCTGTTTTATCTGAAATACGTGCCGCTTGCTGCATGTTGTGGGTAACAATAATGATGCTGTAATCTTTTTTCAGTTCTTGAACCAGCTCTTCCACTTTCAATGTAGAGATAGGATCCAAGGCCGACGTCGGCTCATCCATCAAAATGACATCCGGTTCTACCGCTAAACATCTTGCTATACATAGACGTTGCTGCTGACCACCTGACAAACCGTAAGCGTTATCGTTCAAGCGATCTTTCACTTCGTCCCATAATGCCGCTTGTTTTAAGCTTCTTTCAACAATTTCATTTAACGTTTTTTTATCACGGATACCATGAATTTTTGGTCCGTACACAATGTTTTCATAAATTGATTTCGGAAAAGGATTTGGCTTTTGAAAAACCATTCCCACTTTTGTACGTAATTCCTCCACTGTATATGAGCGATCTAAAATATTTCGACCACGGTACTTGATTTCACCAGATGTTTTCACGATTGGCACTAATTCAATCATTCGATTCAACGTTTTAATATACGTAGACTTACCGCAACCGGAAGGTCCGATAATAGCCGTTACCTCATTCTCATAAATATCCAGATTGATCTCCTTTAACGCGTGTTTTTCGCCATACCATAAGTTTAAGCCATTCGTTTCGTATACTTTCTCTTTATGAGCCGGTACGTGGTTTGGCTGAATGCTGTCTTGTTGTTTTATTACTTCTGTCTTTTTTAATGTACTAGTCACGTAAATATCCCCTTCACACATGGATTAATAACGATTTTGGAATTTGTTTCTAATCAATACGGCAATTGAATTCATGATAATCAATAAACCTAAGAGAACAATGATTCCGGCTGCCGCCACATATTGGAATTCCTCCTGCGGTCTTGAAGTCCAGTTATATATTTGCATCGGTAACACAGTAAATGTGTCCATAACAGAGCTTGGTAAGAAGGCAATAAACATCGGGATACCTACTACTACTAAAGGAGCCGTTTCTCCAATTGCTCGTGATAAAGCAAGAATCGCTCCAGTTGCGATACCAGGTGTCGCTGCCGGTAAAACCACTTTCACAATCGTTTGCCATTTCGTTGCCCCCATGCCTAAAGATGCTTCACGAAGTTCTTTTGGAACCGAACGAATCGCTTCTTGTGCTGCTACAATAATGACAGGCAGAACAAGTAAACTCATCGTCAAAGCCGCTGCTAAAACAGAACGTTCTAATGCTAATGCACGAACAAAAATCGTTAACCCTAAAAGACCAAACACGATTGACGGCACACCCGCCAAGTTCGAAATATTGATTTTAATGAACGTTGTAAATTTATTATCTTTTGCATACTCTTCTAAATAAATGGCCGTACCCACTCCAAGAAACAAAGAAATCGGTGCCGTAACAGCCATTAACCAAATGCTTCCGACTAATGCCGCCTTAATTCCCGCATTCTCAGGACGTCTAGAAGCAAAGTTTTGGAAGAAATCTGCATCTAAATAAGGAAGCCCTTGCGAAAAAATACGGTATAGCAAAATACATAAAACCAATAAACAAAATGCGGTTGCTGTGAAAAATACCCCTTTCATAAAAGTATTTTTCCAAAGTCTCGAACTTCTCTTTTTCCCAACTAATTCTTTATCAATAAGTTGCATTAATATTCCTCCCTAAACTTGCGGGAAATGTATTGTGCAAATAAATTCATTCCTAATGTAAAGATGAATAACATCATTCCTACCGCATAAATGCTGTAGTAAATTGTCGTACCGTATCCAGCATCTCCCGTACTTACTTGGACAATATAAGATGTCATTGTTTGAATGGATGAAGTGAGATCCCAACTTAAGCTCGGCGTTGCTCCAGCTGCTACGGAAACAATCATTGTTTCTCCAATTGCACGTGAAATAGCCAACACAATTGAAGCAATTATACCTGATAGAGCCGCTGGCAAAATTATTTTAAAAGTTGTTTCTAACTTCGTAGCACCTAAAGCATATGCACCTTCACGAATCGATTTCGGAACGGAACCTAGTGCATCTTCTGACAGAGAAGCAATCATTGGCGTAATCATAATACCAATAACCAACCCTGGGCTTAAGGCATTAAAGATTTCAAGTGACGGCATGATTTCTCGTAAAACAGGTGTAACAAATGTAAGAGCGAAGAATCCATAAACAATTGTCGGAACACCAGCTAGCACTTCCAACACCGGTTTAATTATTCTTCTTGTCTTGTCGCTGGCATATTCACTTAAGAAAATAGCTGTCGCTAAACCAATCGGAACAGCTACAATGGTTGCTATGGCTGTTACTTTCAGCGTGCCCATAACTAGCGGCATAACACCGTAACTCGCTCCCTCAGCCGCGAATGGATACCATTTCTTTTCTGTAAAAAACTCAACAATAGAAACACGCGAGAAAAATTCAAACGTTTCAAAGATAAGTGTAAATACAATGCCAATCGTCGTTAAGACAGAAATAATCGCTGTAAATAATAAAAGATACGGAACGATTTTCTCGAAATTAAACTTTTTCTGTTTTTGTTTTTTTTCCTCAATCATTCGTCTTACTGATCTGTCTTCTGCTTGCTTAAGAGACAAATGAAAAAACTCCCTTCCTTCATGTACAAACAACTTTGAAATTCATTCTTTCTTAATAGGTAAATTTCATCGTAAGAAAAGCCGGAAACGCATAAGCGTCTCCACTTTTCTTATTGGTTAAACCTTATTCTTTTAAAGATTCTAAAGTTTGCAATGCTTCTTCATATTTTTCTTCAGGTAAACTTACATACCCAACTTCTCCAGCCAGTTCTCCGGCATTTTCTAATGTAAATTGAACGAAATCGGCAACTTGTGATTTTTCAGCTACTGATTCATTTGATACATACGTGTATACTGCACGTGATAACGGTGAATATGAACCATCTTCAATTGTTTCATTATTCGGTTCAACAGCACCATTTCCATTATCAATCGGTACTATTTTTAATTGATCTTGATTTTCAGCGTAATAAGCATATCCGAAGAATCCAATTGCATTTGCATCCCCGCTTACACCTGTAACAAGCGTATTATCATCTTCTGAAAGAGTCAGGTTAGTTTGTACAATTGTTTGCTCTTCTAAAATTACTTCATTGAAATAATCGAATGTTCCCGAGTCTGTTCCTGGTGAGTAGAACTTAACTTCTTCAGCTGGCCATCCTTCACGAATATCAGACCATAGTTTTGTTTCACCATTGTCTACCCATAACGCTTTAAGCTCATCAACCGTTAAATAATCTACCCAATCATTATCTTTATTTACAACGATTGAAATACCGTCTTTCGCCAATTCGAATTCAGTGTATTCAACACCATTTGCTTCTAATTGTTCCGCTTCTTCATCTTTGATCAATCTTGAAGCGTTACTCATATCAGTTTCGCCGGCAATAAATTTCTTGAAGCCGCCACCAGTTCCCGAGAAACCGACTGACACTTGAACATCTGGTTGTTCTAGCATATATTCTTCAGATACTGCTTCCATAATTGGATAAACAGTAGATGAACCATCAATTGTCACTGCACCTGATAGTGCCTCATTATTTCCATTGCTTTCATTACCACTGTCTGTGTCCGATCCACAAGCTGTTACCAATGCAAGTGATGCAATCATCGTAGCTGCAACAATACTGCGTTTGAAACCTTTCATTTCTAAATTCCTCCTCAAGAACTTGTATAATGTTTCTTCTTTACATCTCCAACAATACAGCATGACTGTAAATACCGTTTTAATGCTTAGTTAAGGAATTGTAAAGAATGGTTAATGT
>JBJEFL010000230.1:18398-28823 GCA_051873995.1 Bacillus sp. (in: firmicutes)
TCTGAAAACGTCACCAAATGACGTTTCAGACAGCTCCTTATATTTGTGGACAATCAAGTTGATATAAACGTGAATATCGCCCATTAGTTCTCAGTAACTCTTGATGAGTACCTTGCATGATTATTTTTCCTTTTTCTAAATAAATCACTTGATCCATCTGTTCCACACCAATCAAATGATGTGTAATCCAAATAATCGTTTTCCCTTTCAACGTGTTAAAAATGGTTTGCAGTAAGGCTCGTTCTGTTATGGCATCCAATCCGACGGTCGGTTCGTCCAAAATGACAATCGGTGTTTTTTGCAGCAAAATTCGCGCCAAAGCAATACGCTGACGCTCTCCACCCGAAAACCGCGCCCCTAATTCCCGCATGCGTGTATGATAGCCTTCCGGTAATGAGCAAATATATTCATGCAACTGCACTTGCTTGGCCGCTTCATATACCTCCTCATCACTAGCCTGCGGATTGCCCAAACGTATATTATTCAACACGCTGCTATCAAAAAGATGCGGCTTCTGTTGTAAAACCGCAATCAAGTTTGACATATCGCCATTGAAATTGTGAACGGAAGCGCCGTTGATGGTTACTTGCCCTCTTACCGGAGAAAGTGACCCTAGCAGCAGTTTGGCCAAAGTGCTTTTGCCCGCACCACTTTTCCCAAGCAATGCCACACGTTCTCCCGTTTTTATCTGAAATGACACTTGATTTAATATCAACTGTTGCCCGGATTTTTCATATAAGAAAGAAACATCCTTAAACTCTATTGTTGTATCTCCACTTTCAAGTAAAGATTGTACAAGCTGTATGTTGTTATTCTCCACCTCATGATCGGAATGCTCAATGCTATTCAAACGAGCCAGAGAGCGTTCATACTGCGGTAAATGACTAATCGCATCCGGAATCGGCGCAAAGGCTTCAATTAGAGGAAAAACGACTAATACAAATGCCGCAATCCAAATATGACTGAATATGCTCGCCTCAACATGACTGCTTGCAAACCAAATCATCAACAGAATGATGCATAACACAATTACATGAAAAAGCATATTTCTTAACTGATTAAATCGTTCCATAGAATGTTCTATCTCGTCTTGTTGTTTTTCCTGATTCTCATAACTTGTCAAAAAGTCCGTTTGTCTTCCGCTAATTTTCCAATCATTAATTCCCATTACGGCATCTGCCAGTGTCTTATACAAATAATGTCTTGTTTGCTTCAGCTTTGCTTGCCTTTTTCTCAATACCAACAGTGACACTAGCGGCAGCAAAACAACTAATATGAACAATAGCAGAGCCATAGCTAAAGCAAAGATCAGCGAGAAATAACCCAATGCCACTACAACAATTATGTATAGAAAAAGAGCAAATACGGTAGGGAAAACCGTTCGTAAATATAAGTTTTGTATATGCTCTAAATCATCTGCCAGCACACCTAATAAATCTCCTGTAGCAAAACGAGACTTCAATGATAGTGCCTGCCTTTCCAACCTTCGATATAATCGTACACGCATCTTAGAAAGAAATTGTAAAACCAGATTATGACTGGCTAATCTTTCTAAATATTTAAACACTGGTCTGGCAATTCCGAACGCTCTCACCAATACAATCGGAATGTACACCAATAAAACATTTTCCGGTTTCGTAGCCGATTTCGAAATCAGAAAACCGGAAGTAAACATTAAAGCTGCCGCACTTAAAAAAGCGGCAATGCCCAACACAATAACCAACGCCAATAATTGTTTGTTTTGCTTCAAATATGGTTTTACCCACGAATCTTGCACAATCTCTTTCAACGCGCGATTTTTTTCATTCATTGATCTCACCTCCACTCATTTGGGCTAACATCAATTGATAATAATACCCCTTCATCTGCACCAATTCCTCATGCGTTCCATGTTCAACTATTTCACCATGATTCAGCACAAGAATATGATCCATCTCCTTCATCCAATGCAATCGATGCGTAGCAAAAAACACCAGACGATTATTAAATAGCGGAAGTATCCGTTGCTTCAATTCCCATTCTGTCTCGATATCCAAATGAGCAGTCGGTTCGTCCAACAACAAAATTTTTCGTTCATCTTCCAAAAAAGCACGTGCCAAGGCCAAGCGTTGCTCTTGCCCTCCGCTCAACAACCGGCCCTTTTCCCCTATCGGTTCATCCAAACCTAATGGTAGAGAAGCAACTACTTCCGTCAAACCGGCTCGTTCACATGCTTTTTCTATAGCATTTCGACTGGCCTGCGGTACATAAAATGCAATATTTTCCGCCACGGTTTTATTGAATATATACGGATGTTGCGGTATGTAATGAAGCTGATCTTGCCAACTGCGCTCACAAAAATGATGAACGTGTATTCCATTTATTGATATTGATGCACTGGTAGGATTCAGAAACCCGCTCAACACTTGAATTAATGTCGATTTACCAGAACCGCTTGCTCCAATGATGCCTATTCTTCCGTAACCTTTCCAAGAGAAATGTATTTGGTTCAACGAATTGCGGTTCGCCCCCTCATGCAAAACTGTCATATTTTGAACAATCAGCTCTGACTCCGCATTCCACGTTGGAATAGAAATAGGCTCTCCTCGTCCATCTTCTGCAGTTGTAATAATCGTATTCATAGCTGTCCAGGCATTTTTTCCGTCCAAAGTGGCATGATAATCATTGCCAAATTCCCTTATCGGCAAAAAATATTCCGGAGCCAATATTAAAGTAGTCAAAGCCGGCAGCAATACCAGCTCCCCATTAATTAAACTTAATCCTAAAAATAATGCTACAATCGCTACCGATAAGCTGGAAAAAAAATCGAGTGCAAACGTCGACAAAAAAGCGAATTTCAATGTATCCATTGTTGATTTTCGGTATCGTTCACTCACTTGTTCGATATTACGTTCATAACGTTTGCTTAAACCTAGCAATCTTAATGTCTCTAATCCACGCAAAGAATCGACAAAATGATTGGATAATGTCTGATAAGATTCATATTGTTTACTTGCTTTTCTTTTTGCTGCCATACCTAGAATGACCATAAAAAAGAGAAGTGTCGGTAGCACAAGCAACAAAACAATCGCCGATTGAACATCAATCGTACATGTATAAACAACAATCATGCATGGTATAACAACCATATTGACTACCTTCGGAACAGCTAGTTTTATGTATGTTTCCATTTGCGAGACCCCTTCTAAAGCCATCGTAACAAGATGACCCGTGCCCAACATCTCCGTTAATACCGGACCAGATTGAAAGAGTTTCTGCATAAAGCGTTGACGCACATCCGCCCCGGCTTTGGATGCAAATGTAGACATTCTTCTTTCTCTAAACGTAATTATTAGTTGTCTGCTTAAATAACACAAACAAAAGAAAAGGATGGGAAGAAGCTGCTCAGACAGTTTCTCCCCATTGAATAAATTTGTGATTACGATCGCTAAGTACTTCGCTTGAAAAATGATTGCAACTCCTTGCAAGAGAGCCATCATTACGAGAAATGCACCTATTAAATGAAATCCTTTTAGAGAACGTAAATATTTATCTATCATTAGTGAATACTTTCCTTATCGCTAATACGTTTACGGAAAACATAATAGCTCCAAATTTGATACCCAATGACGAAAGGCAATAATGTTAACGATATTTTCGTCATTAAAGACAGTGTGTAATGTCCACTGGCGGCATTCATAATCGTTAAATTAAATGCCGAATCAATTGAACTGATCATCACTCTCGGGAATAATCCTACGAATAACATAGCGACTGTACAAATAATGGTGACACCTGTCATGGCAAATGCCCACCCCTCTTTTTGCTTTCTTGCGAAAAAGAGACCCAATACAGCAGATACTACAATCGCTGCTATAAATACAGGTGTTGCGACAGGACGTACATCAAATAAATCGGTTTCTGTATACGTTAAAACAGCAAACACAATCAAACCGATAAAAAGAACGATATAGACCTTATTCAATAAAGCAACTGCTCTTTCCCTAACACTGCCGATTGTTCGCAAGCCAATGAAAGTCAATCCATGAACAAGGGATAATAACACCACCGCAAGTCCCCCGACAACCGAATATACATTGACATAATCCGCAAACTCTCCATATAACGTCATATTTTCATCAATTGGCATACCCCGTACTAAACTCGTAAATAAAACGCCCAGCAAGAAAGGTGCACCGAGACTACCGATAAAAATCAGCCAATGCCATACGTTTTTCCATTTGGCTGTTTCTGCATGATGACTATATTCAATTGCTACACCACGTGCAATTAAGAACAGCAAGAAAAAGACAAACGGTATATAATAGCCGCTGAACATGGTTGCATACCATTGAGGGAAAGCAGCGAATAACGCACCTCCAGCTGTAATAAGCCATACTTCATTCGCATCCCAGAATGGTCCGATTGTCCGGATTAATTGATCGCGTTCTTGCTTTGAATGTGCCAAGAGACGAGTGGACATCCCAACTCCGAAGTCAAAGCCTTCAAGAAAAAAGAAACCAATAAACAAAACAGCTACGAGTATAAACCAAAGTTCATTTAAACTCATTGCTCAAACGCCTCCTTGTTCAACAAATCCACATTTTCTTCTTTTTCCATTGGTGGATAAGGTCCTTTTTTCACAACGCGAGTAACCATATAAATCATAATGATACCAAGAATCAAGTATGATCCAGTGAAAGAAATAATGGAAAACCATAAATCGCCGGCTGTAACATTCGGTGATACAGATTGAGCCGTCGTATAATAACCAAATACTGTCCATGGTTGTCTACCTATTTCCGTCATGAACCATCCTGCTGTATTTGCAATAAACGGTAAGGCAATGGTTGCAATCAATGTTTTCAGTAACCATGGTTTATTATTCAACGTTTTCTTTCTGAAGAAGTATAGAGAAACAAAAGCAACTAAAACCATTACCATACCGAAAACGACCATCACACGGAAACTCCAATAAACACTTTCCACAGGCGGTATATAATTGCCTTCTCCATACAATTTTTCATATAGTGCTTGTAATGTTTTCATCCCTTCAACGGAACCATTTAATGAATTATAAGCTAATATGCTTAAGGCATATGGAATTTCAAGACTCCAATTATTTTTCATCGCTTCTGTATCTATACTTGCAAGCGCTGACCAGCTGGCAGGATCGTCACTATCTTCCCAGAGCGCTTCACTTGCCGCCATTTTCATCGGTTGAGACTCCATTAAATGTTGTGCCTGCGAATGCCCCGAAAAGGCTATTGCCACACCACTGACAAGCGCGACAATCATCGCAATTTTAAACGAACGACCAAAAAATTCAAGGTCACGCTTTTTCAAGAAATTATAGGCACTAATACCACCAACTACAAAAGCGCCTGTTGCAAACGCGCCGAAAATTGTATGTGGAAATTCAACCAACAATTGCGGATTTGTAATTAAAGCCCAAAAATCCGTTAAAACCGCTTTTCCATCCACAATTTCAATTCCAACCGGTTCTTGCATAAAAGAGTTTGCAGCGAGAATCCATAATGCTGATAAAGTTGTGCCAAGGGCAACCATCCAAGCAGAAAAGGCCATCACCCATTTAGGCAATTTATCTCGTCCAAAAAGCCATACCCCAATAAATGTCGATTCCATAAAAAAAGCTAATAACGCTTCGATGGCAAGAGGTGCCCCAAATACATCCCCTACAAACCGAGAATATTCGGACCAATTCATACCGAATTGGAACTCTTGCAAAATACCCGTCACCACACCAATCGCAAATGAAAGCAGAAAAATTTTTCCCCAAAACTTAGCCATATCCAAATAAATTTGCTGTTTCTTTACAACATACAATGTTTCCATAATGGCCACTAAGAAAATAAGACCAATGGATATTGGAACAAAGAAAAAATGAAAAATCGTTGTAATGGCATATTGAATACGAGCTAACTCTAGAACTTCCATCTTATTTCCCCCCTTAACCGTTTATAAATAAATGGATGCCACTCATTCATTGTTCACGAATTCACATATTCTTTCGACTTACAAAGAAAATCCGATTTCTATTTCTCATGTGCAATTTGGCGTAGTTAACCAACCGACATAGAATTGACCACAGAAAAAAACTCCGTCACTTAATCAAAATTATTAATTGACAATTACCTGATTACAAAAGAATTTGAAATTACATACTTCCACAAATTACTGCTCATGATTAGTGCTTATATCATTCAAATTGTACTTTTGTTTTTTCCAAGTCACTTCCTCGCTGTTATTTAACTAATCTTATAAGACTTAAAACCAAAAAACATGTTATTATTTGAATATTTTAATACTTAATAACTAGTTAATCTATATTTTCTCGTTTTTGTAAAAATTCCGTCACATATACCCCAAGGGCTATTTTTCTGTTACTTTCTGACTAGATTATTATTTCTTCTATTTAATACCACTTTATACTGTATCTAAACATTATTGCCGCTATCGTCCCCTTCAACAAACATATTGGTACTTTTTTACAAGACTCTGATAAAGTACATTACTGATATTTGCTTCGATTCATAGGTCTTACACAGAATTCTCGCACTTTATACTCCAATCGACCAAGCTTTTAATCACTTAGTTTTTCATCAGCGAACTTATTTAAAACAACACCCTTGTGAAATAACCCGCTTATTTTACTCTTCCAATTCTAAAAGCCTGATTTCTCCGAAAAGAAATCAGGCTTTTTTATATTATTATTGAGGTGCTTCGTCCTCCATCAAACCTACTGTTTCATTCGTTTGTGCAGCTCGATTTGTTTTTAAATTAAAATACGTATCAAGAACTTTTTTTCCAATTTCCTGGCTCATCGAATGTGGACTCCCCCCTTTATCATATGCCCAAGGAACCACAACAGACATCGCCACTTCCGGATTGTCATATGGAGCGTACGCCACTAGTGTTAAATTAGTTGTTAATTCATTACTGCGACTTTTTATCGGTCCATCATAATAGGACTCCGCAGTACCTGTCTTTCCTGCCGGTCTATAAGCAGCAGAACGGAATGTGCCAGCAGCAGTACCACCTGATTCTTGCATTACTTGCCTGAAGCCTTCTTGAACACGTTCAACTAATTGCGTCTGCATATCCACATTATTTAACACCACCGGGGAAATTTCTCGGAAAACCTTTCCGACACCTTCCGAATTATTGGCAGGATCTCGTATTTCTTTCACCAAATGAGGCTTTACACGTTTCCCCCCATTGGCGATTGTCGCTATATATTGTGTCAGTTGTATCGGTGTATACATATCATACTGCCCAATCGACAAATCGAGCACCAATCCTGTATTTGGATTATTAAATCCCTTCATACCCGTGCTTTCATTCGGCAAATCAATGCCGGTACGGACACCTAGTCCAAATTGATTATAATAATACCTCATCTCATCATAAAAATTCACATCTAAAGGAAGAGATCGATCCGGTTGATAATTGTATCCCCCCATTTTCATCGCCGTTAAAAACATATAGACGTTAGAAGAACGTTTTAATGCGGTAAGGTCATTGATCATTCCCATATTTGTGTAGGAACCTTTCGATTTTCCTAATCCTTTAAACGTTAGTCTTCGATCATATAAAACGGTCCCAGGTGAAATGGCACCTGTTTCATACCCCATTAATACAGTTGCTCCTTTTACCGATGACCCCATCGCATAAGATGTCGTAATAGCCCCCGTCGCAAAGTCTCTCATCTTCATCATGCCCGCTTCATTATCAAAACTATATTGCTTGCCGGCCATCGTCAATACTTCCCCTGTATGAGGATCCATTAGCACCACGAAAGCACGATCCAATAAAGACCTGCCTCCTACCGCTTTTTTCGCTCTTAGCTCATCTTCAATAATCTTCTCGACCGCCAACTGCAAATCCATATCTATCGTTAACACTAAATCCTTGCCGCGCGCCCCCTCGGAAATTTGAATACTTTCCAAAACATTACCGGCTTTATCCGTCACATTTTTCACTTTTTCTTTTTGCCCATGTAAGACATCCTCATATTGCAATTCTAAATAACTCGTCCCTACTCGATCATTTAAGTTATAATCTCTAGAAAGATAGTAATCTAGCTTTTCTAACGGTAAGCCTTTATCCGAAGAAGAAATGGAGCCAATCACTGTTTTCAATGTACTTCCATACACGTACGTCCGCTCCCAATCGGTCGTCACATCCACTCCCGGCAACACATTCAAATTTTCGCTAATAAGCGCTATTTCTTCATCTGTTACATCGGCATTTTTTATAATTTGCGGCGTAAGTGCCTTTGCACTAGCCATTTCACGATAAATGGCTAGTACATTCAAATCTTGGTCTGTCAATTCTTGTAGTTCTTCTTCTGTCACTCGACTAACTTGCAGCTTATATAATTCACTATTCTTTAGCTTGTTCTCTTCATTCAATTTTCTTTCTTGCTTTGTAATTTTTCCTTCTGCTCTTTCTTTATGTTTTAAAATCCAGAAATCTTTCTTATCTCGTTCAGTCACTTTGTCCAGACTAGGTGTAATAAATGATGCTAATTTCTCCGCCACTTCAAGCATTTCCTCTGTTTTCGTGCTTTGCAGCCTTGTATACGTAATAGCATCCACAGGTTCATTATCAACAAGCACACGATACTGGCTATCCAAAAAACGCCCTCTTGGTACCGATTTATTCACTGTTACATCTTCCGTTCTCTCCACTTCTCGACGAAAATCACTTCCACTCACGATTTGGACAAAACCAAGACGTAAGATCAAAGCTGAAAATAGCAAAAAAATAAGAAAGAAAAGTATATTTAAACGAAGATGAACCTGCATTACTTTCTTCTTTTTCTTTTTCTTCATATGTCTCCGCGCACCCTTTTCTATCTTTTTTCATTAAACCCTATAATTTCCTGTTTATATGAAACTATAACACCTAGACACGGAAATAAAAACCTATAAAAGAAAATATTACAAAGAAACTGACTAAACAAAAGTCTAGTCAGTTTCTTTTACAATAAATTTTAGTGTTGATTTTGAACTACATGCAGGTAAAGAAAAAAAAGATTCCTGTAGGAAAGCAGGTTATATGAGCCCCCTAAAGGAATGTATGATGAGAAGGCACAGTTATTTAAAAACTGCATCTGACAATAAGAACTAGAGATTGGAAGGTAACGATATTTTTCGCACACAAGCATACAGCATGAGATAACCGCTCCCGAGTATGAGCAGCACATACGGTAAAATCAACTTTATATCAAACAATGAAATGCAAAGCAAGAAGAACAAAACGGAAATAATACGCCCGATATTTAAGAAAACTTCTCTGACAACAATATACTCCACGCGCATTTCAGCTGCTTGCCAGCTACGTCCGATGACATCATATGTAAGTGAATAATAAGGAACAAGCAAAAGCGGATAAAAAATCGCAATAATCGCACCATATATCAAGAGCTTTACGTATGTTATATCCCAAATGAGCAAAAAGATACTAAGAAATAACCCGACTGCCCCAATCAAGATTGCATAATTTCGATACTCCTTCTTAATAAACCTTGATGCCGCATAATATGTAATTAACCCAATTCCTGAATTAATGAGCCCAAACGTTCCAATCGACGATTCACTCCCGGTAGACGTAAACAAAAAGACAGAAACAACAAATAAAAAAGTGCCTTCCCGCACACCTTGGAATAAATGAGCAGTTGTAATCCTTCGCCAATTTTCATTATGTTTTCGTTCTTGTATAATGCGTCCGATATAATACTTTCCATGTGCATGTCTTCTAGTGAAAAAGAAGCTCAAGACTACTGCCACACTGAAAAAAAACATCGACACACTAAAAATAATCCGATAGCCTATATCTCCCTGAGTATGGGTAATAATATATCCCGCTAAAAAAGGGCCGACCATTCCTCCAAGAGAAGTCATCATCCCTGAAAATCCATTAAAAAAATCACGATTCTCCGGATCGGTAATTTCAAAAGTCATTAAATTAAAAGCCAGCCAAAAGAAACCATATCCAACCCCTAAAATAGCCCCTAATAAAATCAAATAATGATTGGCTGCTTTGCCGGCAAATAAAACAGCGAAATAAAAAAGTGCTAAAAAAATAACACCTAATTTCAACACGAACACCCGATCAATCACTTTGACTATTTTTCCTCCGATAAGAAAGATAATAGGCTGAACAATCACAGTCGTTATGTTATAAATTCCAAGATCCACAAAGCTTTCAGATTGCTTCCACAAATAAATATTCACGAAAGTATTAGACAGTGCAACACTAATATTATACAAACCAGCCACAGCCAACAATAACATTAAATCCTTTGTTATAAGAATATTGCCTACGATTTTGCTTACATTCATGTTTCGCTCTCCTTTATATACTAATTAGCTTTTGAAAAAGGAAGAAACACTATGCAAGGAATTTGTGCAAGCTTCT
>JBJEFL010000231.1:0-5748 GCA_051873995.1 Bacillus sp. (in: firmicutes)
TTTGAAGGAGGGTTTATTAATGATTGAAATAGAAAAACCAAAAATCGAAACGGTTGAAATCAGCGATGACACTAAGTATGGGAAATTCGTCGTCGAACCACTTGAACGTGGATATGGTACAACTTTGGGTAACTCCTTACGTCGTATTTTATTATCCTCACTTCCAGGTGCTGCTGTTACTTCTATTCAAATTGATGGAGTGCTGCATGAATTCTCAACAATTGAAGGCGTCGTAGAAGATGTAACTTCTATTATTCTTAATGTGAAGAAACTAGCGCTTAAGATTTACTCTGATGAGGAGAAGACGCTTGAAATTGATGTTCAGAGTGAAGGAGTAGTAACTGCTGCTGATATCACGCATGACAGCGACGTAGAAATCCTAAATCCGGATTTATACATTGCCACTGTTGGCAAAGGCGGTCACCTACGCATGAGACTAACAGCTCGTCGTGGACGCGGATTCACTCCTGCAGATCAAAATAAACGAGACGATCAACCAATTGGTGTGATTCCAATCGATTCTATTTACACTCCTGTTGCACGCGTTTCTTATCAAGTAGAAACTACTCGTGTTGGTCAATTGACTAACTACGATAAATTGACTCTTGATGTGTGGACTGATGGAAGCACTGGTCCTAAAGAAGCAATTGCACTTGGATCAAAGATTTTAACAGAGCATTTGAATATCTTTGTTGGTTTAACTGATGAAGCACAAAATGCTGAAATCATGGTTGAAAAAGAAGAAGATCAAAAAGAAAAAGTTCTTGAGATGACGATCGAAGAATTAGATCTTTCTGTTCGTTCTTACAATTGTTTGAAACGTGCTGGTATCAATACTGTTCAAGAGCTTGCTCATAAAACAGAAGAAGATATGATGAAAGTACGTAATCTAGGACGCAAATCTCTTGAAGAGGTTAAAGCGAAACTAGATGAATTAGGTTTGGGTCTTAGAAAAGACGATTGATTTGCCTGACAGCATAAGCTGATACAGACAAACAATATAAATAGATACTATTTTCAACAAAGGAGGGAATCTCTCATGGGTTACAGAAAGTTAGGACGTACTAGTTCTCAACGTAAAGCATTACTTCGTGATTTAGCAACTGACCTAATCGTATTCGAGCGCATCGAAACTACTGAGGCAAAAGCGAAAGAACTTCGCTCTGTTGTAGAAAAAATGATCACGCTTGGAAAACGCGGTGATTTACACGCTCGTCGTCAAGCTGCTGCATTCATTCGTAACGAAGTAGCTAACGAAGAATCAGGTCAAGATGCCCTTCAAAAACTATTCAGCGATATCGCACCACGTTATGAAGAGCGCCAAGGCGGATACACTCGTATTATGAAAATGGGTCCACGTCGTGGAGACGGAGCACCAATGGTAGTAATCGAGTTAGTATAATAAATTAACTACAAAAAGGGCTGGGACAGTTGAGAACGAACATGTTCTTAGCCCTTTTTTTATACCGTACATAGCCCAAATAAGCTTGTACATTCAGAAATACGCACTTAGAGTGGTATGATGGTTGCATAGGAATATGCTTCTCGTCTAGCTCTGCGCACCCCTCTACACTCCTGATTGGAGTTAGAATGATTCTTTGTAACTGCAGTACAAAGAATAGACGCTGTTATTCGACTAAGGAATGGCTGGTTCCTTTAGGAGGGGTGCAGCGTTTTTTTATACTGATTTTTCGGATATTATCCATTTTTGCGAATGATTAACAGAACCCATAGCTAAAGTTGTCCGCATTCTTTTCCTCTTTTTATGTCCTCTAAATGAATGTCTCCACCTTTTATACATCTATTTCTATTCGTAAGACAATTAGATGGCTGGATGATTGTTGCATAGGCAATTGAACGAAGTAATATATAAACTGATAAGATATAAACATACACGTTAGACGTGTTAGATGATAGAAGAAGGAATTTTTATGCAGGAAGTGTATCTTTCAGCTAGACATGAGCATAAAAGACCTATAAACTTCAATTAGATATATTGAGTAAGCATGAGAACAGCTGAGAAGAGAGAAGTCGAGATTAGGGGGAAACCAACATGAGCAATGAATTAGTCAGAGTAGAAAATGTCTCGTTTCAATATGATGCTCAAGACAAATATGCTCTTAAAGAAGTTACATTTTCTGTCCGAGAAGGGGAATGGCTTGCCATTGTCGGCCATAATGGTTCTGGAAAATCCACATTGGCCAAATTGTTAAATGGCTTGCACTACCCGAAAGAAGGACAAATTATCGTGAAGAATCGTGTTTTGTCAGAAGAGACGGTCTGGGATGTCCGTAAAGATGTCGGGATGGTCTTTCAAAATCCAGATAACCAGTTTGTTGGAACGACTGTCCAAGATGATGTGGCTTTTGGTTTAGAAAACAATGGTGTACCAAGAGAAGAGATGATCAAGCGTGTGCATTGGGCATTGGAAAGTGTTAAAATGGACGCATTTCTCGATCAAGAGCCGCACCATCTGTCTGGTGGGCAAAAGCAACGGGTAGCGATTGCATCTGTATTAGCCCTGCAGCCGGATATTATTATTTTGGATGAAGCAACATCAATGTTGGATCCTCGTGGGCGTGAAGAGGTACTGGAGACAGTAAAGCTACTAAAAGAGGATCGCTCTTTGACGGTTGTTTCCATTACACATGATTTAGAAGAAGCCTCAAGGGCTGATCGTATTATCGTGATGAATGGTGGCCAAGTATATAGAGAAGGAACACCGAAGGAAATATTCCGTTTGGATAAAGAGCTGACAGATATCGGATTAGATATTCCGTTTTCTATTAAGCTTTCAAAGGCACTGGATGAATTGAAAGTACCTTTGTCAGACCGATACTTATCATACGAACAGTTGGTGAAAGAGCTATGCGAATTGAACTCCGAGATGTAGAGTATCGATATCAAATGGACACACCATTTGAGAGATTAGCACTACATGATATTAATATTGATTTACCTTCGGGTAGTTATACGGCAATTATCGGTCATACAGGTTCGGGAAAATCTACCCTTTTGCAGCATTTAAACGGACTACTGCGTCCAACAAAAGGGGAATTGCAGATTGGTGACCGTGTCATTATTGCCGGAAAAAAAGAAAAAAATTTGAAACCGGTTCGAAAAAAGGTCGGGATTGTTTTTCAATTTCCTGAACATCAGCTTTTTGAAGAGACGGTAGAAAAAGATATATGCTTTGGCCCAATGAATTTCGGTGTACCAGAGGAAGAAGCAAAGAAATTGGCGAAAGAAGCATTACAATTAGTAGGCTTGCCGGAAGAAATTCTGCAAAAGTCTCCATTTGATTTATCTGGAGGGCAGATGCGAAGAGTAGCTATCGCAGGAGTATTGGCGATGGAACCGGAAGTGATTGTACTGGATGAGCCAACAGCCGGTCTGGACCCTCGTGGGCGCAAAGAGATCATGGAATTGTTTGCCCATCTGCATAAAGAGAGAGCGCTGACGACCATCCTGGTTACGCACAGTATGGAGGATGCGGCTCAGTATGCTGATGAAATTATCATTATGCATCAAGGGACGGTTCATAAGAAAGGGACACCGCTTGATATTTTCTCACAACCGGAAAAGCTGATTGAGCTTGGATTGGATGTGCCAGAAACGGTTCGTTTTCAATTGTTCCTGCAAAAAAAGGCAGGGGTCCGCTTCGATCGACCGTGCTTATCAATTGACGACTTGGCGAAAGAAGTGGCACAAGTAATGAAGAAGGGGGTTGTCTAATGTTAGATAACATGATTATTGGTCGTTATGTTCCCTCCGATTCGCTACTTCACCGAATGGATCCGAGAGCGAAGCTATTGCTCGTATTCTTCTATGTATGTATCGTCTTTTTGGCGAATAATACAATCACATACGGTATTTTAGGCATTTACACGCTTGGGTTGATTATGATGTCCAAAGTTCCGCTCCGCTTTCTATTGAATGGTTTGAAGCCTATTTTGCTCATTATTATCTTCACGTTTTTGATGCATATTTTTTTCACAAAAGAAGGTGCTGTACTTTTTGAGTGGAAGTGGTTGACCATTTATGAGGGTGGATTGAGACAAGGGATTTATATTTCACTTCGCTTTACTTTCTTAATCTTGGTGACGACTTTATTGACTTTAACAACTACACCGATTTCGCTTACAGATGGATTGGAGCAGTTGTTAGGGCCATTGAAAAAAATGAAGCTTCCGATTCACGAGCTAGCTTTGATGATGTCCATTTCATTGCGTTTTATTCCGACGCTCATGGAAGAAACGTCTAAAATTATGAAAGCCCAAGCTGCTAGAGGGGTTGATTTTAACTCAGGTCCCATTAAAGAGCGTGTGTCAGCAATTGTACCTTTACTTGTGCCGCTCTTTGTCAGTTCTTTCAAACGAGCAGAAGATTTAGCGGTTGCAATGGAAGCAAGAGGCTACCGAGGTGGGGAAGGCCGAACAAGATACCGCCAGCTTCGTTGGGGAGTACCGGACACGTTGCTGATGCTCACGCTTGCCGTATTGGCGTTAATACTGTTTTATTTTAGAACGTAGGAGTTTATGAAAAGTATGCAACGAATTAAATGTATTATTTCGTATGATGGCACATTGTTTTCAGGCTATCAAGTTCAAGTTAATGCTCGTACTGTTCAAGGAGAACTTGAGCGTGTACTGGCTACCATGCACAAGCGTGTCGTGAAGGTAACCGCTTCGGGTCGAACGGATGCAGGTGTACATGCGCTAGGGCAAGTCATTCATTTCGATACGACGTTAAACATCCCGGCTTCTAAGTGGGTGCAAGCATTAAATGCTATGTTGCCTGCCGACATTGCCATTCTCCATGCCGAGTATGTGCCGGATTCTTTCCATGCGCGTTATGAAGCTAAGGGGAAGCAGTACCGCTATGTGATTGATTTAGGAAAGGTAAGAAATCCATTAAAACGGAATTATACTTATCATTATCCGTATGCAGTCGATATAGACCGGATACGAGCAGCATGTCAGTATGCTGTCGGGACTCATGATTTTTCTAGCTTTTGTGCGGCCAATACGAGTGTAGTGGACAAGGTCCGGACTATCCATAGTATTACGTGTGAACAGCAAGGAAACGAATTGGTACTAACGTATACAGGGAACGGCTTTTTGTATAATATGGTTCGTATTCTGACAGGCACATTGATTGAAATCGGTAATGGAGCGAGGAAACCGGAAGAAATGCAAGCCATTATCGCAAGTTGTAATCGTTCAGATGCTGGTAAAACTGCGCCTGCACAGGGCTTGTACTTGCAGGAAGTTTATTATTCAGAGGCAGAGTAATTAGGACCTTCTTCAAAACAGTGAACATTCGCTTGACATTAGCAACCATTGCGGCTAATATAATATGGTATGTATTTTATTTAATCCCACGATAAGCCCCGGAAACTTATTGTGATTAGTAAATAAATGAATAGACATTTTTGGATATTATTAGGAGGTAAAATGATGCGTACGACATTCATGGCGAAAGCAAATGAAATCGAGCGTAAATGGTATGTTATCGATGCACAAGGCCAAACTCTTGGTCGTCTTGCAAGCGAAGTAGCATCTATCTTACGTGGTAAAAATAAACCAACATTCACACCGCATGTTGACACTGGTGATCATGTAATTATTATCAATGCTTCTCAAATCCACTTAACTGGTAAGAAGTTAAATGATAAAATCTACCGTCGTCACACAATGCACCCAGGTGGATTAAAAGAAAGAACAGCTCTTGAAATGAGAACTAACT
>JBJEFL010000232.1:0-5737 GCA_051873995.1 Bacillus sp. (in: firmicutes)
AAAACAGAGGTTATCCATTGAATGAGGATAACCTCTGTTTTATTTACAGCTATCAGAGATTGTTATTAACTTTATAATGAGGACGTAAATGTTTGACATACACATCCACTATGGAAAACATTTTATTTTTGTCTACGTCCGTGAAGACAAAATCAAATTTATGTTTATTGTGATTAACTATGAAGCCCGTTGAAAATGTTTTATTATCAAAACTTATTAACATGTTTTGTTTGGATTTGAAACGATAGTCTCCTTTGTTGACAAGTCCAAGTTCTTTTTCTGAGAGATCTTTAATATAACAGTGATTGATATATTCGTTATTGGTTGTTTTGATAATTACTGGTAAGAGTTTATCCACATTTATTCTTTCTGAGCTCTTTGGTATAGGTTTTTGATAGGCTACATATATAGCTATAACCAATGCATATGCATTGTAGGAACTCCATGCCATATTAATGAGAAATGTTCCAATGTTGATTGTTTCTGATAACAGAAAGAATAATCCAGTTCCCCAACTAATGATTGTCATAAACAATAAAATACAATGAGGGAGTACGGCCTTATATTGAAAATATGCTTTGTCATTCGTTACGTCTTTAGGAGTGACATTAAATGCCGTTTTTAAATGCAATACATGCTTTATAATCGACATGGAAATATGAGGCGCCATCGCGACTTCATATATATGTGCCCATCTTAGTGATCGTGTTTTAGGCGATAAGGCATTAAAAATGATCATTTGTCCTAGAAAGAAGGGGATAAAGAATGTTAATACATCATCTATAGATGCGTTTAGAATAAGTACACCTGTTGTTAGGTAGATAATCGGCATGACCATGAAGATCATCTTTTGAATACTGGAGAACCAATATAGGATGCCATCTGTATAAGCAATTCTTTGTGCAAAAGTAAGTCCTTTTTTAAATAGTAAATTGAAATGGGAGGCGACTTGTAGATTGCCTCTACACCATCTATCCCGTTGACTTAATAAGTCGGAATAGGTAGCGGCACTTAATCCATAGACAAGTTCTTCATTTACGAAAATACTTCGATATTTTTTGGCGTGAAGAAGCATTCCAACTGCCATGTCTTCGGTTATGGAACAGGTTGGATATCCACCTATCTCATCAATATGCTTTTTTCTAAAGACAGCGTTTGTTCCAACATGTAGTACAGCATTGATAGAAGCTCTAGCTTCCTGAATATCTCTCATGAAAAAGTCTTGTTCGTTTGGGATATTTCTTGCGAGATTATATTGGTACATATCTTTGTTATAATAAACCTGGGGACATTGAACAAAGGCTACATCTTCCTCGGTAAAATATCCAACTGTTTTAGATAAAAACTCTTTTGTCGGAATCATATCCGCATCTAACACTGCAAATAGTTCTCCATGTAAACGTGAAAGTGCATTATTGATATTTCCTGCTTTAGCCCCTTTATTGTGATCTCTAGTAATCCAATTCGCTTGGTATTTCTTGCATAAATCTCGTACAGCATCTCTTTTTCCATCATCACAAATATTTACGGTCATCTTCTCTTTGGGATAGTTCATGTTAAGAGCAGCCACTAATGTTTTTTCAAGTAAATCGGTAGGCTCATTGTAGGTGCATATTAATACATCAACAGAGGGCTTATCTTTCAAATCATTCATCTCAATTGTTTGGTCATTCAGATTACGTTTCTTTAAAAATAAGAATTGAAATATAAGAAATTGAAAAAAACCTACTAACTCTGCTGAAAATAATAGGATTCCTAAAATCCAACTAGTTATAGAATTAGTCGGTATAACGGTCATTCTCCAAACCATATAAGAAGTTGCTATTAGTGCATTAATAATGATTAATAGTTTCCGATATGTGATGTTCCTCTTTGATAGGATAAAGAAAAATAGGAGAGCGCTAACAGTTATCAAACAATACAATTGCTATCTTCCTCTCGACTTGTAATATACAAACACCATTTCATATTTTACAGAGCGATTGTGAGAAGGGAATGTAATGATTATGTCAAGTTGAAGTTTACTTGATGGTAGAAATTTGAATTCATCATTACTTTTTGTGATTGCCCATTAAAAATGTCGATATGATTGTTGTGATGAAGGGGGAATTTCTATCGAACCAACACTTATTAGGAGCTAGGAACCTTTAAGTATCAAGAGTTTCTGGCTTTTTCTTTGTTTTGGACCATAACCAATTTATCCCTGTCTTTTTATGCATTGTATCAAGAATGCACAAAAAGCTCATTTAAACTTGTTGTAGTTAATTTTTTGATGAAAAATTTTGGAAATAATAAAGCGTTTCCAATGTTGATTTATTCATGATTATGATTGCCTATAAAATGGTTCATTCAGCTCATGGTGTTAGATTTTCTGACATTATATATTGACAATTCAGAAAAAACTGATAAATTAAATATAAGAGTGATGTTAGGATTTCTGACATCAAGAAATTTAAAGGAGTGAATGGCATATGGATGAGATGTTTTTAATGAACAGTCTTTGGACAATGGTTTCTGCTATTTTAGTAATTTTTATGATTGCTGGCTTTATCCTTTTAGAAGCAGGTTCTACACGAATGAAGAATGCAGGGCATATCGCAGGGAAAACTGTTTTCACCTTTGGTCTTGCTGTGCTAGTCTTTTGGGCTGCTGGTTATGCTTTTATTTTTGGGGACAATGCAAACTTCTTCGTAGGATTATCGGATTTCTTTTACTCAGGATCACTCACAGAAGGAGATGGTCTTGCGAAAACAGTCTTTTTCGTTTTCCAATCAGCATTCGCTGGAATAGCGATTACAATTGCTTTAGGTGGATTTGCAGAACGCGCTAAGTTTCCGGCTTATGTCATTTTCACAATTTTATTCGGTTTAATCGTATATCCGGTTATTGCTCATTGGGTTTGGGGCGGTGGTTGGTTAAGTGAACATGGAAAGCAAGATTTTGCAGGGTCAACAGTTGTTCATTTAACAGGTGCAATGGGAGCTTTGGCAGCAACTATTTTATTAAAGCCACGTATCGGAAAATATAACAAAGATGGTTCTGTTAATAATATTGCTGGTCATAATCAAGTGTATACAGCTTTAGCAGTATTGATTTTATGGGTTGGATGGTTTGGTTTTAATGCAGGAAGTACCGTTTCTGTTGATGGAGCATTCTTTGGCTTTGTTGCTTTAAATACAAATTTAGCCGCAGCAGCTGGGGCTGTAGCAGCTACCTTCATTTCATGGTTAGTTTTAGGGAAATCTGATATTCCGACGATTTTAAATGGTGCTTTAGCTGGACTTGTGGCCATCACGGCATCTTGTGCTTTCGTGAATCCTTGGGCAGCTGTTGTTATCGGATGTATTGCTGGTATTCTCGTATTTTATAGTGTGAAGCTCTTCGATCGCTTAAGAATTGATGATCCTATTTATGCTTTATCCGTTCATGGTGCGGCTGGTGTATGGGGGACATTATCAACAGGTTTCTTTGCTACAAAGGAATTAGCTGAACAGGTTGGAGGTCGTCCAGGTTTATTCTACGGTGGTGGTTTTGAGCAATTAGGTGTTCAATTTATGGGAATCGTCACATGTGCTGCCTTTGCCTTTATTGTCAGTTTTGCGATTTTATATGTTACAAAACTAGTACTAGGAGGCCTTCGCGTTTCGGAAGAAGAAGAAATTATGGGTCTGGATATGAGTGAACACGGTAGCTATGGATATCCGGAGCAAATGGCAAAAGAAAATGATAAAATTTCTTAATATTCTGTAATATTGAGGGTAGAATTAAATAGGTAGATTGAGGTGGAGAAAGCGAGGTTTCTCCACCTGATTTTGTCTCATAAAGGAAGTGTGAAATGACGACGTTGGAAGCATATGAAGAAATTAAAGAATGGAAAAATGAAGAGTTGAAAAATCATTGTTCCAACATAACAGAGCTGAATCAATTTCATGATCAAGTGATGAAAAAAGTGTTTCAGGTTACTGTTTCTTGTTTTCATATGGAGGCCCCGCCCTGCTCCTTCAGTTGGTTGATTACAGGGAGTGGGGGGAGATTTGAACAAGGTTTGATAAGCGATCAAGATCATGGCATTGTTTATCAGGATGATTCAGAAGAACATCAAGCGTACTTTTTGCAATTAGGTCAGGAGCTATCAAAAGGCTTGGATTATGTGGGCTACCCTTATTGTAAGGGCAATATTATGAGCTCCAATCCACTTTGGTGTCAATCATTGACGCAATGGAAGGAACAGCTTCATTCTTGGATGGAAGAAGGGAGCTGGGAATCAATCCGTTATTTGCAAATTTTTTTAGATAGTCGATGTTTAGTGGGGGAAGAGGCATTTTGTCAGGAGTTAAAAGAGTATATCTTTCAGTATCGAAGCCGACACCCGTACCTCTTAGGAAGGTTCGTTGAGAATGTCATGCATATTAAAAAAGCAATGAATCCATTGGGGCAGCTTTTAACAAGTAATGTGAATGGCCATACGCAGTCGTTTGATCTGAAATATGCGGCTTTTCTTCCATATGTCAATGCCGTTCGAATTTTGGCTCTTCAGGCGGGAATTTTTGAAACATCAACGGTGAACCGAATGGAGAAGTTAATTGAGATGAATGTTCACCAGGAGATGATGATAAGTGCAAAATCGAAATTTCAAAGATTATTAGAGATTCGGATGGAGAACGCTAAGGTAGAGAAGTATGAGGACTCACGTTTTTTAAGGCTTAATTTGTTGGACTCTATGGAAAAGAAAGAGCTAAAACGAATAGTAAAAGGTGGTTACAAGTTACATGAGTACGCCATCCAATATGTGAAGAAGGTTGATTCCTATGGCATTTGAACCGTTATCACAGTTAATGAGAGGGATTTCGAATCGATTTTCCCGTGACATACAGAATGTAGATAATGCACAGCACCTGGCTTTTTTAAGACAAATGAAAAAAGAGCTCCAACAACAGGAAGTCTTATCCGTTCCTCTTAATCAATTAAATCTTGTGGTGGTGGATATCGAGACGACGGGTTTTTCTCCTGAGCATGGAGATGAGATTATCTCTATCGGGGCAATCAAAATTCAGAATGGATGTATTCAGAAAGAGGATTCATTCTATTCATTGCTGAAAGCTAAGCAAAAATTATCGGAGGAAATAATTGACCTGACATCGATTACGAATGAGGACATACAGAGGGCTTCGGAGCCAATTAAGGTGTTGGGTGATTTTTTTCAGTTTACCGGAAAGTCTGTCCTTGTAGCACATCATGCGAATCATGAAAGAGCTTTTTTTCAGCATTATTGCCGAAAATGTTTTCGAACGGAATTTGCCCATCGATTATTGGATACATCTTTTTTCTATAGAATGATTGATTCTGAACTTCATCAAGTACGCTTAGAGGAGCTTTGCGAGCGACTTCAGATTGTAAATGAGCATCGTCACAATGCTTATTCAGATGCAAAAGCAACAGCCGAAATTTGCTGTATTTATATCGAGAAACTAATGCAGAAGGGGAATGTTACGTTAAATGACCTGTATGGAAAACTCGCAAGACTTTGAAAGTGATGCTTCGCCAAAGAAATGGAGCTATTTTTTACACTATAGGAATTGGCAACAAAAGAAGAGTATTTGACATAGTAGCCAATTGGGGGAATATAGTATAAGAGCAATTAGCGCCTCTGGCTGAGAGGCGTGTTTTCTTTTAACGGAGAAATCGTTTGATGGTATGAAAAGAGAGTTTGTTAAATGTAAGGAAAGAACGACCGTAT
>JBJEFL010000233.1:0-5631 GCA_051873995.1 Bacillus sp. (in: firmicutes)
TTCTATTGAGGAAAATTGGTTGACAGTATTAGATTTTGTTTTAGACTCTTTTCCGGGATTGCCGTCTTTATTTTATATGTAACCCTTTTAAAAATCTCTTAAACGACAAAACGAGTAGAAAAGAACGGGCAATAGCCATCTCTTTCTTGATTTTTTGTTGTAAATGCAACAAAAAACGTTATAATAATGATTAAAGCAAATATATTGATGGAGATGCATTTATGAAGGAGATTCTACGTGAAATCGGCATGATTGCCAGGGCATTAGACTCAATCAGCAATATAGAATTTAAGGAATATGACCTGACAAAAGGGCAGTATTTGTACCTTGTGCGAATATACGAAAACCCGGGAATCATTCAAGAAAAGGTAGCTGAGATGATCAAAGTAGATCGAACAACGGCATCCCGTGCTATAAAAAAACTTGAAATGAATGATTTTATTGAAAAGAAAAGCGATCCGCAAAACAAAAAAATAAAAAGGCTCTATGCAACAGAGAAAGGGAAGAAGGTTTATCCGTTTATCAAACGAGAACATGATTATTCCAATAGCGTCGCCTTATCCGGATTTTCCGAAACAGAAATAGAGACCATTTTCACTCTTCTGCAAAGAGCTCGAAAAAATGTTGAACAAGATTGGGAGTTTGTAAAAAAGGGAAACAAACGAAATTATTGATGACGCATAAAGGAGACATTATCAAATGACTGTCCAGATAACGAGATGCAGCCACGAAGATTTACCGATACTCCAAGAAATGAGTATTCAAACATTTACGGATACATTTCAAGATCAGAATTCACCTGAGAATTTGAAGGCCTATTTAGAAAGAGCGTTTAACGCTGAACAACTGCAAATGGAATTGTCCAATACCTTTTCAGAGTTCTATTTCATCCATTTCAATGATGAACACGCTGGTTATTTAAAGGTAAATACGAACGATGCTCAATCCGAGAAAATAGCTGACGAAGCACTCGAAATTGAAAGAATTTATATACGGTCAAAATTCCAAAGGAAAGGGCTTGGAAAATATTTAATAAACAAAGCAACGGAGATAGCCATCAGCAAAAAGAAAAAGATGATCTGGCTAGGCGTTTGGGAAAAGAATAAGAATGCCATCGACTTTTATAAAAAAATGGGCTTTGTTCACACTGGAGCTCACTCTTTTTATATGGGGGATGAAGAACAAATTGATTTCATATTGGCAAAAGCATTGAAATCACTTTAAAAACGATGAAACGGAGTGTTGGTGCAATGGAAAAGTTTATAATTGATACTGCATTTTGGGATGTCTTTCCCGAAGCGCAAATTAATGTCTTACTCGTTAAAAATATTGATAATCATTTTTCTGAAGAAAACCATCGTTATTTCTCTGAACTTCTTAACAGTGCGGCTAAAGAGGCTGCTGCGTTTTTAACCGAAGAGACATTTAGTCAAAACCAAGTGATTGCTGAATGGCGCGAAGCATTGAGTAAATTCAAAACGAAGAAAGGCGCTCGTTCATCCATTGAGGCATTGCTGAAGAGAGTCAGTCAAAATAGAGAATTTACGCCAATTAATCCTTTAGTGGACATCTATAACAGCATTTCTCTGAAATATGCTGTGCCTTGTGGCGGAGAGGACATACATGCAATCAATGGTGATTTGCATCTTGGAAAAGCAAAGGGCGGAGAATCATTTCTGCCATTAGGCGCTGACCATGATTCACCGGCTTTACCAGAGGAAATCATTTATTACGACAATGACGGAGCCATCTGTAGATGTTTGAACTGGCGAGAAGCGCAAAGAACGATGCTAACCGAGGACACGACGGATGCTGTCCTTGTCATCGAATCAATCAATAAAGAACAAGCGAACCGAGCGAATGGTGCAGTGAATGAATTGAAGCAACTCATTGACTCCTATTTCAATACGGAAAGCACTATTAAAATATTGACGAAAAACGATTCATCATGTGATGTTTGATTACTTTTTCATCTTGTTTGAACCAGTCACTTCCTGTGTGAGTGGTTCTTTTTCTTTGGCTGTTTTCGTAAACTTTGTTGCTTATGAACGAGTGATGATGATTAATTGAGTTGCATTCCGCTTCAGGATGCTCGCTTTCCGCGGGGCGGGCGCTGAGCCTCCTCGGCGCACACAGCGCCTGTGGGTCTCATCTGTCCCGCTTCTCCCGCAGGAGTTTCGCACCTTACGCTCCATTCAACGTTTATTACTCGTCAACTGATGAACTACCATCTATCTGTAGAGACGATTATAAAGTTGGTTAATTCTTATTCAACGAACGCACCAGTTAGTTGAGGTGTATTTATTCATAAATTTACAGAATTAACAGAAAACTGTTATAATAACTTTTGGAGAATTTTAGACTCGGGAGGTTTTTTATTTGTTCTTCTTAATACCTTTCTTATTGGGCAGTGTTATAGGAATCATCGCTTTAATTTTATCGCTAATTTTGAAAAGATTTGGTAAACCAACTGTTGCAAACATTGTCACTTATATAGGTATTCTTATAGGGGGAGGTATTCTGTGGTACTCCCTTGAGGTTGTCAGAGGATTTGAAGGTGCTATGATTGGTCTTATAGGGATTTTTGCGATATTAGAGTGTATCGCTATTCGTATTTATCTTTTAGTATCGACTAAAAAGGCCTCACTATAAAGTGAGATTTTTTAGTTTTTCACCCTTATTCCATATGTAGTTCTTCTTCCGCTAACCTGCCCCGTTTCTTTAAGCACTACAGAAACAACGTTAATGTTACCAAACACAATCAAAACTCATTGGAGGTTTTCCAACATGAGTAGTTAAGGTATATAAACCAATCAAATAAAGTAGTTTATTGGAAGATAACGAGGATGCTCCGATGTTTGGAAAGGGCAAACAACTGGAGAAAGACTATTTCGAGACAACAGCAGGGGTAAACATGTTTTTTTATGATGGGGACTCGATCAAAAGAGAATTTTGAGAATATGGACTTGTAGAATTTTCGGAAATTGTTGAGCCACATAAAAATATGGATAATAAACCGCCATTTACATTTATCATGATAAAATGTCAAAAAGAACGATAAGGCTAACTAAAAAAGAGCTTAGCGAAGCGTTTTGGTACTCCGCGAAGCTCTTTCTTGTTTATCGTTTTTTCGATGTTACCAGAAGCACAGATGCTCCGACAATGCTGATGATGACTAAAGTCAGGCAAAGGGAGAAGGCTGCACCAGTATAGATGAAGAGTACGAAGGCACATACTTCCATGATGGCAAAAATCAAACCGAACAAAAACCCTTTTTGATCTTGTCTTCGTGCAGCAATAAATAATTGAATAGTGACAATATTAGCTAATAGCATAATGGAAAATGCGATTAAATAATCGATTGAAAAAATACTTGTCCCCTCAGCCGTTCCGAATAGTGAAAACAGAGCGATCGGAAAAGCGCCTATATTAATAACGATTAAAACTAGACTCCAAATAACCCAATACATTAATTTGTTCATAGATGTCATTCTCTCCTTTGTAAAATATTAATATTGATCTATAATGGCACCGAAACTAGATGCTTTAATATACGTTTGATTTATAAGTGATGTCAATTGGTCTTTATCTCCAACGACAACAACACCAATGATTTCAATGTTTTCATTTGTAAGTGAATCATGGTCTTTTTTCAGTACCTCGTAAATATGTGTAAAGTCTTCTTTGTAAGAACCGCCTTTATCTATGGCTAAATCCAATGCTTCCATAAAGGTATTTACCGGATCGTCTATTGTTTCCCCAGTTTCTGAAATGGATGGGAAACCGGCCACTTCATGTTCTTGCAAAATAGTCGTAGGATATTCCGCGTGTTCACTAGTGGAGGCTTTTAATCCTTCGAGTTCGTCTGCGGAATAAGCATTTACCCAGTTCCATTGGAGCGTTACATCTTTCGGTAACATAGAAACGACCTCTTCATAGGTGTAAGCCTGGTCGAAGGATAGTGCCATTTCAATCAATTTACCGTCATTCACGTTATTTAATTCGTTTAAATCATTTGCATATGCTTCATACTGTAAAGAAGGATGGAAGAAGTTCATGACACGGTTTCCTTTATAAGAGAATTGTGCAAACTCTGAATTTCCAATTGTGATTTCTCTCTCAGATGTGTCGAATGAAATGTCCCCAAGATTCACTGGTTTGCCGTTTAAGAGCTTATATTTTGGCGCTTCGGCTGAGCTGCCAATTAGTTTATATCGCTCCGTCCAGGCACCTATATGAATATTTGCACCGTATATTTCATAGTACAATTCTTTAGCTGCCATTTTCTGATTCATTAAATAGGGAGTTAGTTGAATTTTTAATAGAATCAATAAAGCTAAAACACAAATTGAAACGAGAAAGCTAACCCAAGTCATGCGAAAATAACTTTTTCTTTTTGCCGATTGGATTAAATCCTTATCATCAAATGTTGGGTCGAATAAGCGATCGATTTCACGATCTTCTTTCATTTTGTTCACTCCATTTCTGTTTGAATTCTTTTCGGGCTCTGTACAACGTAGTGCGAATAGTTTCTACCTTCATATCAAGCATGGTTGATATTTCTTCGTAGGATAATCCAAGGTCGTATTTTAAAAGTAACAAGTTTTTATAACTTGGTTTTAGTTCATCTAATAGATTGCGTATATCGCCATGAAATTCTTTCAGCAATAGTAAATCCTCGCCTGTCTCTTCTTGAATGAAAAAATTGATAAATGCTTGATCATCAATATTTACTTTCGGAAAGCGTTGCTTTCGTCTGCATAAATCATAAAATTGATGAATGGAAACTTTGAATAGCCAAGCAGAAAGGTTTTTTGCTTCGAGATGAACCATATTTTCAATGGCTTTGTAGAAAGTGTTTTGCACGATATCTTCGGCATTTTCTTTCGAACAGCCCATACTGATCAGATGCTTGAATATGATTTGAAACTTTTTTCGGTATAAGTCTTCTATGGTTTCAATCTTCATTGCTCCTCCTTTCACCTATATAACGAATAAGGTCGTGAAAAGTGTACAAGTTTATACAAAAAAATAGTTAATATTATTTTCCTTCAATAATTGCTTGAATAAATACAAAAAATGAGGCTGTTTTTTAAAATTTTGTTGTTTGTGAACAAGCAGTCTGTATGGATGGAATGTTGCTTCAGGATTAGGTTTGTTTTCTTGACAAAAAAATTTATATGTGATATAATTAAAAATTAATATGATATAATAAAACCGTTCTGTAGAAGAAACAATAAACGGAGGGTTTTATTTATGAAATCAAATGAAGCAAGTTTAACATCTTTAGTCTCTGCCTTTGGTCGCGCTTATCATCACCTTTTTGATACCCCTATTATTTTTGACGACTTTATTGCCCCTAAACTTTTATCTGGACAGGAATTTGAAGCTGTAAAAATGAATATGACAAAAGGTATTAGCTTTTTTAATGCGGATGTAGCTATGCAGTTAAAAGATCAGCCGGATGAAATCTTAAAATGGGTTACCCAAATACAACTTTCTCCTACACCTTTAGCACGTGCGGCATTTTGCGAAAAAGTGCTCCTTCATGAAATTTCTTTAGGCGTTTCTCAATATATTATTTTAGGTGCGGGCATGGATACATTTGCTTTACGCTACCCTCAACTCGAA
>JBJEFL010000234.1:0-5614 GCA_051873995.1 Bacillus sp. (in: firmicutes)
AATTCCAGATCTCCCAGAACTTGAGATAGGTGTCATCAGTGTCCCGGCAAAGTATATGAATGGGGATTACTGTCATTTTGTTCAGGGGGAAGATAATTGGGTAGGATTTGGTATTGCTGATGTCGTAGGAAAAGGAATACCGGCAGCGCTCTGCATGTCAATGGTTAAATATGCAATGGATAGCATGCAAGAAGAGTGTTGCTCACCAGGTGAAGTGCTAAAGGTGTTGAATCGAGTAGTCGAACAGAATGTGGATGACAGTATGTTTATTACCATGTTGTATAGTATGTATAACCTTAAGACCAACAAATTCTTATATGCTTCGGCTGGTCATGAACCAGGTATTTTTTATGTTGCCAAGGAGAATCGGTTTGAAGAGCTGGAGGCGAGAGGATTATTATTAGGGATTAATCCAGACACTGAATATCGTCAATTTGAAAGAACTGTCGAAATTGGGGACATGATTATTTTAATGTCAGATGGAGTGACGGAATGTCGGACAGAGAACGGTTTTATTGAACGTGATTATTTGCTAGATGTGATAAGGAAATACCTTCATCTTCACCCGCGTGAAATTGTGTTGAATGTATATAAGCATTTTGAGCGATTACAGCACTTTCAGTTAAGAGATGATTTCACATTGCTTATTCTGAAACGTGCAGAATAAGGAGTTTATGAAAAATGTGAGATTACTTTGTTTTCATGGTGTGATACATAATTCAAAGAATGAAAAAAGAGGTGGAAACATGAACATTAATATAGTTGTAGAAGAAATAGGAGCTACAATTCAAGTGTTTGTATCGGGTGAAATAGATGCATTTACAGCACCGCAGTTAAGGGAAATGGTGATGCCTTATGCACAAAGGGAGTCTATTTCGTTGATTGTGGATATATCTGATGTTTCCTTTATTGACAGCACAGGGTTGGGTGTAATTGTGGCATTATTTAAAAGCGTGCGAGTTCATGATGGTCATTTTGAAATAGTCGGATTATCGAATCGTATTAAGCGTTTATTTGAGATAACAGGTTTAATCAATATTATTGATATTAATAGCGAGACAAAGGGTGGAGTGCAATGAGTCGAGGTTATGAGTATGTTGAAATGAAAGTTCCTGCCAAATCGGAATATGTCGGTGTGGTAAGGTTGACTTTGTCCGGGATTGCTAGTCGCATGGGCTTTTCGTACGATGATATTGAAGACTTGAAAATTGTCATTAGTGAAGCGTGTACAAATGCTGTTCAGCATGCGTATGAAGATAACGAGGATGGTGAAATTGTTATTGGTTTTGGCTTGTACGCAGATCGGTTGGAATTAATGGTGGCGGATAATGGACATAGTTGCAATTTTGAGGAAGTCAGACAAGGTATAGGTCCGTACAGTGAAGATAGTAATGTGGAATTTTTAAGAGAAGGAGGTCTTGGGCTATATCTAATAGAGACATTGACGGATGAAATGAAAATTCATCAACATCAAGGTGTTACGGTATTCATGACTAAGTTTGTTGATAGAGAGCGGGTGGCTTCGGATGCAACGACAATCTCAACCTGACCAAGTAACGAAAGATCAAGTGAATGCGTGGATCAAAGCTTATCAGCTCAATCATGACGAAGATGCGCAGCGATTGCTTGTTATGCATTATCAAGGTTTGGTTGAAACAATTTCTCGCAAATATGGGAAAGGGAGATCGTTTCAAGAGGATTTATATCAAGTAGGAATGATTGGGTTGTTGGGTGCTATCCGGCGCTATGATGAATCATATGGGAAAAGTTTCGAGGCGTTTGCTGTGCCGACGGTAATTGGTGAAATTAAGCGATTCCTTCGGGATAAAACGTGGAGTGTTCATGTGCCAAGACGAATAAAAGAGTTAGGTCCGAAACTTAAGAACGCTACGGAAGAATTGACGATGAAATTGCAGCGGTCACCGAATATTTCAGAAATTGCACAATTTATTGGCATTTCGGAAGAAGAGGTATTAGAGGCAATGGAAATGGGCAAAAGCTATCAAGCCTTGTCAGTCGATCATACGATAGAAGCGGACAGTGATGGAGGAACAGTGACGCTATTGGACATTTTCGGTAAGGTTGAAGAAGGGTATGAGAAAGCGAACCAACGACTGGTGCTAGAAAAGGTACTTCATGTGTTAACGGATCGAGAGAAACTAGTGATTCGTTATACGTTTATTGATAATTTAAGTCAAAAAGAGACTGGAGAGATGCTTGGAATATCGCAAATGCATGTTTCAAGACTGCAACGCAGAGCAATTAAGAAGTTACGAGAAGCGGTAAATATAGAAGATGCTTCGGAATACGTACGATCATAGAAAGCTTACTTCGATAGAGGTGGGCTTTTTTCTATAGCAGGAAGTTATAAGAGTTTTGATTTGTATGACTTTTGATCTTCGTCTAGTAAGGAATAGCGACTAAGAAGTTGTTGAGAAGCTTCATACATTGCTAGACAGGTGCGTGTGCTTTTCTTACTAAGGAAGGATTTCGGTGCGGAAAGGTTGAATTTGTTATAGTAATTAGGAGAGGAAAGCAGCTTTTGATAAAATAAAGAAAAATGATATATGTGGAGGATTTGCTTTGACTATTACTGAAAATCACTTAATCGATGTAGCTGGCGTCATTGCACAGGAATTAAAGGTAGGGAAGAAGGCCGTACAGCAAGTTATTGCGCTTCTTGAAGAAGGTAATACGGTTCCGTTTATAGCGCGTTACCGAAAAGAAATGACAGGCAGTATGGATGAAGTGCAAATTCGCGATGTGATGAACCGTTGGAATTATCTGGAGAATCTGCAAAAAAGAAAAGAGGAAGTCATTCGCATCATTGAAGAGCAAGGGAAAATGACAGATGAACTGCAGGTCGCTATTACAAAAGCGGATAAACTTCAAATGGTTGAAGATTTATATCGACCATATAAACAAAAACGGAGAACGAAAGCAACGATTGCGAAAGAGCGCGGATTAGAGCCGTTTGCTGAGTGGATTCTCACTTTTCCGAAGAATGAATCTGTCGATGAGAAAGCGGCCGCTTTTATAGATGGTGAAAAAGAAGTTATGACGACGGAAGATGCTATTAATGGAGCGAAGGATATAATTGCCGAAATGATTTCCGACGATGCAGCTTTACGACAATGGATTCGTACGACGACATTCCGGTTTGGGCATATCCAAGCGGTGGCGAAAGACGAAGAAAAGGATGAGAAGCGAGTATACGAAAACTATTACGAGTATGAAGAACCTGTTCAAAAAATCGTTCCGCATCGCGTGTTGGCTTTAAACCGAGGAGAGAAAGAAGATATTCTGCGAGTGTCGATCAAAGTTGATCCAGGAAAAATACTTTCTTACATAGAACGTCAAAAAATTACTGTTCCTTATTCCGTAGTAGAGCCTATGATGAAGGAAGCGATTGAAGATGCATACAAACGCTTGATTCAACCTTCTATTGAAAGGGAAATTCGTAATGAATTAACAGAGAAGGCGGAAGATCGCGCGATTCACATTTTCGCTGAGAATTTAAAGAACTTATTGTTGCAGCCTCCTTTAAAAGGGAAGGTTGTATTGGGGGTAGATCCTGCCTATCGAACAGGTTGTAAATTAGCCGTTGTGGATGAAACGGGGAAAATGGAGCAAATCGCTGTGATTTATCCACATCCACCGGTGTCGAAAAGAGAAGAGGCAAAGAAAACGGTGTTATCCATTATTGAGCGTTACAAGGTGGAGATTGTTGCGATTGGAAATGGGACAGCATCGCGCGAGACGGAACAATTTATTGCTGATTTACTAAAAGAAGTGAAGCGTAATATTTATTATATTATTGTCAATGAAGCAGGTGCCAGTGTGTATTCGGCATCAGATTTAGCGCGTGAGGAATTTCCTTCTTTACAAGTAGAAGAAAGAAGTGCTGTTTCGATTGCTAGACGATTGCAAGATCCGCTGGCTGAGTTGGTGAAAATTGACCCTAAATCAGTAGGGGTGGGACAATATCAACATGATGTATCTCAGAAAAAATTAAATAATTCGCTCACCTTTGTAGTTGAAACAGCGGTCAACCAAGTAGGTGTGAATGTCAATACAGCTTCCCCTTCCCTTCTGCAATATGTAGCGGGTTTATCGAAAACGGTAGCGAACAATATTGTCAAGAAGAGAGAAGAGGAAGGAGCTTTCACTTCACGTGTACAATTGAAGAAAATCCCTAGATTAGGTGCCAAAACGTACGAGCAATGTATTGGCTTCCTTCGTATTCCAGAAGGGAAAAATCCATTGGACGGGACAGCTATTCATCCTGAAAATTATGAGCATGTAGAAAGTTTATTGGCGAAACTGGGATATCAAGCTTCTGACATCGGTTCAGATTCATTACGTAAAGCGTTAGAAGTAATTGATTATACCGTATTGTCAACTGAATTAGAGATTGGAGAAATTACGCTGAAGGATATTGTCGACTCTTTAATGAAACCAGGTCGAGATCCACGTGATGAATTGGCAAAACCACTTCTTAAGCAGGATGTATTAAAAATGGAAGATTTGGTGGCGGGTATGGAGTTGCAGGGGACTGTTCGAAATGTGGTGGATTTCGGGGCCTTCATAGATATTGGTGTGAAACAAGATGGTTTGGTTCACCTTTCTAAATTAAGCAAGTCCTTTGTGAAGCATCCGCTTGATATCGTTTCTGTAGGTGATGTGGTCACTGTCTGGGTAGACCATGTCGATGTGAAGAAACAAAGAGTTTCCTTGACGATGTTGCCGCCGATTCAAAAATAAAATGATGCTGCACCGCTTCTCACTTATGAAGCGGTGCTTTATACTGTAAATAATTATTTCTATGGTTGTTTCTTGAGGCGCTTATAATAATACCAGCATTCATTCAACAGATGGATTTGATGTTTATCTTTGTTGACAAAGGCTTTGCGGATTTGCTTTCGTAACCATGTCGGCATAAGTAGACCTCCAATGGAATAATGGGTGTTTATCATTATATGCACCTTTTGTTAGAGATGTTTCCTGATTCGAATGAGGTGAAGATTTGAATAACGAAGAATTACAGCAATTAACGGAGGAACTTTCATGGTCCTGTTTTCAAAAACCGTTTCGCCATGAAGCGATTTTTAATAAAAGGTTGCGCTCTGTCGGTGGTCGGTATTTGCTATCCAGTCATAATATCGAGATTAATTATAAGTATTTCGAGCATTATGGTAAGGAAGAAATAATCGGCATTATTAAACATGAGCTTTGTCATTATCACCTTCATTTAGAGGGAAGAGGGTATATGCATCGAGATGCGGATTTCAAGCGATTATTAAAGAACGTCGGTGCGCCGAGATTTTGTACGCCACTTCCGTCCAAGGAGAAAAAAGAGAGAAAAATCCATTGTTTTCGCTGTACCTCATGTGGGACAGAATATAGGAGAAAACGCAATGTAAATATAAATAAGTATGTTTGCGGCAAATGCAAAGGGAAATTAAAAAAGATTTGAAAATGGTACAATAAATTTTTGAAATGTGCTTGACTTTACCGTTTAGAGGGAAGTATAATCTAAATTGTCAATAACATTACTTGTTGTTCCGCAGTAGCTCAGTGGTAGAGCACTCGGCTGTTAACCGAGCGGTCGTAG
>JBJEFL010000235.1:0-4276 GCA_051873995.1 Bacillus sp. (in: firmicutes)
ATTGTTCCATTTATTAAAAAGGCTGTTCTTGAGGAATTAACCATTGATACGAAAAGTAGCGATTTCGATCTTGTGACGAATGTAGATAAAAGGGTGGAGCGCTTTTTTCGAGAAAAAATTAATCAAACATACCCTTCGCATGGAATTATTGGGGAGGAAAGTGATAATAGCAATGTGAAGGAAAACTTTGATTGCATTTGGGTGATTGATCCGATTGATGGAACGACAAATTTTGTAAAGCAGAAAGACCATTTCTGTATTCTGCTTTCGTATTATGAGCAGCATATTGGGCAGTTAGCTTATATGTATGATGTGATGAATGATGATTTTTATTATGCGCTACGTGGAGAGGGCGCATATGTAAATGGAAAGCGGATGGGGAAACCTGCAAATATTAAGTTGCGTGAAGGATTAGTATCCGCGGATATTATAGCTTGGAGCAAAAAGGCGATTTTTCAGGAATTGTTGGAGAAAAGTTTCGGCATTCGTTATTTTGGTTGCGGCGGGATTGATTCCATTCATGTGATTACTGGGAAGTTTACGGCATACATAACGACCAGATCGGGTCCATGGGATTTAGCGGCACAGTTAATTTTTGCAGAAGAGTTAGGATTGAAAACATCCAAATTTGATGGCAGCCCGGTGGATTATGCAACAGGTGGAGATTGGATGCTGGCAAATGAAGGATGTTATGAAGAACTACTTCACATTGCGAAGAGGTTTAAATAATAAGCAGAAAAAAACTTGTACATATAAACAGTACAAGTTTTTTCTACTAATACCAAGCTCTGCTTTAATTATTTAACCAACGTTTCTTTTACAGTTTCAATCACTTTTTCACTAGCAATCATACCGTTGATTGTCCAGCTTCCGTCGTCCTTGATGAGGTATATATGTTCGTTCTGAGCGGCAGGAAGACCTTTCCATAATGTGCTGCTCGTTAACGCTTCGACGCCTGTTTCACCTTCTGCTGCAATTAGGAAGATGTGGTCAGCATCAAGGTCAGCTAATCCTTCTAGAGAGATTGGGCTCCATGTTGCATCAGTGGCTGCTTCCATGTTTTGAACGAATTGTGGTTGTGTCAGACCTAAATCTTTATAAAGGACGTTTGCTGAGAAGCGACCATTTTCCAAGAAGTAGTATTGACCGCCGATTAACCAAATAGCAGCAACTGATTCGTCCCCAATAGCTGCTTTGATTTCTTCAGAAGCTAATTTTGCTTCTGCGTCATATGCTTCTAAAGCTTTTTCTGCTTCTTCTTCTTTATTTAAGATTGTGCCCATTACTTCAATTTGCTTTCTCCAGTCTGCTGCATCCTCGTCTTTGAATACGTAAACTGGGGCGACTTTTTGGTAGTCTTCAAGCTGTCCTGTCGGCACGGCTGAAGGGGAGCTGAAGATGATTAAATCCGGTTCCGCTTCAATTACTTGCTCTAGCGGCATGTCCCATTCAATTGTAGCAACATCGCCTAAAGCATCTTGTAAATAGTCATGTACTGTTGTACCGATTGCCCATTGTCTGATTGGCAGTGTATCAAGTGCAACTAATGAATCTTCCAAGTTGGATGCCAGGATGCGCTCTACATTCGCCGGGATTGTTACTTCTCCGTTCGCATCTGTTACCGTAATTGTTTCAGTTTCTTCATTGTTTGACGCGTTTTCTTTGTTCGTATCATTATTGCCGCATGCTGTTAAAAGCAGTAAGCATAATAGCGTAAAAATTGCTGTGTATTTTTTCATGATGTAGCCTCCGTATGTATTGATTCCTACAGGTAATGATAATCATTCTCGTTAGTGTGGTCAATATAAAGAAATAATTACCGTTTTTGTATACTGTTCACCATTTTTTCGCGTTCGCTAGTAGATAGTGTTGGGCAATTATAACATTTTATACCATTCTTTTTTCGATAAAACATGCAGCAGGAAGAGCGCATCATCATTTTGGAACCCGGTGAATAAGGGTTATCAAGATAGACTGGTTCATGCAGAAACGGATTTCTTCGCCACGTAGAATCAAGCTGTAATTGTTCATATAAAGAAGTGAATCTTTGACGGGCATCATCATTTTTTTCATGTTTTAAAAAGGCATCGGCTAATGATGCAGCACGTGCTCCGAATTGATTATAGATGAGACTTGGTTTGACACCGGCCACTTGGGCAATCCGTTCGATCGGTGCGGTCAGATGGTCATGGACATACGCCACTAAGTCGGTCGGTGTCTGTGGCGTGCAATTGATCACTTTTAATTGAAGAAACGGCACTTTATTGTTGAAAAGTCCGATTTGCAAGCGAATGTTTTTCAAGGAAAGATTGAGCTCTTGGTTAGATTGTGCTTGGATAATCCACTGTGCACCGCAAAGACCAAACAATGATAAGCCGATGACGGAAGCAGGCAATAGAAAATCATCCGCTTCATATATGTCTTTTGTTTGTAAAAGAAGCTGGGACAACTTGTCTTCATTTAATAAAGAGGTGGCGGGAACATCCAGGTAAAGATGATCCACTTCGTCCGGTGCCACTTGGCAATAGGTTTTAATAAAAGAAAAATCGATATTCAAACTAGAAACTCCCTTTCCGTTCTTAAATATATTCCGACTATTTATATGTATATAAAATTATCTTGAAATAACAATAGTAAAACCATTATACTAGATTTACTTGAAAATGATTCTCATTATGTTAAAGGAAAATTTTTTATGAAAAAGAAACCTATCCTATTTGCACTTGGGGGGATATTGCTTATTGCAGCAATGATCGCTTCGCTTATGTTCGGTGCAAAAAACTATTCAATTGTAACAGTATATGATGCTGTTTTTAACTATAATTCAACTTTGGTTGAACATCAAATTCTACATGATATTCGTTTGCCGCGCAGTTTGGCAGCTGCCTTAATCGGGGCCTTTTTGTCTTTATCGGGCTGCATCATGCAAGTGCTCACTCGTAATCCGTTAGCAGAGCCGTCGTTAATCGGGGTTTCTTACGGTGCGGCGTTTGCGCTTGTCGTGACGATGGCTTTCTTTCCGACCCTGTCACTTGCAGGTACGACGTTGGCGTCCATTATGGGAGCAGGGGTAACCGTTGTACTCGTGTTTGCGTTAGCGACCTTTTCAAAAGGAGGAAGCAATCCAGTGAAGCTGGCACTTGCCGGGGTGGCATTAGGTATGTTCCTTAGTTCGCTTTCCTCCGCTATCGGTTTGTACTTTAACGTATCAAAAGATATGAGCTTTTGGTATGCGGGCGGTTTATCGACAATGGATTGGCGTATGGTCCGCATCTTGTTGTTTGCAGGGATTCCAGGTTTATTGTTGGTCGCTATGCTGGCGAAATCGTTGAATGTCCTGAATTTGGGTGAAGATGTGTCGAAAGCTTTAGGTGTGAATCTTCACATTGTGCGTATCGGCAGTATTGTAGCAATCTTACTATTAACAGGGAGTTCGGTGGCTGTTTCTGGTACAATCGGCTTTGTCGGTTTGGTCGTACCACATATATGTCGTTTGATGATCGGGACCGATTATCGTATGGTGTTACCGATGTCGGCATTATTTGGGAGCGTATTGCTGTTATTGGCGGATGTAGGTGCGAGGTTCATCAATCCGCCTTATGAAACACCTGTTGGCGTCGTGACAGCTTTGATTGGTGTGCCATTCTTTTTATATTTAGTTCGCAGCAGTAAAGGAGGGCACATGCGCTTTGAGTAAAAAGTTTACGATTACAACAAGTATTTTATTGGTTTTATTAGTGATAGCGGCATTATGCAGCTTGAATTTCGGTGTGGTCAGCATTTCTCCGTCGGAAGTATGGCAAACAATAATCGGTAATGGAACGGTGAAGCAAGAGTTTGTACTGTTCGATATTCGGATGCCGACCGTTGTGCTGGCTGTTTTGGTCGGAGCAGCAATGGCTGTTTCGGGTGCTATTCTACAAGGAATCACGAATAATGAATTGGCGGATCCCGGAATATTAGGAATCAATGCCGGTGCGGGTTTGGCGGTTGTTTTATATATTTCCTTTTTCCAAACGGCGGTCGGCTATAACGTTTATGCGCTGCCATTGTTTTCGTTTGTTGGTGCTTTATTGACGGCTGCTATTATTGTGCTGTTATCGTGGAAAGGCGGCTTTCATTCCTTTCGTCTTGTGCTTGTCGGCATTGGTGTGAATGCGGGATTATCGGCCATTTTAATCGCACTGCAGCTGAAAATGAATCCGATTGATTTCATGCAGGTGGTTGTATGGTTATCAGGTGACTTATGGGCGACACAATGGAAATATGTCTGGGC
>JBJEFL010000235.1:4376-7030 GCA_051873995.1 Bacillus sp. (in: firmicutes)
TTAGTCGGGCCGAAGCATGGCGTGTTGCTGCCGGTTTCTGCCTTGTTAGGATCACTTATTTTACTGACAGCCGATACAATTGGCCGTAATATTGTATTGCCGTCGGAGTTGCCGGCAGGCATTGTCGTTTCTCTCGTAAGTGCACCATATTTTATCTATTTATTATTAAAGTCGAAATAGGGGGTGTTGGACATGACAACATTATCAGGTGAGCAATTGACGATTGGCTATGATGATCGCATCGTGATAACGGATATGAATATTCTTTTTCCAGCTAATAAAATTACGGCTATCATCGGACCGAACGGTTGTTGTAAATCAACCTTGCTGAAAACGATGTCTCGTCTTCATAAGGCGGAAAGTGGCGTGACGTATTTGGATGGAAAAAGTATTCACAAAATCTCTACGAAAGAGATTGCGAAGAAAATGGCGATTTTACCTCAAGCGCCAGAAGCGCCTAATGGCTTATCGGTATACGATTTGGTCTCGTACGGACGAACGCCGCATCAGTCTGGTTTCTCGCGGTTGAGTAAATATGATAAGGAAAAAATCGAATGGGCACTCGAAGTGACGGGATTAACCGAATTACGCGATCAGGAAGTGGATACGCTATCGGGTGGTCAGCGTCAACGAGCGTGGATTGCCATGAGTATCGCACAAGAAACAAATCTGCTCTTGCTCGATGAACCAACAACCTATTTGGACTTGGCTCATCAATTGGAAGTGCTGCAACTGTTGAAAAAATTAAATGAAGAAGAAAATCGTACTATCGTCATGGTGATTCACGATTTGAATCAAGCGGCCCGTTTTGCCCATCATCTTGTTGCTATGAAAAAAGGGAAGGTGCTAAAAGAAGGCTGCGCCGAGGAAGTGATTACAGAGGATGTATTGAAGGAGGTCTTCAATATAGATACATCTGTTGTGGTCGATCCACGAACAGGTAAACCGGCTGTCATTTCTTATGATTTGATTGAAAAGGAATCCTGATGACAAAAGGGATATAAAATACTTGCTACAATCATGAAGAAGACGGACTCCATTCAATGGTGTCCGTCTTCTTTATGATTGCAGCCATTTCATGCGTGCGCAGAAACGTCTGGCTTTGTTTCGTGTGCTTTTTTTCCATATAAAAAGTAGTAAAGAATAATTGTGAAAGCAACAATGATGCCCATTGCCGCATAGAGGCCGCGATAACCTGTAATCGGAATAAGAAAGCCAAGTATATACGGTCCAATGCCGAAGCCGATATCCATAAAAATGAAGAACGTGGATGTAGCTAGGCCAACGCGATGTGGAGGCGCCAGTTTGACGGCTAGTGCTTGGGCGCTAGATTGAAAATTGCCGAAACCAAGACCGATGATGGCTCCTGCTAATAGTAAAATGATGCCGTGATGTGCTTGGCTAAGGATGAACATACCGATGGCAAATAAAGTGAGTGTAGGATAAACGATAATATTCGGTCCTTTTGTGTCTAACCATTTACCTGTGAATGGTCTAGAAAATAACACAACAATGGCATATACAAGGAAGAAAAAGCTAGCTGATTGCACGAGATTGATTTCCATTGTATAAAACGTCAGGAACGATAGGACACTTGAGTAGCAAAATCCGGTCAGCATAATGACAAAGGCAATGGGAATGGCTCTTGGTTCAATAAAATTCGAAAACTTGAATCCGCTCATTTCTTTCATTTGCTCTTTTGTTAAGGATACTTGTGGAGCACGTAAAAAAAAGGAAGTGAAGAAACTGATTAAAACTAAGCCAAAACATATGGCGAATATGGTCGGGAAGTTGGCATTCACTCTTAAATACATACCGACAAAAGGGCCGATTGCTGTAGCTAGCGATACACTTAAACTATAAAAGCCGACGCCCTCGCCGCGTCTGCTGTTTGGGATGATTTGAGCGACGATTGTGCCTGTTGCAGTGGACACAATCCCAAAGGAAACACCGTGCAGCAGCCGATTGACGAGTAAAAAAGATAAACTATTGATGCCGAAATATAATAAGGTCGTAATCCCAAAACAAATAATGCCCATCAGTAAAAGGCGTTTCGTTCCAACTTGTTCAATGAAGCGTCCGGCCCCCAGTCTGCCTAATAAAACACCGATAATGAATATACCCGAAACCAGTCCGGCTTCACTTGTCGATGCTTGAAATTCATCAACTGCATATACAGCGATGGTCACCATCAATAAAAAAAATATTAAGGTAAAGAAAAAGTTCATTGCAGAAACAATGATGAAATCTTTTGTCCATAGTATAGGTTTTGATTGCTGCATGAGACACCCTCCTTACTGGATGATATTTTTTCGTACTTCCGCTAAAATCCGGATTGCTCTTTGTTGTTCTTCTAAAGGAATGCCCAGCATGATATTCTCTTCAAATTGATCCAGTGTTTGGCGAACCTCAGCGTATATTTGTTTGCCTAAAGGAGTAAGCTGCATTCGTTTTTCACGCTTGTCTTTGCCGGCAATTGCCTCCACATAATTCAATTCTTCTAATCGATTGATGGTTCGGGTAATGGTCGGTTTTTCAACGTACATATAGTTTGAAATTTCGATGAGAGAAGCTGTTTCGTTCATATTAATCATGTATAAAATGGACCACTGTGAACTGAATAGGTCATGCTTAGCAAGCTGTTTATTCAATTC
>JBJEFL010000235.1:7130-8735 GCA_051873995.1 Bacillus sp. (in: firmicutes)
GATAGTTACATAGATTTGCTATGATGTAAGCACTTGATAATTTTCTATTAAAAAGTTTTAGAAAAGACTTAAAAATATTTTGTGAAAATACATTATAGGGGGAGCATCAATTAATGAAGAAAATCATTATCATGACTGCACTATCAATGAGTATTTTATTTACGGGAATCTTTGGGAGTAATAACGTGGACGCTGCATCAGTCAATCAGCGAGTAAAAGCAGCAAATATTGCCCAACAGTATATTGGTTTAAAATATGTATGGGGTGGAACAACTCCAAAGGGATTTGATTGCTCAGGTTTAGTGCAATATAGCTTCAAGCAAACGGGCGTCTCACTTCCAAGAACAGCTGCTCAACAATATAAATATGGAAAGTATGTAGGGAAGAATGGCTTAAGAAAAGGGGACATGGTGTTCTTTAATACAACAGGTGGCATCTCTCACGTAGGGATTTATATTGGAAACAATAAATTTGTTCATTCTTCTAGCTCAGGTTTACGTGTTGATTCTATGAATAATTCATATTGGAAGCCAAAATTTGTTGGTGGAAAAAGAATTTAATATATGTGAAAAAACTTTCTCTCAGGAGGAAGTTTTTTGTGGCTTAGGAAATTATAAGTTTTTTTGGCTTGGATATACTTTGAAGGAAGCGTAATCGCCGCCAGCCCCTCAGCGCCTAGTACACTTCGCCCTTCTCCTTACGATTAGTCCACGCAGACATGTCCAGAGTATAGCAGGGCACATTGAATCACTGACTTTCTTTGTGTATCCTGTATCTCAAGTCGAATAGTAGGGAACAACGACGAAGACTGCCACACCCTTTATGTCTGCGTTGTTGTGTGAGAGCCTCAGTCCATACGGCGCTAAACGAAAAAAAGATGTCCTAGATTCAGGACATCATCGTGTACAATTTATTTTTCATATAAGTAATTTTCTATGTAGCTCAAGGTTTTCTGCAATTATTTTAAACAGATTATAGTTCAACTAATGTATCAATCAATGTTCTGACAGTGTATTGATCAGCTGGTGCCCAATCTAGTTTGTCTAGTTGTTTAATTGGTACCCATTTTAATTGAGAGTGTTCTTTGTCACTTGGGTTGCCGACTATGATACGTGCCTTGTAAGTAATAAGGTTGACAATTTTGTCTTCGTATTCATGTTCAATGTCGTCTACTAAACGGTACACTTGAATGGTACAGCCAAGCTCCTCATGAATTTCACGAACAAGTGCTTGTTCTGGTGTTTCGCCATCTTCTACTTTACCACCTGGAAATTCCCATAGGTTGGGTAATGACATCTGTGGGGAGCGCAAGGCACATAATACTTCAAGGTTACTGTTCTCAATAACAGCTCCAACTACTTTAATGCGTTTTTTCATAAATACACAATCATCCCTTTGTTTTATTTGCTAATAAAGTATAACCGATTTATTTTGCTCATGTAAGTACTGACGGCGCTATATTTTGAAAAAATACCCTGATTAATTAGTTTGATGCCATTAATCAAAATGTATGCGCTATCTACATTTTATTTTACTTGATTAAAGCATTTAAGTACGAATTATTTGCTTATTATTTTTTATTTTCTAAAAAATCTTTTAAATAAT
>JBJEFL010000235.1:8835-89733 GCA_051873995.1 Bacillus sp. (in: firmicutes)
AAGTACGAATTATTTGCTTATTATTTTTTATTTTCTAAAAAATCTTTTAAATAATACTTCAATATTGTAAAAATCATATCAATTTGGTCCCATTTGTAAACGACTAAGCAGCATTTCTAATCAACTGTCTGTTATTTGCATTCAACTTTTGGTGCTTATCGATTTTGCTAAACGAATACCCTATCTTCAAGCTGAAGATAGGGCACGTGACTTAAATCTTGAATTGTCCAACCTGTTTTTGTAGTTCTGTTGCCAACTTGGATAAGGAAACAGACGAATGTGAGATATCTTCAATAGATGCCAGTTGTTCTTCGGTTGCGGCTGCCACTTGTTGCGTTTGTGCCGAAGTGGCGTTTGTTGTGTGAACAATGTTATTGACTGTTGCCGATACTTCTTCTGCACTAGCAGACATTTGTTCGACAGTAGCAGCCATCTCGGTAACTTGTCTTTCCATATTGTTCATGTTTGTAACAATTTCTTTGAAGTTTTCTTCTGTTTTATTAACAACAGTTAATCCTTCTTGTACTTCGACAATGACTGCGTCCATTGATTGGGTTGAACGAAGCATATTCTCTTGAATATCGAGAATAAGCTTAGAGATTTGAGCTGATGATTGTTGTGATTGCTCAGCTAATTTTCGTACTTCATCTGCAACAACAGCAAAGCCTTTACCATGTTCGCCGGCTCTAGCTGCTTCAATGGTAGCATTCAATGCTAGCAAATTTGTTTGATCGGCAATGGCTGTAATGACTTTTGTAATTTCCCCAATTTCATTTGAACTAGAATCGAGTAACTGTAAGACATCACTGCTTTCATTTACTCTGTTCGAAATGGAATGAATTTGTTTCACAGTTTCATTTACATATGCCGTTCCTTCATTAGCTTGTTTCACGATACCTGTACCAAGCTCCGACACGTGGTTTGTGTTTTCGGAAAGATTTTGGATAGCGTTTGTCACTTCGTCCAGCGATTGTGAGCTTTCAGTTAAGCCGGAGTTGGACATTTCCGCACCAGCTGCCACTTCTTGAATGGATTGTGTAATTTCGGCTGTGGCACGACTTGCTTCTTCTGCACTTGCCGATAGTTGCTCGGAAGAAGCGGCAACATGTTCGGCTGATTTCGCAACCTGAGAAATTAAGGCAGCGATATTATCTTTTGTCAGATTAAAATCTGCTGCCAGTTGTCCAATTTCATCTCTTCGCTTTATGACCAATGTTTCAGACGTGAAATCCCCAGCTGCTGCCAAATTCAGTTCGTGGCTAATCTTTTTTAACGGATTGGTGATATTTTTTGCTAAGAAGTAAATGCATAAAGCTCCTATCAAAACACCGGCAACCGTAATGACAAAAATAATGGAAGAGATTTTTGATGCTCCGCTATTAAATTCAGATAAATACGCACTGGATGCAATCGTCCATCCCCAGTATGGGTCGGTGTGCACATAGGTTGTTTTTGGCTCTATTTTACCTGTGATAGGGTTCAGCCAATCATAGGTGACAAATCCGCCTTCTTTACCTATCTTCAGAAACTCTTCCCCAATGGCTACGCCATCTTCGGACGTTACCCCTTTTAAATCCTGCCCTTCATTTTCAGGTGTCATGACGACGATTTGGTCTTTATCTACGGCAAAAATATATCCGGAATCTCCAAGCTTATGCTCTTCTTTGAATTCGCGGGTGTTGTCCGAGTTTTTTTCACCTAACAATTCAAATCGTAATTTTTCCTGTGCTTCTTCTATTGTTGATGTACCTGCCTTTACTTCATCATTCAAAAATTTAATCATGGATATGGTTTTGTTTGTACTTTGAACAAGCTCTAATTTGCCTGTTTCATCGAGCTCCTGTTTGGCCATCCAATAGGAACTTACACCGATAATGGAAGTAGGGATAATCAAAATCAGCAAGCTAACGATGATTAAATGCGTTCTTAATGATTTGAATTGCATTGAGTTTCTCTCCTAGTTCAATATTTGAATAGACGTATATTCTTATATATCGGTAGATTTATAGAAAAAATTACATATTTTTGTTATTTTCTTTGAAAAATGAACATTTTTTTGAGGAAATGGTGTACTTTTACGTTTTTTATATCGATGATCTTTGCAGAAACGGAAGAAGAATAAGCGTAGCGTTTCGAGAACAAACAAAAAGGTAGGAGTATTTGAAAAGTCATTCGATGGCTTTTCAAACAGCTCCTACTTCATTATGCGTGCTTGCTATATTTGGCAAGATATTGATCATATGCTAGGGCAACAGATTCTGGAAAGAATAAATGAATGAATTCTTGTGCTTTTTGCTCATCTTTAAAGAGAGGATGATTTAAAATGTTTGGAAAGTAAGGATTTTTAGGATAGTAAGCATCGTTGCAATATTCAGGGTATAATTTCTTTACTTCCAGTAGTTCGGCACGAATATGAGGATCATTGTTAGTTTCAATCCAAAGATCGATTTTTTGACTGGCGGTTAAATTTTGTTTTTTCACTGAATGTAGCATAAAATCACCTCAATGTTTAATATGTCACTTATTGTAAGATGCTGATGTGTTAAATTAGTGAAATAATAATTACTAATTCAAAAAACTGTTTATGACATAAAAGTAAAAAAAATCTGAAAAAGGTTTGAAATGGAAACTCATGCCATGTTATAGTTTATTTACTTATAGAAAACAATGTTTTGTAATAACAAACAAAGCTGGGGAGTATTTGTTTGATACACTGACACTACGAAGAATTTTTGCACTTAAAGTTGAAGGTTTTTCATTTAAAGGAGGAAATTTTACAATGAGTAAATATGTTCAAAAGGGTAATCTTCAAGTGGCGTCAGAGCTTTACGATTTTATTAACAATGAAGCTTTACAAAATAGTGGTGTTGATCAAGAAGCATTTTGGTCCGGCTTTGATACGTTAGTTCATGAATTAAGTAATGAAAATAAAGCATTGCTAGCAGAACGCGATAATCTGCAAGAAAAAATAAATGCCTGGTATAGAGAAAATAATGGCTATTATGGATTAGAAGACTATATTTCTTTTTTAACAGAAATCGGTTATTTGGAAGAAGAAGTGAAAGATTTTCAAGTAACTACGGAAAATGTGGATGATGCCATTGCCATCCAAGGTGGCCCACAATTAGTTGTGCCTGTTGATAATGCGCGTTATGCGATCAATGCGGCAAATGCCCGTTGGGGAAGCTTGTATGACGCCTTGTATGGAACGGATGCGATTAGTGAAGAAGATGGATGTGGACGTGAAGGCGGTTATAATCCGAATCGGGGAGCAAAGGTAATCAATTTCGGAAAAGCCTTTTTGGATGAAGCGGCAGCACTACAAAACGCTTCACATGCAGATGCCATTGCTTATGGTGTGGCGGATGGAAAGTTAGTAGTCACGTTAAGTAATGGAAAAAATGCAAGTTTAGTAGATGAGAAGAAATTTACTGGTTTTCAGGGCGAAGCGGAGTCTCCAAGTGCTATTTTAATAAAGAACAATGGCATTCATTTTGAGATTCAAATTGATCGTAGTCATCCGATCGGTAAGAATGATGATGCAGGTGTGAAAGATATTTTACTAGAATCTGCCTTAACAACCATCATGGACTGTGAAGATTCGGTTGCTGCTGTAGATGCAGAGGATAAGGTGCTTGTCTATCGTAATTGGTTGGGCTTAATGAAAGGGGATTTATCGGCGACATTTATGAAAGGTAACAAAGAAATGAAGCGTACGTTAAATCCTGACCGTGAATATACAACACCTGATAATGGTAACTTGACATTGCCGGGCCGTTCTTTAATGTTCGTGCGCAACGTTGGTCATTTAATGTCAAATCCAGCAATCCTGGATCGTGATGGTCAAGAAATCCAAGAAGGAATCATGGACGCTGTTGTGACGAGTTTAATTGCTAAGCAATCATTAAAAGAGGATGCACGATTGAAAAACTCGACAAAAGGTTCTATTTATATCGTTAAACCGAAAATGCACGGTTCAAAAGAAGCAGCATTTGCAAATAAATTATTCAATGCTGTTGAAGATTTAGTCGGTTTGGAGCGCCATACGATTAAAATTGGTGTAATGGATGAGGAACGTCGTACTTCTTTGAACTTGAAGAATTGTATCGCTGCGGTGAAAGAGCGTATCGCCTTCATTAATACGGGATTCTTGGATCGTACAGGTGATGAAATGCATACATCGATGGAAGCGGGCGTAATGATTCGTAAAAATGATATGAAATCATCTACATGGCTTACATCTTATGAAAAGTCCAATGTAAACACGGGTCTTGCAACGGGTCTTCAAGGACGAGCGCAAATTGGTAAAGGGATGTGGGCAATGCCGGATTTGATGGCGGAAATGATGAAACAAAAAATCGGCCATTTAAAAGCAGGAGCGAATACGGCTTGGGTCCCATCACCGACTGCAGCGACGTTGCACGCTTTACACTATCATCAAGTCAATGTATTTGATGTGCAAAATGAACTGAAGAACAGCATTACTGATTTGCGTAATGATATTTTACAAGTGCCGATAGAGAGAAATCCACAATGGACAGCGAAAGAAGTGCAGGCAGAACTGGACAATAATGCACAAGGTATTTTAGGTTATGTAGTTCGCTGGATTGATCAAGGCATCGGCTGTTCCAAAGTGCCTGATTATAATAACATTGGGCTAATGGAAGATCGTGCGACATTGCGTATTTCTAGTCAGCATATCGCAAACTGGCTGAATCATGGTATCACAACGAAAGAACAAGTGACGGAAACATTAAAACGAATGGCTGTTTTAGTTGATAAGCAAAATGCTGGGGATGAAAATTACATTCCGATGGCTGAAAATTATGAGGGATCTGTTGCTTTCCAAGCAGCAAGCGATTTGATTTTTGAAGGGTGTAGTCAGCCGAACGGTTACACAGAGCCAATTTTGCATAAACGTCGCTTAGAAGCCAAAGCAAAATATGCGGTAAAGCAATAATGTAAGCTTTATAAGTGGTGGATGATTTCATTCACCACTTATAATGTTTCTGAAGAGAAATTGAATACATTTTTGGAGGCTGAAATGAAATTTGCTAGATTCACAAATGGTTCTACGATCTATATGGGTGAAATAATGGATGAGAAAGTGAGTGTCATCGAGGGGGATTTGTTTGGAAATTATCGTTATACTGATCAAGAATTCACATTTAATGAGATAAAACTATTGGCACCTTTGAAGCCCAATCAAATTATCGGTATTGGTGCCAATTATGCGGAACGATTGGTAGATGTTCCTGCACAATCACCGGCGCTACCTGTTTTTTTCTTTAAACCTACATCATCGGTTATCGGACCTGAAGATCATATTGTCATTCCAAACGGGCTTGATACGGTAAAATTTGAATCCGAACTGGCAGTCATTATTGGAAAAAAGGCAAAAAATGTACCAGAATCGCAAGTGAGTCAGTATATTTTTGGTTATACTGTCGCCAATGATATTACGGCAAGAGAGTATTTTCATCCGAATGGGCATTGGACAATCGGAAAGGCATTTGATACATTTACGCCTTTAGGGCCTGTTATTGAAACAGAGTTGGATGTATCCGATGTTCAGGTGACGGCGACGTTAAATGGGGAACTCAAGCAAAATGGTTCGACCGAGTTACTTGTTACACCGATTTATCAAATGATTGCTTATTTAAGTAGCGTCATGACGTTGCAACCAGGTGATGTGATTTTAACAGGAACACCTGCCGGAGCCGGTCTGATGCGTGCTGGAGATGAAATTATCTGTTCAGTAGAAGCAATTGGGTCACTAAAGAATAGAGTTGTAGTTACCGAGTCAGGCAGGTGAATACGTTGGATAGAGGAAATATGGTTAAATCAGTCAGTCGGGCCTTGGATATCATTACACTTGTCAGTTCAAAGAAAGGTGGGCTTGGCGTGACGGAAATTGCTAATCAAATCGATATCAACAAAAGCTCTGTCTACAGGATTTTATCCACGCTTGTTCAATATGGATATATTGAACAAGATGAAGAGACGAGTCGATATAAATTAGGTTATAAGTTTCTCGAAATCAGCTCCAAGCTTCTTGAATCAATTGATATACGGGCAGAAGCACACCCCTATTTGCAACAGCTTGAAAATGAGACGAACGAAGTGATTCATCTTGCGGTATACGACCAAGGTGAGGTTGTTTATATTGAAACATTGGATGGAAATGAAGCGCTGCGGATGCATTCGAAGGTCGGCAAACGAGCGCCTGTCCATTGTACATCGGTAGGTAAGGCTATTCTTGCTTTTTTGCCGGATGAAGTGGTGTTGGATGTGTTAGAAAGAAAAGGCATGCCTGTACATACAAATCGGACAATCACTGAAAAGGGGAAGTTGCTGCAACAATTACAGCAAGTAAGAGAGCGTGGCTTTTCTCTTGATTTGGAAGAAAACGAGAATGGAATTACATGTATTGCAGTACCGATTTTTGATCATACAGGAAAAGTCCATGCTGCAATCAGTATTTCCGGACATAGTATGAGGATGACGGAAGAAAGGTTGCAACAGTTACAGACAAGAATGATTGCAATCGGACAACAATTATCAGCACGCTTAGGCTATAAATGAGAAAACAGTTGCCGGTTGACTTGTGCTGGCAGCTGTTTTTTTGTTCTGGATTAAGAAATGATATCATTCTGAAGTTTGAACGCCATCTAGCTCCAGCACCTAGTGAACTCCGATATCCTCCTTACAATAAAGCGACGAAGAAATGCCGCATGGCAGGTATAAGATTGGGCACATCAAATTACCTGCTGTTTTTTTGTGTTTCCTTTATCTTTTAGCCGGATCGTAAGGAACAACGGCTAAGAACGCCACATCATTATGTCTTTGCCGCGGAGCCCCTTATCTTGAGAGCCTCATACGGTCAATAGACGGACGCTTACGCTTTTCTGAAGTCTTTCTACAAACATTGTGCTGGTTATTTCTTATATAATGAAAGTAAATAGAGGAAATTGTCGTATTTTCTCGAAAATTATTTCCGGGGGAATACCGAAAGAAAAGGGAATGGACGTGAAATTTATGAAACGTGTTGCTGTAATTGGCGGGGGAATAACGGGATTATCAACGATGTTTTATTTGCAAAAGTTAAAACAAGAAAATAACTTGGACATTGAATTGGCGCTGATTGACAGTTCTGAGCAGTTAGGCGGGAAAATCCGAACGGTAAAATGTGCGGATTATAAAATGGAAACAGGTGCTGATTCCATGGTGGTCACCAAAGAAAATGTTATGCCTTTAATAGAAGCATTAGGTTTACAAAATGAAGTGGTCTACAATGCTACAGGTATTTCATATTTATTTGTCAATGATGAGCTATTACCGATTCCTGAGGATACGGTTTTTGGCATACCGACAAATGAACAGGCACTGTTTGCAAGTCAGCTCATTTCGGAAAGTGGAAAGCTACGTGCTCTGGAAGATTATAATAGTCGCAATACGACATTTACGAGTGAAAGCTCTATTGGAGATTTCCTAGAGTTCTTTCTAGGTGAAGAAATAGTAGAGAAACAAATCGCACCGGTTTTATCAGGTGTCTATTCGGGTAATTTACATGATTTGTCGATTGCTTCTACGCTTCCTTATTTATTGGATTATAAAAATGAATACGGTAGCATATTGAAAGGTTTGGAAATTAATCAAAGTAAATTCAAAAGCAATAGCAATAAAAAGTTCATCTCGTTTAAGGGTGGTCTAGGTACTTTGATAGAAGCATTAGAAAATGCGTTGACAGATGTAAGAATCTTCAAAGGTATTGCGACGACCAACATCACGAAGCATGGGGAAGAATATGTCGTCGAGTTAAGTTCGGGTGGAAGTTTGGTAGCTGATACAGTTGTTGTAAGTACGTCTCATCAAATAGCCCAACAATTACTGAATGATGAAAGGTTAAATCCTTTATTTAATCAATTTTTAAATTCTTCTTTAACAAGTGTGTACCTTGGCTTCGATATTCCGGATTCTGAGCTTCCGGCTGATGGGACAGGCTTTATCGTTTCAAGTAATGGAAACCTATTATGTAATGCTAGTACGTGGAGCAGTCGTAAATGGCCCCATACTTCTGTAAACGGCAATTTACTAGTTCGTTTATTTTACAAAAGTTCCATTCCATCTTATAGTGAGCTGGATACATTGAGTGAAGAGGAATTTGTTGAAATAGCGTTAAAAGATATAGAGAAGAGCTTAGGTTTTATGAAAAAACCGGCGGTTGTTGAAGTGACGAAATGGAATGATTTGATGCCGAACTACACATTGCAGCATCCAGAAGCAGTTGCTTCTTTGCGGAAGGAGATGGCGTGTTTATACCCTGAGGTCATTTTAGCTGGATGTTCGTATGATGGAGTTGGCATTGGTGCCTGCATTACGAACGGGAAAGAAACTGCCGAGGCAATAGCAGAGAAATGGGTGGTTGTTAAGTAAAGAAAGTTTCGGAACAAAGGGTGAATAGGTAGTTGGTCTTTCGCTTGGACATGTTTGTCTAGAGGAGAGAGTCCAACTGCTTTTTTGTTTTGGGTGGGAAGTTATGGATAATATTAAAATAGTTGTGAAGAATAGGTATAATGAAATAATGTCTGGAGATTTCTTTGTTAGTAGGAGGTTGCAGTATGAATGAAAAAGAGCGTTTTCGAATTGCCCATAGAGAAGCTTGGATTGGAGTTGCCTTAGTGATCTTTAATTTCCTATGGTGGTTTGGATTCGCATATGGATTAGGTTCAATGGATTACACGGAATATTCCTATGTGTTCGGTTTGCCAGCGTGGTTTTTTTATAGCTGTGTGGCCGGTTTTATCATAATGGTGATTCTCGTAACCTTATGTGTAAAGTTTTTGTTTAAGGAAGTGCCGTTTGAGGAGGACGAGAAAGAGTCATGAATTGGGCTGTCATCATACCATTATTATTATTTTTAGTAGTGATCTTTTTTATTGGTTTTTGGTCAAATCGCCGCATGCAGGGGGCTGACTCGTTTTTACAAGAATATTTTCTTGGGGGGCGACAACTCGGTGGGTTTGTGTTGGCGATGACAATGATGGCTACATACGGTAGTGCAAGTAGTTTTATCGGCGGACCTGGTGTCGCTTATACGCGCGGATTAGCCTGGGTATTACTATCGATGGCACAGCTTGCCACAGGTTATTTTGTTTTAATGGTGCTTGGGAAAAAATTTGCGATTGTAGCAAGAAAGTATAAAACTATTACGTTAATAGACTTTTTAAGAGAACGTTATCAAAGTAATGCGGTTGTGTTAGTTTCAGCTGCCAGCATTATCATCTTTCTATTCTCATCGATGGCTGCTCAATGGGTTGGTGGCGCCCGTTTAATTGAATCGCTGACGGGATTGTCCTATACGACTGCTTTGTTTATTTTTGCAGTGGCGGTGTTAATATATGTTATCATTGGTGGTTTCCGTGCTGTCGCATTAACAGATGCTGTTCAAGGGTCCATCATGTTCATCGGTACGATCATTTTGTTGGTGGCGACCATTATTGCCGGTGGTGGTATACCCAATATTATGAATGAGCTAGTAGCGGAAAACCCTAATTTGATTACACCTTATGGTGCGGACGGTAGTTTGACACCTGCCTATGTGTCATCCTTTTGGATTTTAGTGGGGGTCGGTGTTGTCGGATTGCCGCAAATAACGGTACGTGCGATGAGCTATAAAAATTCTAAAGCCATGCATAAAGCTATTATTGTCGGAACTATTGTAATCGGTTCAATTATGCTCGGTATGCATTTAATTGGTGTCTTTGCACGGGTAGTCATTCCAGGAGTTGAAGTTGCGGACATGGTTATGCCGACGTTGACATTAAGCATTTTACCACCTGCGATTGCTGGCTTTGTTCTTGCTGCACCGATGGCAGCGATTATGTCTACAGTCGATTCACTGTTAATTTTAGTAGGGTCGACAATTGTGAAAGATGTTTATTTAAATTACATAAAACCTGATGCCTCAGAGCAACAAGTGAAACGTATGAGCTTCGCTGTTACCTCTATCATAGGAGTAGCCGTTGTATTGTTTGCATTAAGTCCACCAGATTTAATTATTTGGTTGAACTTATTTGCATTCGGTGGTTTAGAGTCTGTGTTCATTTGGCCAATCGTTCTCGGTCTATATTGGAAGGCAGGCAATAAATACGGTGCTTTATGCTCGATGGTCATCGGAATGAGCTCTTATATCGTATGTGATCAAATGGGTGTGAATGTGTTTGGTATGCATCAAGTCGTATTACCGATTTTATTGTCATTATTGACGTTTATCTTTGTGAGTTTTATCACTAAACATAAAGTAGAGCCCGTTCGCTTCATGTAAAATAAGAAACTGGGATGTCCGGAAAGGGCATCCCAGTTTCTTGTTTTGAAGCGTCTTTTTATGTAGCCTCTTTTCTTTTGTTGCACTCAACCGACGCCTAACCTTTCTTACTTATATATTCTTAACTTCTTTTACTGCTTTCACAATATCGTTTGCTGTCAGTTCATACACTTCTTTTAAATAATCGATTTGTCCAACTTGACCAAACTGCTCTTTTACTCCGATACGGCGTAATGGAGTAGGGCATTTTTCACAAAGAACTTCAGCAACAGCACTTCCAAGACCACCGATGACGTTATGGTTTTCAGCTGTTACAATTGCACCGGTTTTCTTCGCATATTCGATAATTAAGTCTTGATCAATCGGCTTAATCGAATACATATCAATAACGGTTGCTTGAATACCTTGTTCTGCTAAAAGGTCGGCTGCTTTTAATGATTCAGCAACCATAATTCCGCTCGCAATAATTGTCACGTCATGACCTTGACGTAACACTTTTCCTTTGCCTTTCGGGAATGTTTCACCAGCTTCGTATAGTTTGGTTGCGGCTTTTCGAATGGTACGGATGTAATGAACGCCATATTCATTAGCGGCATCCTTCAATAAGTATTCAAGCATGGTCGCATCGCTGGCTTCATAAACGGTAGCGTCCGGAATCAGACGCATTAAACCGATATCTTCAAATGGCATATGAGTGCCCCCATTATGTTCCGCTGATACACCGGCATCAGAGCCTAAAATTTTCACATTTAGTTTAGCGTAGGCTGCCGAGATGTATAGTTGGTCATAGGCACGTCGAGTAGCGAATTGACCGAACGTATGACAGAATGGAATTTTGCCTGTTAAAGACATACCTGCTGCTGCACTAATCATATGGGCTTCCATGATACCGCAGTTAATGAGTTGGTCAGGAATTTGGCTTTGGATTTTATTTGTGGCAATGGAACCCATTAAATCGGCTTCTAAAGCGATAAAGTTCGGGTTGCTTTTTGCTAACTCCAAAACGGTATTAGCATATACTTGGCGCATTTCGATTGTATCTGGTTGTAATTTCGTTAATGTTGATAATGTCATGATTGTACCTCCTGATCGACAATCTCTTGTAATTCGTTGATTGCTTCGACAATGGCAGTGTGGTCTGCTTCGTTAGGACGAATATGGTGGTTGGCTGCCATTTTTTCAATATAAGGGACACCTTGTCCTTTCGTTGTATCAAGAATAATGGCAACTGGCTTTTCAGATTGTTCCTGTCCTTCTTTAATGCGGTTGTAAATGCTTTCTAGACAGCTGCCGTTTGCCCTCATTGTGTAGAAGCCGAATGCGTTAAATTTTTCTTCGAAATCTAATGGATTACAAATATCCACAGTCGGACCATCGAGTTGTTTTTTATTATCATCAACAAAAACGATGAGATTGTTCAGTTTATGATGAGCGGCAAACATAAATGCTTCCCAGCATTGTCCTTCGTTTAATTCACCATCACCAACAATCGTGTATGTATAATTTGGTTTATTAGATAATTTATGTGAAAGAGCAACACCTGCTGCTACAGAGACACCTTGACCTAGGGAACCCGTTGTCATGTCGATGCCAGGTGTTAAATTACGATCAGGGTGAGAAGGGAGTTTCGTACCGTTTCCATTTAATGTGTATAACATATCTTCGGGGAAGAATCCTTTTAAAGCTAAGGTTGCATATAAAGCTGGACCGGCATGTCCTTTTGATAAAATAAAATAATCGCGTTCATCCCAAGTAGGGTTGGAAGGGTCATATTTCATGACTGCTCCGTATAAGACAGCCAATGTTTCAATAATGGATAAACTGCCGCCATAATGACCAAACCCACGATGTTCAAGTTCTTTCAAAGTAAGCAAACGAATTTCATCTCTAAACGTTTCTAATGTTTCAAGTACGTCAACAGTTTTAAGCATTGAAGAGCCTCCTAGTAGTCTATTGAGTTAAAATCACCAGCTCATTAAGAGCTGGTGATTCACGGTAAAACTTATTGTTAAGCAGCTTTGTGTGTATGTTCATCTTTATTTTTTCTAAAGAAGAAGCCGCTGGCAATTGCAAGGACAAGAGCAGCTACAACAGTGACTACTGTTCCGGTAGCGCCGAATGTATTGGCAATGTTACCAAGAGCAATACCAGTTACACCGAAGTCAGCATCAGAGAATGTAGTGCTAGCGAAACCAAGGTCACCTAGTACAGGCATTAACCATACTGGTAAGAATGTAATCAATAAACCGTTACAGAAAGAACCGATTGTACAACCACGAACACCACCAGTTGCATTACCGAATACACCAGCAGTTGCACCGCAGAAGAAATGAGGCACTACACCAGGTAAGATGATAACAGCGCCAACCCAACCTAAAATAGCCATACCTACGATACCGCCGATAAAGCTACAGAAGAACCCAAGCAATACAGCGTTTGGAGCATAAGGATAAACGATAGGGCAATCTAAAGCTGGTTTAGAATTTGGTACAAGTCTAGTAGAAATACCTTTGAACGCAGGTACGATTTCCGCTAAGATTAAACGTACACCGGCAAGGATAATATATACACCAGCCGCAAATGTTACAGCTTGAATAACAGAGTAAACTAAGAAGTTTGTTCCATCACTTAATTGAGATTCAATATAAGTTGGTCCGCAGAATAACGCAACCACTACATAAAGCACTGTCATTGTTAAGGCGATTGTAATAGAGCTATCGCGTAAGAAACCTAATCCTTTAGGTAAGTTTAAATCTTCGGTAGATTTAGAACCTTTACCGACCACTTTACCAATTGCACCAGATAAGGCATAACCAACACTTGAGAAGTGACCTAATCCAACATTGTCATTACCTGTGATTTTGCGCATGAATGGTTGCACAAGAGCAGGGAATGCCGCCATTACAAGCCCTAATGCGATTGCACCAGTAGCGATTAAAGCGAAACCTCGTAATCCCGATACATAAAGGATAACCGCGATCATACAAGACATGTATAATGTATGGTGACCTGTCAAGAAAATGTATTTTAGTGGTGTAATACGAGCAATCAAAATATTGGCTAACATACCGAATGCCATAATAAGTGCTGTAGCAGTACCAAATTCAGTAAGAGCCATTGCAACGATTGCTTCGTTGTTCGGAACAACACCCGCTACATTGAAAGCTTCTTGGAACATTTCCCCGAATGGAGCCAATGCTCCTTGTAAAATTGTGGCACCGCCGGATAATACTAAGAAACCTAAACATGTTTTCACGGTACCTTTAATAACATCTTGTGCTGGTTTTTTTAAAAGTAAGAGACCGGTCATAGCGATAAGAGCAACAAGAATCGATGGTTGACTTAAGACGTCAACGATAAAGTCTAGAAAAGCCATTTTGAAATCCTCCTCTTAGGTGTTAAATTAAATTTTTCTTATGTAGCATTTCTTGTAGTTTTTCACGAATACTGTCATTATCGATAATACTATCGATTACTACCACCTCCCCTAAATTTTCGATGCTTTCAGCAACATCCTTTGCGCAGATCCAAACGTCCGCCATATCTGGAGTCGCTGAGCCGACATCAGTGTGGCTCACTTCAATGCCAGACACACCTAGATCGCGCAAAATATCTTGAACATTCATTTCTAACATAAAACTACTACCTAATCCTGATCCGCAAACAGCAACAATTTTCATCAGTAAAACCTCCTAAGTAAGTTGAAAAAATATAGATTGCAATAATGGCGATAAAAGGGATGTTTTGAACGGTGCCTTATTGCAAGTTTGATATAAATGGTATCCCTTTATGCAGCGTCGGCTTGGTGTTCGAGTAATTCGATTACTTCGTCGACGGTGTTCACATTTTTCAATGCTTCAAATGTTTCGCTATTACTTAACAATTTAGTCAATTGTGATAATGCTTTCAGATGAGTTGTGTTATCGACAGCAGCTAAACAAATGAGTAATCTAACTGGTTTGCTTCCATCATCTGAAAAGTCGACTGGTTTGTTTAACTTCAATAAGCTCATTCCAACTTTATTCACACCCATCTCTGGTCGAGCGTGAGGAAGAGCGAATTCTGGTCCGATGACAATATATGGGCCAAGTTTGTTTACTGTATCAATAATTCCATCAATATAAGATGGTTCAATAATCTGTTGTTCCACTAATGGTTTAGCAACAAGGGAGATGGCATCTTCCCAAGTTGGCACGGAATCTACGATTTGAATTTTATCAGCAGTGATGAGTTCTTGTAACATCGGTTTGTACCTCCCTAAGTTTTTGGTTGGTTTATGAAAGGACAATTGAGCTAAAGCATTTTGTAAACCTTGTTTATCAAAGATAGCTGCATATTGCGAAATTAATTGAAGGATGTCAGTGTGAGGAATACCACTGTTTGTCCTTCCATATAGCGTTTCATAAACCTTGTCCACTAAATTCTCTTTCTCTATCTCCGTCATAATCGGTTTGACTAAGAAATAAGCATTTTCCGAAGGTAATGGAACCGTAGAGAAAATGAGATCGTCTTTTGTTCCATCATGCAGGAATTGCTGCAGGGATTTTGTTCGAGAAAAATGAATCTCTGGAAACAATAATTCAAGTTCATGCTTTACCATTAAAGAAGAGCTAACACCGCTAGGGCAAATCACGATTGCTTTCTGAGTTGTGTTGGATACTTTTTCAGGTGTTTTAAGCAATGCACCAAAATGTATGGTGATGAAACCTATTTCTTCTTCTGGTATGACGATATTTAAGAGCTGTGCAATCGGAACGAGAATGCCTTTAACAATTGTGTAAAGGTCTTTATGCTCTGTTTGTATTTTCTTTAGAAACGGATTGTTAATCGGAATCCGATATTTCATTCGGTAGTATGCCGGTTTGAAATGCTCATATAAAGTCGTTACTACTTGTTTTTTATTTTGGAACGTCACACAAGCTGTCTGTTCGAATTGCGAAACAAGTTGGTCACAAATACCGATTAACAAATCCAACTTCTCGTTGCTGCATGATGCATTTCCGAGAGACAGACCAAGCAGTTGAATGATTAGGTAACTAAGCTCTGACGGCTGCTCTTCAATGTGAAGCTCAATTAGCAGTTGCCGTGAGATTTCCTTCATATCATCTTGCTTTAAAACGTCTATTTCATCTTGGTGCAAACTGACCCATTTTCGTTGCTGCAACCTTAAAGAATAGAACTGCAAGAAGTAAACGAAGTGTTGGAGCCGCTCTTCGACGAAATATAGTTTGTAAGTGCGTTCCAATTTGAGCATAATGTCCAGCATGCGTTCGAGTTCATTCGGTTGTTCCGCTTTTTTTAATATGTAAGTAACCATTTTTTCGCCATTTGGTTTTACCAAAAGCTTAGATACAAAGTTCATTAACAATGTCCGTTTATCAAGTTCGGTTCCTCTCAAATGATAGCCCGCCTGTCTTGTGTAACGAATGCTGACAAGATGAGGGGCGATGAGTGTATTGACCTTCTTGATATCCGATAAAACTGTGTTTTTACTTACATTTAAAAGTGATGTAAGATGAATCGATGATATTGGTTCCTTTCTGATGAATAGGAATAAATAGACAGCAATTAATCGTTCATCTTCCGAAAAGTAGAATCTCTCCTTGTTATGAACAGCACAGCATTTGTCGACATGTTGAAGTATTGCTTCTGGAATTTCAATCCATTGAGCTCTTTTATACACAATAGTCGGAAGATCATGATGCGTTAGCCAGTAATTGATTTTTTCAAGGTCATACGTAATTTGTCGTTTAGACAGTTGGGTATGTTCCATCAATTGAGGAAAGTTTGTTTTCTTGAAATAAATCAATTGGTTAAGCAGTATGCTAGGTCTTTCTTCTAATTGCACTTAAGTACCCCTCCTGATTTCATCATAAAATAGAGTGAAGAAATAACCAATGATTGTTCAGTCCATCTTTTGTTATATCGAAATAACAAAATTGGTCTAGGGTTTTGTGTATGAATAATTTTGCAGAATATTTATTAATGATATTAATTGTACAGAAAAAATACGCGTTATTTTTTATATTATTTCAATGTAATAAATAGTTCGAAATAACTTCAAAAAAGTGAAGTGAGAAGGGGGAGTGTTTGATTGAAACCTTGTATTTTTATCAAAGATGTTACAATTCAGAGAATGATGAAAAATAAAGGTTTAATGTATGGAATGGTTCTTCTGTTGATTGTATTCACCATTTTTTAATTGTTTCGAACTCATGGGGAGGTTCGGTTGGATAAATTGCTCGTTTTATGGGTTGAAGCCGTTTCTTCTCCGAGTGTGATCCATCTGCTTGAAACTATTTCGATGATTGATTCCTTAGAGATTTCACTAGGTATGATAATAGCCATTTCAGTGATAGTAATCTTAAAAAAATCGAATGTATTGCTGAAGTTTGTTTTTCAACGAGGGGGTCTGGGAAATGGAGTGTCCTATATGGAAGCATTCGGTTATTCATTTGAACTGGTATCTTACGTTTATCCGAGCGATCATACCATGAGGATGGCCTTGTTTAGGTACTGTTTGTTAAAAAGGGGCATCCAGAATCATTAATGTATTGGTTTTAGTCAACGGCAGCCGCGTCATATTAGGAGCACATTTACAGATTTTCCGAACGGGAAAGCCCTTGTCTTTAGACTTGGGATGAAAGTGAGGTCAGATAAAAAGTGCCAATTTTTGTTTGGTGCTTTTTATCTGAATTTTTTAATATTTTTTGTTGTAGTTTATAATTAATACTAATACAATAAATATATGTTAAATGAATATAGAAGAACAAAAACAACCATTTCATGCATTAATTATCATTTTATTTTTTGTCCGAGATACAGACGAAAGATTTTTCTAAACACTCAATTAGAAGACCGTTTTAAAGTGTTGGTTCATGAAATATGCAAAGAGTTTGAAATAGAGGTTCTTGCATTAGAATGCGATAAGGACCACGCACACATCTTTTTAAACGCACCGCCAACATTTAGTCCGGCGGACATAATGGCAAAAATAAAAGGAGTGACATCTAAAAAGTTAAGAGAAGAATTTTCTCATCTTCAACACTTGCCAAGTTTGTGGACACGTTCTTATTTCGTTTCAACTGCTGGAAATGTATCGAGCGAAACCATTAGACGTTATGTAGAAAATCAAAAAACTAGGGGGTGAATAAGATGTCAACACCAAGCTATGTATTAACTTTAAGACTCAAAACGGAACTTTTTCAAGAAGATGTTTTAGATAAACGATTTGAAATTGCCCGCAAGATGTATAATGCCTGTGTGAACGAATTATATAAGCGTTATCGCACGATGCAGCAATCAAAATTTTATCAGAAAGCAAAAAAAATGAAAAAAGGGAAAGAGCGAAATGTTCTTTTCTCGGAGTTAAACACGCAGTTTGGTTTGACGGAGTATTCTATTCACGCCTTCTTAACACCTATGAATCAACGATTCAATAAACATATAGATTCTCAAGCTGGTCAAAAAATCGGAACAAGAGCTTTTCACGCCTTTAAAAAAATGATGTTCGGTGAAGCGAAAAAAGTATATTTTAAGCGATACGGCGAGATGGAATCTGTGGAAGGTAAATCAAACAAAACCGGTATTCGTTTCGTCAATAATACGGTCACTTGGAAAGGTCTTTCTATCCCTGTTATCATTCGTAATCAAGATGCCTATGCTCATTTAGCTCTTCAAGATAGAGTGAAATATATTCGCATTAAACGAGAAATGATGAAAGGCAAATATGTTTATTATGCTCAACTTGTGTTAGAGGGAATGCCGCCACAATCTTATCATGCCAACGGTTTAAAACAACAAGTAGGCGTTGGTCCTGTTGGTATTGATATGGGTACATCCACTATTGCGGCTAGTTCTAAAAAAGAAGTCATTTTATCCGTATTGGCACCGAATGTAGTGAATTATGAAAAAGAAATTCAACGTGTGCAGCGAAAAATGGACCGAAGCAAAAGAGCGACAAACCCGTTGAAATTCAAAGACGACGGAACAATCGATCGGGCCAACAAACAAAGATGGATATTCTCAAATCGATATAGGAAACTACGTAATCACTATCGAGAGCTGCACCGCAAGAATAGAATGATACGCAAACAAGACCATGAAACATTATCTAACCATATATTATCTTTAGGAGATACATTCTTTGTGGAAACAATGTCCTTTAAAGGACTACAAAAACGAAGTAAAAAAACAGAGAAAAATAAAAAAGGGAAATTCAAAAGAAAGAAACGGTTCGGAAGAACCTTATCCAATCGGGCCCCTTCTATGTTTTTAAGCTGTTTGGAACGTAAATTAACATATAATCACTTAGAACTTAAGAAAATAAACACAGCCAAAGTGAAAGCGAGCCAGTACAACCACTTTGACGATACATCTATCAAAAAATCGCTAAATAAGCGTTGGAATGATTTCAGCGGGATAGAAGTTCAGCGAGATTTATATTCAGCCTTTCTCTTGATGAATATGGTTGACGATAAAAAGTTAGATAAAATAAACAGGGAATTATGTTTTGAAACATTTGATGCATTCTTAGAAAAACATAACAAAGTGATAGGCAAACTAAAAAAAGAAACACATACGTTGAAAAGTATGGGAATCAAATAATATAAAAAACAACGGTTTAGGCATGAGCCGGTACGAACGCTAATGATGGCAATGGTCGTCTTGTTCGTTGAAATCTAAAGGAAACAAGATAGTGTCTTTATGTTGTACCCAGCCAGCAACATCGGCTGATGGGAGAGTAGAGAAGAAATCTTTTGTACTTTAGAACCCCACTCATTTATGGGTGGGAGTGTCAGGAGCTTCTAGTATAACAAGTTTCGCTTTTTTATGAAAAATTGGGCATTCACTACAAATTAAAGTTGAATAGAATAACGTATCATTGCTGGAAATGGTGGAGAAATTTGTGGATGAAAGAATCATAAAGAAATTGTTGGAAGAACAAGGTGCAGATTTAATACTAACTGGTTCGTGGATTATAACCATTGGTACTGTGATTGCAGCAGTGGGGCAGACAAAAGTTGTAGTGGAAGATGGAAGTATAAGTGGAAGAGAATCTGTTGTCATCGGTAGTGGTGTTGAAAGTTTCGGAAATGTTTTGCAAGCAATCGGGCGCGATAAACTAAATGAAATCGAGCCTACATGGGGTGGGAAACTCGCTGCTGTGGGCTGCTGGACGCAAGCGGCCGGAAATGCAGCTAATGCTGTCGGTGTGCAGCGAATAATTGAAGGAGAGTTACTTGAAGAACAGGCGGAAGAGACTGAGGGAAACGAGGAAGAAGATGAAGAAGAGTTGTCAGCTGTTGCTGAAGGAATCATTCATCAGGGTCAACAAATCAATGGGTTGGGCAGTGATGTGCAAGCGGCTGGAGCAGCAATTGAAGTATATGGCGTAGCCAATATCAAACCTGAAATTAGTACTCCATATGAAATAGCGGGAAATAGTATCATTGCTATAGGTTCGGCCGTTGAGGGTATCGGATCTGTTTATAACCTTCAAAATAGGGAAGATGTAGGGGAAAAGATTGAATTGGTCGGTGCTTATATTCAAGTGGTCGGATCGGCAATCGAATTATATGGTTTGTCGATTGCAAGAGCATACAAGGAAAGTACAAAAGAAGATAGGCAACAAGAGAAATATTCTTATCAGAAATATAATCAAACGTATAGAGAAAGTATGGATTGGAATGAATATAATGGCTATTTGCTGGGACAGGGAGGCTGATTTACCAAGAGCCTCTTTTGTATTTTTAGAAGGTAAATAAATGATCGGCAATGAAGTGAATGCGATGTTGTTGAGATCTTCATCCTGAAAGTCTTAGTTCATACGTCGATAAGTTGTGTTTTTTGTCAAAAACACGTTAGCTTAGTGAGCGATTAGGGAATATAAAAATAATTATTTGCCAATTTAAGTTGCGTAGACGAATTTATTTTCCTGAATAAGGCGGGTGAGCGGCGTATGAGTACTAATGCTATGACACATACGAATGAATCTTTGAAGCGAATAATGAAAAATGTGGGCAGTTTATCGGAAGAGGTTATGCGTTGGAAGCCATCAGAAGAAGAATGGTCCATCATGGAAATTACTGCTTATTTGGTAGCGGCTATTCCAAATTGGCTAAGTGAGCTGAAGGAACCATCGATGTATTCTAAACAAAGTGAAGAACATGGCGACAATCAATTAGAGTGGAGCAAAACAATTAAACGGGAAGAATTATTGAAGAAATTAGAAGCATTGCAAGCAGAAATTGCTCAAAGTGTAAATCAACAAACGGATGTGCTATTAAATGCGCGAATTCAAAAGTATGATGTTCAAATTGAAAAAAATCTATCCAAAATTCTTCACGATAAATAATATAATGTAGAAAGAAGCTGCTCTTTTGAGAGTGGCTTTTTTCAAAGTAAATCATTAAAGAGGTGAAACACTTTGCATATTTATCATGGTTTTGAAATTAAAGAAATTGATGCTCTTGCGGAGACAAACGGCTTAGACACAGCGACACTAATGGAAAATGCCGGGCGTTCTATTTTTGAAGCAATGCGGGAAAGGATTTCAACGAATCAATCCATCCTCATTTTAGCTGGGCGAGGAAACAACGGTGGAGATGGCATTGTGTTAGCTCGCTATTTAAAGCAGAATGGTTACAATGTTGATTTGACGTTTCCTCTAGGGGAAAGTGCAACAGATGTAGCAGCTAAACATTTGAATTATTATAAAAATTGTGGTTATGAGATTGCTGAAAGAAAGGATACATATGATGTGATTGTCGATGCGCTATTCGGTGTAGGCATTCGACTTCCGTTGCCAGAGCAAGTAACGGAAATTATAGAATGGGCAAATGCTCAAAATGCTTGTCGGATTGCAATCGATCTGCCAACGGGCGTTCAAGGTGACTGTGGAAGAGTAGAATCCGCTTTCGAAGCAGATATCACCTATAGTTTACATGGTTATAAACCTTCAGCGTTTACGGAAGGAAGTGTAGAATATTATGGTGATAAGCAGGCACTTACGATTGGCTTGGCTCAAAGTGGAAACTGGAAAGTTTGGCAAAAAGAAGATGTGAAAAGGACATTTCCTAAACGTCCACCTAATGGGAACAAAGGAACATTTGGAACAGGGCTATTAGTTGCCGGCTGTGATGAAATGCCAGGAAGTGTGATGCTTGCGAGTTTAGGAGCGATGAGAGCTGGTATTGGAAAACTTGCTGTCGCAACGACGTCTTTCGTGACGAGTATTATGGCAACGCGAGTACCTGAATGTACATATGTTCATAATGGTTTAAATTTGCTTGCAACAGGACATAAGCCGGAAGGATACAAGGCGGTGGCTATAGGGCCTGGTCTTGAAGATGCGGAAGTTGTAGAAAAAGCGTTACAGACATTATGGAACAGTGAGCTTCCTCTCATACTTGACGCGGGTGCTTTACAAAAACGTGAATATCCAACAAGACAAGCACCGATTGTCGTGACTCCGCATCCGAAAGAGTTTAGTATGATGACAGGACTTCCCGTTGAAGAAATTCAGCAAAATCGTTTGCAAGTAGCCTCCGATTTTGCACTGGATCATAATGTGATTACGGTCTTGAAAGGTCGTAATACGGTTATTGCTTTTCCGGATGGACAGTTACTCGTTAATCCGACCGGCAATGTGGCATTGGCCAAGGGAGGAACAGGTGATACATTAACCGGGATGTTGTTAGCTTTCCTTTCCTCTTATGATGATGTGAAGGCGGCAGTTGCAAATGCTGTTTATTTACATGGAGCAAGTGCTGATTATTATGTGAAAAATAAAGCCGCAGCAACAATGCTGGCTAGTGATGTAAGTGAAAATTTGGCTTATGTCATGAAGGAATTTGAATAATAGTATAAATGGGAGGCGCCCTAAAAAGTCATCCGGTGACTTTTTAGGGCGCCTTTTTGAACAGATGAATTGTACAAATATTTTTTAACAATGACCAAGTGGAAATTGCGGAAATGTCCGATCAGCTTCGTTTGCTTCCACCAGAAGTGTTGGCGCAGGCGTATGCCCTTAATCAACAATTGATTACACAAGCGTTGGCTCCGCTTGATCAAACGGTTGTCATTGGGCCTCCTTCTGCTATTCCTCGAAATGAGGTGAAGGCAGAAGAAATTAAGATTGTTATTAATGACAAAACTATTTCGCTAAAAAAGTAAGACAAAGCTATTACCATCTGGATAGCTTTGTTTTTTATTTTTTAATAGGAAAATGGTGGATGGAAATCGAAGTGTATAGCAGAGTGATTTTTTTATTATCTAGGAGGTGGCCGGATGCCTAGTAGCATACATGAAATCAAATTGAATGCCCCCATTTCAAATGTGTGGGAGTTTATTGCGAATTTTAACAGTTGGGCTCCATTAATGCCAGGTTATATTGAACATGAAATAAAAAATGAAGAAGAAGCAACATGGATTTTTTTAGCGGATTTAGGTTTTGCCAAGAAAAAAGTCAAGCTGCAGGTCGACAAGATTACTAAAACGGAACAAGTGAAAATTTCATTCTATTTAAACAGTGTAGAAGATCATTTTGATGGAAATGGCTATTTTCAAATAGAAACGTGTGAAGAAGGAATGACAAATCTTATCGGCAGTCTTGAATTATCTTCAGGCGGATTTATGGGTGTCATTGTGAATAATGTCTTGAAATCGTTTGTGCCAAAGACGACGGAAGAGTTAGTGATACGAATGGGTGAGATTATTAAAGAAAAAACATGGTCAACAAGGTGAGTTTTAGGTTAAATCGATTTGAAAAAAGGGAAAAACAATGCGTATTATATTATTGAGAAATATTATCGAAAATGATTTGGAGGAATAAGTGAATGCCGACAAGTTTACAAGATACTATAACATTGAATAACGGAGTAGAAATGCCCAGATTCGGTTTGGGTGTTTGGAAAGTTGAAGATGGTAATGTGACTATTTCCAGTGTGAAAAGCGCGATTAAAGCTGGCTATAAGTTAATTGACACAGCGATGATTTATAAAAATGAAGAAGGCGTAGGGACTGCTATTAAGGAATCCGGCATTGCACGTGAGGAGTTATTCATTACGACCAAAGTGTGGAATAGCGACCAAGGCTATGAATCTACGTTAGCTGCTTTTGAGCAAAGCCGGCAGAAGTTAGGTTTGGATTATATCGATTTATACTTAATTCATTGGCCTGGTAAAAACAAATATAAAGAAACTTGGCGTGCGCTTGAAACGCTTTATAAAGAAGGAAAAGTACGTGCAATCGGTTTGAGCAATTTCCAGCAGCACCATATTGAAGACTTGCTGACCGACGCGGAAATCAAGCCGATGGTCAATCAAATCGAAATACATCCATTGCTTACACAAAAAGAATTAATTACATATTGTCAGGAGCAAGGGATTGTAGTAGAAGCATGGTCACCGCTAGGAAGTGGGCGTTTACTGGACCATCCTGAACTGCAGGAAATTGCGAATACATACCATAAAAGCGTAGCACAAGTGATTTTGCGCTGGGATGTACAAAATAATATTGTTGTGATTCCAAAATCGACGAAAGAACATCGTATTATTGAAAATGCGAATATTTTTGATTTTGAATTGAGACAAGAGGATATGGAGCGCATCAATTCTTTAAACAAAAATGAACGTACAGGCCCAGACCCGGATGTGTTTGATTTAGGGTTTGAAGCTCAATAAATGACAGGGGGAATTTCGATGATTACAAGTATACAAGATACTGTTACATTGCATAATGGAGTAAAAATGCCAGGATTTGGTTTAGGTGTGTACAAGGCTGAGAATGGGGAAGAAGTCGTTTCCGCTATTAAATCAGCTGTGGCAGCGGGTTATCGTGCGATTGATACAGCTGCTATTTACCATAATGAAGAGGGTGTTGGACGAGCAATTAAAGAGTGCGGAGTGCCTCGTGAGGAATTGTTCATTACGACCAAAGTATGGAATAGCGATCAAGGGTATGAATCCACGTTAGCGGCATTTGAAGAAAGTTTGAAGAAACTGGACTTGGATTATGTGGATTTATATTTAATTCATTGGCCTGTACCGAATCAATACATAGAGACTTGGAAAGCGTTAGAGAAGCTTTATCATGATGGGAAAGTACGTGCAATCGGTGTAAGTAATTTTCACCAACACCATTTAGAGGATATTATGAAGGCGGCGGAAATTAAGCCGATGGTGAATCAAGTTGAACTGCATCCGTTTTTGTCACAGGAAGAACTGCGTGCCTATTGTCAGTCGCAAAATATAGCGGTCACTGCTTGGTCACCATTAGCGAGAGGTAAATTCTTTGATAATCCTGTTTTACAAGAGATTGCAGCGAAACATAATAAAAGTGCCGCACAAGTAATCTTGCGTTGGGATGTACAGCATAACATCATCACTATCCCAAAATCAGTAAATGCAAAACGAATTAAGGAAAATGCAGATATTTTCGATTTTGAATTAAGTGCAGAAGAGATGAAGGCCATCGACAAGATGAATAAAAATGAGCGAACAGGCAAAGATCCGGATAATTTTCACTTCGACTTCTAGTTCATATAAAAGAGAAAAGAGGCGTCCAGAAAGGCCATTCCAGTTAACAGTTTTAGAGGAATGAGTCTCTCTGCAGCCTCTTTTCTTTTGTTGTGTTTTGCTTGAGGACAAACAAGCGGTGGAAGCGCCTGAAAAATCATTCAAGGACTTTTCAGGCAGTTTCTTTTAAATCATCGTTTTCCCAAGGAAAGCAGCACCGATAATGCCTGCGTCATTTCCAAGAATGGCTGTTTTAATCGTTGTTTTAAGTGAATGACCACCGTACATTTCATGTTGAACATATTTTTTTACCGAATCGGAAAGATATTCTTTTTGGGCACTCATTCCACCACCAAGTACAATCATATTCGGCTCTAAAATATTAATAAGGTTGGCTACACCACAAGCGATATATTGGAAGTAGTCTTCTAGTACTTGTGCTGAAATGGCATCTCCCGCTTTTGCAGCGTCAAAAATGACTTTGGCATTGATTTGTTCGATGTCACCGTCTTTAGCAAGTGTATGGAGCATGCTATCGGCATGATGTCTTGCAGCTTCTTTTCCGAGTCTGATTAATGCAGTAGCGGAAGCATATTGTTCCCAGCATCCTTTTCGGCCACAACCACATGGCAAGCCATCGCTCACTTGAATTACTTGGTGACCAATTTCACCACCACCAAAGAAACTTCCTCTGAAAATTTGGCCATCGACAATAATACCGCCGCCTACACCAGTGCCGAGTGTAACAACTACAACATTTTTTTCATTTTTAGCCACTCCGGCTAGTACTTCACCAAGGGCAGCACAGTTGGCGTCGTTTTCAACAAATACATCGACATTCATATATTTTTGGATTTCTTCTTTTACGTTCACGTTTTTGAAATCTAAATTACTAGCAGAATAAATGATTCCATCTATTGGAGATGCAATACCTGGACAGCCGATGCCAATGCTATGAATGTCCTTTTCAGTCAGCCCTCTTTTTTCGAGAATCGCCTGACAAAGTGCCGCCATGTCTTTTAAAATGGCGGACGAGTGTCGATCTCTCAAAGTGTCACAAGTTGCATATTCCAATATTTTGTAATTTTCATTCACTAAGCCAACCTTAATTGTTGTGCCGCCTAAATCTACACCTAAATAATACATGTGCATACCCCTCCGCATTTTTATGTTCATTGATGAAAGAATTGTTTGTTTTATGGATTATGGCTGTCCTTATTTTAGAAACCATACGTTTCGTCGTTATTTTAACAAAATTAGAATAACTGTAAGCGTTTTTAGTGTCAATAAGTATCAGTTATTTCCTTTGAGGGGATTAATGGGAATTGGTTCAAGTCTACATTAACTGAAATGATTGCTGTCTAGAATAATAAAAGGCTTGATTATCATCAATATTATTGAAACATCTGTGTGTTGATATACAGGAAGAGGTGCTGAACAATAGTTATCTTCAAACGTCATTTTGTAAAATTTGGTTATGCTTTGTAAGCGTTGACAAACCTATCCGTACAGCTTATGATGAAATCACACAACCTGTACGGATAGGTTGTGAATAGAAGACGGAGGTTTATGGTATGGGGAAATACATGCATGAAGCCAAAGAATTGCTTGAATATATTGGTGGAAAAGAAAATGTAGCTGCTGTGACCCATTGTGCAACACGTTTACGATTTGTGTTGCAAGATCCAGCATTGGCCAATCAAGAAAAGATTGAAAGCTTGAAGTTTGTGAAAGGCGTGTTTTCGCAAGCCGGTCAATTTCAGGTTATTATCGGTAATGATGTTTCTGTTTTTTATAGTGATTTTGTGCAAGTGTCAGGAGCTAATGCTGCTAGTAAAGAAGAAGCAAAACAGGCAGCTAAAAACAATATGAATTTTATTCAACGACTAATGGCCAATATTGCTGAGATTTTTTCACCTCTTATTCCGGCATTGATTGTTGGAGGATTGGTACTAGGATTTCGAAATATTATTGGCGATGTTCAAATGTTTGAAAATGGAACGAAGACTTTAACAGAAATCTCGCAATTTTGGGCAGGAATTCATAGTTTCTTATGGATTATAGGTGAAGCAATATTCCACTTCTTGCCTGTAGGAATCACTTGGGCAATTACTAAGAAAATGGGGACAACTCAAATTTTAGGGATTGTTTTAGGGATTACGTTAGTTTCTCCGCAGTTGCTAAATGCCTATGCCGTATCAAGCGGTGGCGATATTCCAGTATGGGATTTCGGATTTGCTACAGTCGATATGATTGGGTATCAAGGGCAGGTTATTCCAGCGATGTTAGCGGGTTTTCTTCTTGTGTATCTTGAAAGAGGATTACGAAAAGTTTGTCCTTCCGCCATTTCAATGATTATCGTACCATTTTTCGCTTTAATTCCAGCTGTACTTATTGCACACACTGTATTAGGCCCAATTGGTTGGACGATTGGAGCTTGGGTTTCTAACGTTGTTTACTCAGGTTTAACATCTGCATTCGGTTGGTTATTTGCTGGCGTATTTGGTTTTGCATATGCACCTTTAGTTATTACAGGCTTACATCATATGACGAATGCAATTGATCTTCAGTTGATTGCAGAATTTGGTGGGACGTCATTATGGCCGATGATAGCGTTATCAAATATTGCTCAAGGTTCAGCTGTATTAGCTATGGTGTATTTACAAAGAAAAAATGAGGAAGCGAAGCAAGTCAATGTACCAGCGTGTATTTCTGCTTATTTAGGCGTGACCGAACCTGCACTATTTGGCGTTAATCTTAAATACATGTTTCCGTTTTTAGCCGGAATGATTGGTTCATGTGTAGCCGCTATCATTTCTGTAGGAGGCAACGCAATGGCTAACTCTATAGGTGTTGGTGGTTTACCGGGCATTTTATCGATGCAAACAAGCAGTATGCTGACATTCGCTCTTGCTATGGCAGTTGCGATTGTCGTACCGTTCTTGCTAACAATCGTTTTAGGAAAAAGAAAATTACAAGCTGTTGATATTGAAAACGCTTAAAAAATAGTTGAATGTGAGAGATGAAAGGTTAAAGGAGTTGAACTGTGTGAAGAATTTCAAACAGAGTGTTGTTTATCAAATATATCCACGATCATTTAATGATGCAAATGGTGACGGCATTGGTGATTTAAAAGGTGTAATTGAAAAACTCGATTATTTGCAGAAGTTAGGAGTGGATTATATTTGGCTGACACCTTTTTATATCTCTCCGCAAAGGGATAACGGGTACGATATAGCTGATTATTATCATATTGATCCACGCTTTGGTGACATGGCTGATTTTGAAAGATTAGTAGAGGAAGCAAAGAAACGAAACATTGATTTGATGCTGGATATGGTATTTAATCACACGTCTACAGAGCATGAGTGGTTCAAGAAAGCTTTGCAAGGGGAAGAAAAATATAAAAATTTCTATATTCTAAAAGAAGGTAAGGATGATCAGCCTCCGACGAACTGGATTTCAAAATTTGGAGGTTCAGCTTGGGAGTATCGGGAAGAGTTCAATGAATATTATTTACACTTGTTTGATGTGACACAAGGTGATTTGAATTGGGAAAATCCCGAAGTGCGCGAGGAGATTTATAAGGTGGTTAATTTCTGGCTGGAAAAAGGCGTCAAAGGATTCAGGCTGGATGTGATCAACTTGATTTCTAAGCCAGAAGTATTTGAAGATGATGCAATTGGAGATGGTAGAAGGTTTTATACAGATGGGCCCAAAATTCATGAGTATTTAAAAGAGTTGAATGAAAATACGTTTGGGAAACACGAAGATGTGATTACAGTAGGAGAGATGTCTTCGACAACACTGGATAACTGTATCAAATATTCTAATCCGGAAGAAAATGAATTATCGATGGTCTTCAATTTCCATCATTTGAAAGTCGATTATAAAAACCAAGACAAATGGACGATGATGAATTTTGATTTTGCGATGTTAAAGGAAATCTTTAAACATTGGCAAGAGGGGATGCAGGAGGGGAATGGTTGGAGTGCAGTCTTTTGGTGTAACCATGATCAACCGAGAATTGTTTCCCGTTTTGGAAATGAACATGAATATCATAAAGAAAGTGCCAAGATGCTTGCTTCTGCTATTCATATGATGAGAGGTACACCATATATTTATCAAGGTGAAGAGTTCGGAATGCCGAATCCGGGTTTCAATCAGATTGAACAGTATAGAGACGTGGAATCAATCAACTACTACCATATTTTGAAAGAACAAGGTATAGCAGAGCAGGAAATACTTGATATTTTAAAAAGTAAATCCCGTGATAATTCCAGAACACCGATGCAATGGGACGGAAGCGCAAATGCCGGATTCACGACTGGACAACCTTGGATTCCGATTGGTCAATCAGCTAAAGAAATTAACGCAGAGAAAGCTCTAGAAGATGAGGATTCTATCTTTTATTTCTATCAAAAGCTTATTGCCTTACGAAAAGAGCATGCAGTCATTGCAGAGGGAGATTTTAAGATGATTTTGGAAACTCACGAAAAGGTGATGGGTTATACAAGATTGCATGATGATCAACTTTTAATCGCCTTAAATAATTTCTATGGGGAAGAAACAACGGTAGAACTACCGGCATGTGTACTAGACAAGGTGAAGGAAAGCAAAGTGTTAATTACCAATTATCAACATACTTCTGAATTAAAGAAAGACATCGTATTAAGACCATATGAATCCATTGTTTTTTTAGCGGCTGTTAGTCGCTAGGAGACTTCTGTATTGTCACCGTAAATATGTTAAACTATTTACGGTGATAATATTATGGATAAAAAATATGTAAGTATATATAACGATATCGTCGAAAAAATTGAAAATGAAGAATATGCGGTAAATGAAAAACTGCCTTCAGAAAAAAATTTAATGGAATTTTATTCAGTATCCCGAGATACAATTAGAAAATCCTTAAATAAACTTGAACACAACGGTTATATCAATAAAGTAAATGGAAAAGGCTCTTTCGTTTTAGACACACAAAAGTTCAATTTTCCGGTTTCGAATGTCGTTTCTTTTAAAGAGCTATCTACCGAGTTAGGACAAGAAGCTGTAACGATTGTGGAATTACTGCAATGTAACACAGTCAGCAAGCAAATGATGAAAAAATTAAATCTATCGGCCGATGAGAAAGTTTGGAAAATCATCCGAACAAGAAAGATTGATGGTCAAAAGGTCATTTTGGATAAAGATTATGTGCCAGAAAAATTTATTGCACATCTGACTGAGGAAATTTGTCAGGATTCTTTATATCGGTACGTAGAAGAGGATTTAGGATATAAAATTTCACATGCAAGAAAAGAAATTACGGTTCAATTTGCCACGCAAGAAGATAAAACGTATTTAGATATGCATGACTTTGACATGGTAGTTGTCATCAAAAGTTTTACATATTTAGATGATACCAGCTTATTTCAGTACACAGAGTCGAGACATCGACCGGATAAATTCAAGTTTGTTGATTTTGCTAGAAGGCAATAAGGGAAAAACAGGGGATAGCTTAAGTGAAGGAACGGTTAAGTGATTAAGTACGGGAAATACATTTATAGAGGAGTGAATGTTAGATGAAAACGGAAAAGCAAAAAATGTTGGAAGGTCAGCCATATAATGCAGGTGATGCAGAATTAGTAAAAGAGCGCATGCATGCTAGAAGACTGACAAGAATGTACAATCAAACGATTGAAACAGAAGATGAAAAACGTACAGAAATCTTAACGGAATTGTTTGGCTCCATTGGTGCCAATTCATATATTGAGCCGACTTTTCGTTGCGATTATGGTTTTAATATTCATGTAGGCGCTAATTTTTATGCTAATTTTGATTGCGTGTTTCTTGATGTATGTGAAATTTCCATTGGAGATAACTGTTTCATCGCGCCCGGCGTACATATTTATACCGCTACACATCCGTTAAACGCACAAGAGCGAATTTCCGGAGTGGAAAGTGGCATTCCCGTCAAGATTGGTCATAATGTTTGGATTGGCGGAAGGGCGGTCATTAATCCAGGCGTGAACATTGGGAATAATGTGGTGGTCGCTTCCGGTTCTGTTGTTACGAAAGATGTTCCGGATAATGTGGTAGTTGGTGGAAATCCAGCTAAAGTCATTAAACGAATCGAAGAATAATACGAAATAGAAATTTGTGTGTAAAACTGTTGAGAAATGTAAATCTCAGCAGTTTTTTCTTTAGGATGAGAGTTAGTTGGCTAAAATGGGTATATATTCAATAGTTCACTACAAACTGAAATTGGTATACTTATTCATGAGATAGTAGCATAAGACTTAGATGAAAGTAAGACTACCGCCGTATGTGTGAAAGGTGTCACTATTGGTATAATAGTGGGAGATAAAACTTTTGAAGTGGGTATTTACTTGATGATTGTTGGTGGTTCATTTCATAGCATATATAGTAGTTGTTGTAATGAAACTTTTTTCTAATAAAAACGTAGATACTTAATAAGGAACTTCATAATAGGAGTCGATGAAACATGAAATATGCAATAGCAGCTTTTGTATTTATATTGAATAGTATAGTCGCCGTTTTGACTTGTACACTAACGTTATTAATCTGTTGGTTAGGATTTGGCATATCGTTCATTACATCTATTTGGGCCGGGATAGGTGCAGGCATTCTTGCGTTTATCGGATTGAAATGGTCCTATAATCGCAAGGTGTTGAAAGAAAGTGGCTTATCACGCCGGGAATTTAAATATATACAAGAGCATCTAAAAGAAGCGAAAGGGAAAATCGGCCGTCTACAAAAGGTGATGTTTTCTGTCGGGAATGTAATGACAATCAAGCAAAATTATGATGTGTTGCGCGTTGCGAAGAAAATTCAATCCATTGTAGAAAATGAACCGCGCCGTTTTTATGATGCGGAACCATTTTATTATGTCCATTTGGACTCATTGGTCGAATTGACAGAGAAATATGCGTTTTTAACAAAGCAGCCTGTCAAAACGAAAGAAATGCGCGATTCATTGAATGAAACGAGAGTTACGCTAACAGAAATGGTGGAAATGGTCGAACAAGATTTGTTTGCCATGCTGAATGATGATGTAAATGATCTTCGTGTAGAATTAGATATAGCGAAACAATCTATTGATAAAAACAAAGAAATCAAGTCTTAAGGAGGCACGTTCATGAATGAAAAAAACAATGCACTAGATGATTTATTAGCCAATCCATTTGGGGAAGCAGTTGAAGGAACGCTAGAAGTGAAACCAGCAAAGGAAAATCAACCGCAGCGTTTGATCGATGTTTTACCAGCGGAAAACCGTGAACGCGCTATACAGCTTGCCGAGCAAATTGATCCGACTGATTTCCAGGCGATGATGTCATATGGAACGCAAGCACAGTCGAAATTGATGAATTTCTCACATGCAATGCTCGATCAAGTGCAGAAAAAAGATATTGGTGAAGTCGGTGTTATTCTTGGGGATTTAATGAAACGCTTAGAAAGCGTTAAACCGGATGAATTGCAGGAGAAACGTAATATCGTTTCACGTTTTTTCGGAAAAATCTCTTCCTCTATTCAAGAAACAATGTCGAAATATCAAAAAACAAGTGCGCAAATTGATCGTATTGCTGTTCAATTGACTCATTGCAAAAATCAATTGTTGAATGATGTAGGGATGTTAGAGCAATTGTATGACAAAAACAAGGATTATTTCCATGCTTTGAATATTTATATCGCCGCTGCTGAATTGAAGCTGGAAGAATTGAACACGACCCTTATTCCGGAAATGAGACGAAAAGCGGAACAATCTGGTGATCAAATGGCCGTGCAGGAAGTAAACGATATGATGCAGTTTGCGGATCGCTTGGAGAAGCGGATGTATGATTTGCAATTAAGTCGTCAAATTACGATTCAAAGCGCACCGCAAATTCGATTAATCCAAAATACGAATCAAACATTAGCCGAGAAAATTCAGTCATCGATTATGACAGCTATTCCATTGTGGAAAAACCAGGTTGCCATCGCACTAGCTTTGCTTCGACAAAAATCTGCGGTTGACGCACAAAATCAAGTGACGAAAACCACTAATGATTTATTGCTGAAAAACTCGGAAATGTTGAAGGTGAACACGATTGAGACGGCAAAAGCGAATGAGCGAGGCTTGGTGGACATTGAGACATTGAAGAAAACACAAGACAATCTGGTGACAGCATTAGAAGAAACAATCCGTATCCAAGAAGAAGGACGAATGAAACGTCGCCAAGCTCAGGAAGAACTGGTTTCAATGGAAGAAGACTTAAAACAAAAATTGCTTAATATTAAGAAAAACTGATCACGTATGTGGTCAGTTTTTTTTTGCGCTTTAAGAAAGTGTATAAATTGTCAGCGATGAAGTGAAAGTGTCTTTAAATGTACAGTATATGTACAACTACGCCTATGATTAAAAGACGAGCCAATCAACGAGTTTTCTTTAAAATCACATGTGTATCATTTGCTCTTTTAGAGTGCATAAACGGAATTATATGCGAAAAAATAACTATTTTGTCCTATAACACTTGAATACTCTAGCAAGTATGGTATATTACAATTATAAAATTCGAAGTAAATATTAACTATCTTTCCTCTTTTTGTCATCTTTTATATCTTTTGTTAAGCTATTCTTAGCCGTAAACGCAATAATTATCTGAATTTCCCTAATTGTTTTCTGCAGTTGCTTAGTGATAGGCTCTAACATGAATTCTTCTTTCTAATTTTCAATATAGTAGATTTATAGTTTGTGGTTAAACATCTATGATATAAGCGTCATCCACACATATTTTATACTTCACAATCGTGTTCCCCATAACGGCTTGGATACAACGATAGTTGTTTTATGAAAGTGTACGAACTTTTTTCTTCTTTCATGATGAGCTAACGCAATCCTATTATGATTCAATAAGGATTCTTCTCACGATACCCCTATACATTTCTGTAAATAGAAAATAGAAAGCATTGAATTCATTCCGCCTATTTTAGTAACTGTTTAAGAAATAAATATTGTAAAACATCACAACATGTTGGATTAAGGAGGGTTTTTATGAAGGAATTTGTTGATGGTTTAAATGGGGTCTTATGGAGTACACCTGTTATTTATGCGTTATTGGCTGTCGGTCTATTTTTCTCGCTGGCTACTCGATTTTTGCAAGTAAGGCATATAAAAGAAATGGTTGTTTTAATGTTCCAAGGAAAAAGTTCAAAAGCAGGAGTATCTTCGTTTCAAGCTTTGTCCGTCGCATTAGCTGGACGGGTAGGGACAGGTAATATTGCAGGTGTAGCAACGGCTATATTTTATGGGGGGCCAGGAGCTGTCTTTTGGATGTGGCTTATTGCATTTATTGGATCAGCCAGTGCGTATGTAGAATCAGCATTGGCGCAAATTTATAAAGTAAAGCAAGATGGTCAATATCGAGGGGGACCGGCCTACTATATTGAAAAAGGTATAGGCTGGAAATGGTTTGCTGTTCTGTTTGCTATATCGGCTCTTATTGCAATGGCGGTTTTAATGCCGGGCGTTCAAGCAAATGCGATTGCGGACGGTTTGGAAAATGCGTTTGGCATGAATGAGCGGGTTACAGGAGTCATTATCATTCTTTTATTAGGCTTTATTATATTCGGCGGAATTAAGAGAATCGCTCAGGCAGCGACAGTAATTGTTCCGTTTATGGCTTTAGGTTACATAATCTTTGCTTTGATTGTGACCGTTGTGAATATTACGGAACTTCCAGGAGTCATTGCTTTAATTTTCCGCAGTGCTTTTGCGATTGATTCCGTATTTGGCGGATTGATTGGAATGGCCATTATGTGGGGGGTAAAACGTGGACTGTACTCGAATGAAGCAGGCCAAGGAACAGGGCCTCACCCAGCTGCGGCTGCCGAGGTTAGTCACCCTGCCAAACAAGGATTGGTACAAGCCTTTTCAGTTTACATTGATACTTTATTTGTATGTTCTGCAACAGCGTTTATGATTTTGATGACAGGAATGTATAATACGGTCGATGAAGATGGGACGACGCCAATTGTCACAAATATTGAAGACGTACAAGTAGGACCTGGATATACACAAGCTGCGATTGATACGGTTTTCCCTGGATTCGGTGCAGGCTTTGTAGCGATTGCGTTATTTTTCTTCGCTTTCACAACTATAATGGCCTATTACTATATTGCTGAGACAAATATTGCTTATTTGACAAAAGGAAAAGGAAGTCGTGTAGCCATGTTTATTTTAAAACTTGTGTTGTTGGCAACTACTTTTTACGGAACGGTCAATACAGCAGAATTGGCGTGGGCATTAGGTGATGCAGGTTTAGGAATCATGGTGTGGCTGAACATTATTGCGATTTTAATTCTGGCCAAACCGGCACTGCTTTCCTTAAAAGATTATGAAAGACAAAAGAAACAAGGATTGGATCCGGTATTTGATCCAAAAGCATTAGGTATTAAAAATGCTGATTTTTGGGAAAAAGAGTATCCAAACGAAGAAGAGCATATTTCATAATAAGAAAAACGTCCTTTATCGACCTGTTGTAGTTGATAAAGGACGTTTTTTTGTTGCGTTTTTTATTCATCCATTACAAATGCAAGCATGGGATTTTGATAGAAACCACTAAAGCGATTATTTGTATTGTGTTTTGTTAAGTTAAAGTGTATAGTACATTACAACAGTAATGCACTAGGCGAGGAGGTGCCGAATGATTTTACACAGTGATAGTTCAAAGCCGATTTATGTTCAAATTGCGGAGTGGCTGGAAACGGAAATTATAAGTGGCCATTTTGAAAGCAATCAAAAGGTGTTTTCACAGTATCAGCTTGCAGAAATGTTTAATATAAATCCAGCGACGGCAGCGAAAGGGTTGAATATATTGGTGGATGAAAATATTTTGTATAAGAAGCGTGGGCTCGGGATGTTTGTTACGAGCTCAGCACTGGAAACGATTTTGGATAAACGAAAAAACCAGACATTAAAACGATTGGTTGAGGAGCTAGTACTAGAAGCGAACAGGTTAAGTGTTAGTGAAGCCGAGCTCATTAAATTAATTCAATCAGTTAATAAAAAGGAGGGGTAAGAATGGCGGTCATTGAGTGCAGAGAATTGACGAAAATCTATGGGAGAAAGAAGGCGTTGCACAATCTTTCTTTTTCACTTGAAGAAAATAAGATTACTGGATTGATTGGAAGGAATGGGGCCGGAAAAACAACGCTTTTGAAAATTATTGCGGGGTTTTTGAAGGAAACATCCGGAGAAATTAAGGTTTTGTCGAAACACCCTTTTAATAGCTTGTTTGTTTCAGCGAATACGATTTATATTGATCAAGAAATGCATTTGCCATCCGCACTAAATTTAGGTGCAATTCTTGAGGAAGCGGAACGATTTTACCAGAATTGGGATAGGGAATTGGCTAAACGTTTGGTTGATTACTTTTCCCTGAATCGAGCTGAATATCACAGTGATTTGTCCAAAGGAATGAAAAGCATCTTTAACAGCATATTGGGTATTTGCTCACGATGTGCGCTTACCATTTTTGATGAGCCGATAAATGGAATGGACGCAGGTGCACGTAAGGACTTTTACAGAGCTTTGTTGAAAGATTATATAGCTCATCCTCGCTCAATCATTATTTCAAGTCATCATTTAGATGAAATGGAGGATTTGCTTGAAGATATATTATTGATAAAAAATGGTCAAACATTTTTTCATATGCCAACTAGCGATGTGAAGGAATGGGCCATCGGTTTGAGGGGAAGAAGTAGTGCCGTAGAAGGGTTTATTAAAAATCGTGATATTCTTTTTCAGAAACAACTTGGAGCGGAACATACGTATGTAGTAGTGAAAAATGATTTTCAAGAGGAGGAGCTTTCTGTCGCGGGAATTGAAACTTCACCCGTATCAGCAAGTGATGTGTGCATATATGTAACGAATCAAAATAAAGGAGGGATTGATGATGTCTTTTGTTAACATGTCATTTGGGGAAGTAGTGAAAAAACAGTATATATATAAAATAAAAGCAAATAAAGGCTTTATAAGTTCATTAATCTTCACGCAGGTAATAGCTATTTTGTTCTCGATAAATGGAGTGGGATCAAGTGGTTTCGGAATGGATAACCTTAGTGTGGACGTTTCTTATTTTTCAGCTGATATGGTAATTGTCTTTACTTTGATATGGGCATTCATTACAGGCATCTCTATAACAACAAAAGAAAATCGATACGCTGAATATACCTTCTTGGCAAACCGGTTAAGCAGTTCTCTATCTAATATGCTGTTTTTAGTTTCAATTAGTGTATTTGCAGGCATTACAGCTCTTTTAACCTCTTATTTATTAGCGGATCTTATATTTCTTTGGAAAGGTGCTGTTTCGGATGCTGTAATGAATAGTATGTTTGGCACACCGCTGGAATATGTAATGGGGACGATTGCTACCGTATTATATGTTACTATGTTTAGCGCTTCCGGATACATCGTTGGGATACTTTCACAGGTACATAAAGCATTTGTAATAGGAATACCAATCTTTATCATTGGAGTAATAGTCATTGCTGCAAATCAAGCTCAAGTTTATCTTTTAGTGGAAATGTATGATTTTTACGCAGGGGAAGCTTCTTTTCTGTTATTTTTATTGAAAACTTTGTTCGCGGTGGTAGTCTTTTTCTGTAGTGCTACGTTAATTGGAAATCGTTTGGAGGTGCGCAAATGATGTCATTATTAGCGTCTATTGGACCGATTATTCTTCTTATTATTATGGCTCTTTTGTTACGTTTTCCTGTTCAATATGTACGGAAACACAATTCTTTTTTTATGAAAAAAATAAACTGGTTTATTGGTGGATATCTACTGCTCTTACTTATTGCAGTCATTGTATTTGCATTTATTCCAAAAGAGGAAGCGTTTGGCGAGAAAAAAGAGGTAGAAGCGAGGGTGCTAAAGGAGTTGAAGGAATTTCATGATGCTTTAAGCAGTGGAGATTTGGAACAAGTTTCTTCTAATTTAGTAGGAAAGAAGAATGACTTTACCTATCAGCAAAAGTCATTATCCATTCAAATTTATGATGATCAGTGGTTCGGATTATCGATTGTTGTCGAGCAAAAGGAAAGTGCCGATGGCGTTGTAGAAGCATCAGTCTATAAATCTAATATATACTACCAGCAGGTTGATATTACAGATTTGGTTCCAGCATTTAAGGTGGATTTACAAGATGATACATTAATGATTTATGCGCCCGATTATAATGAGTTGAAGTTGGAAAAGGTAATGAATGCCTTTCCAATCCGACAGTTTACGGGAGAAAGAATGATGAGTGAGAGTATGGATTTGAGTGGTGATATGGTCTTGTATGTGCGCATACCGAAGGGAACAGTATTGTGGAATGATACACTATTTGATCTGACGTATGTGGTGAAGTGAGCAGTATGAAAAAACGAATGAAATCATCCAAAGATAAAGTATTGTTCGGTGTCTGCTCGGAAATAGCAGAGTGCTTTGCCATCTCCCTTTTTATGGTAAGGTTACTGTTTGTACTGACACCTTCATTCATTATTGTTTACTTCATTCTTAATTGGGTATTACATAAAAATCCTCCATTATATTAAAGGGAAACATGAATGATAAAAGATGAAAAGACTATCCCATAGGTCAGTGAAGACTGAATTATGGGATAGTCTTTTTGCTGTAAGTACAGAAATAACGCAAATAAATCATGACCCTATTTGGGAGTAGTTTTCATATTAATGGGGTAATGAAACAAGATGCGGGATTGAAAGATAACGGTCTTGTTTATTCAACTTCAACCCAATCTTTCGCCCAATTTTCTATGCTTTGTAACACAGGCTGAAGGGCTTGCCCTTTTTCTGTTAGCGAATACTCTATACGGACAGGTGTTTCTGGAAACACTTCACGCTTGATGATTCCAGCTTGTTCCAAATCTTTTAATCGCTCGGATAAGACACGACCGCTAATAGGTAACGAAGATTCAATTTCACTAAAACGTTGGGGATTACCGTCAATAAGTTGATAAATAATTAGTCCAGTCCAACGTTGGCTGATGACACTCATTGCTTTTTCAAATCTTGGGCATATTTGAGAGTACTGCATTTTCTTCACCTCTATGCTGTTAATTATACTGTATCCATACTTCAAATAAAAATATTACTTTCTGAAAACTAGTTACTTGACGGTTGTTTGATATTTATATATAGTTACTTACATAAAGTAACTAAATTATTTGTAGTAACAAAGGGGGATGAATATGACATTTCATCAAAAACCAAACTTATATATTAGGGATATAACATTAAATATTAGTAATTTACGAAATTCAGTAACTTTTTATACGGAGTTTTTAGGTTTTAAAATATTAAAACAAGAAGAAAAGACAGCGATTCTTACTGCGGATGGTATAAATCCGATTATTATGTTGCATCAGCCTGAGGGTGTTACAGAAAAAGAACCAAGGAAAACCGGATTGTATCATTTTGCGATTCTATTGCCTACAAGAAAAGATTTAGGGGCCATTTTACATCATTTGGTTCAAAATAAATACCCACTTGGAGCAGCTGATCATGCAGTGAGTGAAGCTTTATATTTACAAGATCCCGATGGAAATGGCGTTGAAATTTACTATGATAGACCGTCTGATGAATGGATTTGGAATGATGGCCAAGTGCATATGACGACGGAACAGTTGGATGGAGCAGGTGTTTTGGCTGCTGCACAGGGAAAACAGTGGGACGGAATGCCGGTTGGTACAATTATAGGTCATATTCACTTACATGTTTCAGATTTACAAGAATCGGGTAAGTTCTACGAGAATGTATTGGGATATGAAGTTGTTTGTGAATATGGTGCGCAAGCTCTGTTCCTTTCAACAGGCAACTATCATCATCATGTTGGGATGAATACGTGGAATGGTGTCGGGGCGCCTTCACCGAGTGAAAATAGTGTAGGGATGAAGCAATATTCCATTGCGATACCAGACCGAGACTATTTACAAAACATCATTCAAACTTTAAACAAATTAGATTTGGCGTATTATGAAGCGGGAGATACCGTTTTGATCAATGATCCGTCTAACAATAAGATTTTATTGCATGTAGAAAAATAATACCACTTAAGGGGGAGTTCGATATGGCAAAGGATTTATATGAAGCACTAAAAGAAAGACGTTCTGTCTACACAATTAAAAAAGAATCACCGATTTCAGATGAAAGAATTCAAGAGATAGTAGAGTTTGCTGTAAAGCACGCACCATCAGCTTTTAATTCACAAAACACGAGAGCTGTACTGCTTTTAGGTGAACAAAGCGATAAATTTTGGGATATTACGACCGAGACATTACGTAAAATTGTACCGGCAGATTCGTTTGCTGATACTCAAGGGAAAATGAACATGTTTAAAGCCGGATATGGTACGGTCTTGTTTTTCGAAGATGAGGATATCATAGCGAACCTGCAAGAGCAATTTCCATCGTATGCACATGTATTTCCGACGTACTCATCTCAAACATCAGGGATGGTTCAATTAATCGTATGGACGGCGCTAGAATCAGAAGGTTTTGGTGCTACGCTTCAGCATTACCAACCACTTGTGGATGAGGCGGTGAAAGCGGAATGGAATATACCACAAGCATGGAAACTTACAGCACAAATGCCATTCGGTGCACCTACTGCTCCAGTTGGTGAAAAACAATTCAATCCAATTGAAGATCGAGTAAAGGTTTTTAAATAAAATAAAAAATGCGTTCAGAATATTTTAATCTTGAACGCATTTTTCATTTCTTTTAACACGAAGCAGAGATTTTTAGGATTAATAACTGTAAATTAGGTGTTAAACAGATAAAAGTTCAAAAAATATTTTTTACAATAAAAGGTATTTTGTCACTTCATGAAGAATAAGATATATTAAGAAAGGATGTGATAACATGATAGGTTCAGAATATCTGCGTGTTGTTTCGGAGCGTTTTAGGCAAATGAAGAGAACGGCCGAGGAAGCAATGGGTCAAGTTAGTGATAGTGGTCTTTTTTGGACGGAGAATAACGAATCGAATAGTATAGTCGATATTGTGAATCATATGAGCGATTATATGATTTTACGTTGGACGAACCTTTTCGTGTCAGATGAGGAAAAAATGCGCAACTTTGAAAACGAGTTTACCCGATACTTCTTTAGCCGGCGAGATATAATCCATTGCTGGGAAAGTGGCTGGCAAACATTTTTTGGTGCGCTTGAGCAATTGACGGAAAAGGATTTATTAGAAAAAGTCACTATTGCCGGACAACAGCATATCGTAATAGAAGTAATCGAAAAAGCAATGTATCATAAAGCCTATCATGTTGGACAAATTGTGTATATTTCGAAGCTTTTACAAGGTGAGGATTGGAAAACCATCAACATTATGTAAAGTAAATAGGTGAATAAAACGTATCAGCACTTTGTTGATACGTTTTATTCGTGTATGAAATTGTTTGTAGAGGAAAAAAGACGTAATATTTGTTATAATTAGGTAAAATAGTTTATCTGTTTTTGAGCTGATAGAATAAAGAGGAATGGGGAAAAGGCATGAGTAGTCAATCCATTGTCATAGTAGAAGATGAACTAATCATGAGAGATGTAATTCGCCTGTACCTGCAAAAGGAAGGATATGATGTCTCGGCATTTGGGAATGCAGAAGAGGCATGGGAGCAGATAAGTAACCGGATTCCATCACTTATCTTATTAGATGTTAACCTTCCTGGAGAAACGGGCTTTCAGCTTGCTAAAAAAATTCGCGAAAAGTCAAGAGGCAGCAGTATTATCTTTCTTACAGGATATTCAGGTTTGAGGGAAAAATTAATAGGATTTGAAATAGGAGCAGATGATTATATTACCAAACCGTTTGTGATGGCCGAGTTATTGGCGAGGGTGAAAGCTCATTTAAGAAAGGATAAATCCTTGCAAGAAATCCATGATCATGAAGTGCTTGTTTTCGGTAATTTAAAGCTAGATTTAACTACAAAAGCGGTCTATAAACATAATGTAGAAGTTGATTTGTTTGTTAAAGAGAAAAAATTATTGTTTTATCTAGCTGTTAATCGAAACCGGGTGTATAGTGCGGAACGATTATTTGAGCATATTTGGGGAATTGATTCAGAGGCTGAATTAAAAACCGTAGCAGTTCATATCAGCAACATTCGTAAGAAAATCGAAGATGATTCGAAAAAGCCGGAGTATCTACATACAGTTCGAGGATTTGGGTATAAATTTTCTTATCAATGAATATATTCAATGGTAAGAAAGGATGTTAATCATTCAAAGAGTGATTCATCCGAATTACAAAAGCGTTGTTCCAGAGGTTAGGGAGGCAATCATCATGAAATGACACTATTGCTGATTATGGTAGTTATAGATAATAATGGAAGGGATGTTTGTGCTATATGAACATCCCTCTTTGTCGTATAGTAAGAATGAATGGGGGGATTGGATGTTAGTGAAACCACCTAAATTACAGCGAGGAGATACAGTAGGCATTATTGCACCTGCGAGTCCACCTAATCGACATGACCTGCAACAAGGTATAGTCTATTTAGAAAAATTGGGGTTACGAGTCAAGGTTGGGCAGAATGTGGACAAAGAATATGGTTATTTGGCAGGAAATGATGATGAAAGAGTGGCAGATATCCATAGTATGTTTGCTGATCAAGAAATTAAGGCCATTTTTTCTGCGCGCGGCGGCTATGGAACAGGACGAATTGCAGATAAAATTGATTATCAATTGATTCAGCAAAACCCAAAAATATTTTGGGGGTATAGCGATCTTACTTTTTTGCATACGGCAATTCGACAAAATAGCAATCTAGTTACCTTTCATGGTCCGATGGTTGCCTCGGAAATGGGGAAAATAAGTTGGGATTCGCTTTCGGATCAATTTGTACAGCAGCTTTTTAATACGGATTCTATTGTTTATGACGAGCGCATTGCACCTATTGAAACACCGATAACAGGTTATTGTAAAGGTAGAATTGTCGGGGGAAATCTCTGCTTATTGGCCACCACTATTGGTACAGCATTTGAGATCGATACGAAAGATAAAATACTGCTTATCGAGGATATACATGAGGAACCGCGAGCAATTGATCGCTTATTGAATCAATTGTTGATGACAGGAAAGTTAAGTGAGCTAAAAGGATTAATAATTGGTGATTTTACCGAATGTAATCCGAGCAACCGCCAAGGAACGTTATCGTTAGAAGAAGTATTGCAACACTATGTTACTATTATTAACAAACCTACGTTAAAAGGGATAAAAATAGGGCATTGTTCACCGCATGTCAGTATTCCTTTAGGGACGATGGCTATATTAGATGCGAGCAGGAAGACACTAACCATTGAAAGTGGAGTAAGTGATTGTCAATGCTAGCATGTGAAAAGACTGAGAAAAATAGAAGGTTTGACTATTGTTAATAATTTGAAATTTCAATAAATTGTTAGATTTATTAAATTAAAAGGTGGGTAAATAGCTGTATGATGGAGGGGAGAATGTACTCGAGTGAAAGATGAGATGCCGATCGTTTTAAAGGTAAACTAGCTGGAAAGATGTCTCTTGCTTTGCTGTTTTAATCGGGTGAGTAAAATGAAGGGAAGAAAGGAAGTTCTAAGTTAGGAGCTATGAAATTACAAGAGATACACAATCAACTTCAAGAACAATTACAGAATCTTTCAGGTGAATATGCTTATATGATAAGTGAGGAAGAGGAAAGCATTGCTTATCATGCCGAAATGATTTTCCCTTCTACAAGTACAATCGGTTTACCGTTATTATTGGAAACATGTCATCGATGTGAGCAAGGATTATTGCATCTGAATCAAATGGTAGGTTTTAAAGATGAATGCAGAGTGGATGGGACAGGGGTGTTACATGCTTTGGATGTCAGTTTGTTATCTTTACGAGATTTACTGACGCTCATGATTACAGTAAATGACTATACCGCCACCAATATTATCATCGATTTAATAAAAGCAAGCGATTTCCAAGCTTTTTCTTTATTGCATACGTATTTAAACAGAAAAATGATGGATTTTGAGCAGATAAGAAGAGGAAACGACAATACGACATGTGCGGCAGATTTGCATCATTGTTTGAAGTTGATTAAAGAGGCTGATTTTTTTAATAAATCTAGTAAAAGAAGCATGTTACATATGTTGAAGCAACAACAATTTAAAAATAAACTTCCTCATTTTATGAAGCAAGGATGCATAGACGTGGCGAATAAAACGGGACAATTAGTTGGAATTGAACATGATTGCGGTATTTTTACTTGTGGCGAACGAACTGTATATGCCGTTGTTCTATCTAAGGATCTTTCGTGTAATGATGACGGTATTCATTTTATTCAACATGTAGGGCGGTTAATAAACGAGTACTTGAAATAGGTTTTTCTTTTCGCGAAATGTGGTATTGAAAGGTAATGTTTCATATGGAGTCCAATTTCCAGCGAGCCTTTGGCCGATGTGCATAAATTCGCTTTATGGATTGATCGAGTTCAACTAGGTAAGGATTAGCAGTTCAATTCACATCTTTACTGGTCTGCGCGACTTGACTGACAAATGGTTTCAAGTCAGTCTAACGGAAATGTGTTGGAAAAAGGTTCTCAACAGCTGGATTACAATGAATGTATTTATCTAAGTGGTACAAATGAACTTATTATGAATCGTGGAGGAGGAAGGATAATGGGTTTCAATGAAGAAATGAAAAAAGTGCTTTTGGCAGGGATTGGTGCAGTTGCGACCACCGTTGAAAAATCGCAAGAAATGGTTGATACGCTGATTAAAAAAGGTGAGATTACAGTTGAACAAGGTAAAGTATTAAATGAAGAATTAAAACGTAATGTGCAAGATTCGATTGCAAGTAGTGCTGAAAAGGCAGAAAAAAAAGTGAAAATAGAAGAAGTACTAGCTCAAATGGGTAAATTGGATGAGGAGGATCTAGCAGCCATCAAAACAAAGCTAGCTGAAATGGAGAAATAATTTATGAAAAAATCTAATCAGCCAAATGACACGACATCTGTCCGTTTAAAAGAAATACTTACGGTACTCAAACGTCACTCGATTATACATGGTGTAACGCCTGAAAAGCTTCGGTTCATTTTGGAAGATTTGGGACCCACGTATGTGAAGTTAGGTCAAATCATGTCAATGCGCTCGGACGTATTGCCACAAAATTATTGCGATGAATTGACTAAGTTGAGAGCTGAAGTGAAACCGATTCCGTTTACAGAAGTTGTCGAGCTGATTGAAGAAGAATATAAACGGCCGATTCAAGAGGTTTTTCCGACAATTGAGGAAAAACCTCTTGGTTCTGCATCCATTGCACAAGTTCATATGGTTACGTTACAAAGTGGAAAAAAAGCTGTAGTGAAAATTCAACGACCACACATTAAAGACATTATGGCGCAGGATATTTCATTAATGCGTAAGGCTGCGAAAGTGTTGCAAAAAATTGAAATTTCAGGCGATGCTATTGATTTTTTATCGGTTGTTGAAGAAATGTGGGTCATTTCTCAACAAGAAATGGATTTTTTGATGGAAGCAAGAAATTGTCGGGAATTCTCACAATTAAATGAGCACATTCGCTATATTGCTTTTCCGCAAATAGAAATGCCATTAACTACTTCGAAGATCTTAGTGATGGAATACATAGAGGGCATTCAGATTGATGAGATTTCACAATTGAAGGAACTTGGATATGACATGAATGAAATCGGTTTAAAGCTCGCTGAAAATTATGTGAAGCAAATTTTGGATGACGGTTTTTTTCATGGAGATCCCCATCCAGGAAATGTATGGATACGTGATGGTCAAATTGTGTGGTTGGATATGGGGATGGTTGGAAAGCTCAGCAATCGCGATAAGGAATTATTCAAAAGTGCGGTAAAAGCGGTGTATAGTCAAGACGTCTTTGAACTACAGAGAATCATATTAGCATTAGGAGACGTAAAAGGAAAAATCAATCATGCACTTTTTCATGATAGTATTGATTATTTGCTCGAGAAATACAGAAGTCTTGATTTTGGCAGTATGGATATGGGGGAATTCATCCAAGAAACCGTGGAAATTTGTAAGCAGCAAAATATTGCTGTGCCATCCCGCATCACCATGCTCGCTCGCAGTATTCTGACCTTTGAAGGTGTTTTGCGTGTTTGCAGCCCTGAAGTCAATTTCCTGCAAATCGCTAAAAATCATTTAGCTGGTGCATTCCTTTCTGAATTCGATCCGAAGGAACAGGCGAAAGAACTGGGCAAATCACTCTACAATTCCACGAGAAAGGCAGTCGATATTCCTGCGCAGGTGTCAGATTTACTAAAAATGGCTGCCAAGGGGCAAATGAAAGTAAATATGGATGTAACCGGTGCGGAGGAGCCTACCCGTCAACTTGATCATATGGTTGATAAACTTATTATATGTCTAATTAGTTCTTCTCTTTTAATCGGATCAAGTCTCATCAGTACGACAAATATGATTCCAAAAGTATGGGGTATTCCGCTTTTTGGTATTTTTGGTTTTTTTGCATCCACTGCATTAGGATGTTGGTTAATATTCGGTATTATTAAACGATGGATTAAACAGAAATAACACGCTATTCCGTAATGGATAGCGTGTTATTTTTCGTACCAGAAAATTATAAAGTTCTTGACCTTAGTCGGACAGTAAGGAACAACGACTAAGAGCGTCACGTCCTTACGTCTTCGTCGTTGTGATTCTCATTTTGAGAGTCTCATATGGAGCTAAATAGGGCGTTGACGCTTTTTTGATTTGAGGCACTACAAATAAATATTGCACTCACATATTGAAAAAAGGATATAAGAACATAAATTATGAAGCTTGATTCATAATTTATGTTCTTATAAAAAGGATTTTGGTAATTTTTGTCTAATTATATTTATTAATGTCTGAAAATAGAGGGGGGACTTTTGTTTTTTACATGAAGAAGGAGCTAGTTGTCTATCATTATAAAGTTTTGAAAGGTAATATGCAGAAATGTTACATAGTGAGTAAAAAGGAATAAAATATGTTTCTATGAATATTTTTGCATGAGGGGCCTGTATATTTTAAAAATATGTGAGGGGGAAGGAATGTGAAAAACACAAAACGTTCTTTGTGGATGTTGATGCTTGTATTGATGCTTATAGTTGCAGGGTGTAGTACAACTTCGACTACAGAGGAAGATAGTAGTGAAGAAACGGAAAGTAACGAACCAAAAGTAGTGAATTTGAATAATCAATCTGAACCAGGTTCACTGCACCCGGCCAATGGCCAAGGAACACATGATTCATGGCTCATGGACCACGCTTTTGAAGGCTTAGTGAAGAAAGATGAAGAAGGTAAAATCATCCCAGGTATGGCTGAAAAGTGGGAAACAAGTGAGGATGGCATTACGTGGACATTTTATTTAAAGGACGGTATGAAATGGTCCGATGGTGAGCCAGTAACCGCCCATGATTTTGAATATGCTTGGAAATATGTTTTAAAACCTGAAACAGCAGCGGATTACGCTTATCAAATGTATTATTTGTCAAACGGTCAACAGTATAACGAAGGTACCGCCACAGAAGACCAAGTAGGTGTTAAAGCGTTGGATGACTTGACATTAGAAGTAACGCTAGCAGCGGCAACACCATTTTTCCTCGATTTAACCACACATTATACGTATTATCCTATTAGCAAGAAAGTTCAAGAAGCCAATCCGAAATGGGCAGAAGAAGCGGAATCATATGTGTCTAATGGTCCGTTCAAGTTAACAGAATGGAATCATAAAGAAAGTATGAAACTGGAGAAAAACGACAATTATTATGATTCTGAGAACATCCATTTGGATGAAATCAACTTTGTCATGATTGAAGATGAAAATACAGCATGGCAAATGTATCAAACGGGAGAACTGGATCTTGCTTATCCACTACCGGCAGACGTTACAGGGCAATTGATAAAATCCGATGATTCGGAGTTTTATAATGGTAATGAGTTAGCCGTTTATTATTATAATTTCAATACAGATAAGAAACCATTTAACAATGTGAAAGTAAGAAAAGCTTTGGCGATGACTATCGACCGTAAAGTGATTACGGAAAATGTCGCACAAGGCGGTCAAGTTCCTGCCTATTCAGTAGTGCCGACAGGTATTCCGGAAGGATCGGGAGACTTTGCTGAAAATACAGGTGAACTTTTCAAAGAAGATATAGAAGAAGCGAAGAAGTTACTAGCTGAGGGGCTTGCTGAAGAAGGAATGACGGAAGTTCCACAATTTACGATTTTATACAACACGCTAGATGCTCATAAGAAGATTGCGGAAGCGATTCAAGAAATGTGGCGTAAAAACTTGGATGTCAATGTTACGCTTGAAAATGTGGAATTCCAAGTGAAGCTTGACCGAGAAAAGGCTGGTGACTTTGAAATTTCCCGTGCCGGCTGGGTTGGTGACTATGTCGATCCAATGACATTCTTAGAATTATGGGTAGCAGATGGTGCTTATAATGATGCCAATTGGTCAAATGCTGATTACGACAAGTACATCCAAGATGGAAGAACGAACATGGATGAAGCAAAACGAATGGAAAGCATGCATAAAGCGGAAGAAGTATTGATTGAAGAAATGCCGATTATGCCAATCTATTTCTACTCAAAACCGTACGCATTAAAAGAATACGTAACGGGTGTATACGCACCAAGCAACAGATACCCACAATTCATTTATGCGGATGTCGATATGTCCAAAAAATAATAGACAAAAGGAATGGTGGTGTGCTCGGTATTAGGGCATACCCCATTTTCAAATATGTCGCTATTCATAAATAAGGGAGAATCCAAGAAAGGCATTTCGAGAAATTGGGGTGGTACAAGTTGGTGAAATATATTTTGAAGCGTCTGATGTGGGCAGTTATAACCATTTGGGCAACCATTACAATCACCTTTATCATTATGCACAGTATTCCGGGTGATCCGTTTGCGAAGGAAGGGACGATGCCTCCGGCTGTCTATGAGAATTTAAAACAATATTATGATTTGGATAGCACGAAACTTGAGCAATATGTTCAATATTTGCAATCGCTGGTCATGTTTGACTTTGGTCCGTCGCTCAAGTCCAAGACGTTGACTGTCAATGATTATATTGAAAAAGGATTTCCGGTCAGTCTGCATCTCGGGGCTCAATCGATGTTAATTGCGGTTTTCTTTGGGCTCATTCTCGGGGTGATAGCAGCTCTGTATCGAACACGTTGGCCTGATCATGTTGCCATGGTAATTGCGGTCTTTGGTATTTCAGTACCAAGCTTCATATTGGCTACATTATTGATTAATTTCCTTGCTGTAGAATTAAAAATCTTTCCTGTGGCAACGTGGCAATCATGGAAGCATACAGTGTTGCCTTCCATCGCCTTAGCAATGCTACCACTTGCTCATATTGCCCGGTTAATGAGGGCAAGTATGATTGAAGTACTGAATCAAGAGTATATTTTGACAGCGAAAGCAAAAGGGCTACGAAAAAGTACCGTCATCATCAAGCATGCCATTCGAAATGCCATTTTGCCGGTGGTAACAATAGCTGGAACATTGACCGTCAATTTAGTGACCGGCAGCTTCATAGTTGAAAGCATTTTCGGTATCCCGGGAATGGGTGAAATGTTTGTGACGAGTATTCTAAATCGCGATTATCCTGTCATATTAGGGGCAACGGTTTTTTATAGCAGTATTCTCGTCATTGTATTGTTGATAATTGATATTGCCTACACTTTTATCGACCCGAGAATTAAAGTGGCAGTAGGGAGGGGTCAATAATGTCGACAAAATTACAATTGAAAGAAGAAATGTTCCTGCCCGCAGAAAACCAATTTCAAGAGGCAGACAAAATTTCCAGGCCATCAATTACATATTGGCGGGATGTATGGAGACGTTTACGTCAAAATAAAATGGCCATGCTAGGGTTGGTACTTATCATCTTACTTATAATAATGGCCATCATCGGACCATATTTAAATGGATTCACCTATTATGAACAAAATTTTGAGCAAATGAATCAAAGGCCGGATGCTGAACATTGGTTCGGAACGGATTCCTCGGGTAGAGATTTATTTACGAGAATTTGGTACGGAGCTAGAATCTCTTTATTCATTGGTGTAATGGCCGCGCTGATTGATTTTTTAATAGGTGTTATTTGGGGCGGAATTGCCGGTTTGAAGGGAGGACGTACCGATCATGTGTTAATGAGAATTGCAGAGGTCATTTATTCAATCCCTTATTTATTAGTCGTCATTCTGATGATGCTCGTATTGAAACCGGGCGTTTGGTCTATCATCATTGCGGTGACTATTACAAGTTGGGTCCCGATGGCCCGATTAGTACGGGGACAAGTGTTGCAATTGAAACAAAATGAATATGTACATGCGGCAGAGGTTTCCGGTGCCAACCTAGGGTGGACTTTACGAAAGCATTTAATTCCGAATAGTATGGGCCCGATTTTGGTCAATATGACATTGACGGTACCGACGGCTATATTTGCGGAGGCGACGTTAAGCTTTCTTGGCCTTGGGGTGCAAGCACCGATGGCAAGTTGGGGCTCATTGGCGAGTGATGCACTAGGCAGCATACTGATCGGTAATTTCTATCAACTAGCTTTTCCGGCACTTTTCATTTCATTGACGATGTTTGCTTTTAATATTTTAGGAGATGGATTGCAGGATGCATTAGATCCAAAGCTTCGAGATTAGTAGAAGGGGGCCTGTTTTATGAACGCATTGTTGGAAGTGGAAAATCTGATGGTTGATTTTCGGACATATGGTGGAATAGTTCAAGCTGTTCGTGGAGTTTCATTTCAAGTGAGGCAAGGTGAAACAGTGGGCATTGTTGGGGAATCAGGTTGTGGAAAGAGTGTGACAGCTAAATCCATTATGAAGCTGTTATCTGAACCACCGGCCCACTATAAAAATGGTAGGATCAGATTCAATGGTAAGGACTTGTTGAGTGCTAGTGAACGAGAGTTGGAGAATGTTCGAGGAAATGACATTTCGATGATTTTTCAGGATCCGATGACATCATTGAATCCGACAGCCAAAGTAGGCTATCAAATTATGGAGACATTAATGAAGCATCATCGCATGCCGAAAAGTATTGCTTATGAAAAGGCACTTCAAGCGTTAAAGGAGGTAGGGATACCGCAGCCGGAAAAACGTATGAAGCAATATCCTCATGAATTCAGTGGCGGGATGAGACAGCGAGTGATGATTGCTATGGCCCTTGTTTGCCGGCCTCAATTGATTATTGCTGATGAACCGACAACAGCTTTGGACGTGACCATTCAAGCACAAATTTTGGAGTTGATGAAAGAAATCCAGGAACAGCATAATACATCCATCATTTTAATTACACATGACCTTGGGGTAGTTGCGGAAATGTGTGATGTCGTAGTTGTCATGTATGCAGGAAAAATCGTTGAAACGGGAAAGATTCAAGATATTTTTAAGAAACCCCGACATCCTTATACACAAGGTTTGTTAAAATCGATTCCTCGCTTTGATATGGACAGGAATAAAGCATTGTCTCCAATTATCGGTTCACCGCCTGATTTATTTGCACCTCCGAAAGGTTGTTCCTTTTATTCTCGGTGCGAATGTGCAATGAAAGTGTGTCGAGATTATGAGCCGGAATTGGAAGAAGTATCGGATGGGCAGTTATCTGCTTGTTGGCTTAACCATCCGTTTGCTCAAAAAATAAAAGCAACGCCAAATACGACGAGGAAGGTGGATTCATGCTTTTAAAGAAAGAATTAAAAAGAAATCATTCGTTAGCAACGCCACTCATACAAATAAAAAATTTACATAAATACTTTATGTTAGGAAAAGAAACATTAAAAGCAGTGGATGGTTTGAATTTAGAGATATATGAAGGGGAAACAGTCGGATTGGTCGGTGAGTCAGGGTGCGGAAAATCGACAGCGGGTCGGACAATTATCCGATTGTATGAACCGACCGAAGGAGAAGTTTTATTTAGAGGGGAAAATATTTATGCACATTCGAATGCCAAATTGACGAAAGTCCGTCGTGAAATCCAATTAATTTTTCAAGACCCTTATGCATCGCTGAATCCTAGAATGACCGTTGAAGAGATAATTGCCGAACCTTTTCGTATTCATCGTTTATATACAAAAAACGAGCAGAAAAAACGAGTAGAAGAGTTGCTTGAGCTTGTAGGATTACGTGCGGAACATAAAAACCGTTTACCTCATGAGTTTAGTGGAGGGCAACGACAACGAATCGGAATTGCTCGCGCGTTAGCGTTAAATCCGAAATTCATCGTCTGCGATGAACCGATTTCAGCATTAGATGTATCGATTCAAGCGCAAGTTGTGAATTTATTGAAAGAGCTGCAGAAGGAGATGGGGTTGACATATTTATTTATTGCACATGATTTATCCATGGTGAAGTATATATCAGATCGCATACTTGTCATGTATTTAGGGAAGATGATGGAACTTGCCGATAGTGAGACGTTATGCAGTCAGCCGCTGCATCCATACACACAAGCTTTAATTTCAGCTGTACCGATTCCTGATCCGTCCATTAAACGAGAGAGGATTATTTTAAAAGGAGATGTACCTAGTCCAATTAATCCACCGAGTGGCTGTGTATTCCGAACTCGCTGTCCGCAGGCCATGGATATTTGTTCTGCTGTTATTCCTGATTGGATTGAAGCTAAACCGAACCATTTTGTCGCTTGTCATTTATATGGATGATTATTGAGGGTCAGAATATAATTAGTGTAAAAATTCTTATATTAAAATAATGAAATAACTTTGTGACTATTAAGCCAATAAGGTACAATGATATTGTATATTTTGCACTTTAAGAAAATGGCTAAATTGTCAGCTATGAAGCAAATGCGACGTTGTTGCCAATTGTAGGTGTAAAGTATACGTGCAACTATGCCTCTGGCTAAAAAATGAGTTAGTCGGCAAGTTTTCTTTATAAAAGGAGTGGCATTATGAGTGATTTTCAAAAAAATCTAGAAAAGTATGCGGAGCTTGCTGTTAAAGTGGGCGTCAATATTCAAAAAGGCCAAACATTAGTTGTCAATTCAATGTTGGACGGTGCTGAGCTAGTTCGCCTTATTACGAAAAAAGCATATGAAGCAGGTGCAAAAAATGTTATTGTCAATTTCAGCGATGATACAATCAATCGTCTGAAATTTGAATACGCGGATGATGACGTATTCAAGGAATATCCGAAACATCGTGCAGCTGAACAAAATGAATTAGCGGAAAATGGTGCGGCTTACTTATCTGTTATTTCATCTTCCCCGGATTTACTGAAAGGAATCGACCCACAAAGAATTGCGAATAATCAAAAGGCATCAGGTCAAGCATTAAGTAAATTCCGTTCGTATGTTCAATCGGATAAAATCAGCTGGAGCATTGTGGCAGTTCCTTCACAAGCATGGGCAAACATGGTATTCCCTGATGCACCTGAGCAAGAAAGAATTGCATTATTATGGGATGCTATTTTCAAAGCGACACGCATTGATCAAGAAGATCCGATTGCAGCTTGGAAACAGCATAATGAGAATTTACATACGAAAGTAGATTATTTAAATGCGAAACATTACAAAAAACTACATTATAAAGCACCAGGTACCGATTTAACGATTGAATTGCCGGAGAAGCATATTTGGTGCGGTGCAGGAAGTGTCAGTGAAGCAGGTGTCGACTTCATGGCGAATATGCCGACAGAAGAAGTGTTCTCCATGCCTTCAAAAACGGGCGTAAATGGTGTGGTATCCAGCACGAAGCCATTAAGCTACGGAGGAAATATTATTGATAAGTTTTCTCTGACGTTTGAGAATGGACGAATTGTCGACGTGAAAGCAGAAGTAGGAGAAGAAATTTTGAAACATTTAGTAGAGACAGATGAAGGCTCTCATTATTTAGGAGAAGTCGCACTTGTTCCTCATCATTCACCAATTTCTGAATCGAATATTTTATATTACAATACGTTGTTCGATGAAAATGCCTCCAATCATTTAGCGATTGGCAGTGCTTATGCGTTCAATTTAGAGGGCGGAAAAACGATGTCAAGAGAAGAGTTAAATGCCAATGGTGCCAATGAAAGTATCACACATGTTGACTTTATGATTGGTTCGGATCAAATGGATATTGACGGTATCACGGAAGACGGGACAGCTGAACCTATTTTCCGTAATGGGAATTGGGCGTTTTAAATGAATAGGCTAAGGAGGTGTCCAGAAAGGTCATTCCGATTAAGGTTTTAGGGGAATGACTCTCTCTGTAGCCTCTTTTCTTTTGGTTTGTTTTGTTGCAATACGCTTTCTTCAACCGATTGCCAGTCTTTAAACAACAAGCAGAAAGGTTTGTTCTTTTGTCGAGGACAAATCAGCTCCTTCATAATATAACAAACTCGAGTTACCATGCCCAATGAAGCAGATGAATGTTAATTAAATGACAATTCTGATAATATGAGTTAAAATGAATCCAGCATAAAAAATGAAAACTTTATAGTTACTTAAAGAGTGCCTTGTTAGCAAGGATAATAGGGAAACCGTTGAAAATTCGGTGCAGCCCCCGCTACTGTAAGCGTTGATGATGTGATGACTCATAATGCCACTGATTTTTATCGGGAAGGTTTGAGTCAGATGAGACGTAAAGCCAGGAAACCTGCTCTTTAGGATATTGCTTGTTTTTCGGAGGGAAAGCAGTCAAGCATGAATCGGTATTCTATACATATTCAACGCCTTGACTGATTTTCGGTGAAGGCTTTCTGTAGTTGAAGATGACAAGCGGTACTTATATTTCGGTGGGAGATATAGGTCAGGAGCTGTCATTCTAAAATGAAAAACCTTGACCTATTCGGTGAAGGTTTTTTTGCTGGGCATTGCTGTGTAGTTTGGATGAATTTTTCATGGAGTCATTAGAGAAATACGTGAGACTCTTGCAGGAGATGCGGGAAGTGTCTTGTAGTGGGAAGCAACTATGTAATTTAGCAGAGTCTTATGTAATGAAGGATTTTAGGAGGATGGAAACAATGGAGCAACGGGTAGGAAAAGTTCTTGTTTATACAGGAAACGGAAAAGGGAAAACGACAGCGGCTTTTGGATTAGCAGCTCGTGCGCTAGGGCGAGATATGAAGGTGTTGATTCTTCAATTCATAAAATCACCTGAGCGTAGCTATGGGGAACAAATTGCTTTAGAAAAATTAGGCGCAAAAATTGAACAGTTGGGTATCGGTTTTACATGGTTAAAGACACCCGAAGAGCATCGTATTGCTTTGGAGTCTGCTTGGAAGAAAGCAAAAGAAGAACTATTGAGCGGTCAATATGATGTTGTCATTTTTGACGAGCTGAATAATGCATTGGCAATTGATTCTTTTCCGATAGACGATGTATTGCCGTTGGCTGATGTGGTGGAAACAATCAAAAACAAGCCGGTTTCAACACACTTGGTCATCACGGGGAGAGATGCCAAACCGGAAATTAAAGAAGTGGCGGATTTAGTATCTGTCATTAATGAAGAAAAGCATTACTATCAAGATGGTGTAGATGCCATTTATGGAATCGAATACTAAGATTTATTTCATTATACGAATGAAAAAAGTGGGGGTTATTTCATGAGTTTAACATATCAACAAGTAATTGACAGTATTACGCTAGTAAACAAAGCAAATGGTCAAGCTGCTTTAGCGCATATCAATAATTTAACGAAACCACTTGGAAGCTTAGGACAGCTTGAAACAATTGCGGTGACGTTGGCGGAAATAACAGGAGAGCATTTTCCGAAAGTGTCTCCTCCTGGTACGATTGTTTTTGCCGCCGATCACGGAGTGGCGGAAGAAGGGGTATCCGCTTACCCGCAGGAAGTAACGGCGCAAATGGCGTTAAATGTTTTATATAATGGTGCAGGCATTAATGTGTTCACCAATGCTATCAATGGTTTGATACAAGTAGTCGATGTCGGCATCAAAGGTGATGTACAAGCAGATGGCTTAATGAATAAGAAAATTGCTTATGGGACAAACAATTTTGCTAAAGAACAGGCGATGACAAGGGAAGAAGCTATCCAATCCCTTGAAGTTGGGATGCATGCGGCTGAGCAGATGATTGATAAGGGTACCAAGCTATTGATTTTAGGTGAATTAGGCATTGCCAATACAACGGCCAGCAGTGCAGTTGTTGCAGCGATTACAGGAGCGGATGTGCGTGAGCTTGTCGGTCACGGCACAGGTGTTCATTCAGCCGCGTTAGAAAATAAAATAGCTGTCGTACAGAAAGCTATTGAATTGCACAAGCCGAACCGTGAGGATGGTTTGGATGTACTGCAGAAAGTCGGCGGTTTCGAAATCGGAGCAATGGCTGGAGCGATGCTGTATGCCGCTTCCAAAAAGATTCCTATTTTGCTAGATGGTTTTATTTGTACGGCCAGTGCCTTGATTGCAACAAAGTTGGTCCCTCATGTATCCGATTATATGATAGCCGGGCATCAATCGATGGAGCCTGGTCATTCCATTGCATTGCAAGCATTAGGGAAAGAACCTATATTGTCACTGCAATTGCGTCTTGGTGAGGGGACAGGTGCAGCACTTGCCTTCCCTATTGTCGATGCGGCAACGAAAATGATGAGCGAAATGGCGACATTCGATCAAGCGAATGTCTCGAAAGAAAGTGAATTGAAACTAGAGAGTTAATGGAGGAGATCTTATGAAGAAGCGTTTATGGAAAGGAGTAAGCATTTTTTCGTTCGTTTTTGTATTAATGCTTACAGTCCTGACTGGTTGTGGTTCGAGTGAGGAATCGAAAGAAGAAAACAAGAATGAAGCACAAACAGAAGAAACGACGGGAGCATATCCTGTAACGATTACGGATGATGCCGGAAATGAAGTGACGATAGAGAAACAGCCGGAAACGATTGTCTCTTTATTGCCGAGTGTAACAGAAACGTTATTCGCTTTAGGTTTGGATGAAGAAATTATTGGTGTATCCGATTATGATAATTACCCGGTGGAGACAGCTGACAAAGAAAAAGTCGGCTCAATGGATTTAAATACAGAAGCAATCTTGGCATTACAACCGGATGTTGCTTTTTTACAAGATTATCATGCGGAAAATGCAGCAGATGCGATTGAGCAATTCAAAGAAGCGGGCATTACAGTAGTGATTGTTGAAACAAGTTCAGATTTTGCCGGAGCATATGAAACAATTGAAATGGTCGGAACGGCAACTGGTACAGAGGAAGAAGCAGACATCATTGTGAATGAAATGAAAGCAAAAGTAGAAGAAATAAAAGAAAAAGCAAAAGAAGTAACAGAAACAAAAACAGTATGGGTGGAGATTTCTCCGCAACCGGACCTGTTTACAGCAGGTGATGGTACATTCATTGATGAGATGCTTGATATGATCGGGGCTGAGAATGTTGCAGGCGAATTAGAAGGCTGGCCGAAAGTCAGTGAAGAAGAGGCTGTTAACTATAATCCTGATGTTATTTTGACAACGTACGGTTATTATGTTGAAGATGCGAAAGAACAAGTGCTTGCACGTGATGGTTGGCAAGAAGTTACAGCAGTGAAAAACGGTGATGTATATGATGTGGACAGCGATATGGTAACGAGACCGGGTCCTCGTTTAGTGGACGGGTTAGAAGAGATTGCAAAAGTTGTTTATCCGGATGTTTTCCAATAAAAAAATTGTCCTCATGATTTTAATGACAGGTGCGTTTGTACTCGCGTCATTAGTGATTGGGGTATTGATAGGGGCGGTTTCCATTACCGTCCCTGAAATTTTATACATTATCGTTGACCAACTGTTCGGTACATCTTTTTACGATGGAACGAAAAGTACAGAACTCATTATTTGGAATATCCGTTTTTCACGTGTAATCCTGGCTTTTCTAGTCGGGGCGTCATTAGCCTTGGCAGGTGCTGCTTTTCAAGGGTTGCTCCGCAATACACTTGCTGATCCGTATACGATTGGTGTTTCTTCAGGTGCTTCTTTAGGAGCGGTGCTTGTGCTGTTTTTTCAATTGCCGGCAACTTTGTTGGGGGGATTTACACAACCGATCATTGCGATTTTATTTGGGATGGGCACATTAGTCATCGTTCTCTTCATCACAAATATAGCGACGGGTAAGCTAGCTAATGAAACGATTATTTTGGCAGGAATCATTTTGTCCTCGTTCTTGAGTGCCATTATTTCTTTATTGATTGCTCTTACACCCCGGGAAGATGTGAGCAATATTTTGTATTGGACGATGGGGAGTGTGGCGATGAGAGGATGGGGTCATGTTCAACTTATTTTCCCTTTTTTCCTCATTGGAACGGCGATTATTTTGTATCACTACCGTGAATTGAACAATATGGCCCTTGGTGAGCAATCGGCTCAATTTGCTGGCATGAACGTGAAAAGTAAGAAAAAAATCATCCTGATCGGAGCTTCTATTCTTACGGGTGGAGCAGTAGCTGTCTCAGGTACGATAGGATTTGTCGGACTAGTCATTCCTCATTTGGTCCGATTGCTGGTCGGTGCAAATCATCGGTACGTATTGCCTTTTTCGTTGTTGATTGGTGGAGGGTATTTAGTGTTGGCCGATGTGGTGGCGCGCACAGTCATAGCACCTAGTGAATTGCCGATTGGTGTAGTGACGGCTTTAATCGGGTCACCTATTTTTGCTTTTTTGCTTATCCAGCAGCGAATGAAACGAAAAAATGTGTAACAACTTGGAGGACGAAAAATGATTTCACTTAATCATGTTACGGGTGGCTATAATCCACAGGCAATTGTTGTGCGAGATGTGTCGTTTACGGTTGATAAAGGCAGTTTCTTTGCTCTATTGGGTCCAAATGGAAGCGGTAAAACAACGATTGTCCGTTTAATGATGGGCGTGCTTTATATGCAGAGTGGTGAAGTAATCATTGACGGAAAAAACATCAAGCATTATAAGCCGAAAGAACTGGCAAAGAAAGTTGCCGTTATGACACAGGAGCATGAAATCGGGTTGGATTTTACCGTAGAAGAAATTGTGAACATTGGTCGCTATCCGTATCAAAAATCATTGTTGTTTAAAGAGAACTCTGATTGCGATCGGGCAATTCTTGAAAAAGTGATGAAGCAAACGAATGTTTGGAAATATCGTCATAAGCCGTTTACCTCTCTTAGCGGAGGGGAAAAACAGCGTGTATTATTAGCGAAGGCATTGGCGCAGGAGCCGGCTATTTTGTTGTTGGACGAGCCAACTAATCATTTGGATGTCCGTCATACAATGGAACTGCTTGATTTATTGAAAGATTTGCAGTGCCAAAACAATTTGACGATTTTGGCGATTTTACACGATCTGAATTTGGCTTCGTTATATGCTAATCAAATCGGTCTGCTTCGGGATGGTCAACTGCAAGGGATGTACAATGGATTTTCTCGTAAGCATGAACAAGACTTCAGTGCTGTTTATGAAGTGCAGATGAACTTTCAGGAGCATCCGGAAGTCGCGAAAAATCAAGTGTTTTTAACCCCGCAATTTTTAATGGAACCGCAGGAATATGTTTTATGTAATTATGTGCACATAGGGCGAAACGGGCTTTCGTTTACGCATGATTTACGGACGCTTTCTGTCGGCAGCGAAGGCCGAGGAATTACATGGGAAAAAGGCTGGAACTTATCTGGTGGAGCTGGAGAGGATGAAGACTATTTTTCACTGACAGAGGGTTATCAACTGTACGGCTATAATAACCGAACGAAGCGTTGTGAACCGTATAGTGCGGAGAAGCTTGCTTCGTGGTCGACGCTTCTTCTTATCTCAAACATCGAGGACGATTTGCGTTGTGGATTTGTGACGAGCGAAAAATTGGATGATTTACAAATGTTGAATGCATCTGTACAGCTGACGTCATTCATTACGGAAATGAAGTTACAACAAAAGTTGCCTTCTCATCAGGCGTTTCCTTTTTCTTTGCTGACCATTAGTTCTTGCTCGCATGAGCGTGGCGGTAAGGGGGAAGATGTTTTTCGGGAAATGGTGGAATTGTTTCACTTTGCCTGGCGTGAGAAGAGAACGAGGATAAGTGGGTTAACCGTGCTTTAAGAATGGAGAGAAAGCAAATGATTACATTTATTTCTGGCGGCGTACGTTCGGGGAAAAGTTCGTTAGCGGAAGAAATCGCTGTCCGGCAATATCAACAAAATCATCCCTCAGGGTTATTTTATGTCGCGACAGCCAGACCTGCAATCGATGAAGAGATGCAGAAGCGAATTATGTTACATCAGCATAGTCGTGGGCAGATATGGACAACAATTGAGGAAAGCTATGCAATCGACCGAGCAATCCATGACGTGCCAAAACGTTCAGTCGTCTTGGTGGACTGTCTAACGGTTTGGAGCAGTAATGTACTATTTTCTGAAAGAAAGAATGAGCAAGACATGCTTGCGATTATGCTTCGCTTATTTACGTTGGCTAAAGAAAAACAATTGTCTCTCATTTTTGTTTCCAATGATTTGAATGAAGCATTACCAGTGAAGGATGATTGGGTGCAAATATACATGAGGTCTCTCGAAGCTGTACATCAATTTGTCGTTGAACACTGTGACGTGGCTATACAAGTGATAGCAGGATGTCCGGTATATTGGAAAGGGTGTGCCTCATGAAAAACGTATTTTACGGAGCTGTCTTGGCTCTACAATTTCTCACGCGCTTCCCTCTACCGATTTCCTGTGATATTTCACCGGCTTCCTTAAAGTGGGCACTGCGCTTTTTTCCGTTTGCCGGTCTTGTAATGGGCTGTTTTATCGTTTTGATAAGTTATGCCCTTCATTCTTTTTTATCGGTGCCTTTGCTTGTCCTAGCCGGATTGACAGCATGGGTTTATGCTACAGGTGGATTGCACTTGGACGGGGTTATGGATGTAGCTGATGCGGTCGGTTCCAATGCATCGTTAGAAAAGAAATATGAAATTATGAAAGATTCACGCGTGGGAAGTTTTGCGGTCATAGCACTCATTTTTTTAGTGTTATGGAAAGCAGCCTTATTATATGAAATTTTTTCTCAATGGGATGATACGATCCTAATAGCATTGTTATTTATTCCGGCTTTATCCCGGTTTCAGGCGCTATTCCTGCTGTATTTCTTTAAGCCTATTCAAAATAAGGGGTTAGCACATGAATGGCGTAAACATTTAAGCAAAAGTGATTTGTTGATTGCTTTTATATGGGTTGGTGCTATAGCTGTTTTTTGTAAGCCCCTTTTCATCCTTATTCCGTGCCAGTTACTTTTTACGTTTATGTATGGAAGATGGGCGATGAAGCAATTTAAGGGAGTGAACGGGGATCTTGTCGGAACATCGATTGAAGGAGCAGAGTTATGGAATTTAACGATACTATACATATTACTCTTATCCGTCATGGCTTGACGGCCTATAATGTCGATAAAAAATATTTAGGCTTTACGGATGAACCTGTCCTTCGGGAACGGTTAAAGGACTATGAGCCATTGCGTCTTCAGCTTACTCAACAGCCGCTTTCAAAAATCTATAGCAGCGATTTACGAAGATGTGTAGAAACAGCTGAGTATTTGTTTGCTCAACAGCCTATTCATCTTGATAAACGATTGAGGGAGATGAACTTCGGGGATTATGAAGGGAAAACGTATGAGCAGTTGAAGAATTTTTCTCAGTATCGAAAGTGGATTGATGATTGGGCAAAAGCGGGTCCTCCTAATGGGGAAAACGGTCAACACTTTCGACAGCGCATTCAACAATTTATGCAACAGCTATTTCTGGATACACAATTGGGTGAGCATATTGTGATTGTATCGCATGGTGGTGTCATTCGTTATATCGTTTCGTCATTATGTGATCTTCCTTATTGGGACGTAGAAGTAAAGCATGGAACAGCGATTTCGTTGCAAGTCAGTCGGGAGGGAAATGGACATGCATGTTGTAATTGGTGGAGCATATAGCGGAAAAAGAAATTTTGTACGAAAGCAAGTGCCGGATGCTAAATGGATTTCGGCCTATAATGACCAGATGGTTACAGAAGAAGCATCTGATCGGTCACTTGTTCTGGAAGGATTTGAAACGTGGGTTGAGCAGTTAATAAGTGAAGGAAAAAGTGATAGAGAAATATGTGAATTCTTCCGGGACTGTTTACGTCAGAAAAAAGAAAAACATAATCTATATCTTATCATGCTTGAAGTAGGACGTGGAGTTGTTCCGATCGATAAAAATGAACGACGTTTACGTGATATTATGGGATGGATTCAGCAGAGTGCTGTAAAAGAGGCAACAATGGCTACGTATATTTGGCATGGTCTTGCAAAAACGATGAAGAAATAAAACCCGAAAAGCAGTCACTATGATTGCTTTTCGGGTTTTATTGTGTAAAAAAAGTGGTAATCACGATACCGAGATTGTCTGTAGTGAATCAAAAACTATTCTAGTTGTTGTAACATGTGAACATGGTTTTCATTGCGTTCTAATATTTGATCGATGATTGCTTTGTTTCGTTCGGAAATATCGCCTTTAATGACTGACCCTGCTTTATGGACAGCATATTTTTGTTCCATTGTAACGGCTTCAGAAATAATGTCAGCCGTTTTTGTAGGTGTCGTGAATGTGCTCATGAAATCAACCATTGCTCCTTTAATGCCGGAATCTGAAGTTGGATGACCACCTAAATTTTGAATTCTTTCTGCCAATAAAATGGCACTTAGCTTATGTTCTTGCTGAATGTTCTGTAGTACTTTTTTTGCGTTTGGATCATCACATTCGTTGATATAGTGATCATACGTATGGATCCCCATATATAGCCCTTTTAAAAAATCGTTTAATTCGGTTATATCTTTATTCTCCATAATAAAACACCTCTTCTCCTAGTATTCGCTAATTATTTTTGGATATGTGAATTCTTTTTCTTAAATCAGGGCTATTTTGCTTTAGGACGCTCACCTGTCCCCCCAGAAGTTTCAAGTAAACTAAAAAAATCACTTTTTAGAAAATATAATGTGTTAAAATTTAATTATTATTCTGAAATAATAGTTAAATACTAGGAGAGAAGGTTCGTATTAATGCATATCAAAAAGTGTTTGGTGCTTTGCTTCTTTTTTTTAATGATGGGAAAAAGCGCTCACGTACTGGCTTCAAGTGAGTATGTTACTGTTTCTTCTAAAACAGGAGTTTATGAAGTAATTGATGGAAAACAAGTTCAGCTAGGAGTACTTGGTGCAGGGGAAAGTTTTCTTTTACAAAAGGAAGATGAAAAATATTATTATGTAAAGTTCGGAAATGGTTCGGGTTATTTTTCTAAAAAATATGGGAAAGTGGTATCAAAAGCCGCCTACAAAAATGCAAATACATCGCAAAAAAATTCGAACACGGTCATTGTTACAAAAGAAAAAACAATCGTTTACGATGGGACAGAGCGGAATAAGAAGGCTTTTGTAGAAATTAATGCCAATATGAGATATCCCGTTATTGGGGATGTGAATAAATATTGGTATAAAGTGGATGTAGGGAATCGAATAGGTTATGTTTTGAAAAAATCGGTTTCTGTCGATAAAGGGATTCCTGTTTTAATGTATCATCATATGGTGGACAATCCGCAGTTGGCTGGATATGCGAATAACTCAATGGTGATTAAAGTAGCGGCCTTTCAGCAGCAGATGAATTATTTGAAGACGAATGGGTGGAAAACGATTTCTATACAAGAACTCGATAATTATTTAATGAAACGGCATAATTTAACTGGAAAAGTAGCGATTATTACATTCGATGATGGCATTATATCTACAGTTAATTACGCTTACCCAATATTGAAACAAAATGGTCAAAAAGCTACATCGTTTGTCATTGGCGATCGAATTCGCTTAAAAGCAGCTGACTGGGGTGAAAGTGCTACACAGTATGTCGGTCTTGAAGAGATGAGAGCCACTAATGATGTGTTTGATTATCAGCACCATACTTTTGGAATGCATTTACGGGATAAAGCGACAAATCTACCGTATTTGCTTGTAAAAAGTTCTGAAGAAATAGAGCAAGACATGATTGCTGGAAAAAATCAGATTGGTAAAGCAGATTCTAATTCATCACGGGTTAAATATTTAGCATATCCTTGGGGACAATATGATACTAAGGTAGCGAAAGCAGTAAGTGCTAGTGGCATTCGAATGGCTTTTACCACTGAGAAAGGAAATGTTAGACTGGGAGATTATCGCTTAGGATTAAAAAGACAGGGAATTTCACCAAAGCATACAATGCAGGACTTCGTTAAAAAATTGAACGGTACGTATTAACTGCATACATGAAAAGGTAGCATCAAGTGTAGGTTGTGCTACCTTTTCATAAGAAAGGATGCATTTTGAAGACTGTTAGTATCCTTTGTTAACACTCCGAGCATGACAGGTGATGATTGCATGTGCTGAATCAAGACAAAACAAAAAGACGTTACTTTAAAGTAACGTCTAAATAAACGTAAGTGAAAGTTTAAATTAAAGTTTTACCACGTTTTTAGCTTGAGGTCCACGGCTGCCATCTTCGATTTCGAATTCTACTTCTTGACCTTCATCAAGAGTTTTGTAGCCTTCGCCTTGGATTGCTGAAAAGTGTACGAATACATCATTTCCGCCTGGTACTTCGATGAAACCGAAACCTTTTTCGCTATTGAACCATTTTACTTTACCTGTTACTGTCATACTAAAAATCCTCCTAAATGTTAAAAAAAAATTAATATGCTACTTTATTACTCCAAATATGAAGAATAAAAATTCACACATTATCAATCATCAAAATGGTTTTGGTGATTGATAATAAGTGGATTTGTGTTGCTCTTGATGAAATATATTATACATGATGAATGATCAAATAACAAGTTACTGTACGAAAAAATCTGAAACTTGGGACATATGTGAATTCCTTCGTCAATGCTGATAGACGAAGGAATGTAAATGCTTTCATGGATATTTTATAACACTTTTTCGTAACAGTCTACACTATTTTTGTTGACTTTTGCAGTTTTATAAAAAATGTATCCGTGTCGTTCCCAAAAACGTTTTGCATCATTATTTTCTTTTAACACGCCAAGACGTAGTTTCGGTATGTTTTTTTGAATGAACAGTTCTTCTAAGGCTAAATAAGCCATTGTTCCATAGCCATAACCATGATAATCATTGTGAATGAGAAATAATCCGATCCACGTAGTTTGGTCCTTTGGGTTCTTGTCCATGTAATCGATTATTCCAATATATGTATCATCTGCTTTTATGAACAAAGAATGGGTATTTTCATTATAAAATTCTTGGCGGATTTCCTCATCTGTTCGTGTAGGGGAGCCATTTTCCAACACATTATAGTCATGGTTAGAGTTAATCATTTCTTTCGCAATATAAAATGTTTCTTCTGTCACTGCTTCAAAGTTAATCATTATTTGTCGCCATCTTTCTTTTAATCTTACTGTTTATTGTAAAAGTATAACGAGAGAGTGTACCAATATGCAATGAAGGAGTGAAATAAAAAAGGATGCCCCACATCTTCTTGGGACATCCTCTAACATCTTCTATTAACCAAGAAGCATTCCGGCGATTGCAGCGCTTAAACAAGACGCTAAAGCACCAGCAATAACGGCCTTGATGCCCATCTTGGCAATATCGGATCTACGATTTGGAGCTAATTTACCTAATCCGCCGAGCAAAATCCCAAGTGAGGAAATATTAGCAAACCCGCAAAGGGCAAAGCTGATGATAGCCGCTGTTTTCTCTGATAAATCAGGTATTGTCGGTGCAAAAGCAGAATATGCGACAAATTCGTTCAAGATTAGTTTTTGACCGATGAAATTTCCGGCTATGATTGCTTCATTCCATGGAACACCAATGACAAAAGCGAGTGGAGAAAAAATGTAGCCGAGAATAAGCTCTAAAGAAAGATTATCCAGGCCGAACCATCCGCCGACAAAGCCAAGAATGCCATTCAATAAGGCAATGAGAGCGATAAAAGCTAATAACATTGCACCAATATTAAGAGCAAGTTGTAGTCCGATTGCAGCCCCATTCGCAGCAGCATCAATGACGTTCGTTGATTCATCATCGCCATGTATAACGAATTTCTCGTCCTCATCACGACTCTCCGTTTCTGGAAAAATAATTTTTGCTAGTACGAGCCCTGCCGGAGCGGACATGAAGCTAGCTGCCAATAAGTATTTTAGCGGGACGCCAAGCAATGAATAACCGACTAGCACACTGCCTGAAACAGAAGCAAGCCCGCAAACCATAACCGCAAATAATTCTGATTGAGTAAGTTTGGCGATATAGGGTTTGATGACAAGGGGGGCTTCTGTTTGTCCGACAAAAATATTTGCTGTAGCCGAAAATGTTTCTGCTTTACGGGTACCCAATAGTTTTGAGAGACCACCGCCGAGATATTTGATGACAATCTGCATGATTCCTAAGTAATACAAGACAGATATTAAAGCTGAGAAGAAAATGACAATCAATAATACATTAATGGCGAAGATACTTGTGATTCCTGATTCAGGCGTATAAATTCCGCCGAATAGGAAATCGATGCCTTGATTGGCATATGTAATGATGGCAGTAACTACATTCGTTAACCATTGCAAAATCTCTCGTCCAAAATTCCATTTCAACACGATAAAAGCAAAGGATAATTGGATGGCCAAACCGACTAAAACTGTCCGTAAATTGATTTTACTTTTATTATTGGACATGAAATAGGCGATGAGTAGAATAACAATGATCCCTAGAAATCCCCAAATATAATTCACTATGGCACCTCATAATTAATTCAGTCTAAACGTAGTTTGATCAAATGCTGCTATTTTATGCAGAAAAAATAGTGGTCAGGAGATACTTGAAAGCAACAAAAGAATGGTACGTATACTTTTCTTTAAATCAATTGTCTTTTTTATGGAAGATATGATATATTTTTTAGGTTATAGTTTATTGAAACGGCTAGATTTTTTAATATAGATAAGGATGTAGAAAATGAACTCTTTTCAAAAAGAAGTCCAATCAAGAAAAACATTTGCCATCATTTCTCACCCGGATGCTGGTAAAACAACAATGACAGAAAAGCTTTTGCTGTTCGGTGGTGCGATTCGTGACGCAGGTACAGTCAAAGCGCGTAAAACGGGGAAATTTGCAACATCCGACTGGATGGAAATTGAAAAACAAAGAGGGATCTCTGTTACTTCATCTGTGATGCAATTCGAATATAAAGATTGCAAAGTGAATATTTTGGATACACCTGGTCACCAAGATTTCAGTGAAGATACGTACCGTACTTTAACAGCGGTTGATAGTGCCGTGATGATTGTCGATTCAGCAAAAGGTATCGAGGATCAGACAATCAAGCTTTTCAAAGTTTGTCGTATGCGTGGTATTCCGATTTTCACGTTTATTAATAAGATGGACCGTCAAGGTAAAGAGCCACTTGAGTTATTGGCAGAACTTGAAGAAGTGCTAGGAATTGAATCTTATCCGATGAATTGGCCAATCGGTATGGGGAAAGACTTTGAAGGGATTTATGACCGTTATAATAACCGTATTGAACTTTTCAAGGTTGACGGGGAAGAACGATATCTTTCTTTAAATGAAGACGGCGATTTAAGTATGGAACATCCATTGAAAGATTCGCCTTTATATGAGCAAACTTTGGATGAAATTATGCTTTTAAATGAAGCAGGTAATGAATATAGTGTGGAACGTATTTCAGAAGGTCAATTGACGCCGGTATTCTTCGGAAGTGCATTGACGACATTTGGTGTACAAACATTTTTAGATGCCTTTTTGGAATTTGCTCCATCTCCACAACCTCGTCAATCATCGGTTGGTGAGATTGATCCGTTAAGCAATGAGTTCTCTGGCTTTATTTTTAAAATTCAAGCGAATATGAACCCGAAACACCGTGACCGAATTGCTTTCTTACGCATTTGTTCAGGTAAATTCGAACGTGGTATGAGCGTCAATTTAAGTCGTACAGGAAAATCAATCAATTTATCTTCCTCTACGCAATTCATGGCGGATGAGCGTGAAACGGTCAATTCGGCAGTTAGTGGGGACATCATCGGTTTATATGATACAGGAAACTATCAAATTGGAGACACACTGACAACTAGCCGTGAAATGTTCCAATTTGAAAAGCTTCCGCAATTTACGCCAGAAATTTTCATGAAGGTTTCTGCGAAAAACGTTCTGAAGCAAAAGCATTTCCATAAAGGCATTAATCAATTGGTCCAAGAAGGTGCTATTCAGTTATTCAAGACTGTTACGATGGAAGAATATTTACTCGGTGCAGTAGGTCAGCTTCAATTTGAAGTATTCGAAAATCGAATGAAGAACGAATACAATACAGAAGTGATCATGGAGCGTGTCGGCAATAAGATGGCCCGTTGGGTGGAAGGAAATGTTGTGGATGAAAAGCTGAACAGCTCACGCAGCATTCTTGTAAAAGACCGCTACGATCAATATGCGTTCCTTTTTGAGAACGACTTCGCTTTACGTTGGTTCCAAGATAAGAATCCAGATGTGAAGCTTTACAATCCGATGGATGGTAAACAATAAAAAAGGTATTCATACGAACACTTTTCGAAGAATGACTCTTTTTTGTTGTTTGGTGCTTGCAGGAATATAAGATAGAAAAAGAAGAAGCTTAGACTTGTTGTTTTATTCATAGATAAACAAGTGAAAGAGGCGTCTGACAAGTCATGTGATGACTTGTCAGACGCCTCTTTATTATTTCGATAAAATATCTTGACAATTTTAGATATTTTTTGTAACTTTAAAGAAGTTATTTTAGGAAAACTTTAGTGCTAAAAAGCGTTTAAGTGAAAAAGTAATCTGTATGCAGAAAGCAGTAGTTTTGTTAATTGTCAGCAAATAGAGATCGGGTGGTCGCTGAAAATCCGAGCAATAACAAAGACGAATTACATCTGCAAGGCAAGTTGGAAGCAGATTTGAATGAGTGGGCAAGTGATCGCTTGTCAAATAGGGTGGTACCGCGAAGCTTCTTCGTCCCTATGTGGAAAAGGTGCTTTTTTGCGTTCCAAAAAAGTTTTTCCCTCCAATTAGTCATGAAAGAATTTACAAAAAGGAGAGATTAGGTTATGTTGCAACCAGCCAAACTTAAATTACCTGTTTGGGAAGCGGCAGCGATCATGGTTACCATCATCGCTATCATTAGTGTGAGCATTATCTTTTGGGGGATTACTCCTCATTTGCCGATTATTTTGGCCATTATCATACTTATAGCATATGGAAAAATGAAAGGTTTGAACCTTTCTGAGCTTGAAAAAGGGATGATTGCCGGAGCTTCATCAGGGCTTGGGGCGGTATATTTGTTCTTCTTCATTGGAATGTTGATCAGTAGCTGGATGGCTAGTGGGACGATTCCTACATTGATGTACTACGGGCTGGAAGCATTTACGGGATTGCCTATTTATTTTGCTGCCTTTGTGGTTACGGCAATCATTGGCATTTGTATCGGAAGCGCCTTTACAACGGCCGCTTCGATTGGTGTCGCTTTTCTCGGGATGGCTACAGCGATGGATGCCTCATTAGCTATAACAGCGGGGGCTATTGTGTCAGGTGCATTTTTGGGAGATAAAATGTCTCCTTTATCGGATACGACGAATTTGGCATCTGGAACAGTGGGTGTACCGTTATTTGAGCATATTAAAAATATGATGTGGACAACAGTGCCAGGGTTTATCATTTCTGCTATTATTTTTTTTGTTCTTTCACCATCAAGCGGAGAGAAAACAGAAGATATCACTATCTTTTTACAAGCTTTACAAGAACATAGTCACATCGGTTTGTTGGCGTTGCTTCCATTCGTGTTAGTGGCTGTGCTGGCCATTCGTAAAGTATCGGCGATCGTCACGTTATCAGTAGGGATTGTGACCGCAGTGGTTATTGCTTTTATTGGTGATAGCAGTTTGACAATGACAGGCATGGCCAATGTTTTATTTTCTGGTTTTGTTATGGAAAGTGATGTGGATGCGCTGAATTCGGTTTTATCACGAGGTGGAATTGAAAGCATGATGTATTCTGTTTCTCTAGTGCTTTTATCATTAGGGATGGGTGGCATGTTATTCTTGCTGGGAATCATTCCTTCGTTGTTAAGTGCCATCGAGCATACTTTAACGAATGCTTTCCGTTTGATTATGGCGACTGCATTTACAGCAATCGGTATTAACTTCTTCGTTGGTGAGCAGTACTTATCGATTTTGATTACAGGTAAAACATTTGAAGGGAAATATCGTGAGCTAGGCTTCAATCGTAAAATGTTGTCTCGTGCCTTAGAGGATTCAGGAACGGTCATAAATCCTCTTGTGCCATGGGGAGTTTCAGGGGTATTCTTGTCTGGTGTCTTAGGAGTACCAACGATTGAATATGCGCCTTTTGCCTTTTTCTGTTTATTGTGTCCAGTATTGACGATTTTTAGTGGATTGTTCAATATCGGCGTAACAAAAGAAAAGATGGAAAAATCGGCTTAATGAATTCAATATATATTTTAGAAGGGAAGTGTGGATGAAATTCACACTTCTCTTTGTTGTTTTTCTTTCTAAATAGTAGATTGTAACGAATGCTTATCGTCTTTTGTTGAAGGATTGTTAACGATTTGCGTAACAAGATTGAAATCGACATAGGCGTTGTTTATAGTTGAAATAGAGCGAAATTATGAGTAGGGAAAGAGGAATAGTGAATGAAATTAAGTGCTTTTTCAATTAGAAGACCTATTTTTACACTTGTTTCAATGGTTTTTATTTTAGTATTGGGAGCGGTTTCGGTATTCAATATTCCATTGAAGCTTATCCCGGATATTAATCCGCCTGTTGCGGTAGTCGTTACTTCTTATGAAGGGGCAAGTCCGACAGAAGTATCGGAAAAAGTGGCGAAACCATTAGAGTCTAGTTTGTCCACAGTACAAGGGTTGAAAAATATTACAAGTACTTCACAAGAAGGAGCAAACCTCATCTTGCTCGAGTTCTCATGGACTACTAGTTTAGACGAAGTAGAGAATGATATTTTACAGAAAATTGATAGTACATCCCTTCCGTCGGATGTTGGGAATCCGCGTTTCATGAAATTTGATCCTACGCAGTTTCCAGTCATTCAATTGACATTAAGTTCGGACACGAATCCTGATACGTTACAGCAGTTAGCAGAGCAGCTGGAAAGACAATTGACAAAAGTGGACGGTATTGCTAGCATCAATCTTTCCGGCACCTCTATTGAACAAGTGCAAATTGAATTGAATGAAGAAAAACTAAAAACTTATTCATTAAGTCAAGGTGATGTAGTCAATACAATTGCCGCCAATAACGTTTCTTTACCGGGAGAGAAAGTACTAACAGAGGGAAAACAATTAACAACCCGTATTTTCAGCAGTCTGCAATCGCAGGAGGAAATCGGACAGCTGACACTCATGGTCGATCCTGTTACACAAGATTCGATTACGATTGCCGATGTCGGGGAAATTTCAACGGTCAAACAGGATGACACGACGATTACAAGAGCAAATGAGCAACCGGCAGTTTTATTAAGTATCCTGCAACAATCTGATGCCAATACAGCTGACGTTTCAAAAAACTTTCAACAAGAACTGAAAAGTATCATGGAAGAAGAGACATACAAAGATATTGAATATGATGTCTTGTTTGATCAAGGTGATTACATACAATTGGCTATTAATAATATATCTTCGACGTTAGTCATCGGAGCAGCGTTGGCAATGGCAGTTTTATTTTTATTCTTGAGAAGTGTGAAAAGCCCAATTATTGTCGGTATTTCTATTCCTTATTCAGTGATTGTGACCTTCGTGTTAATGTATTTTTCGAATTTCACCCTGAATATATTGACACTTGGAGGATTAGCGCTTGGTGTTGGAATGCTTGTCGATAATTCCATTGTGGTCATTGAAAACATTTACCGTCATTTATCGATGGGGAAAAAACCAAAAGTTGCCGCTGCAGACGGAACGAAAGAAGTAGGAGGGGCGATTGCGGCTTCCACTTTAACAACGGTTGTCGTATTCTTGCCGGTTGCGTTCATTTCCGGAATCATCGGCGACTTATTTACAGAGTTCGCCTTGACGATTTCATTTAGTTTGTTCGCTTCTTTATTTGTGGCTTTAACGGTTGTACCGATGCTGGCAAGTCGTTGGTTGAAAGAGCCTCCGGTGAATAAAGAAGAAATAAGAAAAACTTCTCGCTCCATGACGATGTTACGAAAAAGTGTGAAGTGGGCACTCTTCCATCGGTGGACGGTTTTATTTATCACCCTTCTTTTGATTGGAGTCAGTACGTATGGTGTAACAAAGGTTGGGACGGAGTTTTTGCCTAGTACAGATGAAGGATATTTCTCCATTAATGTAGAATTGGAAAATGGCACACCTTTGACGGAAACGGAAAAAGTAGTGGCAGCATTGGAGAAGGAGCTGCACAAAGTAAAGGAAATTGATGTGTATGTTAGCTTTATCGGCTCTTCCCAATCGAATTCCTTTAGCGGTGCTGCTGAAGGAAATACCGCTGAAATCTATGTGAAGCTGACGGACTTAGAACAGCGTGATCGTTCTGTTTTTGAAATTGCGGATGAGATAAAAGCAGAAATAGAGAAAGAGGCAAAGAGTGTCAATGAAAGTGCAAATGTCTCGATTGTACAACAATCTTCTCAAGGAACTTCACCTAATACATTAACGTTCAATTTACGTGATTCCGATAGTGAACGATTGAATGAAAATGTGGACAAGCTTCAAAATGAATTGACAGCTTTAAACGATATTACGGAAGTTGAGACGGATTTAAGCGACCAAGTAGAAGAGGTTCTTATTACGGTGGATCGAGAGAAAGCATTGCAGCATGGATTTGTGCCATCACAAGTGGCGACTATTACGAATGATGTGACAAGAGGGAGCTTCGCGACACAACTCGTTACAGAGAGCGGGGAAGTTCAGTCTGTCATTGTACAATATGACCAACGTGTCGTAGAAAATATAGACAGCCTAAAGCAATTGGCCATTCGAAAAGCGGACGGTTCATTTATTGAGCTGCAGGAAGTTGCGAACTTTTCCATCGGAGAAAGTCCTGTGAAAATTCAGCGCATCAATAATCAAGATGCAGTCCAATTTACGGTCAAATATAAATCCAGTACGAATCTCGGTGATATCACGGAAAAAGTGGAGAATATAGCTGATCAAGCGTTATCAAAGGAGACACAGCTAGTTTATAGTGGAGAAAAGGATTTACTAGATACCACTTTAAATCAAATGGTTCTTGCTTTCATTTTGGCGATTGTGTTTATTTATTTAGTCATGGCAGCACAGTTTGAATCATTGAAGTATCCATTTGTCATTATGTTTAGTGTACCTTTGTTTGTCATCGGTGTTGGCATTTCTTTATATTTTACAAAGACACCAATCGGTTTAACATCTCTCATAGGGATTATTATGTTAGCGGGTATTGTTGTCAATAATGCCATTGTACTTGTAGAATATATAAATCAACGGAAAGAACAAGGAATTTCCACCTATGAGGCAATCATCAGCTCTGTGGAGGACCGGGCTCGTCCAATTTTGATGACAGCTCTAACAACAATACTTGGATTGATACCGTTAGCGTTGGGAATCGGGGAAGGGACGGAAATTATGCAGCCGATGGGCATTGCCGTCATTGGTGGATTAATAAGCAGTACGTTCCTGACAATCTTTATCATTCCGATTATATACAGTTTCTTTGACCGTCAAACACGAAAAAAATCAAAGCTCAAAAAAGCCTCTCGGCATGTTAGCGGCAGTCCGAAAGAGCATCTTATTAATAAAGATTTAGCAGAATTGGAGAACCTATTGCATAGGGATTCTAATTAAAGAGGTGAATTTATGCAATCGAACAGTTGGAATGTGTACGCTCCGGCTACAGGAGAGAAAATTGCATCCATGAAGGAAACGTCCGTGGAAGAAATAGGTGGACTTTATCGAAATTCAGAACAGGCATTTAAAGAGTGGAGTCAATTATCCGTCAGTGAACGGCTAGTTTACTTCAACAATTTACGAAAGGTATTATTACGGCGGCTGGAGGAGACGACAGATGTTGTCTCTTCTAGTACGGGGAAAGTGAAATTAGATGCGCTCGCTTCAGATATTATGCCGGTTCTCGATTTTTTGCTATATGCAGATAAAGAGGCACCGTCCTTATTGAAGCGACGCAGTGTGACAACGCCTATTTTCTTTTTTGGAAAAAAATCCTTTATTGAATATATGCCGATGGGGACTGTACTCGTCATTTCCCCTTGGAATTATCCTTTTCAATTAAGTATGGTTCCGATTTTAAGTGCGATCGTATCGGGGAATACAGTTATCGTAAAACCTTCAGAAGTGACGCCTTACGTTGGAGCTTGGATGGAAAAATTATTCAAAGAGGCTCTTTTTCCAGAAGGAGTTGTTCAATTTGCACATGGGGGCAAAGAGATTGGAAGTGCCCTTGTTGAACGTAAGCCGCACTATATCTTTTTTACAGGCTCAGTCGCAACGGGGAAAATCATTGCGCAACAAGCAGCGAATAAGTTAATTCCAGTCACACTTGAGCTTGGCGGAAAGGATCCGATGATTGTCTGTTATGACGCCAATTTGGAACGGGCAGCAAAGGCGGCTGTCTGGGGCGCGTTTACGAATAGTGGTCAAGTTTGCATGAGCGTGGAACGATTATATGTCGACGAACGAATCTATGAACCTTTTTTACAGGCGGTGAAAAAAGAAGTTTCCCTGCTTTCTCAAGGCATCTCCAAGGATGATGATATCGGAAGTATGACATATTCAACACAAGTGGAGATTGTCAAAAAGCAGATTGATGAAGCACTTGAACAAGGAGCGGTGCTGCAAACCGGAAGGCAGCCGAGTGAATGGGAAGAAGGGAACCATTTTATTCAGCCGATGGTTTTGACAAACGTAACAGATGAGATGAAAATTGTGTGCGAAGAAACCTTTGGTCCCGTTTTGCCAATCATGACGTTTAAAAGTGAGGAAGAAGCGATTGAACGGGCCAATAACAGTGAGTACGGTTTAAATGCCAGTGTCTGGTCGAATGATGTGCACAAAGCGGAAAAACTGGCTTCGAAGCTCATTTCAGGAGCGGTTATGATCAATGATGTGATTGTCTCGGTCGCTAATCATCATTTACCTTTCGGCGGTGCTAAGCAAAGTGGAATCGGCCGTTATCATGGGGAACAGGGATTGCGGATGTTTTGCTACGAAAAAGCAATCATGGTTGACTCGGGCAAAAAGGAAAATGAATTGCAATGGTATCCTTATCGTGGCAAGTACGATGACTTTAAGCAGCTGGTCAGCGCCTATTTTGCCGAGCATAAGAAATGGCTCCTTTTTGTGAAAAGCTATCTGAAGTTGATGAAAAGGAAATAAGTCAGCATAATTTTTTTGTGTATTTAATATTGCAATCTGTAAAAATATGAAATATAATTACTTTACAAACTAATACAGTGTTCCTTTTTATCAAAGGGGAGTAGCGTTAGGGTTCGCCCTAAAACAAAGTCGTCAATTCGTGGAATGAGAATTCCTCCGGCTTTGTTGGCATGATTACATTATGCTCAGCAAGACCTTTGCCATTTATGGCAGAGGTCTTTTTTATTTGTCTAATCCTAGTTTAATAGGTAAATTAAATGGGAAAAGAAGGACACAGAATATTGGAGGGAAAAGAATGGATGTAGCAATTTTTATGGAATACTTTTGGGTTCTTCTTGTTCTGGTTGGTCTAGAAGGATTACTTGCTGCTGATAATGCAGTTGTTTTAGCTGTTATGGTTAAACATTTACCATTGAAGGAAAGAAAGAAAGCTTTATTTTATGGATTACTTGGGGCATTTGTTTTTCGATTAGCAAGTTTGTTCGTTATTTCTTACTTGGTAAATATTTGGGAAATCCAAGCGGTAGGGGCAGCTTATTTAATTTTCATTGCCGCACATCACATTTATAAACATTATACGAAGAAAGATGAATTGTATGAGAAACCAGTAGAAGCTAAAAAAGGTTCTGGTTTCTGGATGACAGTTGTGAAGGTTGAATTGGCGGATATTGCATTTGCGATTGATTCAATGCTAGCAGCAGTAGTACTAGCGAAAACATTGCCGAAAACGGGTTGGTTTTCAGTAGGCGATATTGATGGTGGGCAATTTATTGTCATGTTCTTAGGTGGATTTATCGGCGTAATCATCATGCGTTTTGCCGCTCATAAGTTTGTTCACTTACTACAAGAAAGACCATCGTTGGAAACAGCCGCATTTGTCATTGTAGGTTGGGTCGGCGTAAAGTTAGCCGTTTTAGTAGCATCTCATGATGCAATCGGGTTATTACCACACGGCTTTGCGGAATCGGCTCCATGGAAAATCACATTCTGGATTGTTCTGCTACTGATTGTTGTAATTGGTTGGTTCTCATCTTCTAAAAAAGATGCAAAAGAGAAAGAAAAAACAAAATCTCATGATCATGAAGAAAAGGGTACTGTTTAATATCATATGAAAAAAAGCGAATCAAGGTGAAACCTTTGGTTCGCTTTTTTTTGTCCAAATAGTAAACAAAGCGTAAACATCTAGACAGTCCAAATGGAGAAGCGTAGTATAAATATTATTGTGAAATATTTAGATGAAAGTTGGTTACATCATGTTGTCGAACAAAAACGTTTGGATTTTAATGTGTGGTGAATTTATTTCGAATATGGGCTTATGGCTTGGGACAATAGGAAATCTGGAGTTTTTGCAAAATCTTGTGCCTTCGGATTTACATAAGTCGTTAATCTTACTGATTGGTATGTTTGCGGGTTTGATGTTTGGTCCATTAGCTGGGAGAATTGTGGACACTATGTCAAAAAAGAAAGTCATGCTATATTCTAGTTTATTAAGAATTGTAGCTGTTTGGTTTATGTTTGTGGCTATCTGGAATGAGAGTATTGCTTGGATGTGTGTATACATGGTGCTCATCGGTATAGCAGCCGCTTTTTATCAGCCTGCTTTACAAGCCTCTCTACCGTTGATTGTTGAGCCGTATCAATTAATGAGTATCAATGGTTTGCACATGAATGTCGGAACTGTTGCCAGAATTTTAGGGACAGCGATGGCAGGTGTGCTCCTTTTATTTTTATCTTTATTCCAAGTGTATTTTTTATCCATGCTATCATATGTATTCATTTTGGTCGGTACATTTTTCTTAACGTATGAAGATAAAATGAAAGAGAAAAAAGAGAAGGCAAAAGAAGGGTTCAAAGAGATATGGCCTTTATTGGGGTCCACTCCGCCTGTCTTGATGGGGCTGATCTTAATGCTAGTACCTACCTTATTTCTTGGCAGCTTTAATTTGATGGTCTTGAAAATCAGTGAAATACAGGGAGATCCGGCAATCAAAAGTTGGCTATATACAGCAGAAGGAATCGGCTTTATGCTAGGTGCATTCTTTGCAAGGAAAATAACAGGCAACCGTAATCCTATTCATGTCATGCTTACTGCGGCATCGGTTATAGCTGTAGCACATCTTTCTCTCTATTTTGCAGATATGAAGATTCCATCGATTATTTCATTTGCTGTATTTGGTTTATCGGCAGGTGCATTCTTTCCGATTTCCGCTACTTTATTTCAAACAATGGTTAAACGAGAGCTGCACGGTCGTTTCTTCTCATTCAGAGGAATGGTCGATCGAATCTTATTCCAGGTCATTCTTGTAAGTGCTGGATTATTTTTGGATACGATTGGTTTCAATAATATGGTTCTTGTTTACGGTGCAATCTCAAGCATTATCGTTATTGTGTTTGTAATCATGCTCAGAAGAGGCACTTTAATTCATGGAAAATCTTCCACCCAAAAACAATCACAGGGCATTCATTAGAATGCCCTGTTGCCATGGTTATGAAGTTATTTTTTAAATCAATTATGTTTCTGAAGGCTCATGAATTCTTTTGTTCGTGATTATTTCTCTATTTTCCGGCCATTTGTGCCTGAGCTTGCTGTACGAGGCGCTTAGTAATTTCTCCACCGACAGAACCGTTGGCACGAGCTGTTGCATCTGATCCTAATGTCACACCGAATTCTTGGGCGATTTCATATTTATATTGATCTAACATTTGTTGTACACCAGGAACTAATAACTTATTGCTGCTAGACATAGTATTCACTCCTTGTTTGTTTTTACAGAGAAGGTATTGCTGTTCTCTGTAATCTTAGTATAGGTTGATTCCTCTTTAATATGTTGCAACTTTATTGGTAAAACGTCCTTATAATTGAAAAACAAATGAGATAAGCAGCAAGCGTTCTTTCTCTTTTTGCTTCTCTTTTATTCATTGCGTAATAATAATCCTACTAAAAGGAGAAAGTAAATGAAAAGTGCAAAAAGAGGGGAATGGTATGGATTTATCAAGTGGCAAAACGTTTTGGGATACAACGTTTCATTCTTTTTCGTATCCTCAATTAGAGGAAGATGTACAAACAGATGTACTGATAATCGGTAGTGGGATGTCAGGGGCATTATGCAGCTACTTTCTTAGTGAAACGGGTCTTTCTGTGACACTTGTTGATAAACGAAAGGTTTGTTCAGGCAGTACACGCTCCAACACTGGTTTGCTGCAATATTGCAATGATAAAATGCTGAATGCAGCTATTCGTTCATTTGGAGAAGCGGCGGCATTTCGACATTATCAGCTCTGTTATGAGGCGTTGCAAACGTTAAATAAGAAGGTTATTCCGTCGTTGGTCGAAAATCCAGACTTTTTTCTAAGAAAAAGTTTCTATTTTGCTTCTTGTGAAGGGGATTTACCGAAACTACAGGAAGAATGCGATACGTTAAAGAAATATGGGTTTCCAGCTCAATATGTAACGGCTGAACAAATGAAATCGTTCTTCTCATTTAGCAAAGCGGGCGCCATTGTGACGGATGGAGATGCCGAAGTGAACCCATTTAAATCAGCGCAGTTACTCCTTCATTATGCGTATAGTAAAGGTGTAAAAATATATGAATGCACGAAAATAAACGGACGGCAAAAGCACCGTGGCGACACGGATATTTTATATACAAATACAGGGCGCAGCATTCAAGCGCATTATATTATTTATGCGATGGGATACGAGGCGCAGGAAGAAATGTTGGATTCTAATGGAGTAATTGAAAGTTCATATGCTTTAGCGACAAATATGGTTGGGGAAATCAATGGCTGGTATGACAAAATGTTGATTTGGGAAACAGCTCGTCCCTATTTATACGCTCGAAGAACGGTAGATGGCCGGATTGTGATTGGTGGCTTAGATGAACCTGTTACGAAACCAGAAAAGCGTGAAGCACATCTCAAACATAAACGGGAGTTATTGTTGAAACAATTAGTGGAATGGTTTCCTGAGCTTGAGGGGAAGTTGAAAGCGGAATATTATTGGGGAGCTTTCTTCGGGAGCATGCATGATGGTCTTCCGACAATCGGAATGTATGAGGAGTATAAAAACAGCTATTTCTTACGGGGGTATGGAGGGAATGGTACCGTTTATAGCGTTATTCTAGCCCAGATCATAACGGATTTAATCACGAAAGGAAAGCATAGGGATGCCTTTTTATATGTGAAAGAAAGACCTGCAAGTCTTTACAATCAGAGGGTGGATTTGCGGTTATTTTGAAAGGAAGTACGTATGAAAAAGTTGTTTTTTTTTAAGTATTTAAAACCTGCTCAAGTCATTGTCATTTATTATTTCTTAGCGGTTACTATATCGGCCATACTAATTAATCTGCCTATCGCACTCCAGCCGGGGGTGAATTTACCTTTTGTCGATTCGATTTTTTTGGCGGTGAGTGCTGTAAGTGTGACGGGCTTGTCAGTGGTAGACATAACGGAAACATTTAGTGTATATGGATATTTTATTTTGATGTTCATTCTGCAGTTCGGCGGAATCGGTATTATGACGCTAGGTACTTTTTTATGGCTTTTATTTAGAAAAAAGATTGGATTAAGAGAACGAAGGCTCATCATGTCTGATCAAAATCAGGTTACACTTGCAGGTTTGGTTGCGTTGTTAAGACAAGTACTATTTTTAATTATCGGCTTTGAAATTGTAGGGGCCCTCGTATTAGGCATCTATCTAACGAACTATTACCCCACTATTTCAGAGGCTTTTTTACAAGGTCTGTTCATGTCGGTCAGTGCAACCACTAATGCAGGATTTGATATCGTAGGAAGCTCATTAGTGCCATTTGCACATGATTATTTTGTGCAGTTGATTAACATTATTTTGATTATTTTAGGCTCAATCGGTTTTCCTGTTTTAATTGAAGTGAAAGCTTTTTTATTTCGAAAAAACCATAAAATGAACTATCAATTTTCTTTGTTTACCAAATTGACGACAGTTACTTTTTTCTTCTTAGCCATATTTGGAACGCTTGCTATTCTTATTTTAGAATACAAACAGTTTTTCATAGGAAAGTCATGGCATGAGTCATTCTTTTATGCGTTGTTTCAATCGGTGTCTACTCGTAATGCCGGTTTGGCAACGATGGATATGACCGATTTTTCAGAGCCGACACTTCTGATCATGTGTGTGTTGATGTTTATTGGAGCATCTCCAAGCTCAGTAGGAGGAGGAATTCGGACAACGACATTTGCTGTTGGCGTCTTAGCAATTTATCATTTTGCTCGGGGCCATCGTGAAATACAAGTATTCGGAAGGCAAATTCATGAGGAGGATGTGTTTAAATCGTTTATTGTGATGTTTATGGCTCTCTTTATTTGCGGAATTGCGACGCTTTTATTATGTATATTTGAATCGTTCTCTTTAATGGAAATTGTCTTTGAAGTAAGTTCGGCATTTGGGACAACCGGTCTCTCTCTAGGAATTACACCTGAACTATCGGTGGTCGGAAAATGTATCGTGATTATACTCATGTTTATTGGAAGGGTTGGTATTATATCGTTTCTGCTCATATTTGGTCTTAAACAGAAAGAGAACAATTATCATTATCCTAAAGAACGGATTATCATTGGATGAGTTTTGAAAAGCTGTACGTTATCGTGCAGTTTTTT
>JBJEFL010000236.1:0-5557 GCA_051873995.1 Bacillus sp. (in: firmicutes)
TAAGGCACTTTGCTATTGCCTTGGTATTAACGATGATACCAGAAGAAATGTGAACAGCATTTATGATTTTAAGACCGGATGTGTAAAAACAGAGTGTTTACACGAAGGCTGGCAGACAAGCGGGAGCGTAAAAGTAGTCAGAATGGCATTTAATGCAGAAAGCATTCGATGAGTTGTATCAGCAGAGCAAAAATGGTAACAACTTTTATAAGTTATTAGAAATTATCGGTTCAGAGCAGAATATTTGCCTGGCATACCGAAACCTAAAAACCAATAGTGGAAGTAAAACCGCTGGTACAGATGGTAAAACAATCGAGGATATCAAAGGTCTATCGGACAGGGAAGTAATTGAAACCGTCAGAAAACAATTAGCAGATTATCATCCGCAATCAGTCAGGAGGGTCTTTATTCCTAAGCCCGGAAGCGATAAAAAGCGTCCGTTAGGGATTCCATGTATCTGGGATAGATTGATACAACAGTGTATCTTACAGGTGTTAGAGCCGATTTGTGAACCTAAGTTTCATAATCACTCCTATGGATTCCGGCAAAATAGAGATGCCCACCATGCGGTCAGCAGAGTTGTCACCATGGTAAATATGTATAAACATTATTATTGTGTGGATGTGGACATCAAGGGCTTCTTTGATAATGTAAACCACGGAAAGCTGCTAAAACAGATATGGACATTAGGTATACGAGATAAACGATTGCTATGTATCATTAGCAAAATATTAAAATCAGAAATTGAAGGAGAAGGAATACCGGACAAGGGTACACCGCAAGGTGGGATGATTAGTCCGCTACTTTCGCTCATTGTGCTGAATGAACTTGACTGGTGGGTAAGTAGCCAGTGGGAGACTTTTACACCAAATGGAGTGAAGGAAGGCAACATGAAAGGAAGTAAGGGCTGGTTGAGTTATGCACGAAAATATACAAATCTAAAAGATGGGTATGTGGTGCGTTACGCTGATGATTTTAAAATTATGTGCAGAAGTTATACTGATGCACAAAGATATTATCATGCGACAATAGACTTTTTAAAGTCAAGATTAAAACTCGACATTAGTCCGGAGAAGTCCAAAGTTGTTAATCTCCGAAAGAACTCTTCTGATTTTCTGGGATTCAAAATTAAAGTCCTGCCAAAAGGCAAGACCAGATATGGATACATTGCTAAAACTGATATGAGCGATAAAGCCATCAAAAAGGTTACTGCTGAATTAAAGGCAAAAGTGATTAATATAAGGAAACATACAACTGTTGGTAGAATCAATGCCTATAACATGGCAGTGATAGGGATACAGAATTATTACTGTATTGCTACCAACATATATAACAATCTAACGGATGTTAATTACGCTCTCTTACCAACCTTTAGAACCAGATTATCATGTATTGGAAGTACAATTCCGTTTGCGGAAACGCCCTATGAGTTTCAACAGAAAACTGTAGGAATCAAGAAAGAAACCAAAATTATAACAGTAGGCAAAATGCCACTACTGCCACTTACAGGAGTTCATCACAAACATCCTATAAATTTCTCACAAGATATTACCAGCTATACAGCAAAAGGAAGAGAAAAGATTCATAAATCTGTCCAATGTGTAGAAACACAGGAATTACGAAATGTGATGAAGTATAGGAATCCTAATGAAAGCATTGAATTTAATGATAACAGTATTTCTGCATACCTCGTGCAACAGGGGAACTGCTATGTCATGGGAAATAGGCTGAATGTACATCAAATGAAATGTATAAGGAAAATTCCAGTAGGTGAAGGTGGTACAGACAAGCATACTAATATCGCATTTATTTCAGAGGAAATATGGCGAGCTGTTATGACAGAGGATATTTCAGAAACTATCAGAATAATGAAGAGATTCAATATGGACGACAAGCAAAGACGGAGATTCAACCGATTGCGTGAAAATTATGGATTACTACCAATTAAGAAAAGATAACTTATAAATTTACTTGAGTATGATGGCACGCCGTATGATGCGAAAGCATCATGTACGGTGTAGAGCGGGGGAAAAGGTGGAGATTACTTCAAAGCCTTACCTATCGCTATCGATCGTTGTAGAATGTGGAAAGATGCTGGTAAATGGAGGTTATCGGATCAAGGTGCTGAATACGATCAATTTTAAAAAGTCCATGCACTATAATCCATTCCATTACATTCGCAGTGAAAAAGATATGCTGAAATTGGTGAATACTATCATAGCAAATACAAAAGGGGAAGGAGAAAAATCTACGGAGGATTTCTGGGTGAAAGCGGAACGTCTTCTTTACTCTGCCCTGATTGGTTACATCTGGTATGAAGCACCGGAAGAAGAACAAAATTTTTCTACTCTTCTGGAATTTATCAATGCCAGTGAGACGAGAGAAGAAGATGAAGAATTTAAGAATGCGGTAGATGAACTGTTTGAAGAATTGGAAGCAGAAAATCCGGAACTCTTTGCAGTCAGACAATACCGAAAATATAAGTTGGCGGCAGGAAAAACAGCAAAGTCTATCCTTATTTCCTGCGGCGCCAGACTGGCTCCTTTTGATATCCAGGAACTTCGGGAGATCATGTCTTATGATGAGATGGAGCTGGATATGATCGGAGATCAGAAGACAGCAATGTTTGTCATTATCAGTGATACGGATGATACTTTTAATTTTGTGGTTGCAATCATGTACACACAGCTTTTTAATCTGCTCTGTGATAAAGCAGATGATGAGCATGGTGGAAGACTTCCTTATCATGTACGATTACTGCTGGATGAGTTCAGTAATATCGGTCAGATTCCGAAATTTGATAAACTAATTGCAACGATCCGAAGCCGTGAGATCTCTGCCTCTATTATTTTACAGTCACAGAGTCAGTTAAAAACGATTTATAAGGATGCGGCTGAAACCATCACGGGGAATTGCGATACCGTATTATTTCTTGGAGGAAAGGAAAGCTCTACCTTGAAGGAGATCTCGGAAACGTTGGGAAAAGAGACCATTGATCTTTACAATACTTCTGATACCAGAGGGACAAGCCAATCTTATGGTTTGAATTATCAGAAGACAGGCAAAGAACTGATGAGCCGGGATGAACTGGCTGTAATGGATGGAAATAAATGCATTTTGCAACTCCGAGGTGTTCGGCCATTTCTCAGTAACAAATACGATATCACAAAACATAAGAGATATAAAGAATTGGCAGATGCGGATAAAAGGAATGCGTTTGATGTGGAAAAATATCTAGAACATAAATTGGTCTTTTCGCAGGATACGGAATTTGAGGTGTATGAAGTGAATATAACGCAGGAAGATGTAAAAACAGTGATAGAGGAGGAAGTAGACTAAAAAGAGTATCTTTTGGACTAGAAATGTGATACACTTTTATAAAGACAAATAAGAGATGATCGGGCTGAAAGCAAGGGGAAGTTTCTTGTGCGAGAGAAAATAGGGGAAAAGGATAAAAAACGGAAGTTGTGGAGGAAATAAAATGAGTGGTATAAAAGATCCTAGATGGTCTAAGCAGTTTGGCGATTTCGGAGAACAATTAGTAATGTATTTGATTGGAAGACAAAAAAATATGAAAGTTGCATTAGTAGACCATGCTGGCGCAGATTTGATTGCTTCTGATTTGGGAAATAAAGATAATAGATATGCAATCTCAGTTAAAAGTCACACTTTAAATATTAAAATAAGTGAAAATAATGTAAATATTGAAAGTAAATTATATAATTTTGATGAACATAACATAAAACAGTTGAAAAGTTTCGCTGAGAACTTTTCACTTGAACCAGTAGTGTCAATTGTTATTGTTCAACCTCAAATTCCACAGGATCATCCATATTGGAAAACAAAATTAGAAAAATCTAAAAAAAGCAAAGGGAAATATTTTGAAAAACATGATAAGTTGGTAATAGATGTGTTTACATTTTTACTAAAAGATGCTGAAAAGATGATGAATGAAGGACGAAGATATTGTACGCCTAAAAATACGAAACCAGGAGGATTTAATTTCAAATTTGAAAATTTATATTTTGCTGAGTTACTCGCTGATAAAAGAATTGATCACACAAGGTTGAGTTTTGATTCAATTGAGTATATGAGATTATGGGATGTTGAAAATCCGATGGACTTAGATGCGACAGAAGAATTATCTTGGGAAGATTATGAAAGTTAAAAATCATGCGAAAACTATAAAGAAGAAAGCAATAAATGATTAAGGTGAAAATTATACTAAAATATTAAGAGAGTCTAATATGCCAGTAGAACTTTCTGAAATTGTTAGTAGTATTCAAAGAAAAGAATCAAGATTAGAGTTGGGAAAACAATGGCGAAAAAGTGTAAAATATATGAAGTTAAATATGATTCTTCAGTGAATATTTTTGAAACATTATTCAAAACGGTTTATTCAGAAAATTTATCATTTCCGGAAACTAAGAAATATGAATTTTATTGTCCGTCCTCAAAGCTTAGAAGATATTATATTAAAAGTGAGTTTTCATATAATGGTAAAAAAAGCGTTAATATGCAGTTCTCGGGCGACATAGATTTTAACTACTATGATGGACGAAAGCGGTTATACAACAGTTTTATGCAAATTCTTAATATAACTGAAAAGGATAAGAACTGCAAAGACGAAGTTAAAGATACAAGAATCCGTATTAAGAGATGTTGCAACAGAGTAGAAAATATAAGAAATGTATCTCTTATGCCTGTTAATGGAGGTTTACAGCTATTAAAACAGGCGGTCGGAAGAAATCGGTTAGATACTTTTGTTTGGTGTTTGGGGATGCATTTTAGGAACTATAGAACTAATGGAGAGAGTATTTTATTTAATTACTGTACACCAGCATACATAGATTCTTTGAAAAGTTTTTTAAACCTATTTGATAATATTTTCGAATATTTTGAATGCATTTATCATATCGATGATAAATCTTTTATTAATGAATTAATTAAGTCTGGAGCTAAGCCGATTGATACAATTGAAAGAATTAACGAGTACTTGTATTTGACTGAAAAATTTTGGCATAAAAAAGCTGTCGGATATCAAGAAAAAGGGTTAATTTTTCAAAGTTGATGTAGGAACTAGAAAATATAGAAGTGCTAAATAGCAAAATAGTTGTGTCCTACAACTTTCAGTTTTGCAAATCGAATTTTACTACAAAACAGAATAATGAGCGTTGGAGCATGTAGAAATCCATCTATGTGCTCTATTTTTTTACGCTTTTTTAAGAAAAGGTCCTGATGATCAGGCAGAAAGGAAAAGGAAGTGAAGATAAAAATAAGATCACCTTGCAAATAAAACAGGTAAAAAAAGGTCTGAATAGTAGGGAAAGGAGAGAGGAAACGCTGACAGACCATAGAAACAGCGTTTATTCGGAAAAGAATATGGGATTTTTCGGAAGTGCAATTACAATCTTACAGACATTAGTTGTAGCGATTGGTGCAGGTCTTGGTGTCTGGGGAGTCATCAACCTGATGGAAGGTTACGGAAATGATAATCCGGGTGCAAATGCTCATGTACGGTAAGGAAGCAAGCAACCGAAAACAAGAGATAGACCGC
>JBJEFL010000237.1:0-27344 GCA_051873995.1 Bacillus sp. (in: firmicutes)
TTGGATAGGCCATGATAAAATCCTGCATTGTTAATTACTTAAGTAGGAAGAGATAAAACTTTCAAAGAGGTGCATAGATGGATGACAGGAAAATGTTGTATTTCAGGTACTATGTCCTAGGAAATAAAGTTTGAATGAAGCTTGGAATGTTATAAAAACACGGTGTTTTAAGAATGGGAAAATGTTAAAATGTTAGATAGTTTAGTGCTTGAGGTGGAATTGTGCAAAAATTAAAAGATAAAAATATTGTTATTACCGGTGCATCATCGGGGATTGGCGAACAATTAGCGATGAAGGTCGCGCAAAGAGGGGCAAGACCTATTTTGTTAGCTCGTTCACAAGATAAATTACAAGGAATATGTGCTCAAATAACGAAAGAGACAGGTATGGAGTGCCGGGCTTATTGTTTAGACGTAAGCGACTTGGAAGAAGTAAAGAACGTATTCAAAACGATTTTTCAAGAAGTCGGTCAGATTGATATTTTGGTCAATAATGCAGGATTTGGTATTTATGACTTATTTCATGAAGCGAATTTAGAGGATATTGAGCAAATGTTTAAAGTCAATGTGTTCGGGTTAATGGCTTGCACACAACAGGTTCTTCCATCGATGTTAGAACGAAATGAAGGTCATATAATCAATATTGCTTCACAAGCGGGGAAATTGGCTACCCCAAAATCAAGCGGCTATTCTTCCAGTAAGTTTGCTGTATTGGGCTTTACCAATAGTATCCGTCTTGAACTAAGGAATACGGCTATTCATGTTTCATCCGTCAACCCTGGACCAATCGAGACGAATTTTTTCAATACAGCCGATAAAACAGGCACTTATGTGAAAAATGCCAAAAAAATGATGTTAAAATCAGACGATGTTGCGGACAAAATTGTGAAGCTAATGCTGTCTCCAAAACGAGAATTAAATTTGCCTAGATGGATGAATATCGGTAGTACCTTGTATAATCTTTTCCCGACGATTTCCGAAAAAATAGCCGGTGATCGTTTTAACATGAAATAATTTGAACAGAAGAGATTTCGGTAAGTTAAGATGCGTATTGATTTTCATGAAAGAGGTTTCGTATGGATAAACAGCGATTAGAGAAACAGCGACAATATAAGGTGATGGATGTTTGTCTTTTGGCAGGGAAAATATTATTAACAAATGGTGCGGAGACATTTCGGGTAGAAGACACAATGCTGCGGATGGCCCGGGCGTTCGGGTACGCAAAGTGTGAAAGTTTCGTTATCCCGACAGGAATCATTTTTTCACTGCAATCTGTTGAAGCAGAAAAGACAAAACTTGTTCGTGTGTCGCAAAGAACGACGAATTTATTGAAAGTCACCCAAGTCAACCGGATTTCCCGAAACATTAGTCAAGGGAATATGACGATCGAAGAAGCGCAGAAGGCATTAGATGAAATTGAACAGGCTCAAGAGACTTTTTCGACTGCTGTACAAGTGATTGCTGCAGCTCTTTCGAGTGCCTGTTTTGTTTTTATGTTTCAAGGAACATGGCATGATTTTCTTCCTGCTTTTCTAGTAGGAGGTGCGGGTTTTATTAGCTTCCTTATTGTTCACCACTTAGCCTCTGTTAAGTTTATTTCAGAATTTATGGCATCGGTTGTTATTGCTTTTTTTTCACATTGGTTGGTACAAATTGGTTTCGGTTTGGAAATTGATAAAATCATCATTGCATCGGTTATGCCGCTCGTTCCCGGACTATTGATTACGAATGCTGTTCGGGATTTAATGGTGGGACATCTAGTTTCGGGTCTTTCAAAAGGTGCGGAAGCCTGTTTAACATCTTTTGCGATTGGAGCGGGTGTGGCGATGGTGTTAACAATTGTGTAAAGGTGATGTGACATGGATTATTTAGTACAGGTTATCGCAAGTTTCATCGGGTCGGCCGGATTCGGCATTATCTTCAATGTGCCTCGTGAATCTATTGTGAAGTGTGGATTCGTCGGGATGATCGGCTGGATGAGTTATTATATTCTATCGCAAAATTTCATAGGAATCATACCTGCTACTGCGATTGCTTCTGCAATTATTGCTTTGATTAGTCAAGTATTCGCTAAAATATATAAAACCCCCATGACGATTTTTATTGTAGGTGGGATTATCCCGCTTGTGCCAGGAGGAATGGCTTATAATGCAATGAGGCACTTTGTAGAAAATGATTATAATGTAGCGATTAGCTTAGCCGCAAAATTGACGTTAATTTCCGGAAGTATTGCCATTGGCCTTATTTTTGCAGAAGTGTTGTATCAGATTACCATGAAATGTTTTAAAAGTATAAAACTTAATTGAAGATGAGCACATGATTAATCCATTCTTTAGTTACTAGGTGAAATGCTCTCGGAAGGGGAGAATCGGAGTGAATTGGTATCCTTTATTGATGTGCATGAAAAATAAAAAGGTAGTAATTGTAGGTGGGGGAAAGATTGCTTATCGGAAAGCAAAAGGTTTTGACCAGACAGGAGCCAAAGTGTTGGTCATTGCTCCTGAGATTATAGAAGAACTCACCTTGCTCCCGTTTGTTGAATGCAAGCAAAAGTCGTTTGAGCGAAATGACTTAGATGGTGCTCATCTTATTTTTGCAGCAACAGATAACAAGGAGATAAATGAATTTGTTGTTTCGTCTGCTTCCTCACAGCAGTGGGTTAATAATGTCAGCGACGGGAAAGCAGGCAGTTTCATGACACCGGCAATTGTCCGTCGTGGCGATCTTGTATTGACTGCTAGCACAACCGGAAACAGTCCGGTGTTGGCGAAAGAAATTAAAAAACAATGGGAAAAGCAATTTGATGAGAGGTACGAACAAGTAGTAGAGGAGTACCGACAAAAGCGTAAAAAAACGACTGATTAGTAGGTCGTTTTTTTTATGCCCTACATAAGATAAAAGGAAAAAATTATAAATAACAAAAAAATTTTTTCTTTAAGAATGCTGGTATATCAATGTTTTTGCTTGTTTCGATTATTCCTATCAAAAAACTCGGGTTGACTTCGGGGTTAGATGTGATATTATTTGAAAAAACAGAATAAAAAGTAAATATTTACTTGATGGAGGTTTTCCTTTATCCACTATTAAGTAGGTATGATATTTTCTTTAAATAAAGCATGTCCGACTTATCTGGATAGGTGTCGGAACTAGTATGGGTGAACGCTAGTATCCAATTAGGTGTCAGGTGCTAATTCTAGAGAAATGCTCGACATTTTGAAAGATAAGGAGAATTAAGTACCTCATCATAATCTTTACACGAAAAAGATTATTGTACAAAAAGGAATGAAGAAAAGGGGGTACGGGCAGTGGGGAAGGAAAATGAATTAAATGATGTGTATCAGAAAATTGAAGGAATGCTTCAAAGTATGAAATTTGGATCGATTACAATAATCGTCCAAGATGGGAAAATCATACAACTTGAAAAAAATGAAAAAGTTCGATTAAAATAGCTCGTTGACCAGCGATTTAGGGGTGACTGTCATTGTATCCTGATGCATTTAGTTTAAAGTCGCCCCTGTCGGTTTAAATATTTATATTTTTCTACTTCTTAGGGGGAAATGAATGTGCTTTATGAAACCTTTGCAGAAAATCAGTTGCCTGTCTTTTCTGCCGATAGTAAATGGAAAGGTGCATACGATACGTTGAAATGGGCGTACGATCAATATGGAGAACATTTATTGTATGCCTGCAGCTTTGGAATTGAAGGCAGTGTCTTGCTTCATCTAATATCACAAGTTAAAGCAGATGCTCAAGTCGTGTTTTTGGATACAGATGTTCATTTTAAAGAAACATATGAAACGATTGAACGAACTGAAGCCCGCTATCCTTCTTTGCAAATTATTAAGAAGAAGCCTTCATTAACGTTGAATGAACAAGCCGAACAATATGGTGCGGAATTATGGAAAAGCAAACCGGACCTTTGTTGCCAACTTCGTAAAGTGCAACCTTTAGAGGAAGAACTGAAGAAAGCAGATGCGTGGCTTTCAGGGTTAAGAAGAGAGCAATCTCCAACAAGAGCGAATGTGAATTTCATTAATAAAGATGATCGCTTTCAATCTGTTAAAGTTTGTCCGCTTATTCATTGGACATGGGAAGATATCTGGAATTATGTAAAAGAACATGATTTACCTTATAACACGTTGCATGATCAAAATTATCCGAGTATCGGCTGTGAGCCTTGTACAAAGCCATCCCTTTCAAATAGTCGGGATGGACGTTGGATTGGACAAGGGAAGTTAGAATGCGGCTTGCATAATTCGCCAATTAGAAGGGGAGAAAAAACGAAATGACAAATATTCCAGCACATGGCGGTCAGTTAATCAATCGCTATAATCCAAATTTAGACATTAGTACAATTACGAAAGAAGTTTCTTTAGATGTTATTGCTTTAAGCGATTTAGAGTTAATAGCAGTTGGGGCATTCAGTCCTCTTACTGGTTTTTTGAATGAAGCTGACTATCATTCGGTCGTAAAAAACAGTCGTCTGCAAAACGGAACAGTGTGGAGCATTCCAATTACATTGCCGGTGAGTGAGCAAGATGCCAACCAGCTAATCAAAGGAGAACAAGTAAGACTGATATTCAATGGTGAAACATATGGTGTATTAGAAGTAGGAGATATTTATACACCTGATAAACAAGTGGAAGCAGAGCTTGTCTACGGAACGATCGATGCAGAGCATCCAGGTGTACGTAATCAGCTGCAAAGACCGTCTGTTTATGTCGGCGGGGATATTACACTTGTGAAAAAATCTGAGAAAACCTTTGCTGAATATCATTTTGATCCAGTTGAAACAAGGGCCAAATTCACAGAATTGGGATGGGAGACAATTGTCGGTTTTCAAACTCGCAATCCTGTTCATCGTGCACATGAATATATTCAAAAAGCGGCATTGGAAATTGTAGATGGCCTTTTTCTGAATCCATTGGTCGGTGAAACGAAAAGTGATGATATTCCTGCGGATGTACGTATGAAAAGCTATGAAGTTTTACTAGATAAATATTATCCGAAAGAACGTGTGGAGCTGGCTGTTTTTCCGGCAGCAATGCGTTATGCAGGTCCTAGGGAAGCAATTTTTCATGCGATTGTAAGAAAGAATTATGGTTGTACGCATTTTATTGTTGGTCGTGATCATGCCGGTGTAGGCAATTATTATGGCACATATGATGCACAAAAGATTTTTTCTAATTTCACTAAGGGAGAAATCGGTATTACACCATTGTTTTTTGAACATAGTTTTTATTGCAAATCATGTGAAGGGATGGCTTCTAATAAAACGTGTCCGCATCCTCAGGAAGATCGCGTCATTTTATCCGGAACAAAAGTGCGTGAAATGCTGAGTGCAGGCGAAGTGCCTCCTTCCACATTCAGTCGACAAGAAGTGGTTGAAGTATTGATTCAAGGATTACAGCAGAAAAAGGTCACAGTGTAGGAGGAAAGAACGTGAAGAATAATATTACATGGCATGATACTTCGGTCAGTGTTGAAGAAAGACGCCTGCTTAATGGTCATCATAGTTTTGTCCTTTGGTTTACCGGTCTTTCCGGCTCGGGTAAATCGACCATTGCCAATGCATTGGCAGCAGAATTATTTACGCAAAATGTTAACACATATGTATTGGATGGAGATAATATTCGTCACGGATTGAACAGTGATCTTGGCTTTTCAGATAATGACAGAAAAGAGAATATTCGTCGTATTGCTGAAGTGGCGAAGCTGTTTGTCGATAATGGAACGATTACGATTACGGCGTTTATTTCCCCGTTTCGTGAGGATAGAGAGCGTGCACGTGCCATTTTACCACAGGGTGAATTTATTGAAGTATATATTAAATGCCCGTTGCAAGCTTGTGAAGAAAGAGATCCGAAAGGCTTGTACAAAAAAGCGAGAAACGGGGAAATTCCGGCGTTTACCGGAATTGATTCTCCATATGAAGAACCGGTAAATCCGGAGCTGGTCATTGATACGGATGGGTTATCTGTGCAGCAATCCGTTGCGCAGATTATACAATATTTACAAGATAGACGGCTGATTTAAGGAAGGGGACAGAAGCATGGCATACGAGAAAATTTGGAGCGCCAATGAAAATCTGAATGATACGGAGAAGAAGAAGTTAGTGAAAGATGGATTACGCATTTATGATGATATTCCATATTATGCACAAAACGGATTCTCATCCATACCGAAAGAAGATTGGGATAGCTTCAAATGGGCAGGTTTATATTTACAAAAGCCGAAAGAAGCGGGTTACTTCATGATGAGGGTCAATGTACCTTCTGGCATTTTAAGTGCGGAACAAGTCGAAGCATTAGCTGCAATCGGAAAAGATTATGGTCGTGATGTAGTGGATATTACGACACGTCAAGCGATTCAATTTCATTGGCTAACGATTGAACAGATTCCTGACATTTTGCAACGATTAGAGAATGTAGGGCTTTCTAGTGCGGGAGCATGCGGTGATATTACACGTAATATTGTCGGTAATCCGATTACAGGTATTGATCCGAATGAACTGTTTGATACAAGTGAAATCGTCAAAGAAGTTTATGAATTTTTTCAATTTAATGAAGATTTCTCGAATTTACCGAGAAAATATAAGCTGTCAATTTCATCTAATATTCATAATGCATCAAATGCGGAAATCAATTGCTTATCGTTTACACCAGCTCGAAAGGAAATTGATGGAGAAGTCGTCAATGGTTTTCATGTGAAAGTCGGCGGCGGATTATCTTCTCGTCCATATTTGGCACAGCCGCTTGACGTCTTTATTAAACCAGATGAAGTATTGAAAACGACCATTGCCGTTACAACGATTTTCCGTGATTATGGCTATCGTGAAAAACGCGTTCGCTCACGCCTGAAGTTTTTAGTAGCTGATTGGGGTGTGGAGAAATTTAAAGAAGTGTTAGAAGGATATACGGGACCTCTTCTTTCCAGAGGGGAAGATGCGGTAACGAAATGGAATGCCGGCTATTTTTATGGTGTACAGCCGCAAAAACAGGAAGGGTTAAGCTACGTCGGCTTTAATGTACCTGTAGGTCGTCTTCATAGTGATGAAGTGTTCGAATTAGCTCGAATCGCGAGAAAGTACGGCAATGGGGAAATTAGAACATGTAATTCACAAAACTTGATCATTCCAAACGTTCCGAACAAATTGACAGATCAACTTTTACAAGAAAAGATATTTGAAAAAATTACAGCTAATCCGAACTCTTTTATCGGACATTCCGTATCATGCACAGGTATTGAATATTGCAATCTTGCTTTAGTGGAAACGAAGGCAAGAATGAAGGGGATTGCGGAATACTTAGATCAAAATATTGAGTTGGATGTACCTGTCCGTTTTCATATGGTAGGTTGCCCGAATTCATGCGGTCAACGTCAAATTGCGGATATTGGCTTTCAAGGTGTGCTGATGAAAAACAAAGACAAGAAAATGGTCGAAGCGTTTGAAATATATGTTGGTGGTACGTTGGAGCAAGGCGGGAAATTCAATTCAAAATTAAAAGGCCGAGTTCCTGCAGAACAGCTACAGTCTGTAGTGGAATATTTGTTAAATGATTTCAAAGCACAGAAGCTACTTGGGGAAAACTATCAAGAATATTTTAATCGAGTGGGCATTGAACAGATTCAGAAAAGTTTAGATGATGCGATTGCTCATAATAGTGAGCAAGTATCATAATTGGAGGCTCACTTATGTATTTGTATCGATTTGAAGTAGTGACGGCAGATAAAGTGTTTCCTGTGATCATTGCGGCATCGAATGATCAGCAGGCATTCAGTCTGGTGGATGATGAAATAGAAAAATATTTCTTGCGTGCATTACGAGTGGATGAAGTAATTTTGTACGAAAAGAAACGAATTGGTGCTGGAAGTGGCTATGTATTATTGGAGGAAGATGTTGTAACGGCAACATAGAAAGGGGTAAAGTGATGGGAAAAGTATATTTAGTAGGTGCAGGTCCTGGAGATGCGGAGTTGATTACGGTGAAAGGTCTAAAGTGCATTCAGCAAGCGGATGTTATTATGTACGACCGACTGGTGAATCCGGAATTGTTACAATATGCAAAGAGTGATGCGGATATTATTTACTGCGGCAAACTTCCAGGTGACCATACAATGCACCAAGAGACGATTTCCTATTCACTTGCACATCACGCCAAAAAGGGAAAAATAGTGACTAGATTAAAAGGTGGCGATCCTTTCGTATTTGGCCGCGGTGGTGAAGAAGCGGAAGTATTGGTTAAGCATGGCATTCCTTTTGAAGTCGTACCTGGAATCACGGCGGGAATTGCTGCCCCTGCGTACGCGGGTATTCCGGTGACTCATCGTGATTGCAGTGCAAGCTTTGCCATTGTAACGGGACATCGTCAAGAAGGGAAAGAAGATGACATTAAGTGGGAAAGCTTAGCGAAAGGCATTGATACATTAGCCATCTACATGGGTGTAGGCAATTTGCCATATATACAAGAAAAGCTTATTCAATTCGGAAAACCAGCTAGTACGCCGGTTGCGCTCATTCAATCTGGTTCTCTTTCTACACAACGAACAATTACTTCTACGTTACAAGAGGTAGTGAACGTTGCAAAAGAAGAGAAAGTATTAAATCCTTGCATGATTGTCGTCGGTGAAGTGGTTAAATATCATCATACATTAAAATGGTGGGAGCAAAAAGCCAAAGTGTATGAAGTGAGCGAGGCTCTATAAGATGAAGGCTGTACTATTTATTTGTCATGGCAGTCGAGTGAAAGCGTCATGTACAGAAGCTATTAATTTTATAGAGAGTTGCAAAAGTGAATTGAATGATATACCGATTATTGAATATTGTTTTTTGGAATTAGCTTCGCCTACTATTGAAGAGGGGTTTCGTCGATGTGTCGAGCGGGGGGCAACTGAAATTGGGGTTGTTCCGTTTCTTCTGCTGACCGCTGTACATGCTATACATGATATACCGGAAGAGCTAAATAAAGTATGCGCACTTTATCCAGATGTGAAGGTTTCCTATGGGACTCCAATCGGTGTTTCACCGAAAATGTCAAAGCTTCTATTGGATAAGGTGGCAGAAACGAATATTTCTCCGAAAGATGCTCATGTAGTCATTGTCGGAAGAGGAAGCAGTATGTTGGAAGTGAAAAAACAGCTGAGCAGCATCGTCCGAGCGGTGGAAGATTATCTTCCTCATCATTCAGTTTGTTATTTGACTGCTTGTTCACCATCTTTTAAAGAAAGTTTAGAAGAAGCCCTTCAATCGGAGTGTTCAGCAGTTATTGTCATTCCATATTTGATTTTCCCTGGAATTTTAACGCAATCTATTGAGGAGACAATTGAAACACTAAATATTGGGCAGAAACAAGTTGTTGTTACTTCAACGTTAGGAACGCATCCGAATGTCAAATACGCGCTACTTGATCGTGTTGCAGAAGTAGTTTAGTTTTTAGAAAGCTTGCAGAATATTTCTGCAGGCTCTTTTTTGGCTTTGTTCATAAACATAGTTGCTAAAAGTATTGGTGAAATAGGTGCATTTTTGTGCCGTAATTGAGTAGGATAAGGGAAGCAAATTATTGTACAATATGTATGTAAGTAAATAATGCGTGTTTCTTGTTAGGAGGGTGTGCAATGGCGAATATTAAATATGACATTATCGAAACGATTGGAGAGTTGTCTCAATCTCCGAAAGGATGGAACAAAGAGCTCAACTTGATTAGCTGGAATGGACACGCTCCCAAATATGACTTGAGGGATTGGGCACCGGACCATGAGAAAATGGGGAAGGGTATCACTCTTTCGAAAGAGGAGCTGCTCCATTTACGTGAATTATTGAACAAAATGGATTTATAAGCTTCTATAAAAGAGAAGGTTTTCATTAAAAAGGAGTAGGTTATGACAATAAGAAAGGCAAGAAAGGAAGACAGTGTACAAGCGGCTGTGCTTATTTATGATGCTATTCATGATATTGCCGATGCACTGACGGGCGAAACGGAGAAACAAAAGGTTCTAAAGCAATTGGAAGTGTATTTTCAGCAAGAGGTGAATCGAGTAAGTTATTCCAACTGTTTGGTAAAAGTAGTGGAAGGGGAGGTAGTGGGGCTAGTGATTGCTTATCATGGTAAGGATGCTTCGATTATTGACGCACCCATTCTCACTCATTTGGAAAGCAAATTCCCGGATAAGCAGATTACCATTGATCAAGAAACGGAAGAAGAAGATTTTTATTTGGATACAGTGAGTGTTAATCCTCATTTTGCCGGTCGAGGATATGGGACGGAGTTGCTGCAAGCAGCCATTGAATATGCGAAACAATCAGGGTATGCAACCGTGTCCTTAAATGTGGAAGAAAATAATATGCGTGCACGTCGTTTGTATGAACGTCTAGGTTTTGAACAAACGATGGAACGAGTAATCAATCATCATACATACGGTTATTTAGTGAAGCATATGTGAGAAGGCTGCCTATGAAGGCAGCCTTTTCACATATATTTCTGCTATTTAGCACGTTCGACGGAAATGAATTTTCCTTTATGTGCACCATCACAAAAGGGTTTCTTGCCGGATAATCCGCAGCGGCATAATGAGAATGTTTGTTTTGTAGGAAAGATATTTCCGTTCATGTCCACTAATTCAATTTCACCCGTAACACGTAAGGAACCATTGTCATTTACTTTGATTTGCACTTTGGACATAAAAATATAACCTCCTTTGTAATAGGTATGTATGAATTATTGGCTTTTTGCCAAGTTTTTTATAATATTCAGCAGAAGCTTCTTAACTTCTATAAGCGATCATCATTCTGTACAGGTAATGATTGTAAAAAGTGATCAATGGCCTTTTCATATTCAGCTGAGTTTTCATTGAACGATTGTGCATGTGCTCCTTTTGAAGAGATGAAAAGCTGTTTATCTCCTTTTTTCGCTTCGTACAGCTCCTTAGTCATAGCAACCGGAATATAGTCATCATTTTCGCTATGAATAAATAAAATTGGGTTGTTAATTTGCTTTACCGCTGCAAGTGGAGAAACCTCATGCAGGGAATAGCCATCACGCATTTTCAAAAATAAGCTGCCAATCGGAAGTATGAGCCATGAAGGTAAAGGAATATCTTTTTTAATCCGATATTGAACTTGTCCTTGAAGGGTAGAAAATGGACAATCCGCAATATAAAAAGCAGCATCATCACGAATACAGCCAGCATACAGTAAAGTTGTCGCAGCTCCCATAGATTCACCATGAATACCGAAGATGACGTCATTTCCTTCCCGTTTTTTCAGTTCTTTGACGATGACGTCCAAGTCCCATTTTTCATAAAAGCCATAGCTACTTGTGTTCCCGCCCGAATTTCCATGGCGGCGATGATCATAAATGATGGCATTGTATCCCTTTTTTATAAAGAGATTCATATATTTAATGCTGTTATATTTGTTTTCAGTAATGCCGTGACAGAAAATCATCCATTTGTTGGTCGGATGTGGAGAAACAAACAAGCAATTGAGCGGGTACCCAAAAGGGGAGTCCAACATGACTTCTTGCTTAGGGAGGGATTCAAAGTCGGGAACATGTAAACGTCCAGCTTTGATTTCCCGTTCTTGAATGAATCTGTCGTCTTTTTTCTTCATAAACATCAACAGATTTGAGACAATAATGCCGATTGCAGAAAAGATTGAAAGAACAGCGAACAAAGGTATAAGTATTTTTTTCTTCATTATTAGGCCCTCCAAAGAAAAGCAATATAGTTGAGGCAACACTAAAAGCTTAAAGCATGAAATCCTTACTTTCATTATGACATATTTTTTCAAATGCTATGAATCAAAACAAAGAGTAAAATGGGAAGATACCGCAGGTTGTAGCTTTAAAAATAGTTTTGCAACGCATTTGAACAGGAATTTTAGTGCTTCTTAAAATCAAGATGAAGTAATGCTATAATGAAAACAGCGCAAGGAGGAGAAGGCATGAAGAAGAAAAAACAAGCAAAAACATCTCAACAAGATGAAAAATTAACCTTATCGAATTTACTGAATAGTGATTTGGTCAATCAATTGAAAACGAAACAAAAAGAGTTAGAAAAAGAACAACAAATGCAGAAAGAAGCTGAAGAGAAAAAACGTCTTGAAGAACGCAAACGAGCGGAGAAAAATAAAACATTTGCCGAGTTATTGAGCGAAGATAAGAAAAATTGGCGAGACTATAAATAATAGAAGAGGATGACAAAGTCAGAGATGTGCAGGTGTCATCTTTATAGAAAAAATGAAGCTATCATGCAATAGCTTCATTTTTTCTATAAGGAATTACGCACTAAAGAAATAGTTTATGTTCGGTGTTGTTCATATCGATTAGCAATGGTCAAAGACCGTAGCAATTGCCATTCATCTTTTGTTAATTTCTTAGCTTGCACAGCTTTAATATTTTCTATAACTTGCGATGGGTTACTTGCTCCCGGAATGACTGCTGCCACTTCATCATGATATAAAACGTACTGCAAGGCAATTTCAAGTATGCTGCGTGATGAGAAGGTTTCGTGTAAACGTCCAAGTAATTCTTCTAATTCATGATAACTATAGTGCAAATAACCTTTTTCTTTAATAGATGCAGAAGCGCAGCTTAGCATACGTTCGCTTAGTATGCCTTTAGCAATCGGACCGCGGGCGATTATGCTAGCTTGTTGTTCGTTAAAGAGCGGCATCCATTCTTCGGGACGACGGTCCAGCAGGCTATATTGCATCATGACTGAAACAATCGAAGATTTAGTGAGAAATGATTGGATAACATTAGGACGAATAGACGAAATGCCATAGTAACGAATATAGCCCTCTTTAATAAGCTCTTCAAAAGCTTCAATGACTTCAGTATGATTATCATCCATTGTACCGCCATGGAGCTGATATAAATCGATATAATCTGTCTGCAAACGCTGTAAGCTATGTTTCACTGCAGACTTTATGTATGTTTTGGACGCATCCCAGCTCCAACCGTTTTTTTCTTGATTCCACTTATTTCCGACTTTTGTTGCCAAAACTACATCATGACGAACGGATTTTAACGTTTTTCCGACAAGTTCCTCATTTACACCATAATCATATAAGTCGGCCGTATCAAAATAATTAATGCCGTGATCAAGGGCTGTTTGAATAATTTTAGAGGCTTGTTGTTCATCCGTGCCGAGTGACATACAGCCAAGCCCTATTTCAGACACGTAAAGATCAGAATGTCCAATTTTGCGTTTTTCCATAATCATCACCTCTTGTTTAAACTAGTGTCTCTATTTTATCATGCATTGAGGCGAAGTAAGAAGAGGATGCGCACTTTCCTCTGAATTGATAGATGAAAAGCTAGTTTTTATCCGCAGTACGAGCAACAACTGTTTTTTCTTGATTAACCCATTGTGAAACATACGTGTATTGATGGCTAGATTCACGTAATAGGTGTTGAATATCCCGAGCTTTACCGCTTACTAGTAATTGATTTTTCCCAATATATAATTTCATTGAAAACCCTCCATCCATTGTTATGATAAAATATATGTTTAGTGGTAGATTAAATAGAACAGGAGGAAACAACTCTATGAAAAAATTCGAAGAAAAAACGATTTCCACACAGCCTATCTTCTCAGGCAAGGTAATCAGTTTACGGGTAGAAGACGTCGAATTGCCAGACGGAGGACAGAGTAAGAGAGAGCTGATTAAGCATCCTGGAGCAGTTGCCATTATAGCGATTACACCGGACAACAAAATTGTCATGGTAGAACAATATCGAAAAGCACTGGAACAATCTATTATCGAAATTCCGGCAGGTAAATTAGAGCCGGGAGAAGAGCCGGATGTAACAGCAGCAAGAGAATTGGAAGAAGAAACAGGTTATATAAGCGGAAAAATGGAGCATATCATTTCATTTTATTCATCGCCAGGTTTTGCAGATGAAATTGTCCATGTTTATGTGGCAACAGAACTGCAAAAGAAAGAGGATGCAGCAGCATGTGATGAAGATGAGTTTGTAGAAGTGATGGAAATCACATTAGAAGAAGCAGAACAATACATAAAAGAACGTAGAATTTATGATGCCAAAACAGCTTATGCGGTTCAATATTTGCAACTGCAGGCTTTATTGAAGAAACAGTAGGGAAAACAGAGGAGGCTATCTCACTTTTTAAGTGAAATAGCCTCCTCTGTTTGTATAAAAATTGTGGTTAAAGCGTTTCTAAAAATTCGCGAACGGCTTCTTCTGTTTTTGCATTTGCACTATGTAAGTGTTCTAGTTTTTGGCCATTTTGAAAAACCAATAAAGAAGGAATACCCATTACCGTTTGTTCCTCGGCGATGGCAGGGAATTCATCACGGTCTATAACAAACCAGTTTTTATCTTGATGGTCCGCCACAATTCCATCAATGAACATATCCAGGCGCTTGCAGTCGGGGCACCAAGTAGTGGTGAAAATGCCTACAGAAAGCTGCTCGTTTGCAATTTGATCGCGATATTCTTGTTCGGTTTTAATTTTTTTCATTTTCAAGACCCTCTCTTGTTACACCAAGTGTGTGATGGTGATTGATTTAATTCTCGTTGTTATTATTGTAACAGGGTTTGGGTCTTTATATAAACCAATAGAGTCTGAAAAGGTGTTTGATAAAGAGAAAAGAAAAATAGTCGTTCGATGGACATAATTATTTCTAACTAATTTTTGAAAATTCAATCTTTTGAGAAAACTACTTGACCAATAACAGACTTTTATCCATAATAAAGATGTTATTTCACATTATTTGTAAAATAACATGTTAGCGTTTTCATAAAAGGAGGTCTTTATGCAAGTTTTATTGTTGTTAATGGCCATTACAGGAGTTTCCTTATTCATTGCCTTAAAAAAGAAAAAAACGTATTTTCTTTTATTCCCTTTCGCCTCTATTTTTTTGTACTTCATGATTCAAATTATCCTAGTTCCAGCCCCATTTTTTGAAACCGTTAAATTTATTTTCAGTTTAAGATAAAGAACTTTATCTCAAATTCAAAGATGGCTAATTATTGTTCAGAATATTTTTCCTTACTCTTTTTAGAAGGAGAAAGGCAGAAATAGAGCTAAGCATCTAGTGTAGCTACAGGCCAAATATGAGAAGAAAGGGAGTGAATAATCAATTGTGCATCAGTAAAACAGAATGATTATTTAAATGAGGAGGGATGAAAATGAGAAAGATTGATAAGAAAGTAGCAGACGGTTATTTTAGAGAGAAAAATACCTATATGGTTATTTATTTCATTATTGGAGTAGTTGCTTCATTTGGCGTAGTACTATTTGCAGAGGCATTTAGTGACATAACAATTAATAGATTACCTTTCCACTATTTCATGGGAGCACAAGGAACACTTCTAATTTTCATCATTTTATTATTCGTTAATGCTATAGTCGGAGACAAAATTGATAAAAAATATGGAATTGATCACGATAAAAATGAACAAATCGGCTCAAGTAAAGTGTTGGATCATTAAAATAAAAACGATGTTTTCTGATAAAGGGGGATGTTATTGGATACTCAATTTTTAGTTTCGGTAGCTATTATTGGTGCAACATTTGCGTTATACATTTGGATTGCAATCTATAATACAGCAAAAGAAACTTCTGATTTTTATGTGGCCGGTCGAGGGGTTCCTCCTATTTTTAATGGAATGGCAATTGGTGCTGACTGGATGAGTGCTGCTTCTTTTATCGGTATGGCCGGTACAATCATGCTTCTTGGATATGATGGACTTGCTTATATTATGGGATGGACAGGTGGCTATTTATTGCTGACATTCTTGCTTGCTCCACAATTACGAAAATATGGGCGTTTTACTGTGCCGGAATTTATCGGAGATCGCTATAACAGTCATGCGGCTCGAATTCTTGCGGCAGTTTGTACAATTATTATCTGCTTTACGTATTCTATTGGGCAGTTGTCTGGATCTGGGGTAGTAATTGGTCGTTTATTCGAAATTGATGCAAAAATCGGTACGATGATAGGGGTTGTATTAATTGCTTTTTATTCAGCGTTTGGAGGGATGAAAGGGGTTACATGGACGCAGGTTGCGCAATATATCATCCTAATCATCGCGTATATTGTACCGGTTGTTTTTATGTCACTTCAATTAACCGGCAATCCGATTCCTTGGATTTCCTATGGTGATTTAGTCGGGAAAATGGGGGAACTAGATCGAGAGCTAGGGATATCAGAGTATTTTGCGCCGTTTACTAATGGGACGAAATGGCAATTTCTTGCCCTTATGTTCACCTTGATGGCAGGGACGGCAGGGCTTCCCCACGTAATCGTTCGTTTCTTTACCGTATCAACTATGAAAGCAGCTCGTTGGTCAGGTGCTTGGGCACTTTTGTTTATCGCATTGTTATATTTTACAGCACCTGCATATGCAGCGTTTTCCCGTTTCATTTTGCTGACAAAGGTAGCTGGCAGCAAAATTACGGAACTTCCGGGATGGACCAAGTCATGGGTGGATACAGGAAAGCTACAAGTAGCAGATACTAATGGAGATGGCATCTTACAATGGAATGAACTAATTATCGCCAACGACATTGTCGTCATGGCAACGCCGGAAATTGCGAATTTAGGTATGTTTGTCATTGGACTTGTAGCGGCTGGGGCAATGGCGGCTGCCCTTTCAACAGCAGGCGGCTTAATGATTTCTATTTCTTCTTCTTTTGCGCATGATATTTATTATCGCGTGTTAAAACCGAATGCAAGCGATAAACAACGACTTTCAGTAGGCCGTTGGACGATTGTTCTTGCGACATTAGCTGCGGGTGTGATCGCCTTGAATCCACCGGGAGCCATTACACAAATTGTTGCTTGGGCTTTTGCCATCGCATCAGGGACATTTTTCCCGGCGTTAGTACTAGGTGTATGGTGGAAGCGCTCTAATACACCAGGTATTATTGCAGGATTACTTATCGGATTGGCTGTTACATTAGGGTATATATTTGCCGCTAAATATGGGGGTTTCACAATTCTAGGGATTATCGATACCGGCGCAGGTGTGTTTGGGGCGATCGCCGGATTTGCCGCCAATATTATTGTTTCGTTGATGACGAAAGCACCATCCAAAGAATTGCAGGATGCCGTTACTGATTTACGATATCCAGAACAAATGGTATATAAAGACGGAGAAGTGTGGATGAATGATTAATTTGTGTGATTTTATGAAAGGGACAATCATCTTTCTTTTAGGCTGTTTTCTAAAAGATTGTTGTTTTAAATGATTTTGGGGAATAAAACCAGTTGATAAAAAGGTTGATTGGAGCGAAATTCCATCTATACGTACTATTTTGTCATAGGCAATAAAGTTTACAAAAATAGTCTTCTTTTATCCCTGTTTAACAGGAACTGGGATTTCCCACTTCCATGCAGCAGCAAAAGTGTAGGGGAAATCCAGTGTCTATAACAACCTGATTGATTCATCTAACGGTTGGGGTCGAAGGAAAAACTTAACCAACCAAGAGTCACTTTATAGCCATTTTTCATGCATAATAACAAACATGCTTCATTGCTTCCTTCATTTAGAATTAGGAAGAGTGGTGAAGCATGTTTGAATTTTACTCCAAACTATTAAAAACAGTCATAAAACTAGTAGAAAGTCATACAATCTATTAAATAGTTTAGGAGGAAAAAAAATGAAGAAAAAATCGTTTTTGTCAAACGCAGCATATAATCATATTCGTGAATATTCCTCATTGTATGTTTTTATCTTTGTGCTATTTTTAATGGGCGTTATTTGTGGAAGTATCATTGTGAACAGTTTAAGTATTGCTCAAAAAGAAGATTTACTTTATTATTTAACGAGGTTTTTTGGACAGGTAAAAACGGGTAATATAACTTCATCACATCAATTGTTTATGGAAAGTGCAACTCATAATCTGCAGTATATCGGATTGATTTGGATTTTGGGGATTTCTATTATCGGCTTTCCGTTAATATTGATTTTATTATTTTTAAAAGGGACCGTTGTCGGTTTTTCAGTCGGTTTTTTAGTGAATACGATGGAATGGGAAGGATTCCGTATTGCCATTGTATCTGTTTTGCCACAAAATATTATCTTAATACCGCTTACTATATATATTACCGTGCTATCATTAGCATTGACGACAAATATTATTAGACGTGTGTTTTTGAAGCAAATACGCCAACCGTTAAAGCCGATTTTAATCAAATATATAGTGGCACTATTAATTGCGACGCTGTTTATATGCGTAGCGGGTGCAATTGAAGCGTATTTTTCTCCTGTGTTAATGAAGCAAGTGATGAGTGTTAAGTAAGGAAGTAGCAGGCATTCCTAAAATAGAAATAAATCTAGATGAGAAATGTAATTATTAAATAATAATAAATCTATTTTAATAGTAACTATTTATTTTTTAAAGGAATAATTCTATTTTGACACTCTCTAATGTTTTGCTATAATGATATATGTACAGTAGCAGGGAGGAGAAAAAATGGAAGAAAGAATTGAAAGAATAAAAAAACAGTTGCACTCTTCAAGTTATAAATTAACTCCTCAACGAGAAGCAACCGTTAGGGTGCTTTTAGAACATGAAGAAGATCATTTGAGTGCGGAAGATGTTTACCTCCTCGTTAAAGAGAAGTCACCTGAAATTGGTTTGGCAACTGTATATAGAACTCTTGAGTTATTAACAGAACTAAAAATAGTAGATAAAATTAATTTTGGTGACGGCGTATCACGTTATGATTTACGTCAAGAAGGTGCTGCTCATTTTCATCATCATCTAGTTTGTATGGAATGTGGAGCAGTTGATGAAATTCAGGAAGATTTATTGGATGATGTTGAAGTCATCGTTGAAAAAAGATGGAAATTTAAAATAAAAGATCATCGATTAACTTTCCATGGTATTTGCCATCGTTGCCAATCAGATAAAGAAGATGAGGACGAACAATAGCGAAAAAAGGTGCTTATTAAAAATATCGGTAATTAGCAATAGTTATCATATTTTAAAGCATCTTTTTTGCTATTATGCCACCGATCCCTGCGAATAGCTCTGTTGTGTATATCCGTTTTCCTAAGCTTATAAAGCAATAACGTTAGGGATGAGAGATCGTTCTGTCGAAAAGCCTTGTTCCTTAAGTGTAATTTATATGTATAGTTTTTCGGAAGATTGGCATAGATTGTACTAGATGCTAAATCGGAGGAGAGACGATGAAGAAATTTCTATGGCGATTTATACATACACTCAAAGTGTTTGTTTTATTTGTAGGGCTTACTGTTCTTTTTTATTCAGGGATGGTATGGTTAAATGACGAATATAAAGATTATAATCGATACGATGAGCCGGATGGTGCAGCTGTGAAGGTGTCCAATCATAGTGAAATTGAAAATACCGGTTGGTTTGAAAGGTTAAAGCTTTTTTATTTGAATGGGGAGTAATAGATTATGGAAGATGGCTTGAAGGATTTTATTCATTTTTTGACAGTGGAAAAAGGACTGGCTAAGAATACGCTAATTTCTTATGAAAGAGATTTGAAATCATATTTGAAGTATATGAATAAGGTTGAACAAATTTTTCGTTGGAATGATGTACGAAGAGTAAATATTCTTCACTTTTTAGCGAAATTGAAAGAAGACGGGAAATCGACAAAAACGATTGCCCGCCATATTGCATCGATTCGTTCATTTCATCAATTCCTGTTAAGGGACAAACAATGTGACCAAGATCCCACTGTGCATATTGATACACCACAACCTGAAAGAACATTACCGAAAGTGCTCAGTATGGAGGAAGTGGAGGCGCTGATGGATTCTCCAAAAGGAATGGATCCATTTGGGCTGCGTGATCAAGCGATGCTTGAAATCATGTATGCAACGGGCATGCGTGTGAGCGAGCTCATTAACCTTGACCTTGCAGATGTACATAGTGCGATGGGGTTTGTACGGTGTGTAGGTAAAGGGAATAAAGAACGTATTATCCCAATCGGAAAAACAGCTTTAAATGCGGTTGAGTTGTATTTGGCAAAAGGGAGAACGGCACTTGCCAGCAAAAATCATAAAAGCGATGCCCTGTTTTTGAATCATCACGGAAAAAGGCTTTCACGTCAGGGGTTTTGGAAAATATTGAAGAAATTGGCGCAAGGGGCTAATATCCAAAAAGAATTGACACCGCATACACTTCGACATTCTTTTGCGACTCATTTACTGATGAATGGAGCTGATTTACGTTCCGTCCAAGAGATGTTAGGACATGCTGATATTTCCACTACCCAAATCTATACACATATTTCGAATGCGAGATTAAAGGATGTTTATACTAAATTTCATCCGCGTGCATAATAGTTTAATAGGGTTCCTAAAAAATAGCTGCCTATTTTTGATAGAACAGCTATTTTTTGTTTGCAGTTGTCAGACATCTGACTATAATAAGGGTAGTAGGTTTGTTTATAAGAGTAAGACTAAGTTGAAATGGTAAAGATAGTACAAAGTTCAATAAAATCATACATAACTTATATAGATAAGAAATATGTTATTGAATGTACATAGGAGGATTAATATGAGCGAACAAAATAAATTCAAACGCGTGTTTCTGATTGTAATGGATTCGGTCGGAATCGGAGAAGCACCTGATGCGAAAGATTTCGGTGATGAAGGGGCACACACACTTCGACACATTGCGGAAGAAATGAAAGGTCTGAATATGCCGAATATCGGTAAGCTTGGTTTAAGTAAAATTGATGAGATTCCTGGAATCGAAGTAGTGGAAAAACCACTTGCTTACTATACAAAAATGCAAGAATCATCAAATGGGAAAGACACGATGACAGGTCACTGGGAAATAATGGGCTTAAATATTGAAACACCATTTCGCGTTTTTCCGGATGGTTTTCCAGATGAATTAATTCAGGAATTGGAAGAAAAAACAGGGCGTAAAGTAATCGGGAATAAACCGGCTAGTGGAACAGGAATTTTGGATGAGCTTGGAGAAGAGCACATGAAAACAGGCGCTTTAATCGTCTACACTTCTGCTGATTCAGTCATCCAAATTGCCGCTCATGAAGAAATTGTACCGCTTGAAGAGTTGTATAATATTTGTAAAATTGCTCGTGAAATGACTTTGCGTGAAGAATATATGCTAGGTCGCGTTATTGCTCGTCCATTCCTTGGGGAGCCTGGTAATTTTACAAGAACGGCTAATCGTCATGACTATGCATTGAAGCCATATGAAAGAACGGTTATGAATGAATTAAAAGATGCTAACCTGGATGTTATTGCAATCGGTAAAATTTCTGACATCTATGATGGAGAAGGTGTCACGAAATCATTGCGTACTGTGTCGAACATGGACGGCATGGATAAATTGATGGATACACTTCGTATGGACTTTAATGGTCTTAGCTTCTTGAATCTTGTCGATTTTGATGCAATGTACGGTCATCGAAGAGATCCGATCGGATACGGGAAAGCGCTTGAGGAGTTCGACGCAAGACTTCCTGAAGTATTCGCTGAGTTGAAAGAGGACGATTTATTAATCATTACGGCAGACCACGGAAATGATCCTATCCATCATGGAACTGATCATACGCGTGAATATGTACCATTATTAGTATATGGTAAAAAATTGACATCGCCTGATGAGTTGCCGATGAGCAAAACATTTGCTGATATCGGAGCGACAATTGCAGATAACTTTAATGTCAAGATGCCGAAGCATGGAAAAAGCTTTTTGAACTTATTAAAATAAGAGGAGATAAACGAATGTACGAAAAAGCAAAAAATTCTGCACAATATATTTTAAATCGAGCAAAGGTAACGCCAGAAATCGGCCTGATTTTAGGTTCGGGTTTAGGTGTGTTGGCTGAACAAATTGAAAATGCCATCACAATTCCTTATAGTGAAATTCCGGATTTTCCAACTTCTACTGTTCAAGGTCATGCAGGACAACTGGTTATTGGACAACTTTCAGGTAAAACAGTAGTAGCGATGCAAGGTCGCTTTCATTTCTATGAAGGTTACTCAATGGAAACGGTCACTTTCCCAGTACGTGTCATGAAGTTATTGGGAGTGGAAAAATTGATTGTAACAAATGCGGCAGGTGGAGTGAATAAGGATTTCCAACCGGGTGATTTAATGTTGATTACAGATCATATCAACTTTATGCCTAATCCGTTAATTGGACGTAACGACGAACGTTTTGGTCCTCGTTTCCCAGATATGTCGACAGCTTATGATCGAGCATTTCAACAATTAGCAAGAAATGTGGCTGAACAACAAAATATTACAATTCAAGAAGGTGTGTACTTTGGGCTGACAGGTCCTACGTATGAAACGCCTGCTGAAGTCAGAATGGTAAGAACGCTGGGTGGAGATGCTGTAGGAATGTCCACAGTACCTGAAGTTATTGTTGCTAACCACTGTGGAATGCGCGTATTGGGTATTTCTTGTATTACAAACATGGCAGCGGGTATTTTGGATCAGCCGCTTGACCATGGTGAAGTTATCGAAACAACAGAAAAAGTAAAAAGTATTTTCCTTCAATATGTAAAAGAATTAATTCGTAATCTGTAATACTCACGGGGGTGCCGGAATATGAGAATGGTAGATTTAATTGCGAAAAAACGAGATAATCAAGAACTTTCTGTAAATGAAATTCAATATATGATTGAAAATTATACAAATGGTAATATTCCTGATTATCAAATGAGCGCGATGATGATGGCGATTTATTTCAATGGAATGACGGAAAGTGAACGGGCCGAGTTAACGATGGCAATGGTTCACTCCGGAGAAACGATTGACCTGCATGGCATTGATGGTGTGAAAGTCGATAAGCATTCTACCGGCGGTGTTGGTGATACAACGACACTTGTTCTAGGACCACTAGTTGCGGCTGTAGGTGTTCCGGTTGCGAAAATGTCAGGGCGTGGATTGGGGCATACCGGAGGCACAATTGATAAGTTAGAATCGGTTAAAGGCTTTACGGTCGAAATTTCCAAAGAACGATTTATAGAGCTGGTTAATGATAATAAAATCGCTGTTATTGGACAAACAGGTGATTTAACACCGGCTGATAAGAAATTATATGCGTTGCGTGATGTAACAGCGACTGTCAATAGCATTCCGCTTATAGCTAGTTCGATTATGAGTAAAAAAATTGCTGCAGGGGCCGATGCGATTGTTCTTGATGTGAAGACCGGAGCCGGTGCATTTATGCAAGAGGAAAAAGATTCGATTGCGCTTGCGCAGGCAATGGTGAATATAGGAAATAACGTTGGTCGCAATACAATGGCGATTATTTCTGATATGAGTCAGCCGTTAGGGTTTGCAATCGGAAATGCCCTTGAGGTAAAAGAAGCTATTGATACGTTAAAAGGGCATGGACCTGAAGATTTAACGGAACTTTGTTTAACATTAGGGAGCTACATGGTCTTATTAGCTAAAAAAGCATCATCATTAGAAGAAGCAAGAAAAATGTTAGAGGAAGTTATTCAAAATGGTAAAGCGTTAGAAGCATTCAAAACGTTCCTTGCCTCACAAGGTGGCGATGCTTCTGTCGTGGATGACCCATCTAAGCTGCCTGATGCGCCATATAAAATTGAGCTACCGGCTACTAAGGCTGGCTATATTAAAGAACTGGTAGCGGATGAAATCGGTACAGCAGCGATGATGTTAGGTGCAGGAAGAGAAACAAAAGATTCTATCATTGATTTAGCTGTCGGTCTTGTTCTGCATAAGAAGATCGGTGATGCAGTTAAAGAAGGCGAATCTTTACTGACTATTCACAGCAACAATGAAGACGTAGAGAAAGTGAAACAATTATTATACGATAATATTGTGATTGTGCCAGAAAAAGTAGAACCCCCTCAATTAATTTTGACGCATATTACAAAAGGTTAAAAATACCCCCGAAAAGCGATGCTTTTCGGGGGTATTTTTTAAAAGGAAAGACGTTGCTATGCTTCAGTGTTGATTTTAACTAGAAATTAATTGAAGTGAAAGATCCTGCAGAGTTGGTGGGTCAAGGAGACTGAAGTCATGCCTGAGAAAAGCGCTCGCCTGTAGCGAAAACCAATAGCAACGTTATAAGGAAAAACAAAAAAGCCTCATTATAATGTAAGAGACTTAGGTAGGGAAAATATATTCACATTGAAGATGCATAGTGTATTTATAATCTTATCTTGCTTTTTTGACAACGAGTAATTGTATGAACAATAGAGTGATTTTGATGAAATTAAAACTAAATAGATTAGCCGATCAGTTGGATAGCGGCGAAAACAACTAGTAAAGTCGAAGCTTTTAAAGCGAAAGTAGAAAGAACAGCCTTCATGAATAAAACCTCCTTAAATATGAAATAAAATTTTAATTAATTAGTTACGACTATGTAGAGAGCTAATAAAGAAGTAGCTTTTAAAGCGAAAGTGATTAAAAATGGCTTCATGAACAAATTCCTCCTGATACTATGATGATGAATTTCAAGTCAATACTTTTTTAGATAGAACCAAAACTATTGACTAATATATTTAAAGATATTCTAAAGATCTGTAAAATCATTTTTTTAAAATAGTAAATAACTTGAACTGATCGGTATAGATACAGTATATAAAAAAATACTATAACAGTCTAGTGGGAAACACTAAGAAAATAAAATTTTTATTGTAAGCGATTTCAAAATTACGGGCAATAAATCCAGTTGTATCAAGGTTTCGTTGGGTTATTCATAAATAAAAAAGAGGGAGGATGAAAAAGTTTGTGAAATAAATCACTAACTGTATTATAAAAATGTGGTTAATTAGACCTTTTAAAATATAACAGATTCGTATTTTAGCCAAAAGATTAATGTAGAAAGATAGTATGTAAATAATAGTATTGAACTATTTTGATGAAAGTTTTGTTTTTATGAAATGTATGGGATTTTTTGTATAAAACAATAATGTTTGGAAAAAATGAACAATATTAAGATTGGAGGGTTGGGATTAAAAATGAAACAATCATTTGTTATAGGTGTTGTGGCACTGTTATTGATTAGTGTTACGGCACAGCCGAGCTATGCGGCGGAGAAAAGTGTGGGATTAGCGGAAGAATCTCGATCTGCCATTTTGATTGAAAGGGATACTGGCGAGATTTTATATTCTCATAACAAAGATGAACGATTATCTCCTGCAAGTATGACTAAAATTATGACGATGCTCCTCATAATGGAAGCCATAGATAAGGGTGAATTATCTTGGGATGAAAAAATAAGAACGAGTGAGTATGCTGCATCCATGGGGGGGTCGCAAATTTTTCTGGAGCCTGGTGAAGAAATGACGACCGATCAAATGTTGCAAGGTATTGCTATTGGTTCGGGAAATGATGCCTCTGTTGCAATGGCTGAAAGGCTTGCAGGATCGGAAGAAGCATTTGTAGCAAAGATGAATGCAAAAGCAAAAAAATTGGGATTAAAGAATACAAAGTTTCAAAATGCGACCGGATTGCCAGTAGAGGATCATTACAGTACAGCTTATGATATGGCTATGATGGGGAAAGAACTTTTGAAATATAATAATATCACGAAATATACAGGAAGATATGAAGCTTTCCTGCGCGAAAATACCGATAAAAAATTTTGGCTTGTGAATACGAACCGTCTTGTGAAGTTCTATCCAGGAGTCGATGGTTTGAAGACAGGTTTTACAAATGAAGCGAAATATTGTTTGACGGCGACAGCAGAAAAAGACAATATGCGCGTAATAGCAGTGGTCTTCGGAGCAGAAAATCCAAAGGCCAGAAATGCACAAGTCACAAAAATGTTGGATTATGCCTTTTCACAATATACAACTCATCCAGTGTATAAAAAAAATGTGGAATTAAAGCAAGTGATGGTTAGTAAAGGAACGACCAAAGCGGTGACCGGTGTGACGAGTGAACCAATATCGTTATTGACGAAAAAAGGGGAAAGTATCAAGAACTATGATGTTAAAGTGAAAACAGATAAAACGATTGCCGCTCCTGTGAAAAAGGGTGATCAAATCGGAACAATCACTATTAAGAAAGATGGTAAAACAATTGTCAGTTCACCAGTTGTGGCAAAAGAAAATGTTGCTCAAGCAAGCTGGTGGCAATTGTTTAAAAAATCAATGAGTTTATTTACTCATGGCGGTAAATAAAGAAAAGTTTAGTTGATAGCGGGGCATTCATTCTTTGTTTGAGAATATAACAATGCAAGATAGTCTTTATTCTCTTGAACATAGGAACGTACGTTAGGCAGAAGTGAGTGATGAGTGCGAAATTTAGCGTAACACTCAGAAATTCCACTAGTTTTGTCAGGAAGAAGGAATCGTAAGAGATGGTATAGAATTGACTCAATACAGAATACGGAAGGGAGCTGTACAAATTGAGTCTAAATATACAGATGGAGATTTTGGGAGAGGTGTTATGCATCCGTTTGAGTGGTGAATTGGATCATCATACAGCTGAGCAATTAAAAAATGAGGCTATGCAGAATATTGAACGTTACCATATAAAGCATATTGTTTTAAATTTAGCTGAATTGACATTTATGGATAGTTCCGGTCTTGGTGTGATATTAGGACGTTATAAACAAATAAAGCAATTGCAAGGTGAAATGGTCGTATGTGCAATTACTCCTTCTGTAAAGCGCTTGTTTGAAATGGCAGGTTTATTTAAAATCATTCAGCAAGAAAGTTCAGAAGATATTGCTTTACAAAGATTGGGGGTTGCTTAAATGCATAATACGATGAAGATTCAATTTTCTGCACAAAGTCAAAATGAGTCATTTGCTCGTGTGGCAGTCGCAGCGTTTGTTGCTCAGCTTGATCCGACGATGGATGAATTAACGGAAATTAAAACGGTTGTGTCAGAAGCGGTGACGAATTCTATTATACATGGATATGAGAATGATCCGGCGGGAATTGTGACAATTGAAGCCAGTTTGGAAGATAATATCGTGGAACTGACGATTAAAGATGAAGGTGTAGGAATTGAAGATGTGGAAGAAGCGAAGCAGCCGCTTTTTACAACAAAGCCTGAATTAGAACGATCTGGCATGGGGTTTACTATCATGGAGAATTTTATGGATGAATTAAGTATTGTATCACACAAAGATGAAGGTACAATTATTCGTTTGAAGAAACAAGTCACGAATAGTAAAGCTTTGTGTAATTAAGGGAGTCGTGCGTATGGATGTGGAGGTCAAAAACAATAAAAATGCTGTTCATTTAAAAGATGTGGAAGTTAAGGATTTGATTCGACGCAGCCAAGACGGAGATCAAGAGGCGAGAGATGCCATTGTCCAAAATAATTTGAGGTTAGTGTGGTCAGTTGTTCAACGTTTTTTGAACAGAGGTTATGAACCCGATGATTTATTTCAAATAGGCTGTATTGGTTTG
>JBJEFL010000238.1:0-27132 GCA_051873995.1 Bacillus sp. (in: firmicutes)
TGCCGCTTTCAAAGTCACTATAATATTTACGAACATCTTCCCAATAGTACGATAGCTTTTCAAGGGATTGAATATCTGCCTTTGGCTGACGTGCTGAACCCTCCATTGCATAGTACAATGTATTCGCACTAGGCTGAGATGTCATACCGGCCATTGTACTTAATGCTGTATCAACAATATCAACACCCGCTTCGATTGCCTTTGTATACGTTAAAACACCATTTCCACTTGTATCATGCGTGTGCAAATGAATCGGAATATTCACCGTATCTTTCAGCTCACTGATTAAGCGATAAGCGGCATTTGGTTTTAGCAATCCTGCCATATCCTTAATGCCTAGAATATGTGCGCCTTGATTTTCCAGCTCTTTTGCCAGATTTTTATAATAATCAATCGTAAACTTTGTTCTTGTCGGATCATTGATGTCACCTGTGTAACAAATGGCCGCTTCTGCCACTTTTCCGCTTTGTCTGACAGCATCAACGGCTACTTCCATGCCTTTCGTCCAATTCAGGCTATCGAATACTCGGAATACATCAATACCAGCATGAGCCGATAACTGAACAAATTCACGAATGACATTATCCGGATAGTTTTTATAACCAACAGCATTGGCACCACGCAACAACATTTGGAATAAAATATTCGGCATTTTTTCGCGCAGCTGCAATAAGCGTTCCCACGGATCTTCTTTCAAGAAGCGGTAAGCGACATCAAACGTAGCGCCTCCCCACATTTCAGCCGAGAACAGGTTAGGAAGCAATTTGGCAGTCGGTTCTGCAATATTTAACATATCTTTCGTACGTACACGTGTAGCCAATAAAGATTGGTGGGCATCACGGAAGGTTGTATCTGTCAATAATACTTCCTTTTGTTCTTTTACCCAATTAGCCAACCCTTCTGCCCCGCGACTTTCTAAAATTTGTTTCGTTCCGGGTGCATAAGAACTATCTTTCGGTAAATAAATTGTACGTGGTACATCAACGACAGGTTTTTTCTTATTATCAATTCCAGGGAAACCATTGACCGTTACATTTCCGATATACGATAACATTTTTGTCGCTCTATCTTTTCGGACTGGGAACACAAACAATTCCGGTGTTTGATCAATAAACGATGTATCTACTTTTCCCGTTCTGAACTTCTCATGTTTAATGACATTTTCCAAGAAGTGAATATTTGTCTTAATGCCTCGAATACGAAATTCCTTCAAATTACGAATCATCTTGTTGCATGCTTGTTCAAACGATAGTGCCCAAGTTGATACTTTAACAAGTAAAGAATCATAGTATGGCGTAATAACAGAACCTTGAAACGCATTACCCGCATCCAATCGGACACCAAAACCACTTGCCGAACGATACGCCATAATTTTTCCTGTATCAGGCATAAAATTATTCAAAGGATCTTCAGTTGTAATACGGGATTGAATCGCATATCCGAACAAAGGAATATCGGCTTGCTGTGGGATATTCACTGCTTTATCGTGCAAAGTATGACCTTCCGCAATCAAAATTTGTGATTGAACGATATCAATCCCTGTAATCATTTCTGTGACCGTATGTTCCACCTGAATACGAGGATTTACTTCAATAAAGTAAAACGAATCACCTGCTACTAAGAATTCAACCGTTCCGGCATTTAAGTATTGAACATTTTTCATTAGTTTGACGGCTGCATCACAAATAGCTTGTCTCATCTCATTCGATAACGAAACAGACGGTGCCATTTCGACTACTTTTTGATGGCGTCGTTGAACCGAACAATCACGCTCATATAAATGGACAATATCACCCGTATGATCCCCTAGAATTTGCACTTCAATATGCTTCGGTCGATCAATAAACTTCTCCACGTATACTTCATCATTACCAAAAGCCGCTTTTGCTTCTGATTTTGCACGTTCATAAGAATCTTTAACCTCTTCTAAAGAATTCACAATTCGCATTCCGCGACCACCACCGCCTAAAGAGGCTTTGATAATAATTGGGAAACCATATTGCTTACCGAATTGCTCCACTTCCTCTAGGGAATTGACCGGTCCATCGCTACCAGGAATGACCGGAATTTGCGCAAGTTCTGCTTGTGTTCTCGCTTTTACTTTATCACCGAACATATCCAGATGCTTCGTTTGCGGACCGATGAAAATTAATCCTTCTTCTTCACAGCGTCTAGCAAAATGAATATTTTCCGAAAGGAACCCATATCCAGGGTGAATGGCATCCACTTTCGCTTTTTTGGCAATGGCAATAATCCCTTCTATGTCCAAATAAGCATCAATCGGTTTTTTCCCTTCACCAACCAAGTAAGCCTCATCTGCTTTAAATCGGTGATAAGACCCTGAATCCTCTTTTGAATAAATAGCTACTGTACGGATGTTCAACTCCGTACATGCCCGAAATACCCGAATAGCAATTTCTCCACGATTTGCAACAAGCACTTTTTTGATTCGTCTTTCCAATCCCAACACCTTCTCCATTTTAATTAAATATCTAAAACGAGCAGTACAAGCTCATCAATAACCTTATTTTAAGGTATATCTTTTGGTTTCATAATTATTGTTTTTCATTATAACCTGTTTTTCAGCTTGGTTTTTATATTTTTCTTCATAATTTGTGAACATTGACACATTAACTAAAATCCCCATAGAAATAGACAATAACAATAATGAAGAGCCACCATAACTGACGAAAGGAAGCGGTACGCCTGTAATCGGTATTAATCCCGACACCCCACCTAAATTGATAAACGCTTGAATAGCAAGCATACTAGAAATACCAATAGCCAATAGGCTACCAAAAGGATCTTTTGATTTCATCGCTATCCGATATCCTTTAAAGATAATGAAAGATAAGCAGAAAAATACAATCAGTACGCCCCAAATGCCTAGCTCTTCTATAATGATAGCCATAATAAAATCGGTATGCGGTTCTGGTAAATAACCATACTTTTGAGTACTATTACCTAATCCCACACCACTTAAACCACCAGAGCCGATTGCAATATATGAATTTACTACTTGGTATCCTTCAGCCGCTTCATATGCGAACGGGTCTAAATAACTATACAAACGCCCCATCCTATTTTCAGTAATAATCTTATCTTTGAACAGAAATAGAACAACAATCCCGATTAAGCCTATTATTAATAATCTGCTGCAAAGTTTCCACAAACTTTTCAAACTCATGCCGGAAGACAAAATGATGGTCGTCCCAATCAAGAATATGATTAACGCTGTTCCAAAATCGGGTTGCAAAAGAATGGCCAAACAAACGGATATAAGAATGAAAATTGGAGGCATGACCCCTGATTGGAAATCATCTATGTAGCTTTGCTTTTTTGCGTAGATGGCAGATAAATAAATAATCATACCCAATTTGATAAATTCTGAAGGTTGTATGCTCATACCACCGATTTTCAACCAACTTTGAGCATTATTCGCTTCATGCCCAAACAATTTGATAATGAGCAAAGAACCGAATGAAAAGACACAAATCGCCATCATCACATATTTATGTTGATATAGTTTATAGGGCACGATAGCCGCAATCAAAAATATGAAGGCCCCTAAAATCAAGAACAATTTCTGCTTGTTATAGAAAAAATCACTTGAAACATGGTATTCTGCCGGTCCAACAACCATGCTGGCACTATAAATCATCACTAATCCGAATAAACTAATTACTATAATCGTTAGAATCAAACTAAAATCATAGGATTTTACGATTTTTTTTAACATATCAATCGTCCTTATCTATAAGCATTAACGAAAAAATAAGAATCTCCTTATCATTACCTCTATCTTTGTGTAATTGACATTCTATTCACTATTCTTACGTTTTAGTTTTATGTAGCGCTCCCCTGGGTGTCCATTAGATTTTTCGGAACATTGCGTTCACCTGGAATAAAAAAATCACCCTATGTTTTTATATGTACATTTCACCTACATGCTTTGCGGAAATTCAAAGACATAAGGTCTTTTTCCTTTTAAAAAAACCCAAACAATTCAACTTCATTGTTTGAGTTTTTAAAGATTAGTTATTTTTTCAAGGATGCTTCGTGTAAAGCTGATAACTCACGCTCAAGCTGATCAAGAAGAACTTTTCCTTCTTCTTCCTCCACTAACCCTAAACGAACTGCAAAGTCGATTTCCCTTGAAAGACCGTACATTTGCGTATCTAAAACTTCCTCATATAGTGGACATTGAGGCATCGTAAGGTTATCCATCTGTACCTTGATTAACTTTAATATTTTCTCCGCATCCGCTTTTAATAGAGCATATGCTTTTTCCCTATGATCGATGAGTATTTCTGAAGTCATTCAACAATCCCCCATTTCAGAGCGATTAACTACTTAATCTATCTTTAAATTCTAACCTTATTAGAATGAAATTGCAAGAAAATATCAGATATGTATCATGAAAATTTCTTTTCCTTTAGTGATTGAACGCACTTTTGTGTTCCTTATTCATGAAGGCTTTCTATTATTCATTATATACTTTCTTAATATATACTTAACTTGTGTAAACAATTAACGAAAATGAGGGATTATAATGGAACGCATCGTACCAATTACCGGAAATGTGACATATAGTATTACACTAGATCCTAGTGTTTGGATTTTGGATGAAAGAAAACAAAAACTGACTGATTTTTTTACAGGAGACAACAAAACTAAGAACAGTATTGAAGAATATACAAAAGAGGTATCGGCTCATTGGGACCGTGAAATTAAAGAAGGGGCAAAGCTACCATCTGAACAAAAAGCAGAAAAAAAATTCACAAAAGAAAAATTATTGAATGAAACTTTCGCAATCAGCATGCAGCCTTTTCTACATAACTGTGAGCCGAGCGAGGCTGCTAAGGAATTGATTATTCATTCTAAAGATGGCACGTACTCTTACCCTATAGAGGATGCTTATCATTTAGTATTATGTTTTTCCGAAAATGGAAAAGCATTAAAGGAAGACGGTCCTCTTCATGTTTATGACATAAATAATAAAAATTTGATTATTAAAAACGTTGTATCATTTGAAGTGCTTTAAGCACAAGCTCCCATCTTGCAACGTATGAGGCTCTCAGGATGAGAGTCACAACGACGTCGAGTTACTTCCTCCAAAGGAAGTAGCAATGAAGGATGGTTTCGTTTCCCAATGTACAAAAAGGCTGAGCAACTCAGCCTTTTTGTACTGCCTACAAGATGTTTGCTGCCAACTGTGCAAGCACAGAACGCTCTCCCTTTACTAACTTCACGTGCCCGCTGATTTGCTGATTTTTAAATTTTTCGACCACATATGTCAGGCCATTGTTATGTTCATCCAAATATGGATGGTCGATTTGTTCTGGGTCACCCATCAACACTATTTTACTTCTTTCTCCAACACGTGTTAAAATCGTTTTCACTTCATGCTTGGTTAAATTTTGCGCTTCATCTATAATGATGAATTGTTCTGGTATGCTTCGCCCCCTAATATACGTTAAGGCCTCCACTTGGATAGAATTGATACCGGATAATATGACATCTAGTTCTCCTGGTTTTTTCGTATTGAATAAGTATTCAAGGTTATCATAAATCGGTTGCATCCACGGGCGAAGTTTCTCTTCTTTTTCACCAGGCAAAAAGCCCAAATCTTTCCCGACCGGCATAATGGGACGCGCTACTAATAATTTTTGATATCTGCCTAAATCTTCTGTTTGCATTAATGCCGTTGCTAATGCCAGTAACGTTTTTCCGGTTCCCGCCTTCCCGATCATTGTCACTAGCTGTATTTCGTCTCTTAATAGCATTTCCATCGCCATCATTTGTTGAACATTTCTCGACTTTATTCCCCATACTCTCTCTTGATCAAATGTAAGCTTTCTCACTTTCCCCATCGTTACATCAACCATGCCTATTGCCGAGGCATTACTTCCATGTACATCCTTCATAATCAAAAACTGATTCGGATAGACAGGGAAATTTAAAATATCCCTGACTAAAAGTTCACCTGCCAAATAATAATAATCTAATTTTTCTTTTGGAATATACACTTCCGCGAAACCGCTATATATATGATCGATTTCCACCACTCTATCATTCAAGAAATCTTCTGCCTTGAGCCCAAGCGCATCAGCTTTCACCCTGACTAACGTGTCTTTACTAACCAAAATCACTTGCTTGCCGCCTTCTTTTGCTCCCTCCTCGTCGGACAAATTTTTCGCGATAGCCAAAATACGATTATCATTCGTCTTTTCAATAAATATTTCTTGCAGCTGATGAAACGATTTATGATTCAGTTCAATTCTAATCGTTCCTCCATTATGAAGCTTTGTTCTCTCATGTAGCTTACCGGATTGCCGTAAATTGTCTATTAGCTTCGATACGTGTCTTGCATTCCTCCCCACTTCATCTAAATTTCTTTTTTTCGAATCCACTTCTTCTAACACCACCGCGGGTATTACCACCTCGTTATCTTCAAATGAGAAAATAGAATAAGGGTCCTGCAATAAAACGTTAGTATCTAACACATATATTTTGCTCAATAGAATGCCCCCTGCCGGAAGAAAATTCAAACGATACTACTCCACATAAAATTTCGTAGTATCATTATATGAATTCCATAACGCTCTTGCTAAAAATATATGTCCAAGAGTGCCAAGTTAGAAGAAATATACGAAAATAAGAAATAGGAAGGCTTATCGGTCAACGACCTCGCATTCACCTCATTGCTGACAATTTGTATACTCTCTTAAAGCGTAAAAAAAAGCTTAGTTTTAAACTAAGCTTTGCGCAAGGCCTCCATCACCTGTTGATCTAACTTTTCTGCCGCTACCGTATCATATGTTTTAGAATATTGTGGTTCGACCGATATTCTTGAGCCATAAAACATAATATCCCTTACTTCAGTAATGGCTAATTCAATCAGCGCGAGCTTCAAGGTAATGCCATCTATTCGTTCGTTTTTAATCGTTGCTTCACCACTTATACTATAAATGGATTCATTTACTATAGCCGTTATGACAATATGTTTCAATAGGCGAATATTTTCCACCATTTTCGATTGGTTAGATACAGCGAAAACAAGTGTGCTTTCATTCTTTGCATAAATCCAAGAAATTGCATGCACATTCGGTGCCTTCGTTTCAGGATCCACTGTCGTTAATGTCACTAGCCTCTCTTGTTGCAATAATTGAAATAGCGGCTTTACCAATGCTCGTTCAACTAAATTCGCCATAATTTCCCCCTTAAATTCATCTTGTTTCATGGTATTGTATGACAATGTTCAAATATTACTCTTTCCGAAAAGATGGTATACTAAACATAGAATGAGAAGTTAGAGGTGACTTATGAAAGTTCAGTGTGTAATTTGCGATAGCATCAAAACAATCGATAATGAATCACCAATTGCAAAAAAATTACGAAATCGTCCTATACATACCTTTATGTGTGAAAGCTGTCATGACCGCATAGAAGAAAAAACCATTGCAAGAATCGATTCGGGAAACTTCCGCTTTTTAAAGCCTAACAATAAAGAGAAAGAGTGGTAAGCTAAAACGGAAGAACCGCATGAAATGAGCACATCAATCAAAGCTTTTTACAAATAGCCGCCATTCAACAATGACGGTTATTTGTAATTCTTATATCGATCGGGATGTTCATTCATGCTATTGATTATGCAATCGATTAGCTCCCTCGGAAAACGCTTCATGCCTTCTTGCCCATTCCCCATATATTTTACATAGTACATCTCCTCATCAGAAGCAACCTCTACACTTGCCAGTTTATAATCCGTCTCTAATAGCCTTCGAAACATCTCAGTCGTTTCCCGGGCTGCTGTATCATCAGGTCTGGCGTCACTTACAACACTAATTGACAACCAATTGTATAATGCATCTTGAAGTGACTTCATCTTCTCCCTCCTTGGTCAAGCCGTTAAATGGACTTCCCATATGCGCATATAACGGATGTTGCCATTTATATGCTGACAAATAGTGAATCATTCACTTAAGTCTGATCGTTACGCTTTTGATTCCTTCTTTCGGTGCAAATGCAAACGAAATCGATAGATACCTAAAAACAAAGCCGTTATGACTAAGCCTTCTGCCATCGGAAGAAAAGCGGCAAAAAACGTTAAAATGGTACAACCGAAAGCCAAACATGCATAGATGATAATATTTTGGAAAAACGTAATTTTCCTAGCAAAGCCTAGGTTATACACGATAATGCTTAAAATTAGAATGGTTATGTATAAATACTTCATGCCTAACTCTGGATTTTGATCGATTTCAAATAAAGCCGCAAAAAAAGTCAACCTCTCTGTAACATCCATCTCCCCACACCCCATTCACCATATTATTATTTTAAATATATCCAATTTTCAATTTCATTTCTACAAAAAATACCAGACCTTACATATAAAGGTCTGGTATCGATTTATCTCATTACTTTACTTCAGCTAATTTTTTCTTTTTCGCTGCTCGTTCACGTTCACCTTTGTCTAGAATTTTCTTACGAAGACGAATGCTTTCAGGTGTTACTTCACAGTACTCATCATCATTTAAGTATTCTAAAGCTTCTTCAAGTGACATGATACGTGGTTTTTTCATTGTTGTAGTTTGGTCTTTGTTCGCAGAACGCATGTTAGTCATTTGTTTTGCTTTTACAATGTTAACAGTAAGATCGTTTTCACGATTATGTTCTCCGACAATCATACCTTCGTAGACTTCAGTACCTGGCTCTACGAAAATCACTCCACGATCTTCAATACCCATAATACCATATTGAGTCGCTTTACCTGCTTCCATTGAAACAAGTACACCTTGACGACGTCCACCAACTTGGCCTTGAGCCATTGGTTGGTAGCTATCAAAAGTATGGTTCAAGATACCGAATCCACGAGTTAACGTTAAGAATTCTGTTGAATATCCAATTAATCCACGAGCTGGTACTAGGAAGACAAGACGAACTTGACCGCTGCCGTTATTAATCATATCCAACATTTCACCTTTACGAGCACCTAGCGATTCCATGATAGCACCTGTATGCTCTTCAGGAACGTCGATTTGAACACGTTCTACTGGCTCACAACGAACGCCATCAATTGTACGAACGATTACTTCAGGTTTTGACACTTGAAGTTCGAAGCCTTCACGTCTCATATTTTCAATTAAGATAGATAAGTGAAGTTCACCGCGTCCCGAAATAATCCATTCATCCGGTGAATCTGTTGGATCTACACGTAAACTTACGTCAGTTTGTAATTGTAATTGCAGACGTTCTTCAATTTTTCTTGCAGTAACCCATTTACCTTCACGACCAGCAAATGGACTGTTGTTAACTAAGAATGTCATTTGAAGAGTTGGCTCATCAATACGAAGAACCGGCAGTGCTTCTTGATGCTCTGCAGGACAAACTGTTTCACCAACATTGATGTCTTCCATTCCAGAAACGGCTACTAAGTCACCAGCATACGCTTCGTCAATTTCGATACGCTTCAAGCCTGCGAAACCAAAAATTTTGGTTACACGGAATTGTTTTACTGTTCCATCAAGTTTCATTAAGGCTACTTGTTGACCAACTTTCATCGTTCCACGGAATACACGACCGATTCCGATACGACCTACATAATCATTATAGTCAAGTAACGCTGTTTGGAATTGTAGCGGTTCTTCACGGTTATCAACTGGAGCAGGAATATGCTCAACAATTGCTTCAAATAGTGAAGCCATATTTTCTTCTTGGTCAGCAGGGTTTGGACTTAAACTTGCTGTACCGTTGATACCAGATGCATATACAACAGGGAATTCTAACTGATCTTCCGTTGCATCAAGTTCGATGAATAAATCAATTACTTCATCAACCACTTCTTCCGGTCTTGCAGCATCACGGTCAATTTTATTTACTACTACGATTGGTGTGATTTTTTGTTCTAAGGCTTTTTTCAATACGAAGCGTGTTTGTGGCATACACCCTTCATATGCATCAACAACAAGAACTACACCATCAACCATTTTCATGATACGTTCAACTTCTCCACCGAAGTCAGCGTGACCTGGCGTGTCAAGAATATTGATTTTTGTATCTTTATATTGAACAGCTGTGTTTTTAGCTAAGATTGTAATTCCACGTTCTCTTTCAATATCATTTGAGTCCATTGCGCGTTCTGCAACTTGCTCATTTTCACGGAAAGTTCCAGATTGTTTTAATAATTGGTCCACCAAAGTTGTTTTACCATGGTCAACGTGGGCAATAATGGCAATATTACGTATATCGTTACGAAGATTCAATTATTCCACTCCTAATTTTAAGATTAACTAACATATTATAGCACACTCATACTGGATAAAAGCAAATTTTTTCTGTAAAATATGGTTATAAGAGGTGATAAAGATGGGCAACAAAGGAATTTTCTTAGTTTTAGCGATTCTTGCTGCATGCGCTATGGCAGGTATTGGTGTTAGTGTTGGTTTCCGAAGTGTGATTGGTATTATTATATCCATAATTGCATTATGTGCGGTAATGGGATTTGGTTTTGCAACGAAAAAGAAATACCGTGAAGCGGGGAAATTATAAACAAAAGGCATTGGGGTAACACATAAAAAGATTTGATTTTGCTTCAGATTAGAGCTATTCCTAATGATTGTGCACACATTGTTAGGTCAATTATCAGATTGAAATAATCGAATTTTCTAACACCACAAAAAACGAGCTTAAAGATTCTCATAAGCTCGTTTTATTATACACTTGAGTTAATTTGCATGATATTTTTATATTTCCTTCCTTTTTAGCTCACTTATAATGCGTTTAATTTCATCAATTCTTTTCTTAATTTTTCCAATTTCTGTTTACATATAGCTTGTTGTTTTTTATCGTCGCTTTCAACCGCCTCATAAAGTGTCGCCAATTCATAGTCTAATTCAAGTCGCAATACAGCAGCACGATGTCTCTCCATTTCTTTTGCTCTCAAGGCCGCATTCATTACTTGTTTCATAAACGTACACCCCTTTCAGCAGAAACATATATGTCTCTCTTATCATTTTATGTGCTGCGTGTTTTTCTGTAACTCATTTGCGAAAATAACTATGAATAGTTGATATACCATAACAGCACATCATTATCGATTACGAACGCGCCTGTGATAATATATATTTATGTTGTACATTACATTTAATGTTTTGTACCATTATGATGGTTGACACATACAGACGATATGAAACAATCCTATACTGGACATGAAAAGCGCCGATAAAAGGTAACCCACCTATTTCATATATACCCTTATTCAATAATAATAAACACTAAAAGATGAAAGGAACATGCACACATGCCATTCCCAGGATTTACGCAAAATGATTTTCACACGTTCCAAATTGAAGGTTTGGAAGAAAGAATGACAGCAATCCAAGAAAGAATCCAACCTAAATTTAAAATAATCGGAGAAGAGCTATCACAGGATTTATCCATGATAGCAGGTAATGAAATGTTCCTGCATATCGCTAAGCACGCAAGACGGAAAGTTAATCCTCCAAAAGATACTTGGTTGGCCATTGCCGCTAATAAAAGAGGATACAAACAGCATCCGCATTTCCAAATCGGCTTATTCGATGATCATGTTTTCATTTGGTTGGCATTCATTTATGAATTACCCGGAAAATCACATATTGCCAACACATTTTTAACAAACATAGATACTTTAAAAGAAATTATACCAGAAGATTTTGTAGTCTCTCTTGACCATATGAAGAAAGACTGCATTACTATGCAAGAACTTGATTTGACAGCTGCTTTACAACGTTTCCGTGATGTCAAAAAAGCGGAATTTCTGATTGGGCGCCACATTGACGCTAATAATCCGATTTTACAAGATGGTGATGCATTCACTAAACTCGCTAAAGAAACATTTGAAACATTATTTCCAATCTACAGGTTGTCATTTGAATAAGGAAACCGTTCATCAGTCATGTAATTTCACTATCAAGGTAAAGTTTATATGGCGGTTTGTATCACTCCTTTTTGAAAGATTCATTCCAGAGCGAAGTACTATTTGTTGTCCTTTACTGCAGTGAAAGTCTCTTTCGATTAAGTTAGCTTCTAGGTGCTATCTATTATATTTTCAGGGAGTTTGTTTTATTCACATAAAAGAAAACCATTTCCATACTATTAACTCTTATCGCTGACTATATAAGAAAGAAGAGGCCGAATAACTCGACCCCTTCTTTCTTATAACTTAATTTTAACTCCAGCTTCCGCTGCTTTTGCTGCTTGGACAGCACGATAAGAGGAATACCCGCTAATCTCCTCAAATTCATTGCAATGTGTTTTCTCCTGCGCAATACTCGGTACGATTTCTTTAAAGCGACGATAATGCGTCATGAACGCTTCTCGTTCGATACCTTTTTCGTACACTTTTTCAACAGCTTGGAAAAAAGCAATTACATCAATAATTTCTTCTGTACTCCAATCCGTATCAATCGGATATTGATATTCCATACTCTCACTCTTTCTAGCTTATGCTTTATTGTTGCCACTTTTTGCGAATACCCTCAGCAGTTGTAATGATATTCGTAAATAATTGTTCCACAGTCGGATCATCTTTAATCAACCCAAGAACTTGCCCCGCCCAACCGAAGCCTTCGTCCTTTTTACCATCATAAATGAATTTTTTATTAGATGCACCGCTTATGTAGTCTCTCAATCCATTATATCCTACATCTTCTTGTTCTAATTGTAAAATTTGCTCCGTCCAAGAATTTGCAATCGCTCTCCCTGGAGCTCCTAAAGAACGCTTAATAACAACTGTGTCTTGTTCTGTTCCGTTGATTAACGCTTGTTTATAGGCTTCACTTGCATGTATACATTCCTTCGTGGCAATAAAACGTGTTCCCATTTCAACGCCTTCAGCCCCTAAGCTCAACGCCGCTATCAAACCTCGGCCATCGCCAATACCTCCAGATGCAATCACCGGTATAGACACAGCATCCACAACTTGCGGCACTAACACCATCGTTCCTATATCATCTCTTCCTAAATGACCTCCTCCCTCTTGTCCGACCACTATGACTGCATCAGCACCTAATTCTTCCGCTTTTACCGCTTGACGTTTAGCGGCTACCAGCACCAATTTTTTCACATTCGTTCCTTCTAGTAAATCAAAAACAAGCTTGGGGTTGCCACCTGTAATTGTGGCAATGTCCATCCCTTCCTCTAAAGCAGCCTCTACATATCCCTCAAACGGACGGCCCTGTTGTCCAATGGCAAAATTTATCCCAAAAGGTTTATCAGTCAGCGCTTTCACCTTTCTGATTTCCTCTTTTAATAAATCCGGCGATGCTAGACTCATGGCCGTCACTTGCCCTAAACCTCCCGCATTCGATACAGCTGCCGCCAAATCCGAATAGGCGAGATAAGCAAGCCCCCCTTGAATAATTGGATATTTTATCCCTAATAATTTCGTGACCCTCGTTTCCCAATTCATCTGTATTCCCTCCCTAAATTCCATTTAATAAACACTATATCTCTATCCTATACTTTTTGTATATTTTTTCCAAACATTAAGTTAATTGTTTAGCTATATTTCTGACACTCCATTTCCACCGCTTATTTAATGCGGGAAATTAGTTTTTCTTTCATCTGAACTTGCTTCTTTTCCTTAATAAATAGCGTACAGCCAATTCCGATTAATAATAAGATCAACACCATCACCACTTCACCGAACCAGCCATATGTATGCAAAAAAACACCGCCTAGCGCACCTACTACACTAGAACCAACATAATAAAACAATAAATATAAGGAAGAGGCTTGCGCCTTTTCAGTACGTTCCGCTAGTAGTCCTACCCATCCACTAGCAATAGAATGGGCACCAAAAAAACCGAACGTCAATAAGACCAATCCGATAATCTGCATTATTAAAGAAACAGACATGGTCAACACCACACCTACAAGCATAATAATCACACCGGCTAACAATACCCTTTGTCTTTGTAGTCGGTCAGCTAATCTTCCCATCCAAGTAGAACTGAATGTGCCTACAAGATACACCACAAAAATAAAGCTGATAAACACTTGAGAGAGGTTATATGGCTCTTCCATCAAATGAATACCGATATAATTATAAATGGACACAAAAGAGCCCATTAAAAGAAAGCCCATTAAGTACACCAAAACAAGATTCGGATTTTGAATGTTTTTTTTCATCGATTTTAAAGTTTGGGCAAATGTATGGGTCTTTTCACTATACTGCACCGTCGAATTCGGAAGCATTTTTCTGAACAGGAGTGCAAGAAAAAATGACAACATGCCTAAAAGACTTATAGCAACAGCCCATGAAATGAATTCAGACAACGAACCAACAATAAGACGTCCGGCAAGTCCCCCTATACTGCTGCCACTTACATAAATCCCCATTACATAGCCCAAGCTTCCTGTATGAAACTCTTCCGTTATGTAAGCCATAGCAATAGAAGGAAAGCCTGCTAACACAATTCCTTGTACAGCCCGTAAACAGAGTAATGCTTCTATTGAATCCACAAAGCCAACTAACATAGTCAAAACAGCAGACAGAAACAGAGCCACACTCATCACTTTTTTGCGGTCGATTCCATTTGTTACGATTGAGATAATGACCAGCATAATAGCCATTGTCCCTGTCGAAAAGGACAATGATAAACTGGCCCAAGTCGGTGTAATGTCATACGATTTTGCAATTAAAGGAATAACCGGCTGTGTACTATACAAATCAGCAAATGTCACAAAGCTTCCTAAAAATAACGCTAACAATGTTTTGTTAAACTCTGCACTACCTCTTTTTATATGTCCCACGTTTCTCCCCCTTTCTTTCTATTTTACTCCTCCTATTAATTTTCAGACAATTATTAACATAATAACAAAGGCAAGGCACAAGCGACCATCTAGCACCAGCGTTGGTTGACGATTACACTTCATTCAACATGATCACATTCCTAAGCCACAAAAAAGAAAAGCCCATCTAAATTGAAATGAGCTTTTCCATAAGATAAAAGATTCTATTTATATGTTGGTTAATTATTTTTTACAGTTACAATTTTCAGACTTAGCATAAAGTACAGTTACTTTTTCATCTTCGAACACCGCAATTGTTTCTTTGCATGTTTGACAAACAATAGTTCCCATTTCCCATACCCCTTTTAGTGATTATTTGTAATCGCTTAACTACATAATAATATAACACATTTAAAAAAACAAGTCTAATTTGTATGTAACATTTAATTATTTTTACTTTTATTTTTTTGTTCAACTGAACAGAATGACCAATATAATATACTATTTCGTCCAATTCTATAAAATCCAGCTTGATAATCGTGTAAGCGTCCCGTTTAGCGCCATATGTACTGATAAAAAACATAAGAACTAATGGACTTATTCATTGTTCCTTCCCACTCGATTGAAATCACAAGGCAAGAAAAAAGAACAAGTATGACTTGTTCCTTTATTCGAGGATCAACGAGCGGTAGAAGCGTCTGAAAAGTCATCCAACAACTTTTCAGATAGCTGATAGCTCCTTGTTTATCCAATTATTCATATTGAGATTGAAATGGCACTTCCGGGAGTTCTTCTCGAAAGAACTCAGCTAAGTCCATCGTTTGTTCAAGAGTAGTAATTCGAAAAGCAGATTGTAAATACTCCAAGTCCTCCAAATCCTTTTGTTCCAAAAGTGTGGAACGACCTGTTTGCATACAGATCACTAGGGGTTTTCCGAAAAACATATTCGTATAAACGATACCAAAATCGTAACGAGTATCATTCGTTGTAAAACCGATAAAACGCACTTTAACTCTTTCATACTCATCATACAACTTATCAAACAGTTCCATTTTACTTCCCCCTTTTCAAATGGCTAACTTTAATCATACAATAAATGTAAATATTTGTAAATCATTAATCCGCACCTGTTTTATCCAATTAGAAAATGATAAAATTTTCAAAAACAAGGAGGGAGCAGAATGGTAATTACATCAAATGCTTTTATTCAGTTGGTACCGGCTTCAAATATACAATCAATCTCAATCAATCAGGTTATCGAGCTCTTCAATCATTATAGACATGTCACCCATAGAACAGGTAAGCAACTCAATTGGGATTATAGCAGCCACGCCTTTCCTTACACGATTCAAGAAATAACGGATGAGAAATGTCACTTAAGCTCTACACAAGATCGTTATAATTTCATTTTAATAGCTGTGAACAAAGAAACAATATCACTTGAAGACAGCGTAAAAATTCAACCAAACATCCAAATTTCCTTAACTGACACTTCCACATATGGAGATAAAACAAAAGCCATTGAATTCGGTAAATTTCTCGCCAAACAACTTAAAGGTGAGCTACATCTATTCAATAAACGTGTCATGTATTATTATCCCAGGAAGTAAAACACCATTATTTGGTGTTTTTTATATTCCATGAAAAAGTCTTCTTTTCCAATAAAGTTCAACCTTTAAATATTTATGAAAACCCACCATTACAGGCTGAATACATGCAAGACCTCATTCAAGATGAAATGAATCCCTAAATACGAAAGCAAGCTTAAAGACGTCACAAAACCTGTTTTGACATTAGAACGCAAAAGCACTTTTCCTATATAGACAGCAATTTGCAAGAAGAAAAAAAACATCACAATATTAAACAGTAAACGATCACTACCCGATAGCCATTCAGATAACGTATATCCACTCCAGACAATCCACTGAATAAGAAACACGGCATACTCCTTCATACCCATTCACTCCGTTTACGTTTACCATTTCGCACAAACCCGCAATGCTGTTAAAATATATGCTACTTGTCCTTATTTATGCATTGTCTACTTAGAAGAAGCATACACTAAAAGAAGGTAACTTCATTTGTAAAGCAAAAAAGCAGTTTCAATTGGATTTCTCCAATTAAAACTGCTTTTCCAAACATTCTATTATTTTACGATATGAATTGGGTTTCCTAAAGCGACTTCCGCTGTTTCCATCGCCATTTCTCCTAAAGTTGGATGTGCGTGAATTGTCATCGCAATGTCTTCTGCCGTTAATCCAGCTTCAATTGCTAATCCAAGCTCAGAAATCATATCTGACGCGTTAAGACCCGCAATTTGTGCACCGATTACTAATCCATCTTCTTTACGAGTAATTAATTTCATAAAACCTTCTGTTGCATTCATTGACAATGCACGACCGTTTGCAGCAAACGGGAATTTAGCAGCTACAATGTCAATCCCTTCTGCTTTTGCATCTGCTTCTGTATAACCAACCATAGCCAGTTCCGGCTCAGAGAATACTACAGCAGGAATCGCAATATAATCAATTTCTGAAGGATGACCCGAGATTGCTTCCGCTGCCACTTTTCCTTCATATGATGCTTTATGCGCAAGCTGAGGACCTGCTACGATATCACCGATAGCGTAAATATTGCTTACGCTTGTACGACATTGTTTGTCGATTTCTACAAGACCTCTATCTGTTAGTTTCACGCCGATTTCTTCTAGGCCAATCTCAGCTGTATTCGGTTTTCTACCTACTGTAACCAATACATAATCCGCTTCTACTTTTTCTTCTTTTCCATTCGCTTCGTATGTAACGATTACTTTATCTTCGAATTCTTCTACACCTTTAGCCAATGCTTTTGTGACGATTGTCGCACCTTTTTTAGTTAGGTTGCGTTTCACAAGTGTCGCCATTTGTTTTTCGATACCATTTAAGATTTCTGGTGCACCTTCAAGAATCGTGATTTGTGTACCGAAGTTCGCATATGCACCACCTAATTCGATACCGATAACACCGCCACCGATCACAACAACTGATTTAGGTACTTCCGTTAAATTTAACATACCAGTTGAATTAATGACACGTTTACTGAATTTAAACGTCGGAATTTCGATCGGTGAAGAACCTGTTGCAATAATAGCATTTTTGAATTTATACGTTTGTGCTGAATTTTCATCCATTACACGTACAGTATTGGCATCGACAAAATAAGCTTCTCCATAAACCGTTTCGATGTTATTACCTTTTAATAGAGCGCTTACTCCGCCTGTCAACTTGTTAACAACGCTTTCTTTAAAAGCTTGTACTTTAGAAAAATCAAGAGTGACATTTTCAGCTACAACCCCAAATTCTTCTGAATGCTTAGCATGTTCAAAACGATGACCTGCTGAAATTAGCGCTTTTGAAGGAATACAACCAACGTTCAAACACACGCCACCTACTGTTGCTTTTTCTACTACTGTTACTTTTTGTCCTAGTTGTGCAGCTCTAATTGCTGCTACATACCCACCAGGGCCTGCTCCTATGACAAGAGTATCTGTTTCAATTGGGAAATCTCCTACTACCATTTTCTTACGCCTCCATTAATAGTAATTCTGGGTCGTTCAATAATCGTTTAATATGATTTAACGCATTTTGAGCTGTCGCTCCATCAATAATGCGGTGATCAAAACTTAGTGACAATGCCAACACCGGTGCCGCCACAATTTCTCCATCGCGCACAATTGCTTTTTCCGCAATTCTTCCGATTCCCAAAATTGCGACTTCTGGATGATTAATAACTGGAGTAAACCATTGCCCACCAGCTGATCCTATATTCGTGATTGTGCATGATGCACCTTTCATTTCGTTAGGAGCTAGTTTACCATCACGTGCCTTCGTAGCTAATTCATTAATTTCATTAGAAATAGAGAATACAGATTTACGATCAGCATTTTTCACAACTGGAACTAATAAGCCCTTTTCAGTGTCAGCCGCAATACCGATGTTGTAATAATGTTTGTGAATAATTTCTTCATTCACATCATCAATACTAGTATTTAATACAGGATACTCACGCAAAGCACTTGTTAGCGCTTTAACAACATAAGGTAAGAACGTTAATTTAATACCTTTTTGTGCTGCAACATCTTTGAATTTCTTACGGTGTACCACTAGTCTTGTCACATCGATTTCATCCATTAATGTTACGTGCGGAGCTGTATGCTTAGAGTTTACCATAGCTTTCGCAATAGCCTTACGTATGCCGCTCATTTTTTCACGAGTTTCTGAGAACTCTCCCTCGAAAACAGCAACTTGTTTTTGTTTTTCTTCTGCTTTAACACCTTTATTTTCTGCTTCAGCGTCTTTTTCTGGAGAACCACCTACCAAAAATGCATCAATATCATTTTTCAATACGCGTCCGTTCTTTCCGCTTCCAACTACCTCTGCAATATTGATTCCTTTTTCACGTGCATATTTTCTCACAGAAGGCATAGCAATAATACGTGCCGAAGCCGGCTTTTGTACTTCCGCTTTCTCTACAGGTGCCGGTTGCTCTTCTTTCGTTTGAGTGTCCGTTTCGCCACCTTTGAATGAAAGATTTTCATAGCCTGGCGCATCGAAAGCTACGAGGATATCACCAACAACCGCAACTGTTCCTTCTTCTACTAACACTTCTTCGACCGTTCCTGTAACAGGCGAAGGGATTTCCACAACCGCTTTGTCATTTTGGACTTCACAAAGCACATCATCTTCTTGAACTTTATCTCCCGGTTTAATGAACCATTTAACGATTTCACCTTCGTGAATCCCTTCACCGATGTCTGGTAATCTGAATTTGAAAGACATCTATTTCAACCTCCCGTTCAGTTTATTCCCTTTTTTATTAAGAGAAAACACAAGTAATTTAAACATTAACGTTAAAGAAACTCGCGACTGGCTCGTCTGTTGCGCCTATGCTCCGCCCTAAAATCAGCCATGACATCGCATTCACTTCATTAACTGACAATGTATATACTTTCTTATAAATATTAAAAATTGATTACTTTATTTACGGCTTCCATTACATCCTTATAATTCGGTAACCAAACAGTTTCTGCTTGCGAGAACGGGAATACTGTATCAGCTGCTGTAACTCGTAAAACAGGTGCTTCCAAACTTAATATTGCTCGTTCATTTATTTCCGCTACAACATTTGCTGCAATTCCTGCTTGTTTTTGCGCCTCTTGTACGACAACCGCTCTACCTGTTTTCTCAACAGAGGCGATAATTGTATGGATATCCAAAGGGCTAATTGTTCGAAGGTCAATCACTTCCACCGAAACATTATTTTTTTCTAATTCTTCTGCAGCCTTTAAAGATTCTTGAACCATGGCGCCATAAGCGATAACAGTTACATCTGAACCTTCACGTTTCACATCGGCTACTCCGAGTGGGATCGTATACTCTTCTTCCGGTACTTCTTGACGGAAAGAACGATATAATTTCATATGCTCTAAAAAGATAACAGGATCATTATCTCGAATTGCTGAAATCAATAGCCCCTTCGCATCATAAGGAGTAGATGGAATGACCACTTTCACACCTGGTGTTTGAGCCATTAGTCCTTCTAGACTATCCGCATGCATTTCAGGAGTGTGCACCCCACCACCAAAAGGCGAACGAATTGTAACTGGAGAATGATATCTTCCACCTGAACGATAACGCATACGAGCCATTTGTCCGGCAATGCTGTCCATTACTTCAAATAAGAAACCAAAGAACTGAATTTCAGGTACTGGTCGAAAACCTTGTAAACCAAGACCAATCGCCAGACCGCCAATGCCCGATTCTGCCAGCGGTGTATCAAATACACGCTCCTCGCCAAATTCTGCTTGCAATCCTTCTGTTGCACGGAAAACTCCGCCGTTATTCCCTACATCTTCCCCAAAAACAAGCACTTTCTCGTCATTGCGCATCTCAACACGAAGAGCATCTGTAATTGCTTGTATCATCGTCATTTGAGCCATGGTTTACTTCGACTCCTTTTCTTTATAAATTTCGTATTGTTCTTTTAAATTAACTGGCATCTCTTCAAACATAATATTGATTAAATCTGTCACTTTTTGTTTCGGAGTAGCATCCGCCTTTTTGATAGCTTCTTTAATTTCCTCTTTCGCTTGTTCAATCACAGCCGTTTCCATTTCTTCGTTCCAAAGACCTTTATTCATCAAAAACTTTCGGAAACGAACAAGCGGATCTTTTTTCTCCCATTCATTATCTAAATCAGCTGTACGATATCGAGTAGGATCATCCCCCGCCATCGTATGTGGTCCAAAACGATACGTTAACGTTTCAATCAATGTTGGACCTTCACCATTCACTGCACGTTCTCGAGCATCCAATGTTGCTGCGTAAACCGCCAATACATCCATTCCATCCACTTGAATCCCCGGAATTCCTGCCGCTACTGCTTTTTGAGCAATCGTTTTAGCCGCTGATTGTTTTTCTACTGGCGTAGAAATGGCAAAACGGTTATTTTGAACAAAAAAGATGGCTGGCACTTTAAAGGCACCTGCAAAGTTAATACCTTCATAGAAGTCCCCTTGCGAAGCGCCACCGTCTCCTGTATAAGTTACAGCGACTGATTTCGCTTTGTTTTTCTTCATACCCATTGCAACTCCTGTACATTGGATATATTGAGCACCAATAATAATTTGTGGAGAAATGACATTTACACCTTCTGGTATTTTATTTCCTTCAAAGTGTCCACGTGAAAATAAAAATGCCTGGTGCAACGGTAAGCCGTGCCAAATCATTTGTGGAACATCACGATAACCTGGTAAAATAAAATCTTCTTTTTCCAAAGCAAACTGCGATCCTAGCTGCGAAGCTTCCTGACCAGCAGTAGGAGCATAAAACCCCAGTCTTCCTTGACGATTCAATGAAATAGAACGTTGGTCCAGAACTCGTGTATACACCATTCTCTTCATTAATTCTTGAAGCTGTTCGTCAGACAAATTCGGCATTGCCTCCTGATTCACAACTTCCCCCTCTTCATTTAAAATTTGTAACGTTTGAAATTGTGCTTCCACTGCTTCAAATTGCTGTTTCGCATTCAATAAATATTTTTTTTCTTTAGCAGGCATTTTCTTCACCCCATCCTCTCTTCATACAAATAAAAGGTCATAATCAGTATTTTAATAATGTTCTGAACTAAAAAAATATATAAAACCAAGCAATCAATTATTCATTAAAAACTTCATCTGTTTTATTTTGTTACCAATTTAAAGTATAACAACTTTTTAACTTGAGGTTATTGTACACCATCCCGCCAAACAGCGTCAAACCATTTACAACAAAGCTTTTGAACAAATATAAACGTAAAGTTATATTATAATTATATCCATCTATATCAAAGTCTGTTATATAATATATTTTGAATCTGTTATATAAAAACAAACCATTTTTCTCTAAAAGACCTGCAACCATTGAAAACATTTACATTCTAATTCATTCACTTTCCCACATCTCACAAGCACTAGTCGACTATCTATGTGAATAACTTTCAAATAATTATTTTTGAATAATATTAATGAAGATAAAAAATTTTCCCCTTCTAGTTATTATTCCCTCTCTACCAATGACCAAAACTAAACACCTTTAAGAATAAGGCTCTGTTATACCTTGCGTTGATATTCACAAAAATAATCACGCTTTCCATAGGAGTCCTTGTCATCTTCACTTTGCTTTCATTTAACTCAAAAGCAACACTGAAATTTAGCACAACCACGAACCATGAAATGGATAGCACTTTATTTACATAACCGGTTTTATACGGTAAGATTTTATTGTTTAAAAGATATACAGTACTTTTTATTCTTATCTCGAATGAAACATTCGAATAATCATATAATCTTATACATGAAGAACAAGGTGGGATCGTAATGATTACAATGAAAGATATCGTATTAGAAGATCATCCTGTATTACGTGAAATTGCAAAAGAAGTGCCCCTTCCTGCTTCAGAGGAAGACAAGGTCATCGCTAATCAGCTTTTGGAATACGTTATTAACAGCCAAGATGAAACAATAGCAAGCAAATATGGGTTACGCCCAGGCATCGGACTTGCCGCTCCACAAATAAATGTCTCTAAGCGAATCATCGCTGTACATGTAACAGATGATAAAGGAAAGCTTTATAGTTACGCATTATTCAATCCAAAAATCGTCAGTCATTCTGTCGAAAAATCATACTTACCGAATGGGGAAGGCTGTTTATCCGTTGAACGTCCCGTCCCAGGTTACGTCCCTCGCTACGCGCGTGTAACAGTAACAGCCACTACAGTTGATGGAGAAAACATAAAACTTCGATTAAAAGGAATTGCTGCGATTGTTTTCCAGCATGAAATCGATCATTTGAACGGTATCATGTTTTACGACCACATTAATGTAAACGATCCTTTTGGGTCCGTCCCTAATGCAGCACCACTTGAATAAGATAAAAGCGTAAGCATCCACGTATGGACTAAGGTTCTCACGATGAGAGTCTCAACGACGAAGATATAAGGACATGATGACCTTAGCCATTGTTCCTTAAAAGCCGGCCTGCTACTTTTTATTAAACAGTAGGACCGGTGATGGCATTTGCGCGTTGACTGATCATAGGGAGAAGAACCAAGTATACGAGGCCTTGAGGTGCTAGAGCTATATATAATTTAATCCTTGAAAGAAATAAAACTTTCTTCAAGTGTAAACAAAAGGCTATCCGTCACAAACCAATACGGATAGCCTTTCTTACTATTTTCCTATTATAATAAGCCAACTTTACGCAAGCCATTGTAAATACCATTATTATCCACGTTTGTCGTTATAACATCCGCATGTTTAAACAATTCATGCTCCGCATTTCCCATCGCAATACCCGTACCGGCAGAACGTAACATTTCAATATCATTTAATCCGTCACCAAACGCGTACACATTTTCCAATTTAAAGCCCGCTCTCTTAATAAACTGTTGTATGCCATGAGCTTTGGAACCATTGGCTGGGGTAACATCCGTACATACTGGATGCCAGCGAATAAAGCGCAAATGCTCACTGATCTCGTTATATTGTTTTTCTTCATCCGACGTACAATAGAGTAATGATTGATATATTGCATTTTTCTCATAAAAAAACTCATCACGCTCTGGATGAGCTAAATTAAAGCTCACTAATGTTTCTTCAATATGTCGGGAGTATGTAACAGTCCCCCTAGCTGTTTGTTCACTCAAGAATACAATGGGATTCTTATTTTCGTTTGCTTCAGCCAATAACTTACGCAAGCCTTCTTCTTGAAGAGGATTTCTGTATATCACTTCATTTTCAAACACAACATATTGCCCGTTAAAGCAGACATAGGATTCTATTTCTAGCTCCTTTCTTAATTCTTCAAACATAAAAGGAGCTCTTCCTGTCGCAATAGCTACATAAACTCCCTTTTCTTTTAACGAAAAAATCGATTGTTTGGTAGAAAATGGTAATTGTTTATCTCCATCTAACAAAGTACCATCAATATCAAAAAAACAAATCTTCTTCAATTACTCTCACTCTTCTCTTCGATTTTTTATTCAATCTCGCCAAGACAAACTAATACCTTTTCTATTCATACTACCAGCTTAACAATCCTGTCCATCTAAAACCGATGAACAAGGAAATATTCTATTACTAAACGAAGGAAAAACTCCTTTAATTTCATCACATGAACAATCATTTTATTCATATACTATTATTAAGATTATCACACTTTTCATCCCAAACCATTCATTTCATAAATGAAATTCCCTTGTCCTTCCAAAAAAATAGACAAGCATAAAAAGAATAAAGGCCGCATTGCTCATCTTGACAAACATAAATGAACAATCAATTTCGTCAGATTATGTGAAAAGATTTAAAATAAAATGTGAAGCATATTTACTTTCTAAAACATTGGTTTACAATAATAGTAAGGAAGTGATTCTCCATGCTTAAGAAACTGCGAAAAAAACTGCAAAAACAGTGGAAAAACCTTCTTAGAAAAAAAACAATAGCATAAATTTTATTAAATATAGCCCTTCTATACTTGCGAAGGGCTTGTTCTTTCATGTAAAGTTTTCTAATATACTCTTATCGGTCTTTTTTAAATAATGTTGTTCTTTCTGCTTCTTCCATTAAAAAGATGGAAAACATATAAAATACGTGGACAACCTTACAATATAATAGTAAATATATATATGGTAACTTCATTAAGATGAACAATACTTATATTGCTATACATAGCGAAAGATTTAGGATTATATGAGCATCATGTTGTAATACATGAAAATAATGCTGTTTTTATATATAATGAAATAAGCCATTACTAGGAATTAAGGAGAGATTCAAATGATTTTCAAAGTTTATTATCAAGAAAGCAAAACAGAGGTGCCTGTACGCGAAAAAACAAAAACAATTTATGTAGAGGGCGAATCAGCTGTTGAAGTTAGAAGAAAATTAAAAGACAAACCTTACAATATCGAATTTGTAACACCTGTAGAAGATGCTTACTTAGAATACGAAAAAATGCACGAAGACTTTAAAGTATTGGAGCAATGATAATTTATGAAATTTGTAAAAAATGATCAAACCGCTGTGTTCGCACTTGGCGGTCTTGGTGAAATTGGTAAAAACACGTACGCCGTTCAATTCCAGGATGAAATTATCTTGATTGATGCAGGGATTAAATTCCCTGAAGATGAATTGCTTGGAATCGATTACGTTATACCGGACTATGCATATTTAGTAAAGAACGTTGATAAAATTAAAGGGCTTTTTGTTACCCACGGACACGAAGATCATATCGGTGGTATCCCATATTTGTTGAAACAAATTAATATCCCGATTTACGGTGGTAAACTTGCTCTAGGTTTAATCAAAAACAAATTGGAAGAACACGGACTGCTTAGACAAACAAAATTAATTGAAATCAAGGAAGACGACATCATCAAATTCAGAAAAACATCTGTATCGTTTTTCAGAACGACACACAGCATCCCTGATTCGTACGGTATTGTAGTCAAAACTCCACCAGGTCAAGTCGTGCATACTGGTGACTTCAAATTCGATTTCACGCCTGTCGGTGAACCTGCAAACTTAACAAAGATGGCGGAAATCGGCAAAGAGGGTGTCCTTTGTTTATTATCTGATAGTACAAATGCAGAAGTACCTCACTTCACTATGAGCGAAAGACGTGTCGGAGAAAGCATACATGACGTTTTCCGCAAAGTGGATGGACGTATTATATTCGCTACATTTGCATCAAATATCCACCGTCTTCAACAAGTGACCGAAGCGGCCGTAGCTAACGGAAGAAAGATTGCCGTATTTGGAAGAAGTATGGAAGCGGCGATTAATATCGGACAAGAGCTCGGATATATCCGTTGCCCGAAAGATACCTTTATTGATTCACAACAAATCAATCGCCTTCCTGCAAATAAGGTAACCATCTTATGTACAGGAAGCCAAGGTGAACCGATGGCAGCTCTTTCAAGAATCGCTAACGGTACACACCGACATATTCAAATCATGCAAGGCGATACAGTAGTGTTCTCTTCTTCACCGATTCCAGGAAACACAATTAGCGTTTCTCGTACAATCAACATGTTATGTAAAGCAGGCGCAGATGTCATTCATGGCGCACTAAGCGACATTCACACATCTGGTCACGGTGGACAACAAGAGCAAAAATTGATGATCCGTTTAATGAAGCCAAAATTCTTCATGCCGATTCACGGTGAGTACCGTATGCAAAAAACACACGCACAATTAGCGATTGACTGCGGTGTGCAAGAAGAAAATTGCTTCATCATGGATAACGGCGAAGTATTGGCTTTAAGCGCGAATACAGCTCATGTGGCAGGAAAAATCCAATCAGGTTCCGTCTATATTGATGGTAACGGTGTAGGAGATATCGGAAATATCGTATTGCGCGATCGCCGTATTCTTTCAGAAGAAGGACTCGTTGTTGTAGTTGTCAGCATCAATATGAAAGAATTCAAAGTCTCCGCAGGACCTGATATCATTTCAAGAGGATTTGTTTATATGCGCGAATCCGGAGATTTAATCAATGACGCTCAAAACTTGCTGAAAAAACATTTAACAAAAGTAATGGAAAGAAAAACAAGTCAATGGTCTGAAATCAAAAACGAAATCACTGACACATTGTCTCCATTCCTTTATGAAAAAACGAAGCGTCGTCCAATGATCTTACCAATCATTATGGAAGTGGATAAATAAGAAAAGTAAACACGCATCATTCAATAAAAAAGACAACACGTTTTTGAATAAACATGTTGTCTTTTTCTTTACCTTCACTAGTTTTTTCTTCAAACATACAAAAGGACTGCCCA
>JBJEFL010000239.1:0-5323 GCA_051873995.1 Bacillus sp. (in: firmicutes)
TGTGATCCACCAGCGTTATTTCCAGCAGTTCTCCGGCTTCCCGGACTCTTTTTGTTATCCGGATATCTTCCGCACTTGGATTTACATCCCCACCAGGATGGTTATGAACCAGACTTATTTTTACCGCAGCGCATAAGACTGCACGAATGAAAATGTTTTATTTCATCAGGGGCATCAATCGTAAAGCCTACTGCAGTATCCCCGTCGAAAACATTAATATGATCCACTACGGCAGGATCAACACTGTTCCCAAAATGTTTTGGTACAAACCAAAATCCTGCCAAGCCCGCGAGTAGTATCACAAATGCAGAAATACATATTTTCTGTTTCATTTTCATAAAATATTCACCTTCCAGACTGTTCATAATAAAATGTACAAACCTCCGTATGAAATATTCTGACAGATGATAGCTCTGGATTTTCATCTCTTCCAGAAAACGTGGGTAATTATATATTGTAATTTGTACCCCTTTGTGAATGAAATTCAATTTGTCCGTTTTCCATTTCATATATTTCATCACATAGAGCATGAATATCTTCGTTATTATGGCTGGCAATTAAGATTAGCTTATTCCGCTTTTTCAATGACAATAGAAGACTGTGTATTTCTTTTATGCCATGTTTGTCCAAACTGTTCGTGGGTTCATCTAAAATCAGAATAGATGGATCTTCCATAATTGCCTGTGCCAGACCGAGGCGTTGCCGCATACCTAAACTGTACTTTTTTACCGGGAGTTTATTATCCGGATCAAGTCCAACCTGCTGCATGGATTTTTTGATTTGTTCTATAGTAATAATATTTTGTATACCGGCCAGTACTTTCAGGTTTTGTAAGCCACTGTAAAAAGGAATGAATCCCGGTGTTTCTATAATAATTCCGGTATGCGGAATATAATCTACATCTTTCCCGATGTTTTTTCCGAATGCAGTTATTGTGCCGGTATCAGGATGTATAAACCCACAGATGCATTTCATAAGCATTGTTTTACCGCTGCCATTGTTACCTACAAGACCATATATTTTTCCACATTCCATTTCCAGAGAAATATTTGTCAATATCTTCTTTTTATTTCGTGTGAGTGAAACATTATCAATCCGTATCATAATTTTTAACCTCTAATTCCTGTATTTTCCTGCTTATATTTTTCCTGCCTGATATTTTTGAGATGCAGTCATGCAGCAAATGAATAAAAAAACGCAGCATCCTATCAGATAGCAATACGATACCTTTATAGGGACAATTTCTTCTTTCAAATATTCTTCAAAATGCAGCCAGGATATTGTGTGAGCCATAGGAAACAGCCACATTACTTTCATGCGACCGGCACAGGAAACAGCTCCTGAAATAATCAACAGGCTGTCCGCAATAATTCCTCCATATTTGCTGTTACACAATGCTGACAGCAGCAGGATAAAAGCTAAAATAAGAAAGTACAAAGTCATTAAAAAAAACGTATGTATTATCGCTGTGTTTAACGTCATATGGTGATAAAGATTTTCTGGAATAAGCTGTTGCAAATAAGAGCCTTTGTTTTCAGGAAAAGCAACAGCAAAATGGGTTACAGCGTGACTGAAATTTCCGCTCCATGTACTGGATCCAATGAGCATCAGGCACGAAGATACAGCTAGAAACATAACCAGAAAAATGATTGTTTCTAAAACGAATATCATCTGTCCGCATATCCAGGTTCGTTTTGAACAGCGAATTTGATAAAAAAAATCAATACCATCCTTTTGTGGGAAATCAGCCATTAATACCAAAAATAAAACAGGGATTATCAAAACAGTCATGCTGGAGTTACCAAGTGCTGCAAAAGCTTCAAAAGCAGAAACCGGTTCTCCCATTAAAGAAGCACATTCTTTTAAAGGAGTAATAATCAGCATATGGATAAATACAAGCATTGCACCTAATATAATTAAACGGCTGTTTCTTATCCATCTGCGAAATTCAGTGAAAGAAATACGAAAAAGCGTTAGTATAGATTTTTTGAATTTACTCATAAAAAATCCCCCTCTTTACTCGTCCGTAAAAAAGAACGCTGAGTATTATATATTCCAACAACAGCATTAAAAAGGATGCAATCCAATACTGATTTATGGAAATCCGCATAATATATTCAGGGTAGAAAGCTTCAATCCATTCAACAGAATTACCTGCTGAAGTCGCATTAATAATTAACTTTGATAATGTTTGTCTGTAAATATAATTTAATAAAAATGGAAGACATAGAAGAATGTATTTGTTTCGGAAAAAAATTGCTGCTCCAATCCCCAAAACACTTGAAGCAATACCAGATAAAAAAATACCAATTAATTGCTTAAAAATATACATGTATATATTGTTTTCAAAATATAATTCCAGATACAAATTTTGTTCTTCCTGTGGAAACCCGGAAAAGTGGGGAAAAAATATGGCCATCAAAATCCCAAATAAAACATAGGCTATAGTAAATATAATTCCTCCGGAAAGAGCTCCTCCCATAATTTTGGAAATACAGTATTGAAAATTACCTGAACGAATTAACTGAAAATGTATTTGTCTGTTTTGACGTTCTTCTGAAAGTAAAGCAATATATTCAAAAGTCAGCATTAATGGTAAGAAAAGCAGCAGCCATTCACCGATACCCTGTCTCCATAGAAATAAAGAACTTCTTTCAATATGTCCTTCAGCAGCAGCTTTTCCCTGCAGCAGCAAAGAAAAGACAGTAATATTTTGTCGGGTTTCATCACTCTCTACTACAGATGTCAGACATAGCAGAATAATGCCTGCAATTGGCAACAAAAAGTAAGGAAAATGAATATTTTTTTTAAGTTCCTGATTAATACAATGAAGCATGAGTTAATCCTCTTGGTTAAAAGTGTAATAGTAAATATCAGAAGTAAATACATCGGCATATATACGAATATATTTTCCGTTTATTTCGTTTTTTCCGCTGAACTGCCAGCATGGAAAAATTATTTTTTCTTCTTTATCATCAAAATAATCAAAACTTATTGGGAAATAAACTAACTCCACAGACTCAACCTGCACACTAAGAGAAGGAGCAAATTTTTCGCTTACCAGGTCAGCCATTTGTTTTAATCCAATAATTTTTTCCCCTGTATACAGAGAAAGCAGTTTCTCAGATTCATTATATCCTGCATAAGCTGTGACACCTGAACAACTTACAACATAGGCGTGTTTAATATCCGCATTTACGATGTAATTTTCATCCCATTGATAAGCACCATGATCCATGTATGCAAATGGTACCGAGTGATAAACTCGTCTAACCATATAATCGTAACCATATACATCTCCTAATTTGAAAACTTTTACTTCAGGAATATCAACAGTTACACCTTCTGCGCAAGGAAACGGCGTACCTTCAAGAAAATAATTTTTTACCATAAGTGCGCCTTCATCTATTGATAATTCTCCATCAATTAATGGATATGTCTTATTTTTTGTGTCCGATAATGAGCCCTGACTAACAACATTTTCTGAATTCGTTCCCAGGGCATCAAGTGCAGCCATGGATGTATATCCCAGATATTCTGTAATTTTCCCATCACTCATAGAATAAATCCCATTTGCCGCAATCTGTATATGACATTTGTTGGTATCTATAAATGCACCTTCCCCTGAATTCAGGTCTCCAATATGATTATAAAATGACACGTAACAATTTGGATATTCGGCACTTTCATCAATGTCGAATTGCTGTGAAACAACCCTTACGTCTGTTTCCATATTAATTTCGTCTTGTTTGCCTATATCTTTCAGCCAGTTTTCAATCGTGTCCCAACTTTCCTGTACGGTAATACCATGTTTTTTCCCTGAAAGAACTTCCAGTTCTTCAATTTCCGGAAATTCTGTAAATACACAATTTTTATAATTAAAATTGGGGTATTCTGTATCTTGGACAATTTCTGTATCTGATTTATACTGTGTATTATATTCTGATAAAGGAATTTCGTCGGAAATGATCTTTTTTGTATAACTTTCAATAGAGAATTCTTCTGCAGTATTATTATGTTCAAAATCAGTTTGCTGAGATGATTCATGAGGCGTGGAAGTACTGCATGAAGCAAAAATAAAAACAAAAACAATCATTAGCCCTGCAAACAAATATGAATAAAGATTATTTTTTCTCATTTGGTCACCGCCTTTTTGATAAGATGATACCGGATTCCCTACTATAACAATCCAATAAATTGATGTATGTATCCAGAAGAATGAAAGCACCCTTCGCAATCAGAAATGCTAATGGTAGAAATTGTCCTTTAAATAGCTGCTGGAAGTTCATTTTCTACCCGTACCTTTACTTTACGAAAAAATGCTTTCATTTTGATCATAATATTTCAATTGAATTCAAATCTGGTATTAGATAATATTAATTATTTATACGAATTAAACCAGTAGATGCACAACTTAAATTTCCGCTTGCAGTCACCTTGAAAGAGACGTTTCCAGTCGTAGAGCTTCTCATTTTCCAAGAAGGTGTTGTTCCTGTTGTAGTTATAGTAACTGTATTCATACCACCTGCGCTACTGGATGTAATTTTAACCATTCTGTCGGTGGAACCATTTATTTTTGTACATTTTGCAACATATCCACCAGAGTAGTATCCAACACTCAAATAATCTACGGGGTTTGTGGACCCCTCCGGCACGCCTTTTGCATAATTTACAAACCATTCATCTGATGTGGCAGCTAAAGTAGTTCCAGAAAAAGTAAATGTAACTATAAGTATAAGACTTAAAATAGATATTATTTTTTTACTCGTAAAAACTCCTCCTCGTATAACAGAACTTTTTTCTAGTAATGCTGTAAATTAATCATTAATATTACAGCCAAATAAAGAAAAAGCAAATAAAAATATCAATATTAATAGTGTTTTTTCATTGATTACCTTTTTTATTTTGGAGATCATTTTCCAATACAAGAAATAAGCGCGTGATCTTCATAAGAATTGGTGGATACATATCCGCAAGCTGTACATTTAATTGTGTCCTGACTATAGGGGTCAGTTGTCAAGACAAATTTTTATGACTTAATGAAACTGGTAAATGTATGTTTTTCCTGTGGACACACCATTCCATTCATTGTCTAATGATCCTATACAGGCTGTCAGACCGGTTTGCCAAGGCCCTGCCGCTCCGCAGTGCGAAGCAGCCTTTACAAGGCTGGCTGGGAGCCGGTAGTCTTTGAATGGCAGTGTCTGACTACGCAACGTAATCGTCAGCTGTGCAGGATAGTACATGCAAGCTGGTGTTTCATAACCGGACCGTTGCTGAGTGTTTATCCATCCATGCTCTGGCGGATCTACAAATAGTATAA
>JBJEFL010000240.1:0-5313 GCA_051873995.1 Bacillus sp. (in: firmicutes)
CGAACTTACATTTAACTGGAAGTTTGTGTGATGCAAGACGTAATGCTTCACGAGCGACCTCTTCAGATACACCTGAGATTTCAAACATTACTTTACCTGGTTTAACTACAGCAACCCAACCTTCTGGAGCCCCTTTACCAGAACCCATTCGGACTTCTAGAGGTTTCGCAGTATAAGGTTTGCTTGGGAAAATTTTGATCCAAACTTTACCGCCACGTTTCATGTAACGAGTCATAGCGATACGTGCAGCTTCAATTTGACGGTTCGTGATCCAAGATGCTTCAAGAGCTTGGATACCGTACTCTCCAAAGTGTACCTCTTGACCACCTTTTGCACGACCTCTCATTTTACCGCGGTGTTCACGACGATATTTAACGCGTTTAGGCATTAACATGATTATTTTCCTCCTTCCTCGGATTTCTTCTTAGTAGGAAGGACTTCTCCACGATAGATCCATACTTTAACACCAAGCTTACCGTAAGTAGTATCAGCTTCAGCGTGAGCATAGTCTATATCCGCGCGAAGTGTGTGAAGTGGAACAGTTCCTTCGCTGTATTGTTCAGAACGAGCGATATCAGCGCCGCCAAGACGACCAGATACCATTGTTTTGATACCTTTTGCACCAGCGCGCATTGAGCGTTGGATAGCTTGTTTTTGAGCACGACGGAATGATACACGGTTTTCTAATTGACGAGCGATGTTCTCAGCAACTAATTTTGCATCGATGTCGGCTTTTTTGATTTCAATGATGTTGATGTGTACACGTTTACCAGTTAATTGGTTAAGTGCTTTACGAAGTGCTTCAACTTCTGTACCACCTTTACCGATAACCATACCTGGTTTCGCAGTATGAATAGAAATGTTGATGCGGTTAGCAGCACGTTCGATTTCAACCTTCGATACTGAAGCATCACTTAAACGTTGCGCGATGTATTCACGAACTTTAAGGTCTTCATGTAAAAGATTTGCGTAGTCTTTGTCAGCGTACCATCTAGATTCCCAATCACGGATTATACCTACACGGAGACCGACCGGATTTACCTTTTGACCCACAGATTATCCCTCCTTCTTCTCAGATAAAACGATAGTAATATGACTAGTACGTTTGTTAATCGCAGATGCGCGACCCATAGCACGAGGACGGAAACGTTTTAAAGTTGGTCCTTCGTTTACATAAGCTTCTGTAACTACTAGGTTGTTGATATCCATATCGTAGTTGTGTTCAGCATTTGCCATAGCAGATTTTAATAACTTTTCTACTACTGGTGATGCAGATTTTGGTGTGTGGCGAAGAATTGCGATTGCTTCACCTGCTTGCTTACCTCGGATAAGATCTACTACTAAACGAACTTTACGAGGAGCAATACGAACTGTTCTTGCAATAGCTTTAGCTTGCATGAGATATCCTCCTCTCATTAACGTCTTGTTTTCTTATCATCACTTGCGTGACCTTTGTAAGCGCGCGTTGGTGCGAACTCACCTAGTTTGTGGCCTACCATATCTTCAGTTACATATACAGGAACGTGTTTACGTCCATCATAAACTGCGATTGTGTGACCGATGAATTGTGGGAAGATTGTAGAACGACGAGACCAAGTTTTAATTACTTGTTTCTTATCAGTTTCATTTAACTTCTCTACTTTTACCATTAAATGATCATCAACAAAAGGTCCTTTTTTCAGGCTACGACCCATGAGTGTACCTCCCTTCGTGATTGTTCTACGGTTCGCTGTGTGAACCGTAGTTCAACCCCGTTATTTTTTACGACGACGTACGATAAACTTGTCGGATTTATTTTTCTTCTTACGTGTTTTAGCACCAAGAGTTGGTTTGCCCCATGGAGACATTGGTGATTTACGTCCGATTGGTGAACGTCCTTCACCACCACCGTGTGGGTGATCTACTGGGTTCATTACAGATCCACGAACAGTTGGGCGTTTGCCTAACCAACGAGAACGACCTGCTTTACCGATGTTGATAAGTTCGTGTTGTTCGTTACCAACTTGACCTACTGTAGCGCGGCAAGTAGCAAGAATCATGCGAACTTCACCAGAGTTCAGACGTACTAATACGTAGCGTCCTTCTTTACCAAGTAATTGTGCAGAAGTACCAGCTGAGCGGACTAACTGACCACCTTTACCAGGTTTTAATTCGATGTTGTGGATAACTGTACCCACTGGAATGTTTTGTAATGGTAATGCGTTACCTACTTTGATGTCAGCTTCAGCGCCAGACATAATCTCCATACCTACTTCTAGGTTTTTAGGAGCTAGGATGTAACGTTTTTCTCCATCTACGTAGTTAATTAATGCAATGTTTGCAGAGCGGTTTGGATCGTATTCAATAGTAGCAACGCGTCCTGGAATGCCGTCTTTATTACGTTTGAAGTCAATAATACGGTATTGACGCTTATGGCCGCCACCTTGATGACGAACAGTTAACTTACCTTGGTTATTACGGCCACCTTTTTTCTTTAAAGGAGCAAGCAATGATTTTTCTGGAGTGCTAGTTGTAATTTCAGCAAAATCAGAAGCAGTCATGTTGCGTCGACCATTGGAGGTAGGTTTATACTTTTTAATCGCCATGTTTTTCCCTCCTTCGTTATTCAGTTAAAGCTATTACGCTTCAAAGATTTCGATTTCTTTACTGTCTTGAGTTAATGTAACAATTGCTTTACGGCGCTTGTTAGTATAACCAGCATGTTTACCCATGCGTTTGAATTTACCTTTATAGTTCATGATGTTCACTTTTTCAACTTTTACACCGAAAATTTCTTGAACAGCATCTTTAACTTGAGTTTTGTTCGCTCTTACATCAACTTCGAACGTATATTTTTTATCGCTCATAATTTCAGTAGAACGTTCAGTAATTACGGGGCGCTTAATGATATCGCGTGCGTCCATTATGCAAGCACCTCCTCTACTTTTTGAACAGCTGATTTAGTGATGATTAGCTTGTTGTGGTTAACTAGGTCAAGCACGTTTAAGCCAGCAGCTTCAACAACAGTAACACCAGGGATGTTACGAGCTGATAATGCAACATTTTCATCAATTACATCTGTTACAATAAGAGCTTTCGTATCTACAGATAGATTGTTTAAGAAAGCTACGAATTCTTTTGTTTTTGGAGCTTCGAAAGATAAGCTTTCAAGTACCATAATGTTAGCTTCTTGTACTTTAGTAGCTAAAGCAGATTTAAGAGCTAAACGACGTACTTTCTTTGGAAGTTTGTAGCTGTATGATCTCGGAGTTGGTCCGAATACAGTACCACCGCCACGCCATTGTGGAGAACGGATAGAACCTTGACGTGCACGTCCAGTTCCTTTTTGACGCCATGGTTTACGTCCACCGCCTGATACTTCAGAACGATTTTTTACTTTATGAGTTCCTTGACGTAATGAAGCACGTTGCATCACGATCGCTTCGAATAATACGCTTTGGTTTGGTTCGATACCAAAAATTGATTCAGCAAGTTCGATTTCTCCAACATTTGAACCTTTTTGGTCAAATAATGTAACTTTAGGCATTTTCTAATGCTCCTCCTTTCTTAATGTGATTATTTTGCTTTAACCGCACTTTTAACTTTAATTAGAGATTTTTTCGCACCAGGTACGTTACCTTTAATTAATAGTAGGTTACGTTCAACATCAACTTTAACGATTGTTAAGTTTTGAACAGTAATTTGGTCTCCGCCCATGCGTCCTGGTAATAATTTACCTTTGAATACACGGTTTGGAGCAACAGGACCCATTGAACCAGGGCGACGGTGGTAACGAGAACCGTGAGACATTGGTCCGCGAGATTGTCCGTGGCGTTTGATTGAGCCTTGGAAACCTTTACCTTTTGATACACCTGTTACATCTACTACATCGCCTTCAGCGAAAATACTAACTTGGACTTCTTGACCAACCTCATACTCATCAAGGTTAATTCCGCGGAATTCGCGAACGAAGCGCTTAGGTGCAGTGTTTGCTTTGCTTACATGCCCTTTTTCTGGTTTGTTAGCTAATTTTTCACGTTTGTCTGAGAAACCAATTTGGATTGCTTCGTAGCCATCGTTTTCGATTGTTTTCTTTTGTAGAACAACGTTTTGACCAGCTTCGATAACTGTTACAGGGATAAGCTCACCGTTTTCAGCAAATACTTGCGTCATACCGATTTTTCTTCCTAAGATTCCTTTGGTCATAAGTCACACCTCCTGATAATGTTTTAATTTATAATTATAATTTGATTTCGATATCAACGCCAGATGGCAGATCTAAACGCATTAATGAATCAACTGTTTGTGGAGTTGGATTCACGATGTCGATTAGACGTTTGTGAGTACGCATCTCGAATTGTTCACGAGAATCTTTGTACTTATGAACCGCACGCAGGATTGTGTATACTGATCTTTCAGTTGGTAATGGAATCGGACCAGATACAGCAGCACCAGAACGTTTTGCAGTTTCAACGATTTTTTCAGCAGATTGATCAAGGATACGGTGATCATATGCTTTTAAACGAATACGAATTTTTTGTTTTGCCATTACTTTCCCTCCTTTTCGCCTATTTTTCTAAATAGACATTTACTCCGTGAAAATTTCCCACACACTCGCCATGGCAAAGCGGCCGGGTGTGTCAGCAACCTCTCACATCATCGCGGTCAAAGACCAACATTGTCTATTATACATAACTTCAAAGGAATTTGCAACAAATTCTTTTGGGCTATGTCTGTCGAGCACTTTTCCTATTATACATAGGTTATTATTATTTTTCAACCCGTAGATGCAATTAGCAAGAACTTCTTCTTCAAGTACATATTACAATAGAAGAAACTCGACTCCCATGTTGGCACGAGACCTATCTTAACACAGAAAATGCATAAAAAAAAGCAGATGGTTTTTCCATCTGCTTTTTTATTTAAATAGCGTTAGCTATTACTCAGTGATTGAAGCAACAACGCCAGCGCCTACAGTACGTCCACCCTCACGGATAGAGAATTTAGTACCTTCTTCGATAGCGATTGGAGCGATAAGTTCAACAGTCATTTCGATGTTGTCGCCAGGCATTACCATTTCTACGCCTTCTGGTAATTGGATGATTCCAGTTACGTCAGTAGTACGGAAATAGAATTGTGGGCGGTAGTTAGAGAAGAATGGAGTGTGACGTCCACCTTCTTCTTTAGAAAGAACGTAAACTTCCGCTTGGAATTTAGTGTGTGGAGTGATTGAACCTGGTTTAGCAAGTACTTGTCCACGTTGGATTTCATCACGAGAAACACCACGAAGTAGTGCACCGATGTTGTCACCAGCTTCAGCATAGTCAAGAAGCT
>JBJEFL010000241.1:0-5294 GCA_051873995.1 Bacillus sp. (in: firmicutes)
AAAAAAAAAATATAGTATAGGTGTACAGCAATAAAAAAAAAGGTGTACACCGCTTAAAGTACGTAAAATAGCCGTTTTTTAAAAAAAGGTGTACAGGTGTACAGCAATTTTCTTAGGCTTTTTAAAAAAAGGCTTTTTGGGGGGTTAGTAGTAACCATTTTGTAACTTTTTCTTAAAAAAAAAACATAATAATAGAAAAATGCTGTTCACCTGTTCACCTTTATACAGTTTTCCACTATTCTACGTTGTTTGAGAGGTGTACAGCAGTTTTTTTGACGCTGTACACCTTTTTTTAAGTTTTCCACTATTCTACGTTGTTTGAGAGGTGTACAGCAGTTTTTTTGTGCTGTACACCTTTTATTGTGAAAATATACAAATAGGTGAGGAAAACAACGTAAAATCAATAAAAAAAAGGTGTACAGCAGTTTTTTTGTGCTGTACACCTTTTTTTGAGTTGCTGTACACCTATATACTTATTTGTAATTAGGCGAATTATATTTTTTGTATGGTAGTCTTATTACCCTTACTGTTTCTCCATTTATTTTCTTACGTTTTGCTTCGTAACCATACTTTTTCAATACTTTCCCAACAATATTAGCATCGTATTTTAAATTGTGAAGCTGAATGAATTGTAAGACAGTCATTTCCTTGAATGTACAAGTATAGCCTTGTTCTTGTGTTTGTTGTTCTTCCAATATATCAAGTACTTCGCACTCACTTTTCATAGGTTTCATAAAAGAAGAATTACGTTTTTCAAGGTGTCTTTTTTCATTTTCTGTAAGTCTAAAACAACTTGATTTATCTTTATTCTTAACTATTTCATAGACTTGTGACCAAAGTTGTAAGGCATTGAATGGTTTAATCTGTGTTTCATAATCAATAACAAGGTCTAAAGAAAGAGGAATTGTTACAAAACGACGGTTACCTGTTTGGTCTATGAGAAATTCCATATCATTTACTGTACCAACAAAAGAAGTTATACGAGGATAATGTAGACTTGCTTTTCCGTAGGGTGTACGATATTCATCAGTAGATTTAGTTAGGAATGCTTTAACACTGTCCATGTCTTTTTTCATAGTAGAGCCAAGTTCTCCTAATTCACTTATCCATTTACTTGTTGCCTGAATTATACTATCCTTGTCACGAGGGTCTAAACATATGCCTTCACCAAAGTATTTGGTATTAAGAGCTAACATTTCAAAGAAACGTGTCTTGCCTATGCCTTGCTTACCTTGAAATACAAGGATAATGTCAAGTGAAAATGGGTTCTCATAATTGTTAAACAATCCACAAACGCATTGCATAAGCCATTTTTGTATGAAAATACGGCTATACATACCTTCTTCAGTGTCAACAGGTATTTTGAATATATCATAGATTTGATTTATACGGTCAACTCCGTCCCATTTAACAGATTGGATAGCGTTCAAAATGGGATTATATTTGTGCCTTGTTGCATATCGGGTAATGTAATCTATAACAGTTTGTTTTGAAACGTGAGTATATAATTCTTTTAGTTGGTCTTGTAAGATTATTGGTACGTTTTCTGTTAAATGCTCTGTACTTTCATTTTTATCAAAACCGAAGAACTCAAAATTATGGGTAATTTGATTGTACTTGATAGAATATCCTTGTTTTTCGATAAATTCAGCAAATATTTCATAGTTAATCATTTGCTTTTTCTTTTGGTCAAGAGTAGAACTTTCCTCTTTCTCTGTGAGTTTCTTTTTCTTTTGTTGCTGCTGACGAAAATATGGAGGATTATAACGTTGAGTTACCCTCTTAAAAGCGTTTGCAATAGTTGTATCGATGATAGTATCACGTTCACCCCATTTACCATTAGCAAATCCTGAACGCATATAAACATCTTTTACAAGGCTCTCACCGCCGTCTCCAAAGTAGAACACAAGCATATCTACAAAGGCTTGTACTGCTTCTGAGGTGCTATTGTATCCGTCTATATTGCCATGATATAAATTTGTAAATAAACTTCCATTGCTTGCATTCATGGCTATATTAAGACGACCATTTACGTCTATGTCTATGAGGGAGTTTCTCTCCCTTTTCTCTGTGAGTTTTATTTGTTCTCCTGTAGTGTTAATCTTTTTCATATATTTTTCAAGAAATTCAAGAAGCGTGTTTGTCTTATTGATTAAGCAATCATCTTTTGATGTTCTATTACCTGTAAATGTGAAATATCGGTTAGTCAATCCACTAATGTAGCATTCAACGTCAAGTTCAGAATTTTTTTGCTTGTAGAGTTCTTTGTATTCTTGTTCTGTTGGAAGTTTATCCAATTCTGCAAAGAAAAGAATATGATAACCTTTTCCTGATGGTGAACGTTCTATGTAGGTATCACTAAACATATCAAGTATTTCTTTTGCCATTGGGTTCTCATCTACACGATGGGCATCAATATCTATTCCACATATAGCAAGTCCTGAACGGTTTTTAGCGAACATTATACCAATACCCTTTTCAAAGTTTCCATTCCATTCCGTGTTGCTATAAGCTTCAGCATATGTAAGCCATGTTGTAGGGTCATTAACCTTTGATAGTGGTCTTTTAGTCTTTTTGCCATCTTTGGTATTATACCATACCCAATTAGTCCATATTTTCCCAGTTTTTAACTGAGCGATATGAATACCTCTCTTCTCTTCTGTGAGTTTTTGTATTTCCATAAAAAATCCTCCGTTTTTTTCGGAGGTACAATCAATTTAGTTACACCTTGACATACTCTCAAGAGTATGTTATAATTCATTTTAAGGTGAATATGTGAGCTGTACCTCATGTATTTGGGGGCAGTACTGTCAATACTGCCCTCTAAAGCCTATTATAACTCAGAAGTCGTTGATTGTCAACGGCTATTTTTTTGCTTAATAATAAGAGTTGATTAGAAAAAATAAATTTATATACTTAAGTTATTTCTTTTTTGGAGTTCGTGTTCTTTTTGTATCTGTTCTTGCATCTGTTTTTCAAGCTGATTTTCCTGTTGCAAGAATTGTTCTAAAGCTGATGAGCCGTCTGAAAACTTTATGCTGTCACAATAATTCATTAATCTTTGCTCACGGCTATTTGTAGAACCATGAAAATTGCTGTTCAATCGCTGTTGAGCAATAGTATTCGCTCTTTCTTCAATTAAACGTTCTTGTGAGTTAAGAAGTTGCCTTGCTTGTTCTTTGTCGGCTTTTGCTGATTGTAATAGCTGTTGTGCCTTTTCATGTAGTGGAGCTATCTCTTGTTCTTTCTGCTGTATCTCTAATTTTATAAGTTCAGCCTGTTCAAGCGTCTTTTTAGCTTCCATGGTGTTTTTATAGGCTTCATTTCCGATTGCTCTTGTAGCTTCAAGCATATTTGCGTGATATGACTGCACTTCTCGGTCAAAAAAGCCACGGCGTATCTCTGAAGCTCTGGATTTCTTGTCTAAAACCTCTTTAAGTTCGGTGGCAGCAACCTTATGTTTTGCATTAGTTTCTTTCAGCTTTCGTTCTGCATTATCTACTCTTTTTTCAGCATTTTCCGCTTCCTTTTCGGCACGTTTGGCACGTTCCTCGGCTTCTACAGCTTTTGCATCAACGTCCAAAAAATGCTCTGTTACCTCTTTTTCGGCTTGTTCCAACTCCTCAACACGTTTTACGAGCTTGAAAGCCTGTGTTTCAAGGTGTTCTTTACCCTTGATTTGAGGGTGTTCAACAGTTAGCCCCATAGCTTCACATAAGCCCGTTAGATAATCATTCTCACGCTTCTCCCATTGAATTTGAGCGGTAGCCTTTCCCTGCTTTTCAAATCCTTGTTCGCCGAGAGCCTTTACAAGTCCTGTTTGTGTATCCATGCCCTTTTTATAACCGTGAGCAACAGGCACATAGTCAAGGTGGACGTGTGGTTCTCCCTCCTCATCGGCGTGATAGTATGCTCCGATGAGTTCCAAGTTCGGATTGCGTTCTTGCCATTCTTCGACAAATTTCCGCATTATCTCCTTTCCCTGTTCTGCGGAGCATATAGGAGAGCCGTCCTCGTTCTTCCCGTATATGCCGATAATCATTTCATAGACAGGGTGCTTCTTCTTATCTTTGCAAATTGTGTTGTAATAGCTGTCGATTTTTCTTTCAACTCGATTTTGCTTCTCGTTGTATCTGCGGACACTCTCCCCGAATAGTCTTTCATATGCCTGTCTAATAGGCTCATCAATCCATGTTTCATGTATGCCATTAGGGTCAATATGTTTCTCCTTGCTCACAACTTTTTCATTTCTGATGTTGTGTTCCCTTGCAACAGATGTTCCGTTGTGTGTGCTTATAGTAACATTCATTTAGGTGATTTTCCTTTCAAATAAAAATGAGCGGGGCAGAGAAAAAAAGAAATTGTATCAGCTTGGCTTTGTTTTTCTGCCCTGCAAGGTTTATTATAGTGCGTAATTGTAACTTTGTCAAGCCGACTTCTGCGGAAGTAGTAACACAATACCACTTTTGGCAAGCCTAAAGTGGATTGTGGCAAGGGGACACCCCCTGCACCCCCATTACATTCCCTCGGGAATGTAATATATATTACATATATAATCAAATGAAATTACATATAAATGTAATTATATTTGATTATATATGTAATATATATTATCTTTGTAATGCTATATTATTACTTTAAATATAATGATATATAATTACATTATAAATTATATTTGATTACATAAAATATAATCAAATATGATTACAAATATAATTTTTTTTAATTACATATTGACAAATTAAAATGAATGTGATATAATTATATATGTAATCAAATACAATTATATTATTAAATGGAGGTCAATCAAAAATGAAAAAGCAACTTACAACAGAATACCTTGAATTACTGGCTACAAGCAACTTTGCTACAGCATATCATTACAGAGTGCTTATGCTGCTATTAACAGGAAGCTACACACAATCTCAGTTAGCCGAAAAGCTCGGACTTAAAAGGCAGAATGTCCATCGTTGTGTGAAAGAACTTGAAGAACACGGATATATCTTAGTGGACAGGATAGAGGGCAGAAATAAGTTTATCAAAGCAAATACATCTGTGAAGTCTATCCGTATTGCTGATAGTCAGCTCGAGGGACAGTTGAAGCTCGATTAATGAAAAAGAAAAAAGAGCCTTTGAGGGAAAGAGTTCCCCAAAGGCTCAATTTGTTTTTTTCTATCACACAAATTTGGAAAAGGGAAAAAAATTCACAGAGGGGGAGAGAAGATTGTGCATTTTGCACAAAAAAAAAATATAGTATAGGTGTACAGCAATAAAAAAAAAGGTGTACACCGCTT
>JBJEFL010000242.1:0-26922 GCA_051873995.1 Bacillus sp. (in: firmicutes)
TTTTTGATAAAGTCTTGGCCAGCCCTTTTTCAGCCATCGCTACTACAATTGCATAATGGGCCGTTCATGAGGTGAACAGGAAGCTTATCACGCGAGCGTTTTCGTACGGATGCGATGTTTTTAGCCCGCGTTCTTCTAACTGTTCTATTCATGTCTTCACCGGGCTAGATTGCTTAGACTGACAAACGTTGTCAAGTCAGTCTGAAGGACATATGTAAAAAAAGTTTCTCGCCAACCTAAAATACCCCAGAAAAAGTTAATTCTGAGGTATTCCTTATTTTATTGAAGTGGTCCGCCTAATTCTTTGATATCTTTAGAAACATTGTCGAATTTCTTGAAGTTTTCGCGGAATGCAGCTGCCAATTCTTTCGCTTTTACTTCATATGCACTTTGGTCTGCCCATGTTTTGTTTGGTTGTAACACTTCATCAGGTACACCAGGAACATGTTGTGGGATTTCTAAGCCAAAGATAGCATCTTTCGTTGTTTCAACTTGATTTAAATCGCCTTCTAATGCAGCTTGAACCATTGCACGCGTGTATGCAAGTTTCATACGGCTACCTACACCATATTCTCCGCCAGTCCAACCTGTATTCACAAGGAATACGTTTGCGTTGTGTTCATCAATTTTTTCTCCTAGCATTTCTGCGTATACAGTTGCAGGAAGAGGTAAGAATGGTGAACCGAAGCAAGTTGAGAATGTTGTTTCCGGAGATGTAACTCCACGTTCAGTTCCAGCCAGTTTACTTGTATATCCGCTTAAGAAGTGATACATTGCTTGCTCTTTCGTTAATTTAGAGATTGGAGGCAATACGCCGAATGCATCAGCCGTTAAGAAAATAATCGTGTTCGGTTGACCGGCAACACTTGGTAATACAATGTTATCAATTGCTTCCATTGGATAAGCTGCGCGTGTATTTTCTGTTAATGTTTTGTCTTCATAGTTTGCAACACGAGTTTGTTCATCTAGTACAACGTTTTCTAGAACCGCTCCAAAACGGATTGCATCGAAGATTTGTGGTTCTTTTTCACGAGTAAGGTCGATACATTTTGCGTAGCAACCGCCTTCAATATTGAATACGCCGTTTGAAGACCAGCCATGTTCATCGTCACCAATCAGCTTACGGTTTGGATCAGCGGATAAAGTTGTTTTACCTGTGCCTGAAAGACCGAAGAATAAGGCAACGTCTCCTTCTTTACCAACGTTAGCTGAGCAGTGCATAGATAGAATGTTTTGTTCCGGTAACAAATAGTTCATGATAGAGAAGATGGATTTCTTCATTTCTCCAGCATATTCTGTTCCGCCGATTAAAACGGTTTTATGTTCAAATGAAATAATGATGAATGTTTCAGATGCTGTGCCGTCAACAGCAGGATCTGCTTTGAAGTTTGGAGCAGATATTACTGTAAATTGAGCATCATGGTTTTCTAGTTCCTCCGCTGTCGGACGGATGAATAATTGATGCGCAAACAGGTTATGCCATGCATATTCGTTTACTACGCGAATCGGTAAACGATATTTCTTATCAGCGCCTGCAAAGCCATTGAATACAAAAACTTCGTCTTTTTCTTTTAAATATGTGATAACTTTACTGTAAAGGTTAAGGAATTTTTCCTCTGAAATTGGTCGGTTAACTGAACCCCAGTCAATTTTTTCTTTTGAAGCTGTTTCTTCTACTATATATTTGTCTTTAGGGGAACGTCCAGTATATTTACCAGTTTCAGCTTTAACTGCACCTGTAGAGGAAAGTTCACCTTCATTTCGATTTAATACTTTTTCCACTAGTTGCGGTACTGAAAGTTGAATAGAGATATTGCTTCGTTTTAATAATTCCTGTAGCTCATTTGAAACCTCTACTGTATTCATATATGAGATACCTTCCTTTATTTTTATTGTTGTAATTTTCTATCAATATTATAACACACGAATTAGTATAACACATTAAAATTATTAATCTATACTAATTTGATTTTAAACTATAAAATTTTTTCGTTTTATTAAAATTACTGAAAAAAATGTATTTTTTTAGGGAGATTAGAGGGTGTTTGTTAATAAAAAAAGAAATGATTGATGTTGATGTGTGTTGAAATTGAACAAATAATGATGCGTATTTTTTGCTGGAAATACAAGAAGTTATCGGATTTTTTTATATTTTTACACAGTGTTGTATTTGTTGACAATTAATAAGGATATGTTATTATTCAATAATGAACGGATTTCTCTTATCCTGAGCTGGCGGAGGGACTGGCCCAATGAAGCCCAGCAACCTGCAGTACGTTTTTTGCTTATTGAACGTACTAGCAAAGGTGCTAACCTGTTGCAAGGAAAATAATCCTTGAACGATAAGAGCGAAAGGCTAGATGTACACCCAAGTACCCTTTCCTCACTTCAAGGAGAGGTTTTTTTTATGGAAAAAATCCTCTTCTAAACAACAGTAAATTCCTATGTTTAGGGAATGAATTCCGTTAACAAAATGAGGGGAAATTGAATAGTATAAATATTCTCGGTCACCTCGACTTAATTATGAGGAGGGTAAATTGATGTCAAAAAAACGTCGCCTATTTACTTCAGAGTCTGTAACTGAAGGACATCCCGATAAAATTTGTGATCAAATCTCAGATTCTATTTTGGATGCGATTTTAACAAATGACCCAAATGCACGTGTAGCTTGTGAAACATCCGTTACGACAGGTTTAGTGTTGGTCGCTGGGGAAATAACTACATCAACTTATGTGGATATTCCAAAAATTGTTCGTGAAACGATTAAAGGTATTGGATATACTCGTGCCAAGTACGGATTTGATTCGGAAACATGTGCGGTATTAACATCAATCGATGAGCAATCAGCTGACATTGCTGCAGGTGTAGATGTTGCACTTGAAGCGAGAGAAGGAAGTATGACTGAAGAAGAAATTGATGCAATTGGTGCTGGAGACCAAGGTTTAATGTTCGGATTTGCTTGTAATGAAACAGAAGAACTGATGCCATTGCCAATTTCTTTATCACATAAATTAGCACGCCGTTTAGCGGAAGTACGTAAGGAGCGAGTTCTTCCTTATTTACGTCCTGATGCTAAAACACAAGTAACTGTTGAGTATGATGAACAGAATAAACCGGTTAGAATCGACACGATTGTTATTTCAACTCAACATGATCCAGAAGTGACTTTAGAGCAAATTCAAAGCGATATGAAGCAATATGTTATTAAGGAAGTAGTTCCTCAAGAACTTATTGATGATGAAACGAAATATTTCATCAATCCAACTGGTCGCTTCGTAATTGGAGGACCTCAAGGAGATGCCGGTTTAACAGGCCGCAAAATCATCGTTGATACGTACGGCGGATATGCTCGTCACGGTGGTGGAGCATTTTCTGGTAAGGATCCTACAAAAGTTGACCGTTCAGCAGCTTATGCAGCACGCTATGTTGCGAAAAACATTGTGGCAGCAGGCTTAGCGGAAAAAGCAGAAGTCCAATTAGCATATGCAATCGGAGTGGCAAAACCAGTATCGATTTCTATTGATACTTTCGGAACAGGTACTGTGTCTGAAGATGTATTGGTTGATGTGATTGGTCAAACATTTGATTTACGTCCAGCGGGCATCATCAAAATGTTAGATTTACGTAGACCAATTTACAAACAAACTGCTGCATATGGACATTTTGGCCGGACAGATGTAGATCTTCCTTGGGAACGCACAGATAAGGTAGACATTTTAAAAGAAGCAATAGCAAAAGCATAATAAAGCATATGAAAATCCCCACAATAAAATGTGGGGATTTTCATGCTTATAGCAGAAATTTATGTTATTGCCTCCTATGGCAGAACCATTGTGGCAGTCATTTTATACACTTGAACAGCACACTTTTTCGGCGGTGTTCCGGATATAAGAATAAGATTGCGAAGTGCAGTGCATTGAGTATAGAGGCTTGCTCGATTATTTTTGGATGGATTTATAGTATTGTCCTTTTTCTGCATATTGGCGACTGATGCGAAGCATATCTTCAATATCAGCTTCGTTCAAGTCACGAACCACTTTTGCAGGTCTTCCGAAAGCCATTGAACCAGGAGGGATTACTTTTCCTTGTGGTACAAGGCTACCGGCTCCTATAAATGCTCCTTCACCGATTACTGCTCCATCAAGTATAATGGAGCCCATTCCGATTAAAGCGCCTTTTTTTACTGTACAGCTGTGCAAGAGTACGCTATGACCGATTGTCACATCATCTTCTAAAATTAACGGGTTATTCGGACTTTGGTGCAAGACGGAATTGTCTTGTATATTTACGCGATTGCCGATAATGGTTGGAGCTACGTCTCCTCTAATTACACTATTGTACCAAACACTTGAATTTTCCCCTATTTTTACATCTCCCGTAACGACAGCTCCTTCAGCTAAATAAACACTGCTGTGTATTTCGGGTTTTTTTTCGTGATAAGGATAAACTATCATTGTATAACGCCCCCTTTGTTGAAATGTTCGAATTATTTTGCTGTCTTTAGTTTATATGGTAGCAGTCCAACTATACAAGTGCTTTTATTCGAGATGATAATGATTTAAAATAAAGGTATGTATACCTTTTTAGAATAGTAAGAAGGAAATCTCTATATTCATAAAAAGCAACATAACAAAAAAGACAATCAGTGGTTATGAATGAGAGTAAGTTCTGAGGATATCAGATACTACCGAACGTCATTCCATCTGTCATATGGTATCTGTATGTAAATTGGTTTTCACTAAAATTGGAAAACGTTGATTGTTATTGATCAATAGCACGTCTCTCTTCAAGAGAAAATGTGAGAAAAGTACACCTATGATTTTGGGGAGAGGAAGAAACCCCTTCCGATTCTAAGTTTTCGTATTTCTTTTTTTAGAAACGAAATGACTAGTGAAAGCGTTTTATTCAAAGGAGGTTACATCGTGTACAAATGGGAAACCGAAGGGGATGCAAAGGCCGTCATTGTAATCGTGCATGGAGCCATGGAGCACCAAGGACGCTATAAGTGGTTAATAGAAATGTGGAGATCTGAAGGATATCACGTCCTTATGGGTGATTTACCAGGACAAGGATTAACTTCACGAGCGAGAAGAGGTCATATCTATTCCTTTGATGAATATATTATCACGGTGAAAGATTGGATTCAGCAAGCGTATCAATATCACTTACCTGTTTTTGTTCTTGGGCATAGTATGGGCGGACTCATTGCTATTCGTCTATTGCAGGAAGAAGAAGTGGATATTGCAGGGTTAATCTTGTCTTCACCTTGCCTGGGGCTGTTGGTTCAACCATCTAAAGCAGTGCAAGCTGCATCTGCTATACTGAATGTCACTTTTCCAAGATACAAATCAGAAACAGGTTTATCTATTAAGTCGGTGACGAGGAATAAAGAAGTGATAGAAGAAAGTTTGAATGATCCACTTTTTGTTACGAAAGTTTCGGTACGTTGGTATCGTGAGTTAATGGATGCAATTAAAGAAGCATTTGAAAATTTACCTGAATTCGATGATGTTCCATTTATGCTAATGCAAGCTGGAGAAGATCGTATTGTAGATAAGGTACCAGTTAAAGAATGGTTCAACTATACAAAGAACAGTGAAAAATATTATAAAGAATGGCCAGGATTGTATCATGAGCTGTTTAGTGAACCTGAAAGAGAGGACGTATTTAACTACGCAAAATTTTTCGTGGAAAATCGATTGCGTTCACTGGGCTATGTAGTATAAAGAAGGAGGCACTATGTTGAGTATTCCTGCTACACCTTTATCGTTAATGAATAGAGTCTACAAAGATGTATTTCCAGATGTGCAACAAGAATTGAAATATTGGAAAGACAAAGCAAAGGAAATACCGAATGCTGAATTACGTAAGCAAGCTATCGACAGTATCGAAAAGAAGGATTTTCATTGTGAGGGAGGAGCGATTTTAAGCCTCCTTGCTGAAAACAAAAGAAAAGAGGCCATTTCGTTTATAGTCGCTTACCAAACCATCAGTGATTATCTGGATAATTTATGTGATCGCAGTACTTCACTGGACGATAAGGATTTTGCGGCTCTGCATGAAGCAATGAGTCATTCTTTACAGCGGCAGAGCCAGCCGGTGAATTATTACCGTTTTCGAGAAGAACAAGATGATGGCGGTTATTTAAGAAGCCTTGTCGACACTTGTCAAAGGGTATTATGTCAAATAGAGAACTATGACATGATTGAAGTCTATTTACGTGAACTTTGCATGTATTACTCGGATTTACAGGTGCATAAACATGTACAAGAAATAGAAAGAGTGGATCGTTTGCAACGTTGGTTTCAGAGTCATGAAAGTAAAATACCGAAAATGACCTGGTTTGAGTTTTCCGCTTGTACTGGTTCGACACTTGGGATCTTTTGTTTGATTTCTTATGCTCTACGAGATGATTTTAAGCAGGAGCACGCTGAGCAAATTCATCAAGGCTATTTTCCTTATATTCAAGGATTACATATTTTATTGGATTACTTTATCGATCAGCAGGAAGATATTGTCGGTGGTGATTTAAACTTCTGTAGTTATTATGAAAATCATGAAGAATTATATAAAAGAATGTCATATTTTGTTTCACAGGCAGAATTTTATTTAAACAAGCTACCGCATAGACAGTTTCATAAGCTCATTCATAGAGGGCTTCTTGGCTTATATTTATCAGATGAAAAAGTCGATGAACAGTCTGATACAAAGATATTGGCTAAGAAGATGGTCAGGTTAGGCGGTTCGCAAGCGAGATTCTTCTATGTAAATGCTAAATTATATCGCTTCATCAAAAAAATAAAACCACAAAAATTTGCACTTGCCACGAGTGAATAAATGATGGTCGGCGCAACGGACGTAGCGATAAGTGATTGACTGAAGGAGAATGTCATTCCTTGTCAAATCAAGTTCATTTGCCAGAGGCCTTGAACAGTCATTTATTTAACTGTAAGTACACCCACTCATCAGTGATATGCAGTATCTAATTGTGAGAAATTGCCAAAAACCCTTCTAGGCTCCCATTGCTTAGAAGGGTTTTGTTATTGTCTCCTTGGCATTAAACGGAGTACTTATGCTGATTCAGATTCTTTGGAGTGTACTTTCTTCATGAAGTCGTTTACGTCGGAAGGGACGTTTCCATCCAATTTCGAAACGATATATACGGATAAGAAACCGATTGGAACCGTTATGATACCAGGAATCTTAAATTGCAAGAAGGCTGGTAAAGTTTCTGGTAAAAAGATCATATACAGGGAGACTGCTAGACCAATTACAAGACCAGCAATCGCTCCTTTTTCTGTCATTCCTCTCCACCAAATACCAAGGATAAAGATTGGTGTGAAGGTACTGGCGGCAACGGTGAAGGCTAAAGCAACCAAATGTCCAATAGAAGCGTCTTTTACCATTAAACCTAGTGCGCCATAAAGGACAGCTAAGATGACGATAGAGACTTTTCCGGCGATAACACGCTCTTTTTCGCTGATATTTTTCCGGAAAATAGTCGCATATAAATCATGGGCAAGAGCTCCTGAACTTGCAATAAATAGACCGGAAAGATTAGAGAATACAGCGGCAAACGCACCGGCAATTACTAAACCGAGCAACCATTCGCCACCAAGAGCTTGTGCAGTGGAAGGAATAACCATGTTATTACCACCCGTGACAAGGTCTTTCATGACTTGAGTACTTGCATCTCCGGAAAGGAAGATAGAACGACCAACTACGCCTAAATAAACAGCGAAGAAGAAGAAAACGCTTGCAATCCCGATTGCCATTAAAGCGGATTTACGAGCAGCTTTGGCACTTGGATTTGTGTAAAATCGTAATAAAATATGAGGAAGCCCAATTGTCCCTAAGGCTAAACCGATTGTCATTGAAATGGTTTGCCAAAATGTAGGGAAGTAGAAACCAGTTCCTGTCCAGGCCTCTCCGTCAAAGACGATATCTTTACCATCAAGTGTGAATGGGGCAGTTCCAGTAATCGGTCCTGCAAATGAATTAATAGCATAGAGAATTTTGTCGTAATGTAAGCCACCATAAACGGCAGCAATTGCCATAATGACGAAGGCAGCGAGACGAATCCACAATTCGAGAGCCTGATTAATGGTTGTTCCCTTCATGCCTCCTACACCAACATAAAAAATCATAACAGCACAAGTAAAGATAATACCGAATTCATAGCTTGTCCCAAAAAACATGCTTAAAATTTGAGCGGCACCTAATAGCTGAGGTGCTGCGTAAAAACCGGATATCGCCAATACTACTGCAACCGCTGCCACACGAGAGCGCTTACTATGGAAACGATAGGCGACAAAGTCTGCCACTGTATAGGCACCAAATCGTCTTAATGGACCTGCAACGAAAATGGCCAGTAAGGTTAGTCCAATGGAGAAACAAAATGCATAGTAAGCACCATCATAACCTAATTGGAAAGTCAAGCCGGCAATCCCCAAAAAGGTTGCGGCGCTTAAATAATCTCCGCCAATGGCCGAGCCATTCGTAAACCAACTGAAGCTTCTGCCACCTACAAAATAGTCAGAGGCAGTCGTATTCCTTTTTGTTAAGTACGTAATATAAACAATCGTTCCCATTAAAAGGATGGTTAGGAGCATTTTCGGTTCGAGAAGCCAACTCATAAAGGTCTACCCCCTTGATCATCTGATTGAATGCTCTGTTGCTTTTGTAGTCTTTTTTCATATAGAGCAGTATGAATGAAAGCGATTGCAAATGCGACAAACATCATGAAGATCCCCGTAATAAACCACGTGATTGTCATCCCACCCCAGACTTTCTTAAATGCAAATTCAGGGGCAAACCAGTTGAGAATCGGAATAGTAAAGATAAGGACGGCGTAAAAAATGGTCAAACTAAAACCTGTTCTCCATTCAGATTTCATGATTTTGTTTGTGGAAGCATCCAAGGGTGGTAACGCTTTATATTTCACGGTACCAGCTTCAACATAATCAAATTCTTTGTACTCTCCAGCCATTAGGCTTTCATCTCCTTTCTTGTCCGTAATTAGTGCAGTTTCAATGGTGTTCTTACTGTTTTAAGTGTAGACTAAAAGAAACTAATTTACCTTACAAGTAATTGACAAATGTTTACAAATATTTGCCGAAAATAGTCTGAATATTGTAAAATAAGGCGAGTGGGGGGATTTGGGGGGATGAATGTTGTTGAGCATTGCACTTTGTATGACGAATGAACGAGAAAAGCAAGATGTGCAAAGCTGGTTGGATGAAATTATGTCAATGCAATATCAAGTAATTTGTTCATCGGAAGCAAGCATGGCTGATATATATTTTGTGGAAATCGAGAAACTGTTTGATTGGATAAAGATTCGTCGCATTCAGAGAAAAAATAAAGAATGTATGATTATCCCCATTATTGCAACAGAACTTGTCTTTAGTTCGACGTTGGCTATAGAGTTAAAATTGCAATCGTTGCTTGTGAAGCCAATCAACCGGAATGATTTTATGAGAGTTGCCAAAAAATTAAAGAAAAGTTTCATTCAGAAGCAAAATCTGACACTTTCCTACACTGATTTATACGAGCAAGTTGTGGAGAGTGATATTACGCCTTATCAAGAAGCTTTTTTGCGAAGTTTGGTGAGAGGAGAAATTTCTTCAGAGCAAGAGTTGATTGAAGCAAGTGCTTTTGTCCCAAAAAGCATGATACCGAATGTTGTGTTGCTGCTTCAAGGGTTTATCAAGAATGTGGAATTGGTGAAGGAGCCGGCTCCTCTATTGATTAAGAAGTGTGTCAAACAACAATTTTCAAGAAGTGTGTCTCATGTTTCCTTTCTTCCTTTTGAGAAGAATTTGCTTATTTTAATGAGAGTGCCAGATGAATATTCCTCCTTCAAGGATTGGGATGAAGGTGTAAATCATATGTTACAAGTCATTCATAAATTGGAGTCAGAATATAGTATTCAAATTTATTTTGGTATAGGGGAGATTTATCAAGACCCTCTTCTTTTGCATCATTCATATGGACAGGCTAGAAAGGCAAGGAGATTACCGGCCGTAAAGCATTTGCAGTTACGTTTTTTTGAGGATATTACCAAAAATCCAAGTATACTGAAGTTAATTGATTATATAGCGAATCATTATCAAGAAAACATTACGATGAGTTTGGGTGCAGAGCTAACAAATTTCAGCACGACGTATTTTAGCCGTATGTTTAAAAGAGAAACCGGCCGAAGCTTTGTGGAATATGTAACATTTATTCGGTTGTTGAAATCACTGCCGCTTATTCGCCGGACTAATCAAACATTTGAGCAAATTTCTGCGGAAACAGGTTTCAACACGCCGAATTACTATAGCAGTATTTTTAAGAAATATGTAGGAATCACGCCGAGCGAATATCGGATGACGAAGGAAATTATTTTTAAATAAAAAGCTTACCATTTTGTCTGATAGACAGATGGTAAGCTTTTCTTATCTCTTTTCAATAGCGATAATAAAGGGAGGAGCGTTCACTTGATTCATAAAGCCATAATGAAGTACGTGGGCTTTATCTTGCGGAATCGCAGTGACATATTTCATCAGCTCATCCTTTTCGATGGCGCCTTCCGGGTGACCATGGTAAACAACGAGAACAATGATTCCTTCCACAGCCATAATTTCGAGTAGTTGCTCAATAGCAGCTATGGTGGAATGAGACAAAGTAACAATCTGCTTATCTCCCCCTGGTAAATAGCCAAGATTAAAGATAGCACCCGTGACTTTTCCGATACATTCATCTGGCAGAAGTGCTTTTATTTGGTCATGACTATTTAAAAATAATGTAGCCAAATGATCAGTTTGATGCGCGAGCAGGCGTTTCTTTGTTTCATTAAGGGCTTGTTCTTGAATATCAAAGGAAAACACATGCCCCTCTTCACCAACTAGTTTGGTAAGAAACAATGTATCATGACCATTACCAGCCGTTGCATCAACTACGTAATCACCTTCGCTGACAGCTTTTTCTACCAAAAGCCGAGCAAATGGTAAGATTCTATCGAGCTTCACTTGTTACCCCTCCAGCTTGGTATAGCTTTCCTTGCCAACTATTTCTGCGTTTCAATTCTGCATCAATCGCATTGAGGACTTCCCATTTATTGACACTCCACATAGGTCCAATCATCAGGTCGATAGGTCCATCTCCAGTAATGCGGTGAACAATCATCTCTGGAGGCAGAATTTCTAACTGGTCAACGACAAGCTTGATGTACTCTTCAAAGGATAAGAATTGCAATAAACCTTTTTCATATTGCTTAACCATTGCTGTTCCTTTTAATAAATGAAGAAGGTGAATTTTAATTCCTTGAACATCCAATTTTGCCACTTCGCGAGCTGTTTCCATCATCATATCGGTTGTTTCTAGAGGCAGACCATTAATAATATGGGTACAAATACGAATATTATGTTTGCGTAATTTTTCTACGCCTTTTACATATGTTTCGTAATCGTGCGCGCGATTGATAATATTTGCTGTTTTCTCATGGACGGTTTGTAGTCCGAGTTCCACCCATAAATAGGTTCTTTCGTTTAATTCCGCTAAATATTCTACAACATCATCTGGCAAACAGTCCGGACGTGTTGCAATTGATAAGCCAATTACGCCTTCTTGCTGTAAAGCGGGCTCAAACTTCTCCTTTAATACTTCAAGAGGTGCGTGTGTATTCGTATAAGCTTGGAAATAAGCCATATATTTACCGTCACGCCATTTTTGATGCATTTTTCCTTTAATTTCTTCGAATTGTATTTCAATCGGATCAACGCGATTACCGGCAAAGTCACCAGATCCGGCCATACTGCAAAATGTACAACCTCCGTGAGCAACTGTGCCATCACGGTTAGGGCAGTCAAATCCTCCGTCTAATGCTACTTTAAATACTTTATGGCCAAAAGTTTGGCGCAAATGATAATTCCATGTGTGATATCTTTTGTCATCTGCTGCATATGGAAATGGGTTAGTCTGATTCAAGTCAGTAACCTCCTTAATTGTAAGAACTTCGACATAAAAAGTATTGTAACATGAAACAACGCTTATTTGCCATTGTACGTCTTTGGGGAGAATTCCACATTTTTTCTAAGTAATAGAAGTGGAAGGTACGTCGCAAAATAAAAGAGAAAGTCACTATAGTTGTTAAGGGAGGTTGCTTGAAGATGGCAACAAGACAGTCCGTTGAAAATTGTTTGCACAACTGCGAGGAAGCGATAAGGTTGGCACAAGAGCAGTATACGGAGGCTGCAAAACAAGAGCATTACAATGATACGCACTATATAGAAAGTCAACAGCTATTACAAACGGCGGCTAATGAGCTTGAGCATATGGCTCAAAGTTCCAATGACCAACAGCGTGCGCAGTTAAATCGGATGAAAATGCAAATCGAACAATTGCAGCATGAGATGATTTTGTTGCGTCATTAATCAAAGAAAGACAATGTGCAGAAACTGTGTACATTGTCTTTTTTTAAGGTATTAAGGAAACATCGGGGTATGAAAGAAAAAATATTACATATGTTTGGAAAGCGTCAAAAGTTTATGAAAGAAAGTGCAACTTTGTATGAAATAATACGTAATAAAGTACAAAAGGCATGAAAGATATGAAATGAGGGAGGAATCAGAATGAATAATCATGAAATTGATTACAAACTTTACGGAGATGATATGCAATTTGTGGAAGTGGAGCTAGACCCCAATGAGACGGTAGTGGCAGAAGCGGGCAGTTTAATGATGATGGATGAGGACATTGCTATGGAAACAATTTTTGGGGATGGGTCTCATCAGTCGTCTAATAGTGGCTTGATGGGAAAACTTTTTTCTGCCGGGAAACGTGTAATTACAGGTGAAAGCTTGTTTATGACAGCTTTTACAAATACAGGTATGGGAAAGAAACATGTATCATTTGCTGCACCTTATCCAGGGAAAATTATTCCAATGGATTTAAGCGAGCATGGCGGGAAAATCGTTTGTCAAAAAGATGCATTTCTAGCTGCGGCGAAAGGTGTCAGTGTGGGCGTGGAATTCCAACGCAAAATTGGTGCGGGATTCTTCGGTGGCGAAGGATTTATTATGCAAAAGCTTGAAGGGGACGGATTGGCATTTGTTCATGCAGGTGGAACAATTATCCAGAAGCAATTGGCTCCGGGTGAAGTGTTACGCGTAGACACTGGTTGTTTAGTTGCCATGACAAAAGATGTGGATTACGATATCCAAGCAGTTGGCGGCATCAAGACGGCTTTATTTGGAGGGGAAGGTTTATTCTTTGCTACACTAAGAGGACCGGGTACAGTTTGGATTCAATCTTTACCATTCAGTCGACTAGCTAGCCGTGTGTTCGCAGCGGCACCTTCACGAGGCGGCTCTTCAGATGAAGGTGGAATAGGCCGTGTGTTCGATTTATTCAGCGGTGATCGTTAATAGACAAAAAAGGTGGAGAAAAATTTGACGTTTTTCTCCACCTTTTTATTTAAGAGACTTATGCCAGTCTCACTATTAATGCGATACTTCAGAAACAGAGATACCTGTGTTTGCTTTCACGCGAATTTCATTATAGATTTGCTCATTGCTCGCTTGGTTCGCTTTACTTTGTGTCAAGACGGATCCTAACCATCCTGCAAGGAATCCAAGCGGAACGCTGATGATGGCTGGATTAGATAATGTAACAAGTGGTGTACCGACGAAAATGGCTTTTCCAGCTTCTGGATTCCAAACGTTCGGTCCTAGTGCGCCAAGGATTAGGCAAGAAATTAAACCAGTTGCCATGGCGATAATGGCCCCGTTAGAGTTAAACTTCTTCCAATAAATTGTGTAAAGGATTACAGGTAAGTTTGCTGATGCACCAATACAGAATGCGAATGATACCAGGAATGATACGTTCAATGTTTGCGCTCCAAGAGCAAGTAAAATAGAAAGAACTGCAATAGAGATCGATCCTGTACGTGCTGCAAAAAGCTGTTGTTTGACAGTCAATTTACCATCCTTGATGATTTCTCCATAAATATCATGAGAAATGGCCGATGCACCTGTCAATACAAGACCGGATACTACAGCAAGAATTGTTGCGAATGCAACAGCTGAAATGAATGACAGAAGTACATTTCCGCCTAAGAATTCAGCAAGTAGCGGTGCAGCAAGGTTTCCACCTGGATTAGCTGCTAAAATATTTTCTTGACCGACGAATGCAGCAGCACCGAAGCCAAGGAAGATTGTTAATGAGAAGAAAATAGCTGTAATCCAAGTTGTCCATGTAATGGATTTACGAGCTGTCTTTGCATCTTTTACAGTAAAGAATCGCATTAAGATATGTGGAAGACCAGCTGTTCCAAGTACAAGTGCAATCATCATAGATAGAGAATCAATCGTGCTTGTATATTTAATGCCTGGATTTAAGAAGTCTTCACCCTGTTCAGTTACAGTTGCGGCTGTATCAAACATTTTCATGATGCTGAAATCGAAATGCCAGAAAACAAGAACAGATATGAGTGCTGTTCCGAATAAAAGTAAACATGCTTTAATGATTTGAACCCATGAAGTTGCGGTCATGCCACCGAATAATACGTATGTTGTCATCATGACACCTACGATCAGAACGGCTGTCCAGTAAGGGATTCCGAAAAGCATTTGAATCAGTGCGCCTGCCCCTACGAGTTGGGCAATCATATATAGGATTACAATCGTAATGGTTGAAGTCGCTGCCAGTCCGCGAATCCGTTTTTCGTTAAAACGAGCCGTCAACATATCGGCAAGTGTATATTTACCAAGATTACGCATCGGTTCTGCCACAATGTATAAAAGAACAAGGTTAGCTACAACATAACCGACTGAGAAGAAGAATCCGTCAAATCCAGTCAAGGCAATTGCGCCGGAAACGCCGAGAAATGCTGCTGCTGATAAGTAGTCACCTGCAATAGCCAAACCATTCTGCCAGCCTGTTAATCCGCCGCCTGCAGTGTAAAAATCATTAGCGGAAGAGGTACGTTTGGCAGCAACATACGTAACAAGTAATGTTAAACCAACGATCCCTACGAAAAATGCGATAGTTGTAAAATTCATCGTCTGCCGCCTTTCTGCTGTTGATACTCGGCGATTACTGCCGCAGCTTCTTTATCGAATTTTTGTGCGCGCTTAACATAAAGCGTACAAAGGACGATTGTCATAAGAAATAAAGATAATGAGTACACCCAAACCCAAGTAATCTGTCCAATTGCTTTTGCTTGTAAAGCATCCGTAAACGCTAAAATTGGTAATAAAGCATAAGCAATCAAAAATAAAACAGTCGTTGTGAACAAAAATCCGTTTTTTCGTTTAACGAGCTTATTAAATGATTCCATTTTCACGAATGCATCGTAGTCGACTTCTGGTGTTTGCACTGGTTCAACTACACGTGCTGTGTTTGCCATAGTGAATTCCCCCATCTGTAATATAATGTAATATCGTGCTTCAGAATCTTTCTATAATGCCTGTCTCTTTTTGTGATGAAAGAGATAAAAAATCAGGCTAACTTGTAAAAAAACTGTTATAGTAAAGATGTCTGTTTTTCAAATTGTACTATATTACAGAGGGTTATACCTTACAATATTTTGTCGTAAAATTATAAAAATTTGCTCGATTAATGTAAAAAAAGGAATTTCGAGTAGAAGATTGTTGTAAATAGGAGTTATCGATTGTCATTTTATGTCTGATTTAGCTATAAAAAGCTTATAATCTGTTGATGCGATGACTTGAACATTCTGCGTTAGCGTTCTATCTATTAACTGACAATTTTTACATGTTTCTTTTGAATCTGTAATCATTGAAAGATTAAATCTGAATCCCTACAATTGTGTAGGGATTCAGATTTAATTGTAGGGAGGCAGAAGATCATTGCCTAAAAGTTTATGGTTGATTGTTATTGGAATGGTCATTAATGTGACGGGTTCCTCTTTTTTATGGCCATTGAATGCCATTTATTTACACGACCATCTGGGTAAATCGTTAACCGTTGCTGGTTTCGTTCTTATGGCGAATGCTTTTGCAACAGTAATCGGTAATTTACTGGGTGGTATTTTATTTGATAAAATCGGCGGCTATCGCTCGATTTTAACAGGAGCAATGATTGCTCTATCATCTAGTGTTGGTTTGGCATTTTATCATCAGTGGCCGCATTATGTGTTATGGTTAATGTTGATCGGTTTTGGGGCGGGAATTATATTTCCGTCGATGTTCGCTATGGCCGGAACAGTTTGGAAAGAAGGAGGGCGAAAAGCTTTTAATGCAGTCTATATTGCACAAAATCTTGGTGTGGCGCTAGGTTCTGCATTCGGTGGTTTTATTGCTTCCTTTTCTTTTGCCTATATTTTTATAGCCAACGCTCTTATGTATGTACTGTTCTTTTTATTAGTGTTGTTATTTTATAAGAAAATCGCGAATGCTGCCGTCAGGGCTCAAAAAGTACAGACGGACTTAGTACAAACTAATGGTAATCGTAAACTGTACGCTTTATTAGCGTTGTGCATTGGCTATTTGTTATGTTGGATTGGTTATGTTCAATGGACTTCTACCATTTCTTCCTATACGCAAGAAATAGGCGTTTCCTTAAGGCAATATAGTATGCTTTGGACGATTAACGGTGCACTGATTGTCTTAGGGCAACCAGTGGTGAATAAGTTTATTTATTCGTTTATGAAAAAAGTAAATCTGCAATTGGTTGTTGGTATGCTGATCTTTATCGGTTCATTTGCGATTGCGGCATTTGCTACTGATTTTGCTGGTTTTTTAACAGCAATGCTCATTTTAACGGTTGGTGAGATGCTGGTTTGGCCGGCAGTTCCCACTATTGCCGGAGAGCTGGCACCTATCGGAAAGGAAGGGTTTTATCAAGGTATTGTCAATAGCACAGCCACAGCAGGAAAAATGGTGGGGCCATTGCTAGGTGGATTTCTTGTCGATCACTACGGCATGCAAATGATGTTTATCGTCTTGATGGGCTTATTTGTTGTAGCAATCGGTACAACATTCATATATGAAAGAATTCTACGTGAGAAAACAGCTGTAGAAATGTCTGTAGCAAAATCATAATTTATGTATAAATTAGTGAAAACGGCTTTATACTAAGGTAACTTGCAATTTTCAATAAAATTTACTAAAATAACAAGTAACAGAAATGTTTCAATTAAATAGAAAAGCGATGAAAAGGAATAGTAACATTTAAGACTACTTTCAGAGAGCTGACGGTTGGTGTAAGTCAGTAGAGGATTGATGTGAACTCGCCTTCGAGCAGCAAGCATGAAGTCTAGTAATGTTTGACGTGTAACTGCGTTATAAGTTTTTGAGCGGGACGTCACAAGCGTCAACTAGGGTGGTACCGCGGGAAGATTATTTCAATGACAATCCTCTCGTCCCTTAATTAGGGATGAGGGGATTTTTTTTATTATTAAAAGAAAAAAGAACATAATACGATGTAAATCAATGTTGGTATGCAATCATTCGTTTGCATACGTAAGAGTTATATTTACTTAGGAGGAAAGTTTATGAGTTTCAACCATCAAGAGATTGAGAAAAAATGGCAACATTATTGGGACAATAATAAAACATTCAAAACAAGAGAAGACGAAGGAAAGCGTAAATTTTATGCTTTAGACATGTTCCCTTACCCGTCTGGAGCAGGTTTGCATGTAGGGCATCCAGAGGGCTATACAGCAACGGATATTCTTTCTCGTATGAAGCGAATGCAAGGTTATAACGTTCTTCATCCAATGGGATGGGATGCTTTTGGATTACCTGCCGAGCAATATGCGCTTGATACAGGAAATGACCCAGCAGAGTTTACGGAAAAAAATATCAATACATTCCGTCGTCAAATCAAGTCATTAGGTTTCTCTTATGATTGGGATCGCGAAATCAATACGACAGATCCAAATTATTATAAGTGGACACAATGGATTTTCACGAAGCTTTATGAAAAAGGTTTGGCTTATGTAGATGAAGTGGCTGTGAACTGGTGTCCAGCTCTAGGCACTGTGCTTGCGAATGAAGAAGTCATTGATGGTGTAAGTGAGCGTGGTGGACATCCAGTAGAACGTCGTCCGATGAGACAATGGGTATTGAGAATTACAGCGTATGCCGATCGTTTAATTGAAGACTTAGAAGAATTAGATTGGCCAGAAAGCATTAAAGAAATGCAACGTAACTGGATCGGGCGTTCTGAAGGAGCGGAAGTAAAGTTTGCCATTGATGGTCACGATGAAACTTTTGAAGTATTTACAACTCGACCTGATACATTATTCGGTGCAACATATGCTGTATTGGCTCCTGAACATAACTTGGTTGAGAAAATTACTACTCCTGAGCAAAAAGAAGCAGTGGAAGCATACATTCAAAAAGTGACAAATAAAACAGACTTAGAAAGAACAGACTTGGCAAAAGAAAAAACAGGGGTATTTACAGGTGCTTATGCAATTAATCCGGTAAATGGCGCAAAAATGCCGATTTGGATTGCTGACTATGTATTGATGAGCTACGGATCTGGAGCAATTATGGCCGTTCCTGCACATGATGAGCGTGACCATGAGTTTGCGAAGCAATTCAATCTGCCAATCATTGAAGTTGTAGCTGGCGGAAATGTGGATGAGGAAGCGTATACTGGTGATGGAGTTCACGTTAATTCTGGTTTCCTAGATGGTTTAAATAAAGAAGAAGCCATTACGAAAATGATCGCTTGGTTAGAAGAAAAAGAAATCGGAACGAAAAAGGTTACGTACCGTTTACGTGATTGGTTGTTCAGTCGTCAACGTTACTGGGGAGAACCAATTCCAATCATTCATTGGGAAGACGGCACAAGCACAACTGTACCAGTAGAAGAATTACCATTGATGCTTCCAAAAACAACAAATATTCGTCCATCAGGCACTGGTGAATCACCACTTGCCAACATTGATGAATGGGTAAATGTTGTTGACAAGAATGGTCGTAAAGGTCGTCGTGAAACAAATACAATGCCGCAATGGGCAGGTAGCTGCTGGTATTTCCTTCGTTATATCGACCCTCATAATAATGAGGCGATTGCAAGTCCGGAAAAGATCAAAGAGTGGTTGCCAGTAGACATGTATATCGGTGGAGCAGAACATGCTGTCCTTCACTTACTGTATGCTCGTTTCTGGCATAAATTCTTATATGATATCGGTGTAGTTCCAACAAAGGAACCGTTCCAAAAGTTATTTAACCAAGGTATGATTCTTGGTGAAAATAATGAAAAAATGAGTAAATCAAAAGGAAATGTCGTAAATCCGGATGATATCGTCGAAAGCCATGGTGCAGATACACTACGTCTATATGAAATGTTCATGGGACCACTTGATGCTTCAATTGCTTGGTCAACGAACGGCTTAGATGGATCTCGTCGATTCTTAGATCGTATTTGGCGCTTACTCGTTGATGAGAACGGAAATATGACATCTAAGTTAGTCGATACGGATGATAGCGGCAAATTAGAAAAAGTTTATCATCAAACAGTGAAAAAAGTAACGGAAGACTTCGAAGCACTTCGTTTCAATACAGCTATTTCACAATTGATGGTATTTATCAATGATGCCTATAAAGCAGAAACGTTGCCGAAAGATTATATTGAAGGCTTCGTGAAAATGATTTCACCAATCGTTCCTCACATTGCGGAAGAATTATGGAGCAAACTTGGTCACGAAGAGTCGATTGCATATGCAGCATGGCCTGCGTATGATGAAGCGAAATTAGTGGATGCAGAAGTGGAAATCGTTGTTCAAATCAACGGTAAAGTGAAAGCGAAACTAATGGTGCCGGCTGATGCGACACGTGAAAAGCTTGAAGAAATTGCTATGGATGATCATGCTGTGAAAGAGCAAATTGATGGTAAGACTATTCGTAAAGTCATTGCTGTCCCTGGTAAATTAGTGAATATCGTTGCGAATTAAAAACTGAGCAGGGGCCTTTTTAGGTCCCTGCTTTTTTGTTTTGGGCTCGATTTTTGGAAATGAAGGAGAGTTATGAAAAGTTTTTGGCATGATTGAATTGAAATGCTGTAGAGGAGTTTTGGGGTAAAGATAGGTTTTTTGTAATATATCCCAATAAATGCCAGTTAATATATAATAGAAAATGAAGATAAAGAACTATTTGTGTAAAATGGATATATTTCATGTCGATATATAACTTGAATAGTTTGAATTATATGATAACTTTGTGTATTATCTGGCTGAAATGTTGAAAGATGCATTTTATAGTCATTCCTAATAAAATATAAAGAGAAAACATAAATAAAAAGGAGCGAGCAAAGATGGGGGATTTAAAAGAGATTAGAGCTGAAGAAGTTAGGTGTAGGCTTGAAGAAGGACAAAAACTTAATTTGATAGATGTACGGGAGGACTTTGAAGTAGTGACTGGGAAAATTCCCAGTGCGATTCACATTCCGATGAATGCAATTCCGGAGCAGATGCAGCATTTTCGGAAGGACCAGTCTTATATTATTATTTGTGCTGGAGGAATAAGGAGTGAGAAAGTATGCCGTTATTTACTCGCAAATGGAATCGACGCAATTAATATGGTTGATGGCATGAATAATTGGAGTGGAGAGCAGGATTAATAGTTTTACTTTTCTGTCTATAGTTTAAAAATAGTGGCTATAGTAGAGAAAAGGAGTGGTTGGTCTTGATTAAAGTAAAAGTATTTGACCATGAGCATGAAAAAGATCTAGAAAAAGACATAAATGATTTTTTAAAAGGAATTACCGAACAGCAGCTGATAGACATCAAATTTGATGTGGCTGCGACCGGTGACGAGGATGAGCAAGTATATTGCTTCTCTGCGATGGTTATCTATCGTTCCTAAATCAGAAAAACAAACAGGCCAGTTTATTTGAACAGGCCTGTTTGCATAAAAATGAAGATTAGCTTCGGCAGTATGCTGCAGCATTTAGTCCTGCCAAACGTCCTGTCACGAGGGCAGAAGTAATATTATAGCCGCCTGTGTATCCGTGAATATCGAGTATTTCTCCGCAGAAGTATAAGCCGCTCATTAATTTGGAGCTCATTTCCTTTGGATGAATTTCTTTCACAGACACCCCGCCACCTGTTACGAATGCTTTTTCTAAAGAGAGGGTTCCGTTGACAGTGAAAGTAAATCCTTTGCAAAGTTCTACGAACGAGCGTAATCTTTCGTGAGAAATAGAGTGCCCTTGCGCATTTTCGTCAATAGTCGCTTGTTCTAATAAAAATTGTAAATAGCGTTCCGGCATTTCGCCTTTGAGTATATTTTTGATGGCTTTTTTACCGTCTTCTTTTATTTGGACATTGAATTTTTGAAATAGCTCTTCTTGATTAAAATCGGGGAAATGATCGAGTTTCATCGTAACTGTTTTTAGATTCCATTTTTTCATCGCTTTGACAACGAATTGGCTGCAACGAAGGACAGCCGGACCACTGATGCCGAAGTGAGTGAAAATCATATCCATTTTATGCGTGATGAGCGCTTTCCCTTTTGGATTTAATACGCTCAATTCAACATCTCGCAAAGAGAGACCTTGTAATGTTTTACGCATAATAAACGGTTCGTTAGAAGTTAAAGGAACTTCTGTCGGGTACAGTTCGGTAATGGTGTGCCCCGCTTTTTGTGCCCATGCGTAACCATCGCCGGTTGAACCGGTTTGCGGTACGGATTTACCACCCACTGCAAGGACAGCTGTTTTGCATTCAAATGTTTGTCCATCTTTCAATAAAACACCAGTAACCTGATTGTCGTTGTAAATAATGTCTTTGACAGCCGTATTTTTTATGACTTTGACGTGATATTTGTGTAATTGCTCAACCATGGCATTTACAACGGTCGAAGATTGATTAGAAACAGGGAACATACGGCCATGGTCTTCTTCTTTTAGGGCAACACCCAGTTTTTCGAAGAACATAATGATATCTTTGTTATTAAAGATTGAAAAGGCGCTATGTAAGAAGCGTCCGTTTCCTGGGATATGTTTAATAATTTCATCAATCGGCAGGTTATTTGTAACGTTACAGCGCCCGCCTCCTGAGATGGCCAGTTTTCGGCCAAGTTTATCTCCTTTTTCGATAAGAAGCACTTTTGCTCCTTTTTCTCCAGCTGCGATGGCAGCCATTAATCCAGACGGTCCCCCGCCAATGACGATAACATCAAATTTCATTTTTTCACCAACTAAAAATTTTTATGTTTTTATTATAAAGTAATTTTGTTATATATAAAAATAGTTGATAAAATAGAAAAATGCAGTAGAAAAGTACTGGCTTTTTATAAACAAGTTAACCATTCATCTGGCGGATGATGAAAACTGGTTATAGGTTTTCTAATGAAATGTGGTAAGATTAAAAACATGTGAAATAAGTGACTATTAGTAAAGAGGGATTATATGTCATCTAAATTGTTGAAAGGTACCTTTATTTTAACGCTCGGTATGGTGTTGTCGAAGGTACTGGGATTATTTTATGTTATTCCATTTAATGCGATTGTAGGGAAGGATGGCTTTGCTTTATACCAGTATGCCTATGTCCCTTATTCGATTTTTATTAGTCTGGCGACAGGCGGTTTGCCTTTGGCGGTCTCTAAATATGTCGCGAAATACAATGCGATGGGGGAATATGCAGTCGGACAAAGATTGTTTAAAGCCAGCCTGAAACTGATGATGGCAACGGGCTTTCTTGCGTTTCTTGTATTCTATCTATCAGCTCCGGCATTGGCGGGCATGATGAGTAATCCAGATGGAATGCCTGTGGAAGACATTGTGACGGTTATGAGAGCAGTCAGCTTTGCCCTCATTCTTATTCCGGTGATGAGCTTGATGAGAGGGTATTTTCAAGGTAATGAATCCATGGCGCCGACATCTGTTTCAATGGTTGTGGAACAACTAGTTCGAATTATTGTCCTGCTGGGTGGGGCATTTGTTGTCATGTACTTTATGGATGGCGATGTTGTGAAAGCCATCAGTGTCGCGACATTTGCAGCATTTATCGGTGCAATCGGCAGCATGTTCATCCTACTATGGAATTGGAAAAAGAAAAAGCCGGAATTTGAAAAGCAATTATTGATGGATAAAGGGACGGTCCAAGTTTCTTTATTAGATATGTATAAGGAAATTATTCTTTACTCCATTCCGTTTGTTTTTGTCGGTATTGCGATGTCGTTATTTCAATTTGTTGATCAGGTGACTTTCAATAAAGCAATGGCAGCAATCGGTCTGGGTGGACAAGCGGAAGATTCATTGGCTATTCTGAATGTCTATGCACAGAAATTGGTTATTATCCCGATGACTTTGGCGACCGGTTTTGCGATGGCCATTGTACCTTCAGTAACCAAAGCGTTTGTTGAGGATAATGAGAGAGAATATACCCATCAGCTGAACCAAGCTTTTCAAGTGTTAATGTTTTTAACTTTGCCAGCGGTTTTTGGTATGTCTTTGTTGGCAGAGCCTATTTATACAATTTTCTATGGCTATGATGCATTAGGTGTTCATATTTTACAGGTTTACGCACCAACGGCTGTTTTATTTGCCGGATTTTCTGTGACGGCAGCTGTTTTACAAGGGATCAATCAACAGAAATTCACCGTGTTAAGTTTGCTTGTTGGTATCTTAGTCAAGTTAGTGTTAAACATTCCGTTTATTCAAATGTTTGAGACGGAAGGATCTGTTTATGCCACTACCTTAGGGTATTTGGTGGCAACGGCCATCAACTTATATGTTATTCACTACTTTACAGGCTTTAAATATAATGTGGTGTTTAAACGGACATTGTTAATGTGCATTTTCACGGCTGTAATGGCTATTTGTGTTAAGCTTGTACTTGGCGGTATGTCATTCTTCTTAGATGGTACAAATCGCCTTCAAGCCTTTCCGTTAATTATCGTTGGAGCCGCTGTGGGTGCACTAGTGTATTTTGCCTTTTCGATGAAATCGAAGTTGGCCCATCGTTTGTTCGGTGACCGCATTTACCGTTTGCAAAAGAAAATAGGATTATAATAAAGTGGATGTCTGTGCATCTCTTGCCGATATAAAGTTATCTTTATAGACAATATCGGTTTAAAAGGAAATTTTTATAGGGAATTCATCCTTAATAGAACATAATTTATGTGATAAATGAAACCTTGTCTTTTGTGGCAAGGTTTCTTCTTAAAGGAGCTTATGTAAAAATGAGAATTGATAAAATGTTAGCCAATAGTGGTTATGGCAGTCGAAAAGAGGTAAAAAAATTATTGAAATCAGGTGCTGTGAAAGTAGATGGTGTAGCAATTAAGGATGCAAAGCAGCATGTAAATCCGGATAGCCAAGTGGTAACTGTTCATGGGGAAGAAGTGGAATACAGGGAATTTATTTATTTGATGATGAATAAGCCACCTGGCATTTTGTCTGCAACAGAGGACGACCGTCAGGAAACAGTTGTTGATATTTTACAGGAAGAAGATCAAATTTTTGAACCGTTTCCTGTTGGGCGTTTGGATAAGGATACGGAAGGGCTATTATTGTTGACGAATGATGGACAGCTGGCTCATCGTCTGCTAAGTCCGAAAAAACATGTGCCGAAGAAGTACTTTGCCATTATCCAAGGAGAAGTGACAGAATCTGATATTGAAGCATTCAAACAAGGTGTGACATTGGACGACGGTTATCATACAAAACCAGGTGATTTAGAAATTATGAAATCAGGTTCTGTTTCTGAAATCGAGTTGACGATAACGGAAGGGAAATTTCATCAAGTAAAGAGAATGTTCGAAGCGGTCGGTAAAAAAGTGACATATCTAAAACGTTTGACGATGGCTGATCTTGTTCTGGATGAGACGCTTGAGCTGGGAGAATACCGTGAATTGACGGATGAGGAGTTAAAAGGCTTGGTGGAATATGAGAAGAAAGATTAATAAACGAATCTTTCGATAAACAAAAGAAAGGTTGATTTGAGAGTGGCAATAGAGCTTTCTCGAATCAACCTGTTTTAATTAAGTGAGGAATAAAAATATTTCATTTTATGAGGAAAGCCTTACTTTTTTACTTGTTGCTTTCCAATGACCGCGAGAAGGACTCGTCACTAAATCGTTATAAGCGAGTACGTTCAAATCACGTTGAATTGTGCGTGGAGTGATGCCAAATTCTTCTACGATGTCCTGCGTTGTGACAGTCCCGTTCTGTTTGATGAACATATAAACTGACTTAATACGAGTTAACATCCTATCGGTTGAAGGTTTCAAAAAACCACTCCCTATTCTTTGTTAGTCCACAGGATGGAGTTTCGCGTTCTAGTACATACTTGCCGAAACAATCCCGGGTAGTAATAACTGCAAATGCTAAAACGACAGCTACAAACTGCTAAGAATAAAGCAATGTGATTTTGAAGAGCATACATCTCCTTCTTCCTATAACGGAATAGAATTAAGAGTTTCATCATTAGACTTTCAAGATGAACCCTTATGTATATAACTATTGTACAGGTATTTGCTGTAAAAAGCTATTATATTGAGAGAATTTTATAAATTATACCTGTTGAATTTATTGTATGTCGAAAAGTATGGGGTTTATACACTTTTAAGTTAAATTTTGTTCATTTGATGCAAATGGGCCAATGTTTATACTATGTTGTAGATAAAGAAACAATCGAGGAGTATTCAATGAGTAAAAATGAGAATGATAATTTAGTACATAACAAAGAGAAAATGTATTTTATCCTTTCTCTTATTGTAAGTGTTGCGGTTTATGCAAGCATGTTCTTTTCTTTATGGGCTGCTATTATTATTGTGTTTTTTGGTGTGCTATCCTATGTGTTTCATGCCTTGAATATGGCTCACATTCGTAGAAATGCAGTACGGATTTCTACGAAACAATTTCCGGATGCATATGGAAAAGCGGTTGAGCTGGCCGGGAGGATGGGTCTTACAACAGTTCCTTCTATTTATATTCAAGAGAGTAATGGCATTTTAAATGCTTTTGCATCCCGCTTTTTTCGAAAAGATATGGTCGTCATTTATTCTGATATTTTCGATTTGATTGAGAGTAACCAAGAGGATGAATTACTGTTTGTATTAGCGCATGAATTTGCACATGTGAAACGCAGGCATGTTTTGTTGAATATGATCATTTTACCGGCAATGTGGATTCCGTTTCTTGGGGAAGCATATCAACGTGCATGTGAGTATACATGCGATCGTTATGCAGCTTACTATAGTAACAATATGGAAACGGCACAAAATGCATTGACGCTTCTTGCGGTTGGTAAAAAACTGCAACACCAAGTCAATCAAGAGGCTTATTTGGCGCAGCTTGAAGAAGAGCGCGGTTTTTTCTTATGGTTGAGTGAAGTGGTTTCATCGCACCCTCATTTACCGAAAAGAATGAATGCCTTGAAACATTGGGAAGATCCAACTCAAGTTGAACTGTATAAAGAACGCAAATGGTATTCCGTTGTTGCAATGGCCATTTCTTTCTTTGTTGTAGCCATCTTTGCAGGTGTTTTTTGGTTAATGTCGCTATTCACAGCAGATATGACGACCTTGATGGAAGCTGCCATGGAGGGAGATACAGAAACAATTCAAGCGGAATTACAGAATGGAGCAGATATTGATGTTATGGATGAAGAAGGCTCTTCCGCTCTGCATTGGGCTTTATGGTTTGGAGAAAATGAGGCAGCGCAATTGTTGGTGGAAGAGGGTAGTGACTTAAATTTATGCGATTATGAAGGGTATTCACCGTTAATGATTGCTGTTTTTAACGAAGATGTAGAAATGGCCGCTTTTTTACTGGAAAACGGAGCAACACCGACATTAGAAGATATATATGGAATGACGGCATATGATTATGCTGTTGAATATGAAAATGAAGAGTTGATACAGTTGTTAAAACAGTAATGTGATTTTTTAGGTTGTCGAGAAACCTTCTTTTCAACAGTCTGAGAAAACCAATGGTGTAAGCCATTGGTTTTTT
>JBJEFL010000243.1:0-1420 GCA_051873995.1 Bacillus sp. (in: firmicutes)
TCTGCACCATATGTCCAATAAAGTACATCTTGTTGCTGATTGATAACGATACAAGAGCCTTCAATGGTATTTAAAATCGTATTCAGGTAAGCATCCATTTGTTCGTATTCACACAATAGCTTGTGATAAAAGGAATGATACGTTGTATAGCCTATATATTCGCTGTCTAAGTTAGTAAACAACACATATGGATAGCGCGTCAATTCAGTTAGTATTTCAGAAATCGAATCCGTTATCGACACGACTGCGCAAGGAATGCAATGATATGTATCTTCTTCTGTGGTTTGTTCAATGAAAAATGGCTTTTCTTTCTCGAGCATAAATACTTTTTGCTCCGAATTTGTTTGAGAAATTTTTTTTGTGATCTTGCTATTGAGGGGGGAGGCTACAAAAATAAAGTTTTTTTCAATTAGCTTGTAAAGCAAATCTTGATTCATCTGCTACCAACACCTTTCTGAAGTGTCTAATATTTTTGATATGTATAATTTTTTAGACGCCGTATATAATATCTGAGTTTATACTACTCTATTGGAATTACTTTTCTCTCAAAAGCGGAAGGAATCTTTAACTCATCACGATATTTGTTAATTGTTCTTCTGGAGACTTTAATCCCTTTTTCAGCGTTTAAATAATCTGCTATCTTTTGATCGGAATACGGCTTCGCTTTATTCTCAGTTGCAATGATTTGTTGGAGTAGTGTCTTTACTTTTGTTTGAGAAACGCTTTCTCCGTTAGAAATGTCTAATTTTGTTGAAAATAAGGTCCGGAGACTAAATGTACCAAATGGGGTTTGAATCATTTTGTTTTTGGTTGCTCTACTAACAGTTGATTCATGCATACCTATTGTTGCAGCTACTTGTTTTAACAAAAGTGGCTGTAAAAACAGAAAGCCGTGATGAAAGAATGCTTCTTGCTTTTTGATAATGACTTCCATAATTTTGATAATAGTGTTACGCCTCTGTTCGATGCTACTTAAAAGCCATTCATAGTTTCGATAGTGCTGCTGAATATATTTGGAAGTCTCACATTTCGTTGTATAAAAAGCAGAATAATAATCATTTAATTTAATTTTGGGGAGATACCAATCGTTAAGATGAAAATGAATAGCCCCATCTTTCTTTTCTGTAATGATATCTGGGATGACAGGATTAATAGGATGTGAATCAGGAGTGTCGCATGGCCTTGGATTTAAACATTTTATAAATTGATATAGTTCTTTAACCTTAGTTAAGGAGAGATTCATCTTTGATGCAATCGCTAGCCATTTTTGTTCAGCTAGCAAAGGCAAATAATGTTCAACTAAAGTTCTAGCTAATTTTTCTTCAGGAAAAGTATATTGTATTTGGAGAAGTAAACATTCTTTCAGATTACGAGCACCAACACCAATAGGACCAATTTGTTGCAGTAAATGGATGCCTTT
>JBJEFL010000243.1:1520-5270 GCA_051873995.1 Bacillus sp. (in: firmicutes)
ATTGGGGTGTTGGAAATGCTGCGCTATATTTTCGAGAGAATCGGATATATGTTTGTTACATTATTTATTATTATTTCTCTTTCATTTGTACTAATGGAAACACTTCCGGGTTCACCATTTAATGACCAAAGAATGCCTTTGGCTCAAAAAGAACTTTTATATGAAAAATACGGTTTAGATCAACCTGTAGCTATACGATATGTAACGTATTTAAAAAATTTGGTACAAGGAGATTTGGGTGTTAGCTTCCAATTGGATAATCGTCCTGTTACCAAAATTATCAGTGAGCGAATAGGGGCCTCAGCTGTACTTGGAATACAGGCCATTATTGTTGGAACAGTCATCGGCTTATTGTTAGGGGTCATTGCTGCACTGCGCCATAACAGCATTATTGATTATAGTGCTATGCTCATCTCCGTACTTGGAATTTCCATACCTTCCTTTGTATTTGCCGCATTTTTGCAATATTGGATCGGTGTTAAATTACAGTGGCTGCCAATCGCTTTTTGGGGAGGGTTCAAGTATTCAATCATGCCGACAATTGCTTTATCTGTAGGTGTTATCGCAACCATTGCAAGATATACGCGTATGGAAATGCTTGATGTACTCGGACAGGAATATATTACAACGGCTAAAGCAAAGGGCTTATCAAATGTATCGATTATTTTAAAGCATGGATTTCGGAATACATTGATTCCGATCGTCACAATAATCGGTCCGCTTGTGGTAAGTATGATGACCGGTTCGCTTGTCATTGAAAAGATTTTTAGTGTACCTGGGCTAGGGGAGCAATTTGTATCTTCGATTTTGTCGAATGACTATCCGGTCATTATGGGTACGACCATTTTTTATGCGGTACTTTTTATTGGAGTAGTATTAGTTGTTGATATTTTATACGGTTTTATTGATCCGAGAATTCGCTTAGCTGGAGGTGGGAAAAATGGGGAAAAGTAATTTTCAAAAACAATATTCTCATGATTTATTCCAGCTGGCCGAAGAGCGTCCGGATAAACAGGAGCTCATTCAGGGGGAAACACAGTCATTTTGGAGAGATGCTTGGATTCGCTTGCGAAAAAATAAAGGGGCCCTCGTCGGTTTGTTTATTATTTTGCTTATCATTTTTTTAGCGATTTTTGGTCCGTTTATGAACAGCCATGGAGTGGATGATCAAGATTTGCACCGGGCAAATTTCCCGCCGCGTATACAGGGACTTGAGAACATTCCTTTTTTACCTTTTGACGGTGTTGATATACGAGGTATCAATAAATATGAGGAAAAAGGGGTTGATGAATACTTTTGGTTTGGTACAGACGAACTGGGCCGTGATTACTGGACGAGAATTTGGGAAGGGACAAGAATCTCTCTGTACATTGCCTTTTTAGCAACTACAATCGACTTGATGATTGGTGTTATATATGGCTCTGTTTCAGGATTTTATGGGGGACGTTTAGATAATGTCATGCAACGCTTTGTTGAGATACTCGTTGGTATTCCAGGTCTGATTATTAATATCATGTTAATTCTGGTTTTAAAACCAGGAATTATGTCCATTACACTTGCTATGGTTATCGCCGGGTGGATTGGAATGGCAAGGATTGTTCGGGGGCAGACATTAAAATTAAAGGGACAGGAATTTATTCTTGCTTCAAGAACATTAGGTGCCAGCAACCAACGTTTAATTTGGAGACATATACTGCCGAATATCCTTGGTCCAATTATTGTAGCGACAACATTCACTATTCCGGGCGCTATTTTTACGGAAGCATTGCTGAGCTTTATAGGCTTAGGCTTACAGCCGCCAACAGCTTCATTGGGAACAATCGTAAATGGTTCGTACAAACTGATTCGAATATACCCGCATGGCATGGTCGCTTCGTCTATCGTCATCAGTTTTATCATGATTAGTTTCAATTTATTAGGTGATGGTCTTCGCGATGCCTTTGATCCGAAAATGCGTAAGTAGGGGGATTGAACAATGGAGAATATTTTGGAAGTGAAAAACTTGCATGTTTCATTTGATACATATGCTGGTGAGGTTCAGGCTGTCCGAGGGGTATCCTTTTCTTTGAAAAAGGGTGAGGTATTGGCAATTGTCGGTGAATCCGGGTCTGGGAAATCAGTGACAGCCAAAACATTAATGCGCTTAAATCCCGCATCAAATACACGTATTAAATCGGGAGAAATCCTTTTCGAGGGGAAAGACTTAACAACAGTGACGGAGAAAGAAATGCAAAAAGTTCGGGGGGCCGGCATCTCGATGGTATTTCAAGACCCTATGACAGCATTAAATCCGACGATGACGATTGGTTCTCAAATTATCGAAAATTTGCGCAAACATCAAAAAATGAATATACGTGAAGCGAGAAGACGGGCAGCGGAATTATTGCAGCTTGTTGGAATTTCTCATACAGAAGCAAGACTTAAACAATACCCGCATCAATTTTCAGGCGGTATGCGTCAGCGTATTGTCATCGCGATTGCTTTAGCAAGTAACCCGAAAATACTGATTGCTGATGAACCGACAACGGCACTGGACGTTTCAATTCAATCTCAGATTTTAGAGTTGCTGCAAGATTTGCAGAAGAAAATGGACTTATCAATCATTTTTATTACACATGATTTAGGTGTGGTTGCCAAGATGGCCGATCGAGTAGCCGTCATGTACGCAGGGGGAATGATTGAAATCGGTACTGCAGATGAGGTGTTTTATGATGCAAGACACCCATATACGTGGGGCTTGTTAGCAGCTATGCCGAATCTTGAAACATCCGATGAATCTTTATATACCATTCCTGGCAGTCCGCCGAATTTGTTGTATCCTCCCAAAGGAGATGCTTTTGCAGAACGAAACGCACAGGCTTTGAAAATAGATTTTATTGAAGCGCCTCCGATGTTTAAAGTTTCAGAAACCCACTATGCAGCTACATGGCTTTTGCACGAACAGGCGCCGAAAATAGAAAAACCAACTATTCAAAAGAATAGGAAGTCTAATTTACGTTTGGATAATTCGAAGCCGCCTGCAAAACTATTAGAAGTAAAAAATTTAAAACAACATTTTAAGCTCAACAAAAATAATGTTATAAAAGCTGTAGATGGCATAAGTTTTGATATTTTTAAAGGAGAGATTTTCGGATTAGTAGGTGAATCTGGCTGCGGCAAATCTACGACGGGTCGTTCGATTATTCGATTGCATCAGTCCACCGACGGTCAAATTCTTTATGATGGGCAAGATATACATACTATTAAAAAACGTGAAGCCTCACTTCATTTTAATAGAAAAATACAAATGATCTTTCAAGATCCTTATTCCTCGCTTAATCCGCGCATGAAAGTAAGAGACATTATTGGTGAAGGTTTACAGATTCACGGTGTCCCGGAAAAAAAGCGTGACGAGAAAGTATTTGAATTACTAGAAACAGTAGGTCTCAGCAAGGAGCATGCTAATCGCTATCCTCATGAATTTAGCGGAGGACAAAGGCAACGGATTGGTATTGCCCGAGCTCTTGCGGTTGAACCGGAGTTTATCATAGCTGATGAGCCGATTTCCGCATTGGATGTTTCAATACAAGCGCAAATTGTCAATCTGTTAAAGAAGCTTCAAAAGGAGAAAGGATTAACGTATTTATTTATAGCCCATGATTTGTCTATGGTGAAATATATCAGCGATCGGATTGGCGTTATGTATCGGGGACGTATAGTAGAACTGGCCGAAAGCCATGAACTGTATAATAATCCGATTCATTCATACAC
>JBJEFL010000244.1:0-26787 GCA_051873995.1 Bacillus sp. (in: firmicutes)
GCATGTAGACTAGAATCTACATGCTTTTTTTATTTTGTCTTTCCATAGAAATTTATTGACTTTTATATGATTAATAACGTTTGTTCATTTCTCTTCATAGCCATCAGTTTTATGATAATGGACATCACCGAATGGTGCTTCTAATCCTTCATCGTCCAGTTGTTGTTCATACATTTCCTGTTTTTCAGAAGGTACAATAAATACTTCTTTTCCTGTGATGTCTGTTGCTATGAAAGTCTCAATATCTTCTGTAAAACCATCTAAATCTTCCGCATCGTCATATAGATTATTGAATTCTGCATGATCACCTGTGAAATCGGCAGGGGATTCTGAGGTTCCATAACGAGCAACTTCCTGAAAGGTATCAAGGCTATCACGAATATATGGATTGCGTATCATCTTGAAGGAATTTGCTAATGGCGGAGAAAAAATCTCTTCTTCAACCGGGCGATCCGTTGCTATATGCTGTTCAGGTGTATGGTGCACACAATAAAGAGTATAAGGAATGACTTCTAATCGTTCGTACGGGATATCTATGCCACATACTTTACACTTTCCATATGTGCCTGCTTGAATGGCTTGTAATGCATTTTGTACTTTTGATAAATCACTTTGTATTTGGACACCAATCGCACGGTCTTTTTCACGCTCAAACAGTTCAGTTCCTAAATCAGCCGGGTGGTTATCATAAGAAGATAATTCGTCCACTGAGTCCGTTAAACTATCCTCATTTTCATCAATATCCGTTTCTTCAATAACGTGACGAAACTGCTTTTCTAATTGCAATAACTGCTCCTTAAGGGTCTTCATTTGAGATGGAGTTATCAAGTTCCATCAACCTCCTTTATCCTGGATGTAAGGACAGAAACATCGTCGCCGATCAACTGCCTTGCTATCCCTGATTGTTTGTGCACTTTATAAGTCTTATCTTAGTATGAACAGCATTGAGAAAATCATGCTAGCTTATCATGTACTTGGTACATGTTTAGACAAAAGGATAGTGAGAAAGTCAGCTGAGCCTAAAAATCCGTACAGAAGGGTGTTTTTTGATGAAGTTACGAAAAAAAGAGATGTCTAAATAACATCTCTTCTGAAAGTAGTGCAATACATTATAAAAAATAACCAATCAAAAGGCCAAGTGCCAATAATAAACCGAAGATTTTATTTGTTTGTGCTGTTGCTTTCATAGCAGGACCCATTTCTTTAGGTGTATGCTTACTGTGGAACACGGATACGGCTTTCTTTGGATAAGCGACACTGAAGAAAACAATTAATGCCCACGGCGTAAGGATGCCCGTAATAATTAGAGCAACTACCCATACATATGATGTAGCGAACATGCCAGCTAAAAAGTAAATCGCATTCTTTTTTCCTAAAAGAATGGCCAATGTTCGACGCCCTGCTTCAGTATCTTCCTCGATATCTCGAATACTGTTCGACAGTAAGATAGCCCCAACAAGAATGGCAATCGGTGTCGACACAAGAACCGAGTGGAAAGATACATAGCCTGTTTGGATAAAGAACGAAATTAAGATAATAAACATGCCCATGAACAGACCGGCAAATAATTCACCAAAAGGTGTATAAGAAATCGGATATGGTCCACCGTTGTACAAATAACCGACTGCCATACTAATCAATCCGACTGCAGCAAGCCACCAAGATGAAGACATACATATATAGACCCCAATCAAGATTGCTATGGCATATAGTGTGAAAGCAACCGTGAGTACTTTTTTTGGTGAAACCCCGTCACGGACAATGGCACCGCCAATGCCGACCGAGTGCTCAGTGTCCAACCCGCTAACGAAATCATAGTATTCATTAAACATGTTAGTTGCTGCTTGAATGATGAGTGTCGCAATCATCATTGCACAGAAAAGGAGCCAATTTATATGACCATCTAGCAGGGCAAGTGCCGTCCCAATAAAGACAGGAGCAAATGAAGCTGATAGGGTATGGGGGCGTGTTAGCTTCCACCATACTTTCCACTTCGGCTTCTTTTGCGAATGTGGTGTTGAATTTGTATCAATTGAAGTTTGCATGAATGGTTGATTCTCCCCTAAAAGAAATAATGGCGTGTAAAGAGAGCTATGTGAACATTTCTTTACAAATTAAGTGTAGAAAAAGACAGGATTACTGTCAATCAATTTATAATCTAGTGATAATTCTAAATATAAAATATAATAGAATATATAAGTGGTATTTCAGAAAAATAATAACTAGTAAAGTTTGTAAATTCACTAGTCGAGTTCGTTGACACAATTCGATTAAGAAGTGTATCTTTAAATAGGTTTGAAGATGTACGACATGAACAAAAAGGGGGAATCAATATGGCTATCGTACTTGAAACACAACTTCTAGAAGGCTTGCAAAAAGCTTTGCGTCAAGCAAATGAAACAAATTCTTCCATACTGTTTAGTAATGTAGCGAAAACGCATGCTTTAAGCCCCCTTTCTTTTTATAGCGTAGGAAGAGAGTATTTCTTTGGTGAGCGCTTTTTTTGGCAAGATGCGTCTCATGACACAGTCCTTGTCGGATTAGGCAAAGTGGATATAGTCCAATTAGGCGCTGATCAAAATAGATTTGAAAAGATAGAAGAACATTGGAAGTCTTTGCTGACAGGCAGTGTTATTATTGGTGATGATGCACAACCTGCTTCGGGACCAATCATGTTCGGGGGACTTTCATTTGACCATGAAAAAAGTAGCTCCATACTATGGAAGAAGTTTGGCGATAACTTTTTTTATGTGCCACAGTATATGGTTACTGTGCAGAATAATTGTACGTATTTGACAACGAATATTCTATGTACACCGGGCAGCAACTTGAAGCATTGTGTGGATATCGTCAAAAATGGTGAACAATTACTTCATGAGAGTAAAAAGGAACCTATTGTGTTACATGCAAATGTGTGCGTAGAGAAGCAAGAGATACAGCCGGAAAGTTGGAAACAGCAGGTGGCGCAAGCAGTAGAAACGATTACTAGCACGTCCATCGATAAAATCGTCTTGGCAAGAGAGATGCGCCTGACATTTGAGCAGCCTGTGCAGTCTGAGGCTGTACTTGCACGTTTATTAGAGGAACAGCCGACGAGTTATATTTACAGTTTGGAAGTAGACAAAGATTGTTTCATTGGAGCTTCTCCAGAAAGGCTCGTTAAGAAAGAAGAGACACAGGTTTTATCTACTTGTTTAGCTGGCTCCATAGCCAGAGGAAAGACAAAAGAAGAGGATGACGAGTTAGGGCAATATTTACTTCATGATCCGAAGAATGTCATGGAACATCAATATGTTGTTTCAATGATTCAAAATGCATTAGAATCGGAATGTTATGAAGTGAATGTTCCGAATAAACCGATTCTAATGAAAATAAAGCATATTCAACATTTATATACACCGGTGACAGCACAATGTAAGCAAGACATTTCTATTTTCCGTTTAGTGAATAAACTGCATCCTACACCTGCTTTAGGTGGTTTACCGAAACAACAAGCGGTGGAATGGATACGTCAACATGAAAGTTTAGAAAGAGGCATGTATTCCGCACCAATTGGCTGGGTTGATGCATACGGAAATGGAGAGTTTGCTGTTGGAATTCGCTCTGCTTTACTGCAAGAAAAAGAAGCTTCATTGTTTGCAGGCTGTGGCGTTGTGAAGAATTCCGTTCCTGAAGAAGAATATGAAGAAACAAAAATTAAATTTCAACCAATGTTAAATGCGCTAGGAGGCGTGTCTTCATGACATATAAAGAAACGCTTACAACGTATACAGCTGCTTTTATCGATCAATTATCCCATACAATCAAACATGCGGTAATCAGCCCTGGTTCGCGTTCAACACCAATTAGCTTGTTGTTGATGAAACATCCTGATATAAAGGTACATATTAATGTAGATGAACGATCAGCGGCTTTCTTTGCACTTGGTATTGCAAAATCAACGCAAGAACCAGTAGCAATCGTGTGTACGTCGGGAACGGCCGCTGCCAATTATTATCCTGCTATTGTTGAAGCAAAATTGTCACGGGTACCGTTAATTGTCATTACAGCAGATCGTCCGCATGAACTACGAGATGTCGGTGCTCCTCAGACGATTGACCAGCTACATTTGTATGGTGATCATGTGAAATGGTATTGTGAAATGGCTTTACCTGAAATGACCGAGATAAGCATTTCTTATGTGCGAAATGTAGCAAAACAAAGCAGCATGATGGCAGTAACCGAGCCTGCTGGTCCCGTTCATTTGAATTTTCCAGTGAGGGAGCCACTATTACCTGATTTGGCGAAAGATTATTTTTCTATCGGAAGAAGTGATTTTTGTTCGGATATCGGAACAAGAATGGTGTCGGCAGCTCATATCGATACATTAGTGCATCTTTTAGCAGACAAAGAACGTGGCATTATTGTGTGTGGTGAAATGCATGATGGGTCATTTCCGAAGGCAATTGTACAGCTAGCGGAAAAACTTCAGTATCCGCTGTTGGCAGATCCATTGTCTCAATTACGAGTACAAGAATACGAAGACCAGGTCATCGATTGCTATGATACCTTTTTGCGTGTTGAAAAGGCGGTAGACACATTCCGACCGGAAGTCATTATCCGATTTGGACCGTTGCCGGTTTCTAAAGCGCTAACATTATATATGAAAAAGCACAAGAATGTCGATGTAATTGCAGTTGATGAAGGTGCTGGCTGGAGAGATCCTATCGGTCATATTACACAAATGGTGTATAGTAATGAAACGATTTTTTGTGAGCAACTTTCTCAAAGCATTATAGAGCGAACGCCAACTAGTTGGTATGCTAAGTGGAAAGAAATAAACACAAAAACAAAGCGAGGACTGCTAGCGATTCAACAAGTAGAGCAGTTGAACGAGGGAAGGGTTTTCATTGAATTAAAAAAATTGCTTCCTTCGAATGCTAATTTATTTGTATCGAATAGTATGCCAATTCGCGATTGCGATACGTTTTTCCATGGCTATGAAGATGGGATTAAGCTCTTGGCCAATAGGGGAGCGAATGGAATTGACGGGGTTGTGTCTACAGCGCTTGGAACAAGCGTAGACGACAATCGTCCGACAGTGCTAGTGATTGGTGATTTAAGCTTCTTCCACGATATGAATGGTTTACTGGCAGCCAAAATGGAGAAAAGGAATATGACCATCATTGTGATTAACAATGATGGAGGCGGTATTTTTTCATTTTTACCACAAGCATCGGAGAGAGAATACTTTGAACAACTTTTCGGAACCCCGCATGGGCTGGATTTTTCTCATGCTGTAACCATGTATGGCGGGGAATTCACAAGAGTGCAAAGCTGGCATGAATTTGAGCAAATAGTCAAGCAATCTGTAGTCAGCGTCGGATTGAACGTGATTGAAGTGGTGACTGATCGAGAAGAGAATGTTCAAATTCATCGAAAATTGTGGAAGGATGTTTCCCAGGAAATAAATATGTCTATTAGTGGTAATCAAAATGAGAATTAATTGTCGGGATGTGACGTATCATGTTGAAGTTCGTGGACAAGGAGAACCGATTCTTTTCCTTCATGGATTCACGGGCTGTGCTTCAACATGGAATGAGATAGTGACAAGATTCAGTGAGCACTATACGTGCATTATGCCGGATTTATTGGGACACGGGGAAACAGATGGCCCAAATGATTCCAAGCGATATGCGGTGGAACAAGCTGCTCGGGATTTGAAGCATATTTTACAAGTCTTGCAAATCCCAAAGGTGCATGTCATTGGATATTCGATGGGGGGAAGGTTGGCCTTAAGTTTTGCCCTTCTCTATAGTGAAAATGTGCAGACATTGACATTAGAAAGTGCTTCACCAGGTTTGCGTAGTGAAGAAGAACGAGAAGCAAGAAGGAAACAGGATGCTTTATTGGCAAAGAGGATTTCTGAAGAAGGTATAGCATCATTCGTTTCTTATTGGGAGCGCATTCCGTTGTTTCAATCTCAAGAAAAGCTTTCGGATGATAGAAAGCAATCTATTCATCAGCAACGCTTGAGGAATTCGGCAATTGGATTGGTGAATAGCTTAAAAGGGATGGGAACAGGCTCTCAACCGTCATGGTGGGAAGATTTACATAAGCTTACGATGCCGGTATTGCTCGTAACAGGGGAGCTTGATCAGAAATTTTGTCAGATTGCTTCTAGCATGTGGGAGTGCATTCCTATATGTCAGTGGCAAGTGGTGAAGGAAATTGGTCATGCAATACACGTGGAAGATTCAGAAAAGTTTGGTAGAATAGTAAGTGAGTTCGTACAAAATAGGAGGGAATAAAAAGATGGCATTCAATTGGGTACAAGAACGCGAATATGAAGATATTATTTATTCGACGTATAATGGAATCGCAAAAATTTCAATTAATCGCCCGCGTGTACATAATGCTTTTCGTCCGAAAACAGTTATGGAATTAATTGATGCATTTGCTTATGCACGAGATGATGCAAAAATCGGCGCGATTATTTTAACAGGTGAAGGTGGAAGAGCGTTCTGTTCAGGTGGAGACCAATCTGTACGTGGACATGGCGGCTATGTTGGGGAAGACAATATTCCACGTCTGAACGTATTGGATTTACAACGTTTAATTCGTGTCATTCCAAAGCCTGTTGTGGCGATGGTAGCTGGCTATGCAATTGGTGGCGGTCACGTATTACATATCGTATGTGATTTAACGATTGCAGCGGATAATGCAGTCTTTGGACAAACAGGTCCAAAAGTGGGGAGCTTTGATGCTGGATATGGCTCAGGCTATCTTGCTCGCATTGTGGGCCATAAAAAAGCGCGTGAAATATGGTTCTTATGTCGCCAATACAATGCACAAGAGGCATTGGATATGGGACTTGTAAATACAGTTGTACCTTTAGAGCAATTGGAAGCAGAAACAGTTCAATGGTGTGAGGAAATGCTGGAGAAAAGTCCTACAGCGCTTCGTTTCCTAAAAGCGGCATTCAATGCTGACACGGACGGCCTTGCAGGTATTCAACAATTTGCTGGTGATGCAACGTTAATGTATTATACAACGGATGAAGCGAAAGAAGGCCGTGATGCGTTTAAAGAAAAACGCAAACCTGACTTCGGACAATTCCCAAGATTCCCTTAATAGGTAAGGTCGATTAAAGCTTGACACATCTCATGTTGTCAGGCTTTTTCTTACGTTAAATAGGGTTCAGATAAAGAAAGGGGAAAAAGAAGTTGATTGAACAAACTAGGATTCCGAATTGGTTACAAAAGCGTGCTGATTTATCGCCAACTAAACTGGCCATTGCCTTTGAGGAGCAATCGTTTACCTTTCAAGAGTTGTATGATGCTTCTTTATCGTTCAGTAAGAAGTTGCATTATGCAGGTATTCGGAAACATCAAGTAGTGGGGGTGCTACAAAGTAATTCACCAGAAATGGCATTAACGATACATGCTCTCCTGCATCTAGGAGCGGAAATGGTTTTATTCAACACACGATTAACGAAAGAAGAATTATCATGGCAATTCCGACATGCACAAATACAGTGGATCATTACAGAAAATGCGTTTCAGCCTATATGCGATGAAACATTGGAAAAAGCTTCTTGCATTTATGTGGAAGAATTACCGCACATGAAGGAAAGCGACGATTTCGAACCTAGGAAGGAATTCGATTTACAGCAAACGGCTACAATTATGTACACTTCAGGGACAACAGGTTTTCCAAAAGGGGTTATGCAGACGTACGGCAATCATTGGTGGAGTTCAGTCGGATCCATGCTGAATTTAGGTTTGCATGAAAATGACAAGTGGCTATGTACATTACCGTTCTTTCATATAAGCGGTCTGTCCATTTTATTGCGAAGTGTCATTTATGGGATGAGTGTTGTTGTACATAAACAATTTCAAGCAGACAAAGCCAACAGGGCAATTGAAGAACAAGATGTCACGATTATGTCCGTTGTGACAGCCACCTTAAATCGGATGTTGCATGAATTGGGAGAGCGGAAGTATCCATCCTCATTTCGATGTATGCTGTTAGGGGGAGGACCAGCTCCGCTAACCATTTTGGAAACATGTAAGGAGAAGGGGATACCGGTGTTTCAAACATATGGCATGACAGAAACGGCCTCTCAAATTGTCACCTTATCCCCGCAAGATAGTGTCAGAAAGCTTGGCTCAGCTGGTAAGGCTTTATTTCCTTCCCAAATAAAAATCGTATGTGATGGGGAAACCGCAGAAGCAGGAACCGTTGGCGAAATTTTTGTGAAGGGGCCGAATGTGACGGTCGGATATATACATCAAGCAGAAGCGACAGAAAAGGCCTTTGAGCACGGATGGTTGAAAACAGGGGATATGGGTTATTGTGATCATGAAGGTTTCTTATACGTTGTTGACCGTCGTTCGGATTTAATCATTTCGGGGGGGGAAAATATTTATCCAGCTGAAATTGAAGCGGTTCTAATGAAGCATCCGGCTGTGTACGAAGCAGGTGTGGCCGGTATCGAGGATGAGATGTGGGGTCAGGTGGCTGCTGCCTTTATTGTACCTTATACAGATGATATTGACCTGGAGGATATACGTGAACATTGTCAGACGTATTTAGCTTCTTACAAAGTGCCGAAGCGTTTTTATGTAGTAAGGGAGCTTCCACGTAACTCAGCCAATAAATTAGTACGTAGAAATTTAGTGAAATTACTAGAAGATGAAGAGGGATAGAAGATGGATATTCAATCGGTTACGTTAAGAATCATTGAGGCACCATTGAAGCAACCTTTTGTAAACGCGTTAGGAACGCTTATCGAAAGACAAGCGATTATTGTTGAAGTAAAGGACAAGAATGGCTTAAGTGGATGGGGAGAAGTGGTTGCCTTCTCCAGTCCATGGTATACAGAGGAAACGATTACTACTTGTTATCATATGCTAAAGGATTTTTTGATTCCTGCTCTTCGGGTGAATGTTGGGCATCCGGATGAATTACAGAATATTTTTTCGTCTATTCGCGGAAACCATATGGCCAAATCTGGATTAGAATGTGCCTTTTGGGATTTATACAGCCGACAACAGCGTATTCCGTTAGCTGCACTATATGGTGGCTCCAGAGAGGAAATCGAGACAGGTGTAGTGATTGCAAGTGATAATATTAAGGAAGCATTAGCACAAATTGAAACATTTCAGGCAGAGGGATATAAACGTTATAAAGTAAAAATTCATCCTCATAATGCGATTTCCTATTTATCATCCATTCGTCAGGAGTTTCCGAATTTGCCGTTAATGGTAGATGCAAACTCTTCTTTTACGATGAATGATGAGGCATTATTACAGCAGTTAGATCGTTTTGATTTGATGATGATTGAGCAGCCATTAGCTCATGATGATGTCTTGCAGCATGCTATTTTACAAAAAGAATTGTCGACACCGATTTGCTTGGATGAAAGTATACACTCTTTACAAGACGCTAAAAATGCGATTCACTTGCAAAGCTGCCGCATTATGTCGGTCAAAATGGGACGTGTAGGAGGACCGAGACAAGCCATTAACATACATAATGAGTGTTTACGGCACAACATTCTGCTATGGTGCGGAGGAATGATTGAATTTGGTATTTCCAAAGCCCATAATATTGCTTTAGCATCGTTAGAAGGTTTTATGATTCCAAGTGATATTTCTTCCTCAGCTCGTTTTTGGGCAGAAGATTTATTAGAACAAGAAATACAGGTGAAAGATGGAAAAGTAAAGGTTCCTACCGGAGATGGGATCGGCTATGACGTCAATTTGGACATTCTGAAAAAACTTCAAATACATGAGGAGGAGTTTATACTATATTCAATGTAAAAAAATAACAAAATATCCATTTCTTTATTTTTATTTTCTTCCAAATAATGTATAATTATGGCAAGTAATGAACGAAATTATCATAATAGGCGGGGAGACAATGAAAAAAAAGAATAAGGCATATTTAATAGCTGAGATATTGCTGAATCGTCAACTTCCTCTTCACGTCATTAAGGAAATAACGGATGTTACGGAAGAGGATTTGTACATGTTACAAACGAAAAAGAAAATCGAACAAAAATGAAAGCGCTTAAATTATAAGCGTGCGGTGGCAACAAAGATTATTCAAGTAAACTTAGTTTGGTGGCTTTTTCTGCAATGAGGGCATCCATTTTGTCGGTAAACCATCTAATGAACCGAACTCATATTGCCAATAATTTGTGAAAGAATCCACTACAATCGGAAAAGTTATTGAATTGGATTCTTTTAATTCCTCTGCAAAAAGATTGACCAATTTTTTTTGGTCCATAAAATGCCTCCTATATGCTATAAAACAGACGAGCATAACAAGCATTGCAGTTATGCTCGTCTGTTATGATGTTGCATTATTTGTAAAGAATCGCTGGTAGATGTAATTGATTTGGTTGGCTCTTAATCGAATGCGATACATTCATTGAGCGGAAATAGATTAATTTTAGAAGAGGTCTTCTTTCGGTCTAAATGTTTGGCAACCTGTTTGTCCGCTCGTTCGTGCACGCTCATCTGAATACATATCGACAGTTATGTTCTTGGCTGCACATTTATTTCCGGTTTTCCAAAAAGTGCAGCTATTGACTCGGCATTTAACATCTTGCGCCATATGGACATCCCCTCCTTCTTGTATAGTGTTATCAAAGAAGGACGATACATAAGTGGGAATTTTTTGTGAGTGGTGCAATATTGAAAAGCCAAGCATGAATGTATCATAGCCTGGCTTTTGGGTATATTAAAAGATGTGTTAATTCAAAGCTGTCTTTAATGTTTCTAGATTTGATTCCATTAAGCTAAAATAATCTTCTCCATTTTCAATATCCTTGTCTGTTAACACAGATAAATTATGAAGAGTTAAAGCTTTGGCACCAATTTCTTTTTGAATGGTTTCCGTTAGTTTCGAGCTGACATTTTGTTCGAACAGAACGTAATGAATGTCATGTTCTTCAGCTGTTTTCATAATGTTTTCTAGTTCTTTTTGTGATGGTTCACTAGAGTTCGTCAATCCAGTAACAGCAATTTGCTCGATTCCATAGCGGCTTTCCCAATAACCGTAGGCTGCGTGAGAAACGATGATCTCTTTTTTAGTGCTGTTTGCAATGATTTCCGCAAATTCTTCATCCAATGTGTTTAACTTTGTTTTTAAGGCTTCAAAATTAGCTTCAAAATACTCTTCTTGCTCTGGTTTTAAAGCAACTAGTTCATGTGTTACTTGTTCAGCCATATCAATCATAAGATGCGGATCTAACCAAAGGTGTGGGTCGACATCTCCATGGTCATGGTCGTGCTCATCTTCCGTTGTAGCTTCTTCCGATTCATGGTCATGCTCATCTTCTGTTGTAGCTTTTTCCGATTCATGATTTTCATCTGCGTGCTCATGCTCTTCTACGGCATTTTCACCAATGGCAATGACCGGAACACCTTCGTCTTCTAAAACGGACTTAGATGATGTTACAAAGCCTTCTAAGTTGTATCCGATATATAAAAATAAGTCTGAGTCTGTCATCTCAATAATATCTTTTTGAGATGGCTCATACGTATGCTCGTTTGCTCCAGGTGGGTAGATGGATTCTGCATCCACATAGTCTCCCCCGATTTCTTCTGCTAAAAATTGCAGCGGATATACAGTCGTATAGACTGTTAAAGTATCTGCAGTATTATTACTTGATTTTTCTGTATCGCCACAAGCAGTTAAAAACAATGAAACTACTAGAAAAAGCGAAAGTAATAGTTTGCTTTTCATTAAGATTCCTCCTATTCCTATTAATCGTATTTATTCCGATTTACGTTTGATAAAAACGAAATGATTCCGATTTACTCATTGTATATTATCGCAAATAAAACACGAAAGCAAGAGTTTCGTGTTTAGAAATACAGACATATTATAACAATTATTGTTGGTTTTTCTCTTTTTTTTCAGGAACGAGATCAATACCACCTGGATGAAAAGGATGACATTTTAAGATTCTTTTGATAGTTAAATAGCTTCCTTTTAGTGCGCCGAACCGTTGAATGGCCTCTAATCCATAGCTTGAACAGGTTGGATAAAAACGACACGTCGGTGGCTTCAATGGCGAAATGGCTTTACGATAAAATTGGATAAGGAGCAATAAAATTTTTTTCACGTGACATCATCCTTCTTAAATTACATGTATTCAATGGCAAGACAAGCTACGTCAATTTTATTATACATGTTTTTAACGCAAATGAATAATATGGGGTAATAAGCTGAATTTATGTGTATTTTTTCAGAAAAGAAGATATATGCTGAAAAAATAATCAAAACATTATATGATTAAGGGTGATTATATTATAGGAGTGAAGAAAATGCCATCAGTTGAAAGCTTTGAACTAGATCATAACGCAGTAAAAGCACCTTATGTAAGACATTGTGGTGTTCATCAAGTAGGAAGCGATGGAATTGTCAATAAGTATGATATTCGTTTCTGTCAGCCGAATAAGCAAGCGATGAAGCCGGATGTCATTCATACGCTGGAACATTTGTTAGCGATTAATATTCGTAAGCATTCTGAGAAATACCCGAATTGGGATGTAATCGATATTTCACCAATGGGTTGTCAAACAGGCTATTATTTAGTTGTCAGTGGCGAGCCGACTGTACTTGAAATTATCGATGTTTTAGAAGAGACAATGAAAGAGGGACTTGAGGTTACTGAGGTGCCTGCGGCTAATGAAAAGCAATGCGGTCAAGCAAAGCTGCATGACTTAGAGGGAGCCAAAAAGCTCATGAATTATTGGCTGACGCATTCAAAAGAGGAATTACAACAAGTCTTTGCATAATGCATGAAAAAAGCTATCCCATAAGCGTGGGATAGCTTTTTTCATTTTTCCTTCTTTTTTTCTTCGGGTGGAGCTGGGTCGATTGTATGTTTAAATTGATAAGCTTTAGATGTAGTGAATACAGTCACAGCAATGACGGCAAATATAATGAGCAAACAAATAATTAAAATCATCAGCATCTAAATGATCGCCCCTCACCTATCCATATTGGTCTTTCTTTAGTATAACATGTCGGTATCTGAGATAACGGACTAGTTGGAAGAATTTTTCATATATAGCTCATATGCTCTGACAACCCATTTATTCTTGGGACTATCGCCTATATTTTTTAACAAACCTTGAATGACTGCTTCAGGCAGTTGGGCATCCTTTAAATCGTCCATTAATAATTCTAACGATTGTCGGATAAGTGAATCGGTTGATTCATTCATTTTTTTCATAAGAATATCGAGTAATTGTTCTTTTGTAGGTGTTAAACATTCCGTATGGTTTAAATAGACAAACTCCGGTGTAATAAATGGAGTTGTCGTGTATTTTGCGAGAATAGTTGTTTTTTCAACTAACGTATTACATAACAGTTCAAGGTCAATAGGATACGGTATTTTGAAAAAAAGTTCAGAATAATGCTTTGTGAATCCAAGGATGACATAGACTAAGTCGGGCATCATCAATTCATCGATTTCTGAAAACTGCCGTTTCACGATAGAAAAAATAAGATCATTAATAGAATCATTATATTGATTGAATTGTTCTAGCAATTCCAGATTACAGGACGAAAATGGCTCTTTTATGAAAATTTTTGCGAAATTAGCATGCTTTTGATGAAAGTGAAATACCGTGTAATAAAAATTAGAGAGTAATATATGGTTCGGCTGACCCTCGCTGACCGACTGTTCAACACCTGTAATAATGTCATTCATGAAGTGATGAAGAATACCCAAAACCAATTGATCTTTTGATTTAAATGAAAGGTAAAAAGCCCCTTTAGATATCCCGCAGCTTTCCGTTATTTGCTGTATGGAAGTAGCCTCGATTCCGTTTTCTGCGAACAACTCCAAAGCTTTCTCTATGATTAATTGTTTTTTTGTCATGTATGACACCCCTATTCATTTAGTTGACAACTGACCAACTAGTCATTACTATAAGTAATTGTAAGAATTAAGTCAATTCATAGAATTCAGAGAATTATTAAATGACGTCAAAGGGGTGTAAGAGTGAAGGGGTTAGTTAATTTCGTTTTGCAAAATAAGTTGGCTGTCTGGTTATTGACTATAATCATCACAGTTTCAGGTATTTATTCAGGGACAAAAATGAAAATGGAGTCGATTCCAAATATTTCAGTCCCATATTTAATTGTCATGGGGGTATATCCTGGTGCTACGCCAGAGCAAGTGATGGATGACATCTCCATTCCGATGGAGAAAGCCATAGAGGGACTGGAAGATGTAAAAGCGGTCTATTCTAATTCATCCTCTAACGTTTCTCAAGTGCAAGTAGAGTATGAGTATGGCGTTGATATGGATGAGAAAAAGCGTCAACTAGAATCAGCGCTTGGTGAAGTGACGCTGCCAGAAGATGCGCAAGAGCCCTCCATTATGGCCATCAGTATGAATATGATGCCGATTGTAGCGCTATCTATCAGTAGTTCAGAGGAAGACATCGTTGAATTGACATCAACGGTTCAAGACACTATTTTACCGAAAATTGAAGGCATTGATGGTGTCGCTTCTGCCACAATTACTGGTCAACATGTTGAAGAAGTGAGTTTTTCTTATAATGAAGCCAAAATGGCTGAGCTTGGTCTTACAGAAGAAACCGTAAAGGAAATGGTTCAAGCAAGTGATATGGCACTTTCACTTGGTCTTTATGAATTTGAAGAAGGCGAGCAGGCTGTTTCTGTAGACGGCAAACTTCAAACGGTGGATGAGCTGAAAGAAATGCTGATCCCTGTAACACCGACAGCAACAAATCCGTCACCTTTTGTAAAATTAGGTGATATCGCGACGATTGAGACGGTTGGTAAAGTAGAATCCGTATCCCGTACAAACGGGGAAGATGCTATTTCGATTCAAATCGTCAAAGGGCAGGACGCGAATACTGTAACAGTTGTGAATGAATTAAAAGAATTAATCGAGGAAGAAAAAGAGGCAATCGGTGGTCTGATTATCGATGTAACACTCGACCAAGGTAAACCGATTGAAGATTCGGTATTCACAATGATTGAAAAGGCTGTATTTGGTGGCTTAATTGCCGTCCTTATCATTCTGCTGTTCCTACGAGATATAAAATCTACAATTATCTCAATTATTTCTATTCCGGTTTCAATCATGATGGCATTGCTGCTGTTGAACTGGATGGATATTACGTTGAACATTATGACGCTTGGAGCGATTACGGTAGCGATTGGCCGCGTAATCGATGACTCGATTGTCGTAGTGGAAAATATTTATCGCCGTATGCATTTAAAAGAAGAAAAGCTTCGAGGTCGTGCATTGATTCGTGAGGCCACAATTGAAATGTTCAAACCGATCTTGTCATCTACACTAGTAACGGTTGCGGTGTTTGCACCACTTATTTTTGTAGGAGGTATGGTTGGGGAGCTCTTCATGCCATTCGCCTTAACGATGACATTCGCACTTGGCGCGTCATTGGTAGTTGCGATTACGATTGTTCCGGCACTTTCTCATTTCTTATTCCGTAAAGGGTTATATGGTGAGAAGAAAGTAGGAAGCCATAAAGAAGTCGGTAAGTTGGCAATCTGGTATAAAGGTGTACTAGAGAAAGCACTGAAACATAAAGTGATTACCTCAATCATTGCCATCGTGCTATTAGTTGGTTCATTAGCTTTAACGCCTTTTATTGGTTTTAGCTTCATGGGTTCTGAAGAAGAGAAAGTAATGTATGTGACATACACACCAGCAACGGGTGAATTAAAAGAAGATACATTAACAAATATTGAAGAAGTTGAGAAAGAACTGATGAAACGTGACGATATTGATATTATTCAATTATCGATCACTGATTCAAGCAGTGCAGATACTGCAGCGATGATGATGGGTGGCGGAGGCGGTGCCTTGATGTACCTCATCTTTGATCCGGAAATGGATAATTTCGCTGAAGCAAAAGAAGAAGTCGAGGAGTATGTCCTAAATGTGGGACAATCAGGTGAATGGAAGCTGCAAGACATGATGTCTATGTCGATGTCGTCAAATGAAGTTAGCTACACATTATACAGTCAAGATTTAGATGATCTGATGACAGGGGTAAAACAAGTTGAAAAAGCGTTAGGTGAAGTGGAAGGCTTGAAAGATGTCACTTCGGACGCTGAAGATCCATATGTAGAGCATGTGTTTAAAGTAGACCAACAACATGTCTTGCAATATGGATTAACGACGGGCCAAATCATTATGGCATTAAATACATCGGAAGCAAAAGAAGTATTAACGACTGTTGAGCATGACGGAGAAGATATCAATGTCGTCGTTCAGCGTGAAGCTGCGGCTGAGCCAAAATCTGTCGAAGATTTATTAAAGACAGAAATTCCGACAGCTCAAGGCACTACAATGCCGTTATCCGAGCTTGTAACGGTTGAAGAAGGTACGACTTTCAATACGTTAACGCGTTCTGAAGGCGAATACTATGCAACGGTTTCTGGAACAATCATTGGTGATGATATTTCAGTAGCAACATCTGAAGCGGATGAAAAAGTAGACGACCTTGATTTACCGAAAGGTGTTACGACAGGTGTGGCCGGTGTTGCGGCAGACATGGAGGAAACCTTTACCCAACTGGGTGTAGCGATGTTAGCAGCAATCGCAATTGTATATTTTATCCTTGTTGTGACATTCCGTGAAGGATTAGCGCCATTTGCGATCTTATTCTCACTGCCATTTACAGTAATCGGTTCATTTACTGGTCTATTCATAACCGGCCAAACGATTTCTGTGTCAGTTATGATGGGACTATTGATGTTGATTGGTATTGTTGTAACCAATGCAATCGTGCTGGTAGACCGTATTATTCATATGGAACGTGAAGGACTGGGTATGCGTGAAGCGATTCTTGAAGCAGGAGCGACTCGTTTGCGTCCAATATTGATGACAGCTATTGCGACAATCGGGGCAATGCTACCGATGGCTTTAGGCACAGGTGGAGGAGGTCTTATTTCAAAAGACCTTGCTGTTACAGTAATCGGCGGTTTGGTAAGTTCCACTTTATTAACATTGGTCATCGTACCGATTGTATACGAAATCTTATCGAAAATATTTAAGAAAAATCGAAAAGAAGTGGAAGAAAACTAAGACTATAGAATAGTAGTTTAGCTATACTAAAGGGTATGGAAAGGCGACTAGGTAAAGGATTAGTTGTTAATTCCAAATGGAAAATAGCATAAGTATTTCAGAAAAGGCTATCCACAAGCAATGTTTATGTTGTTGGTGGATAGCCTTTTCTATAGTAGGAATTGGCTTGTTCATGCACTACTTATTTTATTGTTAAACTTTAAGACAAATGATTCGATATACATAAGAAAGATTTTTCTTTTTAATGGATAAGGGAGGGAAGAATGTGGAGATTAGCACAATCATGAGTCAACAATTAGCCAGTCTGCAGCAAACAGTTAGTCTGAGTCTATTAAGTAGTCAATTAACAACGGGAGCAGCACAATCGGTTGTCATGCTAGAAGATTTACAGACGTCACTAACTGTTTCGCATCCATATGCTGGAACGGTAATCGATGTTAAAGCATAATAAAAAAGCTGTGATACAGACCTATAAAAAGTCTAGTATTCACAGCTTTTATTCACTAGGTGTCATATGGTTTCAGGAGCAGAAATGTTACATAAATGTGAATTAGTGCACATCTCTAAAGTTAGTAAGATAAGTTTCTTTTGATGCTGCAGGATTTGCTTCAGATGCAAATTTTCCTTTTAACGTTTCCATTATGTAAAGCCCGAAGAAACTTCGTAATTCTACTTCATCCATTGCCATAATTTGCTCAACAATATCTTTTTGGTTGAGTTGCTCTAATATTGCTAAAGTAAGAATATCAATATCTTCATCATCACCTGTTAACTTCGTTCGATAGTGTTCAAATAATTCATCTATTAGCTTCAATATTAACACCTCACTTTAACAAAAGTAGTCAAATGAAATATGCAATGTGTGTTTCTTTACATAAAATATTGTATCACAATGATGAACGGTTATGCATTTCTGAGGGGTTGCGACAATCTAACTTTTTTTGGGATTTTATCATTTTGTGAAATTTTGGGGTGAGAGAGGGACTATAAGGATGAAAAAAATGCTCTATTTACCGATAGTAGCAGGAGTAACAGGAAGTGTTCTAAATGCTAATGGTGATTACACGCATTATTTAATTTATGTTTTAAGTGTGCTTTTAGTATTTGAATTTATAGCTTTTTTATTGGCAGAAAAAATTTCTGACACGCTAAGTTGGAAGTCGTTCCTTACAGAAACATTAAAGAAAGTATTGCTTGTAGCTCTTATCTCTATCAGTTATATTTTGGACGGTATGTTACAAACAGAGTCTGTTATAGTTAATTCCACGCTTATTTTTTATATTGGTAATGAGATGATGTATATTATTGGGCTTGCTGTGAAAGCAGGTGTACCGATACCTGATATCATTGTTAAAGTAGTAGAAGACAAAAAGAAAGAGAAGCAAAACGAATCAGATCCATAAAGGGGCTTGCGCTTTTCTTATATGTTCAAATGGTGTACAGTGGATGAATAAAAAACAGAGATGAAGTGGGGAATTACGTATTGATTGCTACGTTTACGGACACTAACGGATGTGTTGTTCATTATTCAACTAGTAAAAATGCCTTTTCGTCTTCACCTGATCATGTATTGGTCATCTTGCGCTATGGCGATCGATGGGTATTAACCAACCATCCAAAAAGAGGATGGGAATTCCCAGGTGGTAAAAGGGAACCAGGTGAGAGGATTGAGGAAGCTGCGAAACGGGAAGTTTGGGAAGAAACTGGGGCGCAGATAGAAAGCTTGCACTATATTGCACAATACCAAGTGAAAGATGGTACATATTCTTTTGTGAAAAATGTGTACTTTGCACAAGCGGTTGCGATTGAAAAGAAGGCTGACTATCTGGAAACGAACGGTGCTATTTTTTTGGATGAACTGCCAAGCGAATTTTCTCATACACAATATAGTTTCATCATGCGTGATCAAGTCATTCCATTAAGTTTGGAGATTATTCAACATCAGTTTGGGAAGCTATGTAAATAAAAGAACGCAAAAGTGGGCACTTTTGCTTTCTTTTATTTAAGCAGTTTTTTTTCTAGCAGTTCCACTAGTTGATACATAATGGTGGCGAAGACAGCGATTAATAGTAAAGAGAGAAGCACAAGTGTGAAATTGAACACTTGAAAGCCATAAATAATCATATAGCCAAGACCTTTAGCTGAAACAAGAAATTCACCGACAATGACACCGACCCAAGAAAGCCCGACATTTACTTTTAGAGTAGAGATGATAGTTGGAAGCGAAGATGGGAGAATAGCTTCTTGAAAGCTTTGAAATCTCGTGGCGCCAAAGGTGGCCAATACTTTTAAATAATTGCTGTCCACCTCACGAAAAGCTGTATAGACGACAATGGTTGTAATAATGATGGAAATAATGGCCCCCATCGCAATGATGGATGTGAAGCCGGGTCCTAGTGCTACGATTAAAATGGGTCCTAATGCCACTTTAGGCATAGCGTTTAAAATGACTAAATAAGGGTCTAATACTTTTGACAGAAAAGGTGACCACCAAAGAAGGGAAGCTAATAGAGTGCCTAGCAATGTACCGAGTAAAAATCCTAAGACGGTTTCAAACAACGTAATGCCAACATTGGATAGTAAAGTTCCATCATTGATTTTGACGATGAATAGCTGAACGATGCTGGAGGGGGAGCTGAATAATAGTGGATCAATCCAACTCATTCTGCTGGCCATTTCCCAGCTAGTGAAAAAAACAATGAAAATCGCCAATTGATATAAACGTACACGCTTTTTTTCTTTTTGCAAGGACCTTTTATATTGGTCATGCAATGCTTTAATATTGAACCGCACGTTGCTCAAGATTTTCAAACTCCTTCCATATCGTTTGAAACAAAGAAGGATATAAGGCGTGATTTCTTGCATCAAAAGGAGATAATGCCCTCAGTGCATCGGGTACTTCAAAGACTTGATGTATCTTTCCGGGATTGGCTGAAAATAAGTAAATGCGGTCACTCATCGCGATGGATTCACCAATGTCATGAGTAACAAGAACGGCTGTTTTGTGGAATTCTTTTAAAATTTTATAAACCAAATCTTCGAGCTTTAACTTTGTGACATAATCAAGTGCCGAGAATGGTTCATCAAGCAATAGTATTTTCGGTTCGGTCGCTAGTGTACGCACGAGTGCCACACGTTGCCTCATCCCTCCGGATAATTGGCTCGGATACAAGTCAACTGTATTGGCCAAACCGATTTCATTGAGTAGCTTTAAGACACGGATCTCATTTTGAATGTGAGCTTTTTTCTGCAACTTTAATCCTAAGAAAATATTTTCGCGGATCGTTTTCCACGGAAATAAGTAATCCTGCTGTAGCATATAGCCAATTTCATGCTTGTTTTTTGTATAATCTTGGTCTCCTAAGAGGCTTGCTTTTCCGCTTGTCGGTTCGATAAGTCCGGCGATGATAGACAATAATGTTGTTTTGCCACAGCCACTTGGACCGAGAAAAGAAATAAATTCTCCTTCCTCAATCTGAAGAGAGATATCTTCTATCGCGGTTGTTGCTTGTGACGGCGTAAAATAAACATGATGAATGTTTTCAAGTGAAAGGAAGGTCATGAATGGGCCTCCTTACTCGTTTGAAGCATCGGCAGCAAAATCGGTATTCACTAACGTTTCATAGGCAATATCAGCTGGTAATTCTCCCGCTTCCTTCATAATATTTTTTAAATTCGTCCATTCTTCTTCATCCAAGATGGTATTCGTTGCATAGGAATCTTGTGCTTTGTATCTGTCAACCGTCATTTCGATAATGTCTAAATCTGTGTCTTCAAAGTAAGGCTGAATGACTTTCGCCACTTCACCGGCATCGTGTTCATCTACCCAGGTTTGTGCTTTTTGGATGGCATGTGTGAATTTTGCCACAGTATCACTTTCCTCTTCTAGATAACTGGACTTGGACATGAACGTAGTATACGGTACATGGCCAGATTCAGTTCCGAATGAAGCAACGATATGTCCTTTGCCTTCTTTTTCAAAAATGCTTGCTTGCGGTTCAAATAGTTGTACAAAATCACCTGTACCAGATAAAAAGGCATTAGCGATATTGGCAAAATCAATATTTTGTATCAAATTTAAATCGGTTGCCGGATCAATCTGATGTTTTTTCAAGACAAATTCGCCGACCATTTGTGGCATACCGCCTTTACGTTGCCCTAAAAATTCACTTCCTTTCAGCATATCCCATGTGAAGTTATCTATTTTATCTCTTGAAACGAGGAACGTGCCGTCCGTTTGTGTTAATTGGGCAAAATTAATGACGGGATCATTTGACCCTTGTGCCTGAACATAGATGGACGTTTCAGAACCGACCAAAGCGATATCTGCTCCATCTGAAAGCAAGGTAGTCATCGTTTTATCTCCACCCCAGGCAGTCGTTACTTCCACCTTCAGACCTTCTTCCTCAAAGAAACCTTTCTCTATCGCCACGTATTGAGGGGCATAAAAGATAGAGCGGGTTACTTCTGCCACCCGAACAGTCTTGGTTTCCTCCTTGTTGCATGCGACCATAAAGACAAGTAGTAAGGCGACTATAGAGACGCTTATACTTGCTTTTAACCACTTTTTCATGTTAAATCCTCCTATATATGTGTATTTCAATGGGTAAAGGTTTAAAATATCGTATGAAGAAGAGAAAAATGTGTGAATGCCTATATGAGAAAAATGATGAAGGGGATAGAAGACATGAATTTAGTCGATGGAACTATTGTAGAGCGGACTCCTTTTCCTTCACCACATCCTACCATTAACTTATATACCGTCACGTATGTAGCGGATGGGTTACAGATCAAAGGGTTGTTAGCCGAGCCTCAGGGAGAAGAGAGGTTAGATGGCTTTTTATATTTACGAGGGGGCATCAATAATGTAGGGCAAGTCAGACCAGGAAGAATCATTCAATTTGCTGCCGAGGGCTTTATCGTATTTGCTCCCTTTTATCGTGGTAATCAAGGTGGTGAAGGATATGATGATTTTGTAGGTGACAATCGTCGAGATGCTTATGCAGCGTATACACTTCTGGCAAATCTTCCGAGAGTGAACCAAGTGCATGTGTTTGGATTTTCCAGAGGTGGGTTAATGGCTTTATGGACGGCTATCACTTGTCCTACTGTTGCATCTGTTGTTACGTGGGGCGGGGTGTCGGATGCTGCCTTTATGTATAAAGAAAGATTGGATTTACGAAGAATGCTCAAACGCGTTGTTGGTGGTTCACCAACGAAGTATCCAGAGCGATATGTAGCACGAACGCCTCTTCATCAAATTGAAAAAATAAAGTGTCCTATTTTGATTATTCATGGTGCTCAGGATGAAAATGTATCGATTTTGCATTCGAAAAAACTTGAGGTGAAGCTTTTACAACATAAGAAAGATGTCGAAAGCTGGTATTTTCGTGAATATACACATTTTTTTCCGCCTAGCATAAATCGTAGAACTGTTGAAAATTTATCGAACTGGATGAAAACTCGAAGGTAATAATGTTAAAATGAAGAAAAAGGGGGAAGAAGTTATGGGGATGCCTCTAGAATTGAATACAATGATTGTCACAAAGGGTAAAGAAGAACGAATTGCCAACAATGATTTTAAATTAACGAAAAAAGGCTATCGTTTATATCCATTGGAAATTCCGTTGGAAGTGCGCAAAACAATGGAAGGAGAACTAACCGGAACGGGTATCATAAAGAAAGTGGTTTGGGAAAATGGTAAAACAAAAATTACATATGAATTGATTTCATTAACGTCTGTAAATTGATGGGAAGAGGCCGAAACGAAATATTTCGGTCTCTTTGTGTATTGTATTTCTTTTTCATAAATTCAGGATTACTCCACAAACTATAGCTTATAGGGTCTTAATAGGAGTGTATCATTTGTGAGAAAAATTTGGATGCATGCTTTGGTATTCTGCCTTATTTTTAGTTTCCAGGCTAATCCGGCTATGGCGGTAAAACGAAGCAGAGCAGAGTATGAAAAAACTGGTCGTGTCATTTGGGATGTACAAATTGAAGAAAAGCTAGTGGCCATCACATTCGATGATGGACCGCATCCCACATTTACCCCTCAGATTCTTGATATTTTGGAGCAATACGATGCGAAAGCGACGTTTTTTGTTGCTGGCAATAAAGTCATACGATTTCCTGAAGTGTTGAAGAGAGTAGAGCAAGAAGGACATGAAATAGCTAATCATACGTACAACCATATATACAGTGGCAAAATAACATCGGAAAAATTAACATCGGAATTAGAGCAAACGGATGAGATTATTGAAAGTATTACAGGAAAGAAACCTACCTTATATCGTCCTGTCGGCGGACTTTATAATGATGTCATTATTGAAACAGCTCTTAAAAATGGGAAACATATTATTTTATGGTCATGGAATCTGGATCCGAAAGATTGGAGAAGCCCTCCTGCCGGACAAATGGTCAACTATATTACAAAGGGGGTACAGCCAGGAAATATCATTCTCTTTCATGATTGGATTGGCAGTGAATATTCTCAAACCTCCCAAACGGTAATGGCGCTGAAAGGGGTTTTGGGCTATTTACATGATAACGGCTATGAGTGTGTAACGGTTTCAGAACTGCTTTATCGTTCAAAAAAAAATATGCCGGAGTTAATTGATCCGTTCCGTTGACGGAACAACGATAGATAGCATTTCATGAAAAAAGAAAGACCAGAAATGGTTTTTCTTTTTAATTCCGACTTGACTAATAAGAATAGTTAGATTATTATAAAAATATCAAAAAACGAACTGAACATAAACAAGTAACATTAAAGGGGGAAGAGACAATGGGCGAAAACGTACGAGTAATAATAGGGGCAGAATCATTTTATTTGAAAGGAAATGAAATTGGGATTTTGATTTCACATGGCTTCATGGGCACACCGCAAAGTGTACAATATGTTGGAGAAAGTCTGGCAGCATTGGGGTATACTGTGTTAGCACCGAGATTAAAGGGCCATGGCACAACGCCTTATGATTTAGAAAAGTGCACTTATCAGGATTGGTTCAAGTCATTGGAGCTTGGATATCAATTTTTAAAGCAGCGCTGCCAAAAGATTTTTGTGATTGGTCAATCGATGGGTGGCACACTCACGCTTCATTTAGCGAAAAAGTATCATCTTGATGGTATTACATTAATCAATACAGCCCTATCCCTCCCGTCGCTTGACTATTTGGCAGGTGAAACGGTCACCCGCTTTATTGAAGAAGGAAAACCGGATATTAAAGCGAATGATGTACATGAGATTACATATAGTCACGCACCGGTTCAATCCATTCAACAGCTGCAACAGCTGATGAAGAAAACACCTGAAATCTTTTCATCAATTACTAGTCCGGTTCTTGGTATTCGCTCGGCTGTTGACCATGTTGTTCCTCCTGAAAATACGAATTATATTCTTGAAAATGTTCAATCAGCGTACAAGAAATTAGTCATTCTCCAAAATTCATATCATGTTGCTTCGATGGATCATGATAAAGAGCAAATTGTTGAAGAAGCTCATCAGTTCATTCAGGAACAATTAAAGGGAAGATTACAAGCTATCTGAAAAGAGCCCCACTATTGTAGACGCGTTCAGCAATGGTGGGCTTATTTTTTTGTCTGGTTTTGTTAAAGTTCAGTGTTGATTTGGGGTTAAATGAAGGCAACGCCTGGTCATTTTTGCGAATATCAATAGTAAGGTATAACAGAGTCTTCTCTTTACAGCCCGTTACTGAAAACAGAAAGTTAACGACATCTAGTGAATATTATTTGTTGGGGATTTTTTGAAAATCTTGCACGATTAATGGAATAGCCATTCACCTGATATATGTTATTCTGATAGAGTAAATGAATAACAGAGAGGAGTTACAACAACCATGTATGCGTTGAGCATTCTTTTACTTTTTTTTGGTATTGTATTAAAGACATGTAAATACCCACAGCAAAATAGACAGGGTGGAACAGTGTTTGTGGTGTTATTGTGTACAACGATGTTATTAGGAGCTTGCTCTGCTTCTACTGATCAGGCTAATGACGCTTCGGAAAAGCAGAGTCAATCGATAGGAGAGACAGAGGATACATCTAATTTAGAAGATTCGCAGACGGAAGCTGAGGGTGAAACTATAACAGAATCAGATTCTTCAGCAGAAGGAAAGACGAATCAGGTCGATGGTCAAGTAGAGGTTCATTTTGTAGATGTGGGCCAAGGAGCGGCTCAAGTAATCATTACGCCAAATGATAAAGTCATGGTGATTGATGGAGGCAATAATGATGATGAACAGACAATGGTGGCTTACTTAACGGATTTAGGCATTACGAAAGTGGATATTTTAATTGGTACACATCCAGATGCTGATCATATCGGTGGTTTGGATGCCGTTGTCGATGCTTTTGATGTTGGTCAAATTTATATGCCGAATATTCAAAGCAATACACTGACGTTTGAATCTCTATTGCAATCGATTGCAAACAAAGGTTTAAAGGTGAAGACAGCGAAAGCGGGGCTTACGCTTGATTTAGATGACGACGTGACAGTTAAGATGATTGCGCCGCTATCTACCTCGACAGACAGTAATGAAATGAGTGCGGTAGTGAGATTACAATTCGGTGAGCACTCTTTCTTGTTTACAGGCGATGCCGGAGTGGAAACGGAACAAGCGCTGATTGCTTCAGGTGAAACGCTTGAATCGACTGTTCTTCTAGTAGGACATCATGGTAGTAAACATTCGACAAGTGAATCGTTTGTGTCTGTGGTGAAGCCGACATATGCGGTCATTCAAGTTGGGAAAAACAATTATGGACATCCGGAAGAAGAAGTGTTGGCCACGTTGGCGAATGCAGGAGCGAAAATTTATCGAAATGATACGGATGGTACAATCATTTTTACGACAGATGGTCAACAAATGGATGTGAATAAAAATGCTTGGGAGTATACAGGAGAAACACAATCCCAGGATCATTCATCCAGTTCAGTAGAATCTGATACGTCATCTGCATTAGATGTGACATCAGCTATATCAGCGACAGCAACAATCGATAATGCCACGCCCAATCAAAACCAAACTGTAGCCGTTACCGTCCGAGTTACGGATAGTGAAGGAAATCCTGTACAAGGAGCTACCGTTGATTTGAATTTACATTTTAAATCGACGGATACACAATATAGTGCGACAACAAATACGGATGGAGTGGCTGTTTTATCATTCCGTATCGGGCGGGCTGCCAGTGGGTATACAGTGAATGGCGATATACGTATTACAGCTGGTTCACAGACAACTACGACAAGTACAGCTTTTACTCCACAATAAGGATGTGTTGTTATGAAGGGAATAGTTGATCGTTTTGAAGGGGATTATGTAGTCATTGAAATTGGTGGTCAAACACAAGATATTCACCGTAATCTTGTTGATGAGCATGTCGAGATAAGTGATGTCGTTGTTTTAAAGAATGGAAAATGGTATACGGACGAAGATGAAACACCGAAGCGAACGCAACAAATGAAAGCACTAATGGACAGTGTTTGGGAAGATTAGTATATGGTAAAGAAAGGTGGTCTAAGGAAACAGAGCTTAGGCCGCCTTTCTTTTGTTTAAAGCCACCCAAAAGTTCATGACTTAGGCAGTAAGAAATTTTCTATTATTCGAGCGAAAATTCCAAGAGCGCATGAATAGCTGGCTTTAGTTAAACGTTCATGTATGTTTTTTGAT
>JBJEFL010000245.1:0-5215 GCA_051873995.1 Bacillus sp. (in: firmicutes)
TTCGTTGCTCAACAGCAACTTTATTAATATATCATTCTAACATGTCACTGTCAACACTTATTTGAAAGTTTTTAAACTAAAAAACATATGTTTTAGCGACGAATATAAATATACCATGTCTTTAAATACTATGCAATAGTTTTTCTAAAAAATCTACTCTAATTAAAAAGACGTTTAAGGATTATTTTCCACCCTTAAACGCCTTCTTCACTTATTCTTCATCCAATGTTTCTTTTGTTACTAGTTTTAAAGGTGCAGCAATTACTTCTTCTATATCCTCCCCTTGTATATAATCGATTGCAGCTTGTACAGCCATTTCACCCATTAAGACTGGTTGTTGAGCAACAGTTGCTGTTAACTGACCATTTCTAATAGAAGCAAGTGCATCATCCGTTCCATCAAACCCAATGACAATCACATCTTTACCAACACTATTAATCGCTTCCAAAGCCCCTAAAGCCATTTCATCATTATGAGCAAAGACAGCCTGAATATTACCATTCCCTTGAATCATATTTTCCATAACATTCAAGCCTTGCGTACGATCGAAATCAGCTGTTTGACTCGATACAATTTGAAGTTTCTCTTCAGCAATACTATGGAAACCAGCTCCACGTTCACGAGTTGCAGAAGCACCTGGTGTTCCTTCTAATTCTGCCACAATCGCGTTTTCACCTAGTAATTCAATAATATATTCAGCAGCCATTTGTCCCCCTGCTTCATTATCCGACGCAACCAACGTCACCACATCACCTGAATCTGAAGAACGGTCTAACGTAATGACTGGAATACCCACGCTGTTCGCGTATTCAACCGCTGTAGAAATCGCAGAAGAATCAGTAGGGTTAATCAACAGAATATCCGCACCTTGTTGAATTAAATCTTCAATACCGCTTACTTGTGTTGCTGAATCATCTTGTGCGTCAACAACAATTGTTTTCATGCCGTTTTTTTCTGCCGCGGCCACAACACCATCTTTCACAGATACGAAAAATGGATTATTTAACGTGGAAACAGAAAGTCCAATCGTTATATCTTCTATATCCGTTTCTTTTGTAGACTTTGCCCAACCTGGAGGCTCTAGAGAACAACCAGCTAAAAAGATGAGTGAAATCGCAAGCATTATCGTCCATATTTTTTTCAAGATAGTACCCTCCTATGCAGCCTTTTTTCGATCCATCAAGACCGCCAGAATAATAACTCCACCTTTAACAACCATTTGGAAGAAAGATGATACTCCCAATAGATTCAAACCATTGTTTAACGTACCAATTATTAATGCACCAATTAGCGTACCGACAATCCAGCCACGACCACCCGATAGACTTGTACCACCTAATACAACAGCTGCGATGGCATCTAATTCATATGAATCACCCGCTGTTGGTGACGCTGAATTCAGACGAGATGTTAAAATCGCTCCCGCAAGCGCCGCTAACAAACCAGCTAATGAATAAATCATTATTTTGACGCGATCCACCTTAATCCTAGATATAATAGCCGCTTTCTCATTACCACCAATAGCATATGTTTGACGACCAAATGGTGTTTTTTGCAAGATAATCCATAGTACAACAAACGTTACAATCATTGTTACTGCCGGAACAGGAATACCTAAGAAATAACCGCGACCAAACAGTTGGAACATGTAGCTGTCGCCTAGTCCGGTAATTGGGTTACCATTTGTATAAACCATTGTTAACCCTCTAAAAATCGTCATCGTTGCCAATGTCACAATAAACGGTGCCATTTTACCTTTCGTAATCAATAAACCATTGACTGCACCGAACGCAGCACCTAATAAACAGCCGATTAAAATAGCTAAAATTGGATCGATTCCTGAAACCATCATCCCTGCCATCAACGTACTAGATAGCGCCAATATCGCCCCAACTGATAAATCAATACCGCCTGTTAAGATAACAAACGTCATACCGAAAGCTATTAATGCGTTAATTGCTACTTGTCGCAACAAGTTTAATATATTCAAAGGTGCTAGAAAGCTAGGATTCATAATGGAAACTACAACAATCAATACTAATAATCCTAATAATGGCCCTAGTTTTTGTGCAATGGCACCAATCGAATATTTCTTCCCTGCTTGGCTAGCATCAGTCACGTTTCCCATATTACTGGCCTCCAGTCGCTAATGTCATAATCTTTTCTTGCGTTGCTTCTTCCTTCGTCAGTTCACCACTAATATGACCTTCATGTATAACTAGTATCCGATCGCTCATCCCAAGAACTTCCGGCAGTTCTGAAGACACCATAATAATGGCAACCCCTCTTTTAGTTAGTTCATTCATCAATTGATAAATTTTTCGTTTGGCCCCTACATCTACTCCTCGTGTCGGTTCATCAAGAATCAGCACTTTGGGTCCAATTCCAATCCATTTAGCAATAACTACCTTTTGTTGATTACCGCCGGATAAACTTCTAGCGCTTGTTTCCGCAGATTCTGTTTTAATCCGCAGGCGATCAATAAGTAGCTTCACAAACTCTGCCTCATTTTTTTGATCAATGATTCCTTTTGGAGAGAAACTTTTCAAATTAGATAAAGCTATATTTTCACGAATCGAAAAATCAAGGACTAACCCTTCTACTTTGCGATCCTCAGTAATGAAGCCAATTCCTTTTTCAACCGCTTGGGAAGGTACACGAATGTTGATTTGCTCGCCATTCATCCAAACTTCGCCGCTATCCGGATGAGCAAGCCCAAAGATGGAACGCATAATTTCAGTACGTCCTGCCCCCATCAATCCGGATACTCCTACAATTTCACCCCTTCTCTCTGAGAAGGAAACATTATGAAATTCACCTTTTCTCGTTAAATTTTTGACTTCAAGCACAACGTCCCCAACAGATACATTCCTCGCAGGAAAGCGATCCTTCAGTTCGCGCCCTACCATCTTCCTTACAACTTCATCAAAGTTCGTTTCTGGAATAGGTTTGGTATCGACCGTTTTCCCGTCACGCATGACAGTAATTCGATCGTAAATGGTAAAAATCTCTTCCATCCGGTGTGAAATATATACGATGCTAACGTTTCTTTTTCTTAAGGTATTGATGACATCAAATAAGTGTTGAATTTCTCGTTCAGTTAAGGCAGCTGTCGGCTCATCCATGACAATCACTTCTGCATTTGTCATTAATGCTTTAGCAATTTCAATCATCTGCTGTTCCCCTACTGAACAATTCCCTGCCTTTTCATCTAGTGAAATGGAGACAGCTAACTTACTGAATTGTTCTTTTGCCAACTTTCTCATCTCGTTCATTTTTAAAAGACCTAATTTAGAACGTAATTCCTTTCCGATAAAGAGATTTTCAAGAACGGTCATTTCTGGCCAAATATTCATCTCTTGATGGATGAAGGCAATACCTTGTTGCTCCACTTCTTTCGGATTTGCAAAATAATGTTCTTGATCGTTGATTGTAATCGTACCTTTATCACGTTTATGTAAACCTGTTAGCACATTCATCATGGTGGATTTACCGGCGCCATTCTCCCCCATTAATGCATGTACCTCTCCTGGTAACAATTCAAAATCGACGCCCGTCAACACTTCATTTTTACCGAAAGCTTTATGGATATTTCTCATCGTAATATGCACAGCATTCACCTCTTTCTAGAAGAATACACCCGCTTGTAAAACAACATTGGCATACGGAGTAATTTCGCCCGTTCTGATAATGACCTTCACTTCTTTTGATAACGCTTTCAAATCTTCGTGTGAAATATACTCAAAAGGGACATTCCCCAAAACTTGTTTCATATAATCATTCGTTTTCACATTCGCGCTCTGAATCTCATTTGCAAGAATGACTTTTTCAATGACCATATCATCGACAATTGCTGAAACCGTTTCCTGAAAGCTTGGCTTACCCGGAACTAAAGCAAGATCAATCTTTGGAACTCCCTTCGGAATCGGCAGTCCCGCGTCTGCTACCACAATCATATCTGTATGCCCCAAATCGGAAAGCACTTTACTAATAGAACTATTTAAGATACCGTGTTTTTTCATTGTAGATTGTCCTCCACTTCTTGACGAATCGGCATTCCGCCTTGAGCTCCGAACTTTGTGACCGATAGTGACGCAGCTCTATTGGCAAAGCGTAAACTACCAGCTATATCTTTCCCTTCCGCTACTGCTACTGCAAATGCGGCATTGAATGTGTCCCCTGCACCTGTTGTATCCACAGCATCCACCTTATAAGTAGGAACTAGTACTTCTTCTTTGCCAGTATGATAACGAGCACCCTTACTTCCTTCTGTAATGAATACCTTTTTAGGGTTTTGCGCCAAAACTTCCTCTAGAGTCAAATCTGGAAATAATAATTTCGCTTCATGCTCATTTGGTGTAATAAAAGTAGCTTGATCAATGACTTTCTGTGAAATGAAGTGAGCCGGTGCCGGATTCAACAATAATGACAACCCATAACTTGCACAAATATCACTCACATACTCAATAGTGTCAAAAGGTATTTCCTGCTGGATTAAGACAATATCGGCCTGTTTCATAATATCTAGTGCATCTTCAACATAATCAGGCGTTACACAATCATTTGCTCCTTTGACAACGACAATACTATTATCACCTTCCGCCAACACAATGTGAGCCGTTCCAGTACCTGTTTGTGTAACCGGTTTCACATATTCAGTCATAACACCATTATTTTTTAAGTTTTGTATTAGTTGGTGACCATAGTGGTCATCACCCACACAACCTACCATATGCACTTCCGCACCTAAGCGAGCCGCAGCAACCGCTTGATTGGCTCCTTTCCCTCCTGGTACTGTCTGAAAAGCATCACCAAGAACTGTTTCGCCAGCACCTGGTCTGACTTTTGATGTCACCACAAGATCCATCGATATACTACCAATTACAGCCACTTTAACCATTACTATTCAACCTCCTAGTTGTATCACAATTAATATACGTCACTCGTCATTTAACATGTTTCTTACTCACTGTTTCTTTTCTTATTTTATAGAAATAATTAGGAAAGCTGCTTGTTTCCCCATTTCATAAACAGGTTACCTAATGGTAGACAAAGCAGGAAAAAGTTGCAGCCGAAACACCTTCCAAACTAGCAACCTCTTTCATTATAGCCATCTCTGATATTCTTTTATCAATTTATGTCGAGAAATCGATAAACCCGTGCAAGTTGATTGTAAATCTCCTGAAGTTAAGCAGAAATTCCATCAAGTTGCATG
>JBJEFL010000246.1:0-24406 GCA_051873995.1 Bacillus sp. (in: firmicutes)
ACTACGGGTAGAGCCTGCTAAGATAACTGGTGGATACACTGGTGTTCGCAGGAATTCCCCACTTCAAGTGTTAGCTAAGTGGTGGGTAGTTCAATTACACTTGCTCACGTATTGCTTGATCATAGTATTGCTTTGTCCCTTCATCAAAACAAACAATCATAATTTCTAATGAAGCCTCCATGCTATTGCAATAGTTCAAAATTGTTTCGACAGCAATGTTTGCAGCCTGATCAAGCGGAAAATTATATACACCCGTACTGATGGAAGGGAATGCGATACTACTACAATTGTTTTCAGTGGCAAGTTCCAGACAGCTTCTATAACAGCTTGCAAGCAATTCCTTTTCTTGATTCCTTCCTCCCCGCCAAATCGGTCCTGGTGTATGAATAACATATTCAGCTGGCAAGTTATAACCTTTGGTAATTTTGGCACGACCTGTTTCACAACCATTTAACATTTTGCATTCTTCAAGAAGTTTTGGCCCCGCCGCCCGATGTATGGCACCATCAACTCCTCCCCCGCCAAGCAACGATGTATTGGCAGCATTTACGATTGCATCACATTCTATTTTTGTTATATCACCTAAAACAGTAGAAAGTTTCATCATCTCTGCACCTCATCTATTGAATTTAGTCGTCCTTAAAGTTTCGATACAAAATGAAAAAGGGCTTCTCACTCTTTGTTAGAAGCCCTTTTTCCATAGAATAATAATATATATTTAATCTTTAAGTCCGTTATATTTCAAGTCATAGCTTCTAAAAATTCACAATACTTATTATACAGTTTGGCGTTCTGTCTGTAACGACGCGTTTGCTTTTAAACCAAGCGCCTCTGCTGTTGAAGTATGAACTTCGTTTAGAAGCTCTGGATTTGCCATTAATGACATGCCATAAGAAGGAATCATCTCTTTAATTTTCGATTCCCACTCTTTCATATGTTGCGGGAAGCATTTTTTAATTACTTCAAGCATGACATGAACAGCAGTAGAAGCACCTGGAGAAGCACCCAGTAATGCTGCGACTGAACCATCTTGTGAAGTAATGACTTCCGTACCAAATTGAAGTGTACCTTTGCCTTTATCAGTATCTTTAATAACTTGTACACGTTGACCAGCTATCACAATATCCCAATCTTCACTTTTAGCGTTCGGGATAAACTGACGTAACTCTTCAATACGTTGTTCTTTTGATAACATAATTTGTTGAACTAAGTATTTAGTTAATCCCATCTCTTTGGCACCACACGCTAACATTGTAAATACATTGTTCGGTTTGATAGAAGTGAATAAATCCAAATTTGAACCTGTTTTTAAGAATTTTGGCGAGAATCCAGCAAACGGTCCAAATAGCAATGATTTTTTATTGTCGATATATCGTGTATCAAGATGTGGAACAGACATTGGTGGCGCACCAACTGCAGCTTTACCATATACTTTCGCATGATGTTGCTCTGCAACTTCCGGATTATTACATACCAAGAATAATCCGCTTACAGGGAATCCTCCAACATGTTTACTTTCTGGAATGCCTGTTTTTTGTAATAAATGTAAGCTTCCGCCCCCGCCTCCGATAAAGACGAATTTTGCCGTATGACGTTCAACATTGCCACTATGAACATTCTTCACTTTCAATTCCCATGAGCCATCGTTAGTACGTTTAATATTGTCTACACTATGGCTATATTTAACATCAACGTTTTGAGCCTTTAAATGGTCAATCAGCATACGCGTTAAAGCACCAAAGTTGACATCTGTTCCAGTGTCGATTTTGGTTGCTGCTATCGCTTCATTCGATGGACGATCTTGCATAATAAGCGGAATCCATTCCATTAATTTTTTTGGATCATCAGAAAATTCCATCCCTTGAAATAGTGGATTGTTAGTCATTGCTTCAAAACGTTTCTTTAAAAATTTTACATTTTGTTCCCCTTGCACCATACTCATATGAGGTAATGGCATGATAAAGTCCTGCGGATTACGAATCAGATTGCTTTTTACAAGATATGACCAAAACTGCAGTGAAACTTGAAACTGTTCATTGACGTTAATTGCTTTAGTAATATCTATAGATCCGTCCGATTTTTCGCTAGTGTAATTAAGCTCACACAATGCAGCATGCCCTGTTCCTGCATTATTCCACTCGTTAGAGCTTTCTTCCCCTGCACTTTCGAGCTTCTCAAACACTTTAATTTCCCATTCCGGTACTAATTCTTTCAGAAGTGTCCCTAAAGTCGCACTCATGATTCCAGCACCAATTAAGATAACGTCTGTTTTAGTTTGTCTGTTGCTCATTTTTCCCATCCTTTTTATACCCCTAAGATTTGCAGAAAGGATGTAGTCATTGCTCCTGCTTAGGTGTCACAAGCAAGCTAGAGCACAAATCTAGTCACACACACCTTGTCTGCATCAATTATAGTTTAATTATAGTATATCACTATTAATTATAGTATATCACTATTATTTATAGATTAAAAATATCTATTATTATTTCTAATACAATTTATCCCTTCTAAAAGTAACGCCGTTAAAACAACTCCAGTTACTCTACTTTTTTCCAAATCTTTCATTTTCAAACTTATCTAATAGAATGATATTTTGGTTAGATGAAATTCTCCTCATACCATTTTAAATATTAACGTTTGGGCATAAAGGTTCACAAAATTATTCTCCCTATCTTAAAATGAGATATTCACCTTAACTTTACTAATTATTGCATCAGTTTTTTTAGGGAAAGCGTACAAATAGCTTAAGGATATGGCTTGCATATTGGCAGTTTCTTGTGTTATTTTCGTATCTGCTTTATTAGATAATGAACCATTGGATACGCGTTCGATGCCAGTTTATCCGATTCACGTATACAATCATTTTCTAATCCTCGCGCAAATCTCCCAGTAAAATTACTTTTATAGTTTTATACCCAGCTACCTAAAAACTTAATCCACCGTTTTGCAATACTGCTCTCACAAGTGAGACAATAGAAATTCTTTCTGCCGGTTTCAATGATTAATAGTGTATTACTATGAATCCGTCAGTTCCTCTGTTTTTTCAATGCACCTCTTCCGTATTCTCTCTTGTTACAGGTGCTTGACCCAATCCCAAATACTTAATTTCATACATTTATTTCTCTTCGTTCTGTATTCACCATCAATAATTGTTTTATTTTTACTTTTGTTATAACTGCTACTACGAAAATAAAATTGTGTTATATCCTCTCAATAACATTTAATTATTTTTTTAATGTTTCATTGTTATAAATCAAATTAATTTTTATATACTTCCTATTTTTAATTGATTTTTATGAAAGATTTTGTAATCGTTTAGAAATTTTTTGTTTTAAATTTTCTATTGAGTATTTGGAATATAGTTATTTAAGAATCTATAATATTTAGAACTAATTTAAATTGAAAAATTTTCAATTAATAGAATGATTTTTGAATACATTCTAATATATGTTTCGCGCGCTATACTGTATGGTTATGAACACTACGGTATTCTACCATTTTCATTCAAAATATTGATTGTAATCCAATAATTAAGAATCTAACCGAACGAATAAAATCCCTTTCTCTAAAAAAATGGAATTCAGAAGAGGTAAAGAAATAATTTGCTGGATAGCATGCAGATCGATAGAAACTTTTAACAGTAATAGTTGTAAAAATAACAAAATAAAAAAAGAACAGGCTTGGAAATTAAACCTGTCCTTTATTAGATGAAAATCATCAGCTGACTTTTCAGACAATCCCACTTCGCTTGATTTTACTTATTTTCAAAATACCCCCATACAGCTTTTGATGAATATTCAATCTAGCTTCTATGTAAGTTTATATTTTTCAAACATCTTTTGTGGAGCAAGAGTTTTGGTTCGATCTGGATCATAGCATTCTCGATCATGATACGGCATATCTAATGTCTCCCAATCGAAGTCATCTTCCGTACATTTAATATACAAATCATATCCTTCCCCATCAGAAGGAAATAAGTCCAATCTTGATTCGTCATATTTCAGAGCTGTATCAATTGCTTCTCTCAATTCTAATAAAGCCGTACGATTGGCAATCAAATAAGCATCTCCATGCCATGATTGTTGGCCGAAAAAATGACACATCGGTCCTTCCTCATCTTCTTCGTATCCACGGCTATTGTATGCGTTTTTAAGTTTTAAAAGCACTTGTTCAGAATCATCTACATCTAAATACGTATCCATTCCACATTCCCAATACCTTTGTCCACCACCCCAAAATTGACCTACAAACTCATGATACAAATCATTATTTTCGACGAACAAATAACGTTCTGATTCAGATTCTATATCACCGATAAAATAAAAACAATGGATATAGGATGCATTCTTTTTATATAGAAAATGAAATAATGTATTCGTCATTTTTTCATTCATCACTAACTCAAAGTGATGACGTTTCTCCATTTTGGGCCTCAAAATATAATTAATGAATGGTGTTTCCGGAATATATATGGCTGTAAATAGTTTTTCATTGGACATTTTATCAACTCCATTCGTTCAAAATAATTCTTGCGCCAATAAACGATAAACATCCAATCGTTTTTCTTGCGAATGAGGTATGCTGCAAATCATTGCTTCATCAAAACCATAATATGCTTGCTCTTCTTGTAACCGTGTAGCGATTTCCTTTGCTGCACCAACTAAATGAATTTTACGATTTTCCTGAATGGTCATGCGTTCCATTTCTGTCAACGGATAATTGTGCGCTTCCTCCGGTGTCATCACCTGTCTTATTTCTCCTCTCATAAAAAACAACCGTGAAAGATCCTGAGGAAGTGCCTCAAATTCCGCCTCTTCTCTCGTCTTTGCAACCGTCACCAAATATGAAACATTGATTTCCGGTTCCTCCATGAAAATGGAAGATTGAAAATGTTGTTTATATGTCTGTAATATTTCTCTCGTCATAGACCCGCTGAAAAACTGGGCAAACGAGTATCCAACACCAAATTGTGCAGCTTGCAGCGCGCTATTGCCACTCGAACCTAACAGCCATACTTCAGGTAACGTAACTTTTGATGGCGTTGCTATTAATTTATTATATAAATCATCTTTAGGTACTTCATCATTTAAATACTTTAATACTGTATCAAACTTTTCGTACATATTATGAAGCATTGGCCGGCGCCCTTCAGACATCGCATACATAGCGTTTGTATCGCCTCCCGGTGCCCGACCAACTCCAAAATCAATGCGACCAGGCGACAAAGCACTCAGTGTTTTGAATACTTCTGCCAGTTTCAATGGAGAATAGTGCATCATCATGACCCCGCCAGTTCCTATTCGAATTTTTTTCGTTTTTGCTGCCAAATGAGCCACTGTTATTTCAGGAGCAGAGCTAGCAAAAGAATTAGTGCCATGGTGCTCAGCCATCCACATTCGATGATAGCCTAGTTCATCAGCTAAAATAGCCAGCTCCTCTGCTTTTTTTAATGCTCCCTCTGCTGTATTATCTCTTGTTACAGGCGCTTGATCCAAAACACTTAACTTCATATATTTACTTCCCTTCGTTTTGTATTCACCATCAATAAGTTTTTCTTCTATTATAATTGCTACCATGAAGATAAAAAAGAATTCCCTTTGACAGTCTTACCTAAAAGAGATTTCATTCTTTTAATCTTTCTTTCAATTGATTCCTTTTCACTGTAAACAGCTATAATAAAACTGAGACATTATATAATTTTCAAGAATTAATTCTAGACCTAATGTTTGTTTCGTTGTGTAAACATACATAAAGCCTTCCAGATTGTTATAGTTGTTTTTATCTAGACTCACTCATTCTTTTATCTATTTTTTAAAATGTTTAGAATTTTTTGTTTTTAATTTTCTATTGAGTATTTGGAACATAGTTATTTTAGAATCTGTAAGTTTTAGAACTATTTTTAGTTGGCACTTCATTATCATTCTTGAACAGAGGTATTTTCTCTCCATTGGTTATACGTTTTCCAGGAACCCCTTTTAATTAATTCAATCTCCTTTACTTGTTCATTCGTGTAGGTATAAATAAATCCTTGTTTTCCGTTATGTATATCTTGGATTATAACACGCTCATATTTATTGTTATTGCCTGATTCATTATACTCCTCTAATATGTCCATTTTATCGAGTCCCTCTTGCCTGTTACCGTAAACCATTCGCCTTCTATTTCTCTGCTGTTTGTATCTAACACCACTGCCGGATAATAATCAACTTTATATAAAAAACCTTTTACGGTTCCCTTCTCTCTTTGATGTAAATACGGCTCAGCGACATGGTGATTACATTCTCCGATTAAAAGCGTTCCATAAACAAACACATTATACAATTCTTCTCCCAACTTTATTTCCCCCCTCTTCCCCTCATTCATATTAATTAAATGTTTAATTTAAAAAAGTTGTTTTCTAGCGCCTGTCCGTAACCCGCTCATTTTCATTCTAATGAAAAGAAAGCGCTAAGTTTATTTCTTTTTTGTCTTTTTGTCCCTGCAACGTTTGCCATAGTCAGGAGATCTTTCCGTCCACCTTGCTGGACATCACTTTAGAAAAGGAATCATGCCCGTGTGACTCAATAGTTGCAAAATCACTATTTTGTCTATAAGTTGAATATGCTCTGAACTTCTTTTCCTTTATCTTGATTTCGTTCGATTAGACAAAAATATAGACCGAAAAAAACAATCCTTTAGAAAAGAGCCTTTAAAAAATATCATAATCGTCCCTTCTTTTGTATAAATATGTAAGTGTTCATAACATCTTTTTTTATTTGCTTATTATTCTATTTAAGATGGAGGTATGATGATGTTTTGGAAAAAAGAAAAACTCTCAGAGCCTCTTCTCATCATAAAAAAAGAATTAAAGCGGAACGAACATACATCCACTAATAAAGCACTGTCCTTGGGCGATGAAATGCTTATTAAGCAAATACGAGAACAAACCGTCCAGTTGAATAAAAATAATGTCACAAGAACTACGGCCTATTTACACTTTTATCACAAACATCCTAAAATTCATTGGTCATTGCTCGCTCATCTCGTATCACGAAATGCCGGATGGAATATGACTGATCTCCAGGGCACATTCCTTACAAGGCTGCTTTCAGAAAAAGAAAGGCATTCCTTCTTTGCTTTTTTAGAACGGGGCAACTGGCTGATTTTCCAAGATGCTTACCCTCAGTTGTTGATATATGAAGCAAGCATGAAAAGAGGAAAAAATCTGTTTGAGCTATTATCTTATTTCCATACGTCTTTTTTTATGAAAACGATTTGGAATCAGTATTGGCAACGACCCGACTCAGCGCTACTGACTTATGCCCTAATCGTCAATGAACAAAATTATATACAACCACGATTGCTAGAAAATGTGACATTCCAAAAAGAAGTACTGAATACACTAGAGTTTCAATTACAAGATTTACTGACTATGAATCATTTACTTATGCCACTTAAAGTAAATGATCAAATACATTTGAAAGGTTCGACACTTCATCATTTTGGCAGTCTGCATAACCGCATTCTTTTTGGAAAAAAGTTGTATTCCTTATTATTTGGCAATCGTGAAACATTAAAAAAAGTGGAACAATGGGCACGGGAAATCCCGCACACTGGTTCAAGAAAAGATTATTGGCCACATCTTTTCAATGACCTTAATGAAGATATACCAGGAAAGACCTACAAACCAAAATTAAAAAAATGCAAACTTCAAGCAGGCCTTTCACGTTTTTATAGCCCAAAATTGCCATTCGCCTGGAAAAATGTTAAACATTCTTCGCCGAATATAAAAGATTGGTATACAGATTGGCGAGTAATCTATGAATTGGTTGAATCCAAAATACAAACAGATGGTGAGATTGAACAGGAGTATTGTCATACCCTTTCAAAAATGGAGTTGGCAATCCTTGCGAAACAAGTCCTATCAATATTCGATAAAGAAGAGCCTTTGAAAACCTAAGGTTGGATTAATGATTCAATGCTACTTATATCTAAACATTATTCATACATAGGCGACTATTTTTCATCTCAGTAAATCCTGTCGAAGATTTTAATTTTCCACATATTTTTTTGAAGTGATGAAAGTAGCAATTAATTTTCCTTATATTTACAAATTGGAAAGTTTCTTTTATAATACAAATCGTAATGATTACGATTATTTTTTCCTTTGGAGGTTGAAATGCTTCATATAATTAGAACCAATTTGCTTTCACTGACAGGTATATGTATTGTTGCCTTTTCCATGTTGCTTTTTTCTTTCGCTTCTCAACTGAATGGTATATTTACCTTTGCCTCGTCGATCTTAACGGTCAATACTGTTTTCTTAAGCATCTTAATCGAGGCTCTTCCTTTTGTCTTAATTGGTGTGCTGATAGCGGGAATGATTCAAATTTTTGTGACGGAAGAGCATATACATAAATGGATTCCGAAAAATAAATACTTGGCCATCGTTATGAGTTGTGTAGTCGGTGCTTTATTTCCGGCATGTGAATGTGGGATTGTTCCTATTGTTCGAAGACTTGTCTCAAAAGGTGTTCCTATTTATGCTGCCATCGGCTTTATGTTGACTGGACCACTTATTAATCCCATTGTCATCGCTTCCACTTACATGGCTTTCGGAAACGACCTTCAAATGGCCGGACTGCGGATGATCGTCGGCTTTGTAATTGCGATGATTATTGCCTTTATAATAAGTCAGTTATTTAAGGGCAATCAATTGAAATCCTCACTGGCAACAAAGACATCCCATATACATGAAACATCAAATGGACGACCCTTTTCTTCTCGTTTTTGGTCTATGCTTACTCATTCCATCGATGAATTTTTCGATATGGGAAAATATTTGATTCTCGGTGCTTTATTGGCAGCCATTGTTCAAACATACATGCCGGCAAAAACATTATTGGCAGCAGGTGATGGGCCAGTTGCTTCTTTAGCGATTATGATGGGACTAGCTTATATTTTATCTCTTTGTTCAGAAGCAGATGCCTTTATAGGTGCCTCGTTCAGTACGTTATTTCCTTCGGCATCTGTACTTGGCTTCCTCATTTTTGGACCGATGATGGATTTAAAAAATACGATCATGATGTTAAGTGTATTCCGCTTTAAGTTTGTCATGTATTTATTGGCATTAATTGCAACCGTTGTGTTTATCGTAATGCTTTTCATCAGCAAATTCATATAGGAGGAACAGCAATGAAATTTCAATTTCAGCAAGCAATCAGGGCAATGATTTTATTATCTTTTTCCCTTCTGCTATTCAAATTGCACGTCACTGACGAGTTGACTAAATATATCAATCCCAAATTCGAAATGTTAAGCTTAATAGCCGCCATTCTCTTTTTGCTTTTCTTTTTCATTCAGTTGACACGCATATGGGAAACAAAAGAAGTGCATGGATGTCAACACAGTGAACAAGTGTGCAACCATGATCATGGCAATACTCCTTTTACATTTAGAAAATTGCTATCCTATCCTATTATTGTTCTTCCGTTAGTAACAGGTTTGTTATTGCCAGCTAAAACATTGGATGCTTCTATGGCTGCCCAAAAAGGAGGGACAGCTATTTTGAGTAAAAATCAGACAAACAGTGAAACGGAAGCTGATGATAGAGATGAAGTTGAGGTTCCTATCCAAAATGATATCATCATAGATGAAAATCCGGCTGACCCCAATTTGTCAGATGAAAAATATGAGTTGTCAGAAGATGAATATGATACACTCGTTCAGCAGCTAGAAACAATTTCAACAATTATTATGGATGATTATCTGTACAATCTTTATTATGAAGAAATTAGTAAGGGTGTAAACAAATACAAAGGAAGAACGATTACATTAAATGGGTTTGTTTATAAAGAAGATGGATTCACTCAACAGCAATTGGTCATTTCCCGATTTTTGATTACCCATTGTGTAGCAGATGCCGGCATTGTAGGTTTCTTATCTGAATTTGATGAAGCTTCCGCTCTTGCAGAGGATACTTGGATTGAAGCGACTGGTATATTGGATGTGACAACATACAACGGAGCACAACTTCCTTTGATAAAAATCACCGATTGGAAGACCATTGATCAGCCAGAAGAACCTTATTTATATCCATTGACTGTTAAATTGTTATAAAGTAACCAAAAGACCATCTCAACAAGAATGCGTTAAGATGGTCTTTTGGTTACCATTTCTTTCAAACATGTTTCCTATTTGTTTTATAAACGAATTGATTTTTAAAATACTATTGATTATTTGGAACATAGTTATTTTAGAACCTCATTTATTTCGAACTATTTTAAATGAATTGTTTTATTAAAATAGAAAAACCTCAGTTTATGTAACTGAGGAACATAAATCGTTATTTCAGATAAAGATATTATGTAAACTAGACGGTTCATTGTTTCTATCCATTAACCGATCATGTATTACATTTCATCCACTTGGCTCTCTATTTCGAGGCCCATATCAAGCATAGTTAAAATCAATTCGACGAGTTCATCGGAATTCTGTATTTCCATTTCGCCTTTATAGGAATGAACGGCATTTTTCCATCGGTTCATTTTATATTCATCTTCAAGTACCGACAGTAATTGTTTTTCCACACATATTTGATCGTCCAATAGAAACACTAAATCCTTGTCTACTAAATACTCTAAATTGATTTCTTCTTGTCCCGGCAAGACAGAATGAACGAAAATCGGTAATTTCTTCTGTAAAGCCTCGCTAATAGTCACTCCGCCAGGCTTTGTGATAATGGCGTCAACTTCTTCATACAGTTTGTTCATTTCTGATCTGGAGCTTATGTAGGATAGCGGGATAATATGTTTAGCCTTTAACTGCAGTATATCTTTGTAAAGCTTATGATTGTTGCCACATAAAATATAAAAATCTACTGTCCTAGATTGTGCAAGTGAACGGAATAGTTTCTGACTTTCTCCTAAACCGCTGTTACCTCCAGCCACTATTACTTTAAGACGATTTGATTTTTTTTTATAATCTACTGCCGGAGTAATCTTTTCATGCACTGGAATGCCGGTAACAATCAATTTTTGTTCATCAACATTATACACATCCATAAAATGGTCCTTCACTTCTTGATTAGGCAAGAAATGCAAGTCTATCCCATCAAATGCCCACACACTATTCACAAAAAAATCTGTATATACATTAATAATTGGAATATCGCATCTGCCTTCCATCTTCAATTTACTCATTAAATGCGAAGGAAAACCATGTGTACAAAAGATTAAATTCGGCTTTACTTCCTTTAATAACTGTTCCAGTTTATTCATAAAAATGTGAGGATACCAATGAAACGCATGCTCTTGCGTTGATGGTTCATAAAATAAATGATTATATGCTAAATGATATGATTTTGGCGACAGATGAATCCATTTCAAATAACTATAGCTCACCATTTTGGAAAAAGATTCATTCGTATAGCTCAACAAATCAATTTTATCAAAAAGAATGTTTTGCGTGCGGCTCTGGATCATATCTATCAAGGCATCGGCTACTTGATGATGTCCCGATTGCATATACATGAGTGGTAAAAATAACAGTTTCTTCATCGCTAACAACTCCTTTGTCTGATAAAGTACCTTTTTTCTTCTTATTTGCGTTTCTTCTTACAATACTTAATCAAAACAAACAATAAATAGATGACAAAAAATAACAATCCTAAGTACGGAATATATTTGATATTCACACCGACTAAATCTCCTAAATAGTAGCCAAACGTAATAAAAATGCAGGACCAAATTATCGCTCCCACTAATGCGCAACAAAAGTAAATGACAAATGAAATTTTGGCTATCCCTGCAAAATAAGGACTGATTTGTCTAATGCCTGGTATATAAAAGCCAAAAATGATCGTTTTACGAGCATTATGTGCATAATAATTTTGTACTTTATTCCAACGTTCCGGTGTTACACCAATATACTTTCCGTATTTATGAATAAAAGGAAAGCCTATATACATGCCACATCCATAAGCCGTTAACATCCCGATAAAAATGCCTAAAATAGCACATATCCAGGCTAAAATAAAAGAAAGTTGTTGATGAACAATCATTACACCAATTAAAATCAATAAAGATTCTTCCGGAGCAGGAATACCAATGATGCCACAAAACAAAAACACAAAAATAATCAAATAGCCATATTGATGAATATCATTTATGATTGTTTGTATAGTCATAATCATGCCACCTTCAACGGCCAGAAAGACTTTCTTTCAATGTAATAAAGTGAACATCTTTTTTCTTGCATTCTTCCACATAAATAGCCAATTGTTCTAACATATACATGGGTGCTTGATCATCAGCCCCAGGATTTTCTCCATTATCATGAAGCAAGACAATATTCCCCTCCGCTTGTGTATGTCGTAATTGCTGCAGGAGCATCTTTTTACATGTAGCTATCTTCCAATCTCCGAAAATATCTGACCACATGATGACTTTGTATGGCTTACTTACCATTAAACTGAACAAATTAAACCGTCCCCACGGAGGGCGATAAAATTTCACTTCTTCATTCGTACACGTCTCTATTACTTTCTTCGTTTTGTTTAACTGCTCGTTTAAACGCTTTGGCGTCAACCGCCAGCTCGATACATGCTCATAGTGGTGGATTCCGATTGTATGTCCTTCCCGATGCATCCGCTTCAGGATTTCCGGATTTTTTTCAGCCCTGCTGCCAACAACAAAAAAAGTGGCCTTAATATTATACCTTTTCAATAAATCCAGCAATTGAACGGTATAAATTGAATCGGGACCATCGTCAAATGTTAAGGCAATTCCCTTCCCGCCTTCCATTTTTTTTGTAATGCCTATATTAAACAATCGGATGACAAGTGTCGGGATGACTGAATAACAAAGGAAAAATGTTAATAAAACAAGAAAAATAACAAATAAATAATCAATCATCCTCTGAACAAATCCTTTCGTTTTGACATAATCCGTCTAAGATTGCATGCTAATCATTATTTTTATATAACCAAAAAGCCCCTGCTTCAAACTTTTCAAGCAGGGGTCTTTCTATTAGGCTGGTTTCGTAAACTTTGTTGCTTATGAATGAGTAATGATGATTAATTGAATTACATTCCGCTCCATTCAACGTTAATAGGCTGGTTTTATTCACTGAACCTATTAAAAAACAACAATCTTTTAAAACACAGCCTTTTATTTTCCAATTAAGAAAAGCTTTCTTACCTTCCAGTTAATACTATTATAGAAAAATAACTTCTGTGTTATTGCAGTACTTCTTGTCCTTGATAAATACGATAAGCCGGTACAACGGTATCGGTCACAATTTCCTTCCCTTTGTCACGGATGAAATCTAATTTATAGTACGCATCAAAACGTTGACTGATTTCTGTTTTAACCAATTCCGGTGGCGTAACGACAATCAATTGGAATTTCAGTTTTTCCGCGACTGCAAAAATCGGATCAAGTACATGCGCTGATGCTGCCTGTCCAAACGGATTGTCACAGACAAGTGGTACCCAACTATTATCGGTTTCACTTTTAACCGATAATAGCATCATCATCATGACCATACGTGCAGATAGCTTTTGTCCGCCGCTTCCATCTGATTTCGTACGAGAACCTTGATTGATTGTTTGCCATGTTGAGTAATGTTCTTTTTGTGGTTTTCCATACATGAACGCATTATCCGTTCGCATATTATAGACAAGTATTTCCGGATAACGGTTTCGAAGAGCCACAAACAGTATTTGTTCATCACCAATCAACTGCTTTATTTCTTGTTCCAACATTTTATTATTGTCGTCGATATAGTCAAATTGACGGGTAATTTTATCAATGGCCGACACGAAATGCTGCTTTAACAGTGGTTCCACTTCTTCTGCTTTTTTCGGCAGGATATCTTCCTTTAACATAACGAGCGGAAATGCGCCCCGCTCATTTTTGATTTTCATTTTCGCAATCATCGAACGAATGCCATCAGCCAGACTCATCACTTTCATGCTTGCACGGCTTGCCCAAAAGTTCTGTGCTTTTTCAGCACGCTCTTTATCATGATCGAGCTGTTCTAATCCGCTACGAGAGAAAGCCTTCATATTTTTTACAATCGTTTGAATATGTTCATAATGACGTGTATCCATATGATCGAGCGAGGTCAACACTTCATTTTTGAAACGAAGTTCCCAATCTTTCGCTTCAATCGTCAGCTTTAATTTACGTAATGACTGCTCTAGCTTACTATGTTTAACCTGTGCTTCCTCTAAAATCATCTGATGCTGGTCACACCATTTCAAAATACATGCTTTCCCTTGTTTTTGCACGAGCTCCAAATGCTCGGCCATAAAGGCTGCTGCCGGTTCTTTCAGGATGACCGATAACGTCAGTTGATCCCCTTCATACGCCGTAATATTTGTTTCTGTTTTCACTTGTTGTTTTTCAGCTTTTTTCAGTTCGGCTTTTGTCACTTTCGTTTGGTCTTTGATTTCGGCTTCCTTCACTTCAAGATCTTGGTCTTCCCATGTTTCCGCTTGTCTTTCATGCTTGGCTACTTTCTTTTCAGCCTTTTCACATTGTTCCTTAGCATGCTTTAATGAAGTTTCCGCTACTGTGACAGCAGTCCCCTGTGCTCGTTCCTCTTTTCCTGCTTCTTTTGCTTCTTTTGTCGCATTTTGCAGCATTTCTTCAAGAATGCTAAGCGGTTCATCCGGAACAGCGATTTCTTTCCATTCTTGATTAATTGAACGTAATTTTTTCTCCAATTTCACTTGCTGAGCTGCTTCTGCTTCTTTTCTTGCTTGAATAGCCAATAGTTCTTGCGCCTGCTCTTCTTTGGATTTTTGCAGCAACTGCAATTCTTCCATACTTCGTTTGATCGCATCCAGCAAATGATGAGATAAGGTAGGCGCCTCCTCCATTAACTCACTTTTTTCGTCACTTGGAAAAGCTGCTTGTTCGACAAAACGGGCAATTTCTTTAATGTCTTGTTCAGTGGAAAGCTTCCATTCAATATACGTCTGATTCCACTGTGTTTGCATGGCAACAATGTGACTATGCTCTTTTTCCAACTCTTGTTGTTCGGTTTGCAGAAGCTCTTTTTTCTTTTCTTTTTCTTCTTTTACACGTTTATTTTCTTGATAAAGACTTTTTTCTTGTAGAAGCATCTGTAGGAGCTCTTCATCTTTTCCGCACTTTTCAATGTTTTTTTGCTTCTTATCTACTGCTTCCCGCAATTGTAACTGCTTTTCTTTTACTTTTTCTTCTTCTTTCTTCAATTGTTGTAGCTTTGTTTTCGTTTCGGAAACCGCTGATTGCTCTTGTTGAATTGCTTGCTTAATTTCACTGCAAAGTTCAATTCCTGTAAGACGATCGATTTCTTTTAGGATACGACGTAAAGACTCTTCTGTTTTCTCAAGTTCCGATAAAATGTCTTTTTTCTCTTCCATGTTTTTGCCTATTTGTAGCTTCCAGTTCATAAAACTGCTTTTATCAGCTAATAAGGCGCGTTCCGTACCATGTACAATCACAAATGAATGCATTTCCGTTCCCGTCATTTCTTCTCTCATAAAAATCGGAACTGCCGCTTTATACATTCTGCCTGTCAATACTTGTTGATTGATTTTTTCCCATTGTATTTTGCTGACCACTAAACCGAAAGGCAAGAGCGGATATAGTTCAAGATATTGTACGCGCTCTTCTTCATTTAATGATTGCAAATATTGAGTACCGTAGAATACATCAATTCCCGTTTTCTCATCAATCCATTCCTTCATCTTTTTCACATCTTGATTGGCAATCCAATAGTTTTCATCATTCAAATATAGATCTTGCTGAATTTCCCATAGCTCTTTTGTGAGCTGTTCGTGTTGCTGGCGGTTTTGTTTCAATAAACTCTCTATACCTGTTGTATATTTTGATAAAAGGGCATGTGTAAATGGGCCGACCGCATCATCAAGCAATCCGCGAAGTTTCTCTAAAAGAGAGGCTTCCTTTTGCTGTTGCTTTTCATAGGCTTCTGTTAAGTCAGCGCACTTTTCCTGCATATGCTCCAACGTTTGATGAAGTGTGCCATATGATAAAGAAAGTTCATTTAAATAAATTTGCGATTGTTTTTCCTCTTCTTTAAACGTCTCGATTTCCTTTATATACGCTTCTCTTTTTTGTTGCAGGCTCTCAATATATCCATTTAAGTCATACTTTATGCGGTCACCGTATTGCTTAACCAATTTCTCCTCTTTCATTTCCATTTCATGAATTTGCGTATATAGGGCATCAATTTCCGTACTTAGTTGGGCAATTTCTTTCGTTTTATGCTTATCTTTCGCAACAAGTTGTTTCGCACTTTTCTCCATAAACTTTTTATAGCCATGATAATGCTTATTTTCTTCTTGCAGTGCCGGATAAATAGTATTCCATTGCTCGGCCGCCTCGGCTTTAATCTCTTGCATGCGCACATTGACTTGTGCCAATCCACTGTTTTGCTCCAGCTTCTCGATTTGGTGCGACAAGGAGACAATGTTTTGATCAAGCTCGCTCCATTCTTTCAATAATAAAGCTAAAGCCAATTGTTCTTTCTGCTCATTTTTTTCATTCAACTTTTGTTGAGATTGCTCGTGCTTTTCTTGTTCTTGCGTTAATTGAGTCTCCCAATGACGCATTTCACGATTTGCTTTTGCATATTCTAAATTATCCTTTTCAAAACGAAGCTCAATTGAACGCTGCTGCAGCTGTTCCACTTCTTTTTCAAGTGTAAGAAGCGCTTCTTTTTCCAAAGTGATTACGTGTTCCAATGCCCCTAATAGCTGCTGTCCTTCTCGCGTGCTGTTTCGGACAGTTTCCTTATGTTCAACACCGAGTGCAATATGCTGTTCAAATGGCACGATATCTTCTAAAAACTCTTTATGTGCTTGTTCTCTTTTTAAAAGGACAGGCAAATCTTTGGCGATACTCGCTTGACTTTTAAAAATTTCGACAAGGTCATTCTTTTGATGTTCTGTCCGCTGCAACACTTGACTGACTGTCGGAATGATTCGTTTTTGAAATAGTGAATGGTCATCTTCTGCTCCTTCAAAATATTTGCCGACGCCACCCTCATCTTTATTGATATCTTTCATAATATCCCAGTCTTTACGGTTGATGCCGTACGTATCCAAAATGCGATAATGCTTTTTCACATCACGATACACATCATAGCCATTCCATTTGAAATAATCTTTCAGCTCTTCCGTTTCAGCTACGACGCCATTTTCATAAAGCGGAATATGTTCGAGTGCCACATCCTCTTTTCGGTCAAACTCCCTTGCGTAAAAGGTAATGTTCGGCATAATTTTCGCTTCACGTTCCGTAAATTCCAAATCTGATGAGTTCTCTTCGTTCAAGGAAAAACGCTGCTCTGCGGAAAACATGCCTCCGGTGACGAGATGTCTTCGATCTGAACCGTCCAATTCCCATTCAATTAATACATGGAAAGTGTACGGAATAAATTGTTCTTTTTTATTGAAGAAAAACTGTTGGTAATAACGGTTATTTTGCTTTCCCCATGATGTACCCGGCTTTAAGACCTGAAAAATGGTTTGCAGAAAAACGCCTTTCCCTCCACCATTCATCATGGCAATCAATCCATTGGTCGATGTTTGTTCATTATGAAAATCAAACGTCGTATCTTGATATTGCTTTTGCATTCCGTCATATTTCAAGCCAACAATTCTAATGCGATGGATCTTCGGCATTCTCATCCTCCTTAACTGTCATTAATTCTTTTAATAATTCATAACGATCATAATCATGGTAAAGATATTCAATCCGTTCAAAAAGCTCCGTTTTCGGCAAAGCTTTCGGAATATCGTCCCGATCTAAAATAACAATTAAACCTTCCGTTTCCAATAAACGCATACTATTAGTAATTAAGCCGATTCTTGTTCGTTTGTTGGCCTTTTTCAGACCGAATTCATCATGGTCGACTTCCATATGCATCCACATCGTGACAATTTCCTTCATGTCCAACATTGTCTCTACTCCAAAGGAAGGCTGCTCTTTCAATAAGCTTGTCCAAGTGGTCATCAGCTCATTAACTTGCCTTTCTAAAGCAAAAAATGTGACCCCTTCCCTTTTCGTACGTATTCTTGCTGCTTGGTTACGGTCAATAGTCGCAAGAAATGTCATGATAATCACGCTCATTAAGTTGAAGTGTTTCTTCGTTTCTACTTGTCTATGTTTCTCTTTTAAGTGTGTGAAATTCGTTGCAAACACGGACCCTGTCGGCTGTACAACGAGATGAATACGTTTAGGTGTTTCAATAATATATGTACCTGATTCATCTGCGAGCAACAAGACGGTTTGTCTTACTTCCGGTTCATAATAAATTTGAAAGTGCTCACTGTTTTCATCGATTACTTTTTCTTTCAACAAGGAGAAGTATACAGCTGATGCTTTTTTGATGATTTCTGCGTTCATTCATTTTCCTCCTGTATGCATATTTTGAATGGTGTAATTTTTGTCTTATACCAAATGAAAGGTTCAGCACGATGGTCAAATTGTGTATAGATATTTGTTCCTTCTAATGAAACAAACTGCGGATATTCGTTCATCAGCTTATGAAGAAGTCGTTCTCGCTCATCACTTAACGTCTCTTCTTTACGGTCGGCAACTTGTACATGTAATGGCTTCTTATCAAACATCATCCATAAATCCAATGTTTCGCTTTCTTCAAACCATTCATCTTGCACATCCTTCGGCAACTTCGCCAGGTCGGCTAATGAAAATTCCCCATGCTTCTGTAAATGCTCAAATACATAGCTCCATGCTTTAACGACCGAAGACCAATCCGTAATTTTTTGTTGTCCCCACTCTTCTTCTGCTTCATCGTCACTTTCATTATCCACCACTTGCTTTTCTAACAGTTCCTGTTCTCCCCATATCCAATCAAGCGGTAAAGTGAATTCATTTTTCGGTGAGAAAAGCGGCGAAAGAATTTGTTCAACAATGGAAAAATCTGCAACACCTTCTCTCATCAACCATTGCTCATATATTTGTTCACGGAATGAAACGAGGCTATTTTCCCAGAACAAAGATGGATTCTCTACTTTCAATTTCATTTCGTAGGAAATATTTTGAATAACCAGCTTAGCGAACCGATCATGCAATTGTCTTGTATGTTCAATTTTTTCTTGAAGCAATAAGAGCTCCTTTTGAACAAGTCCATCTTCTTCATTTCGTTTCGCTTTTTCAAGCATGGCTGAAATCGTCCGAAAATGTTCTTTTTCTTCTTCAAATTGCTGCTCGATTTCTCTTCGGTTATCTTCTCTCTGACGCTCTTGCTCGATGACAAGGATTTTCGGATTGTTCATCATTTCCTTTTGAAAAGCATACTCTTTAACCATTAAGCGATTTACGCGCGAAATAAGATGGTCGAGGTTCCGAGTCGCTTTTTTGAAATTACCGTTCTTAATCAATTGAATACTGTAAAGCTGTTCAATTGTAATGGAAAATTCCTCTGCCATCTCCCGACTCATAAAAATCATTTCTTGTGCAACATCAGTCAATTTATAAATAATGGAGCCGCCCATTTCCAAATTCGTATACAATTCATCCATTGTGACGTACCGAAATGTTTGTGTTTCCCATGAATCTCTCATTTCATCGAAATACAAAGCTTCAAACGGTTTGCTGTATTCTTCTTTTCCCGAATATAAAAGTCCGCTTGTAATTCGCTCAAGCTGCTTTTCATCCGCAGATAGTTTCATTTTCTTAATACTTTCTTCGACCATGTACAAAATATCGCGTTTTCTTCGACTATCATCATCGTTTAATTCACGATAAAAAATCGTCAACAACACATGCATAAGAATATTTTTAAGATGTGGCTTCAGTTCCCCCACGTCCATTCCATTACCGAGCTCAAACAATGGATTCAAGCGTTTCATTCGTTGGGCAAAGCCATCCCATGTTTCGTTCACATCCATCTCCTCCATGTTTCGATTGTGAGCACTTCTTGCGGAATGCGTTTTTCTTCTTTCCATAGCTCCATCATGATCGCTTGTTCATCTTCAGTGAACCAGGCAAAAAAAGCATCACGATGTTCTTCGTGTTTCACTTGATTTTTTTGCTCATTTACTTGATTTACACACTCAAGCATTTTCCTATAAAGCTTCAATGCAGGTTGAATGCTATGGTCGGGATATTTCTCAATTAATCGTATCAGAATACTATAACTCTCCGCATCAAGATCACCTATATAATAGAACAAATACGGTTTTTCCGGGCACATGCGAAAGAAAAAGGAAAAGCTGCGCTCAATTTTTTTCCCTTCACCGTAGATAATCATTTCGGGCTCATAGTTTAGCAACTCATTTTCAAGCAATTGTATGCTCGTATGGAAGAAGGACAAATTTTCAACAATTAATACGCGTTTAATATCCTTCATTTCTTTTCCTGGTTTCATCCAAAATACGAATGGTTCTTCATATTTTGTTGCTTTCAGTTGATCCGCGGATACACCGATACGTTTTAAAAATCCTTTGCCTTCGGGGAAAAGTATATCATCCGTCAAAAATTTCTCATGTCCAAAAAGCTCTAAGCTTCTTTCTTCTATTGAAACAATTTCTCGTTCTTCATTTGATTGAAGAAAATCATACAGTTTTTCGATTCGCTTCCATTCATCCACTGTTTGCCATTCTGGGTGATGCTCATAATAATCAAAATCGAACAAATCATTTCGTTTCATCATTTCGAGTCGATTCCATTTGACTCTTTCTTTTTTAATATTGACCCAATAATATAGTGGAAGTGACGGCTCTCTACCATTTCTTTGTTTATTTTGAATAGGCATTAACTGTTCTTCTGTTTCGAGCTGTTCAATGACCGCATGAAACAAACGATAGCCGTCCATCTCAAAGTAATCTTCAATTTGTTGTCTTAATTGCATTTCTAACTCATTTATGTTGATTTTCTTTTTTTGCTGAGGGTGCTGAATGTCTTCAATAAAACCTCTTACCCTTGTTTCGATAATATTGATGGTTTTCACCTACTTTTTACAACTTAATACTTAAGGATTATAACAAAAGCGACCCTTCATGAGTATATTTTTTCGCTTTACATTTTATCGTTTTGATGAATGGAATATTAATCCATACAACCCGAAAATTCAATTTGGATTCAGTTATAGTAAGAAAACTTACCGATTGGCATACCTTTTATCTAGAGGCAGGTGAGCTACATGTCTACTTTCTTAAAATGCAAAAAAGAAATCAAGCATGTTGATTCCTTTTTAAAAGTTTGTTCCTTTCTTTCCCTCACATCGTTCTATGTTTAAAGTGTTTCTATAAGCATTTTGGATGAAGGCTGATATTACCAAACTATGCTCCCCAATTTTTCTGTTACAATTTTAGAGTATTAGTAGAATAATAGGAGGGATTCACGTAATGAACAAACGATATGTCCTCCTTGCCTTGGTGATCATCATGACCTTTACAGGAGGAATTTGGACAGGCATTTTTTACTCGACAAATAACGAACAGCCTCATACAGAAGGTGATCAAATAGTGGAAGAGCAAAATCAAGCTTCCGAAACGGAAATAACAGAAGAACAGGAAGAATTGACAGAAACTGCGGATGAGAAAGTATTGATTGGCTATATGCAGGATTTTCGTAATCCCGATAGCATTGATTATAGTAAACTGACGCATGTCATTTTTTCATTTGTGCATCCATTAAAAGATGGAAGTGTTTTATTCAGTAGTGATTCAGCTTTGAGGAGTTTGCAGGAAATGGTCATAAAAGCCAACGAAACGAATACAAAAGTCATGTTGGCTATCGGCGGATGGTCGCATATGAATGGCGGTGAATCATACGATTATTTTCAAGCTGCCATTAGCCATTCAACGTCTCGGACGAATTTAGTTAATGAACTTATGGCCATTGTTGATCGTGAAGGCTTGGATGGAATTGATATTGATTTCGAGCATCCTCGCTCCAATGAAGATGCTGCCAACCTTACTGCCTTTACAAAGGAATTAAGCGAACAGCTACATGCCAAAAATTTAGAGCTTTCGATGGCGGTTCACTCAAAAATTAATGCGGCAACAGGTACTGAATCAAATTATGTCATATACGAACCAGCGACTTTTCAATACGTCGATCACGTGAACATTATGGCGTATGACGGCCAATGGGATGGCGGCTATCATGCAGAAAATTTATCGCCTTATTCATTTACAGAACATGTAGTGAATTATTGGTCAAACTTATTTGATGAGCTCGACTTATCAAGAGAAAAGCTTGTTTTGGGTGTTCCATTATATGCGCAACCGGAAGATTCATCGATGAACCCCATTTCCTATGCTACCATCATTGAAAACAGCCTGAACAATAGCGAAACAGATACTGTTAGTATGAACGGAACAACCTACTATTATAATGGAAGTTTAACGATGAAAAAGAAAACCGATTTGGCCATCGAAAACGGCTTCGGTGGCATAATGATGTGGGAAACTGGATTGGACGCAATGGGAGAGAACAGTTTGACCTCCGTTATTTATGAGGAACTAACACAAGCTAATGAAAATCAAGCGTCCTAACGCTCAATCCTTAAAATATTTGTCTACGTTTATTTCTTTTGTTCTTGTAACGTTCGTTGCTTAAGCGATAATGGTCAGGAGTGATCTGTTAGACAATCCCTTAAAGAAATAATAATTTCCGTATGGCTCAAGGATAACGCGAATGTTATTTTATGTATAAATTGAACATGTTATAAACTTCTTTTCCTTTATCCTGATTTTGTTTAACAAGATAAGAGAGAATACTGGCAAAAGAGCCTTTCTAAATGAACGTTCATAATAAAGTGGCATCATCTATGAATGATTTCATAGATGATGCCACTTTATTTAGGAGATAATAGAAAAAAGACGACTTAACATCCTTTATACTGCGTGGATGAAAACCCTATATATCAAAGCTTGGCTTTTTTAAATCCAATATATGAATTATACACAGCTGTTATAATAAATATCATTATCATTATCCAAAATACCCCACCAAAATTGTGCAAGTTTATATTGAATAATTCATTCATATATGAAATAAATGCTTGATTAAATAAATTAGGATTACCTAAAATGGCAATAAATACAATTGTTGATACAAGCTCGTGGAGTGTATTAAAAAGAGCCAGTTTCTTTGACCATTGTGCCTTAATCAACTTAATAATTGCTAAGGAGATTTCTAACGCAATTATAATTACAACCATTATCCAATATGAATGTAGAACATCATTGTTAAAAACGGGCATCCTAAAAATGAGCCCCTCACTACCGCCTTCATATACCCCTACAAGACGACCACTGCAAAAATAAAGCGTAGCCCATATAGCAGTCCAAAATAAACTGCCAAATACCTCTATTTTCGAAATAGATTTACCTTTCACAATGTACTCAATATCCTTCAAATCATCTGGGGTCCATTGACGTAATTTGGTTGATAAGGGCTGCTGATTTTTGGATTGATCGACACGTTCTGCAATAGCGAAAAAGAGCGTTATCCAAAAAAGCACTTGAAGTGAAGCAACCAGAATTGTCGAAATACCTAAACCGATAACCTTGATAAAAACATTTATTAACGCTTCTTCACTAGAGAAGTGAATAAATTGATCAGCCATCATAGCAATGAAAGCGACTACTACAGCAATCGGCAGAACCATTTTCAACGTCGTCATATACACATCAAAATAACGCGGCCCGATTAAATACATCGGTTTGTCACGGTAACCATAAGCTAATGCAGCCGGATTCCCCAATTTTTCAAGAACAGATTTAACATCATCTTCCGTATAATCATCCGGCAGCATATCTTCAATGGACGAACGTAATTCCCGCGCAATATCCTCACGATTCTTTTCTGGAAGTCTACGTGTCACTTCTTGAATATAAATATCAATCAGCCTCATTCTCGTCCTCTCCTTTTATTAGTTGATAAAGCTCCTTTGAATTTTTCAACCATTCAGCTTTTAACTGACTATAAATCTCTAGCCCAAATTCGCTCAACACATAATATTTTCGCGGTCTGCTCTCTGTCGTATCCCAACTACTCGTTACTAACCCTTGTTTTTCTAATCGCCGAAGCAACGGATATAATGTGCTCTGCTCAATACTTATACCTGAATTTTCCAACAATTGAACAAGTGAATATCCATACTGTGGTTCTTGCAATTGACTTAATACGGCTAAAGTCAATGTTCCCCTTCTTAGCTCCGTCGTTAAAGATTGCAGCAAATCATTCATCCGCTCACCTCACTTCTCCTATACTGAGATCCATCATGCACTACACTCTATACTATGTATCGTACAGTAATATTGTTCCACAATCACTGTAAATTTTGTAATATTTACCACAAATAATTATTTTAACATTATCTATATTGTATCTTTTTAAAAAACAAGGATGCTTTCGTAAACTTAGTTGCCTCT
>JBJEFL010000246.1:24506-26247 GCA_051873995.1 Bacillus sp. (in: firmicutes)
TTGAGAAAACAGACAAAAACAAAAATGCGTTCCCACATCATACAGGAACGCACACAAATCATTTATCACAATGCTCATCCAACCATTTTAGTATATCTTCATAAACTAATGACTTATCATAATCATTCAAAATTTCATGACGACCACCAGGATACAGCTTATAATGAACATCATTGCTTCCAATTCGTTCATATTGCTGATAAAGTCGTTCAACCCCTTTCCCGAATTGTCCAACCGGGTCATCCTTTCCTGATAAAAGATACAGCGGTAAGGAAACAGGAACTTGCGAAACATTTTCTTCTTTAAAAATGACATTTAAGAAGGATAAAAATTGACGATAAAAACTTGGAGGAAATACATGGGCACAAAACGGATCTTGAATGTATTCATCTACAACAGCAGTATCTCTAGCCAACCATTCAAAGCCTGTTTGATTATCAAATCGTGTATTATACCCATTGAAAATAAGTTTTTCTAACCCTTTCGATCTTTTGTCATTCGTCAATCGTTCAAATATATTTGCTATTGCAACTCCTAGTTTCATCTCCCAACGATGATAGCCACTTCCTATTAAAATACAACCTGTCAATTCATGTCCGTATTGCTGAATATATCGCTGTGTAACGAAAGAGCCCATACTGTGTCCACATATAAAATGAGGGGTATCGGGATACTCATTTTGTATGTGATCAAATAAAACCTTTTCATCATTCACCATACCTTCAAAGCCGTTTTCCCCTATATACCCAATTTTTTCAACATGTAAAGCACTATTTCCATGACCACGGTGATCTGTCGCAAATACACCATAACCGTTATCATTTAAAAAGCGGGCAAATTCATGATATCGTTCGGAATGCTCATTCATTCCATGTACAATCTGAACGATTGCTTTCGGTTCATCGACCGACCAATTTCTCACAAAAATTTTATGATAATCATACGCAGTCAAATGAAATGTAGTAGACATAAAATTCTCTCCTAAAGTTATTTTGATATAATATATCAAATTTCCTTATTTTAAGAACTATATTTTTTCATTTTTTATTTCTTCCCATTCTTCTGACTACAAAAGACTTATGAGCTCAAATTGTTACATAATCAGAAAGCTAACCGTAAAGATTGTTTAAGATTAATGAAACATGCTTATTTTATGTTCAAAAACAGCTTCGAAGCATAACAGGCATACTACATAAAAAAGAGCAGATAGGATAGTTTCTTATCTACTCTTTTTTCCTTCATAAAATATAAGTGCTGTGAATATTATGTAACTGAATGCTATTCCTCATGCTTCCAAGCAACTGGTTTTCCTGTAGATGGGCAACTCGGAAATGTTTCTCCTTGCTGGAGCACTACATGTTCACCATCTGAATCTATATAATGCCCTGTTTCCATAACCGTTTCACCCGTTTTATGCGTATGACTTGCATGAGTCCAAGTCGTATCACCTTTGGTAGAAGGACATTTGGGAAATGTATCCCCTTGCTTAAGTTCTTTCGTTTCTCCACTAGAACAAATATACGTACCTGTTTCTGAAACCATTTCCCCTGTATGATGATGGTCCGTGAAATGAGTCATAAAAAACCCTCCTAATTAATCGTTAAATATTTTTTAGTGTTTTCCATGGATTGAAAATTATTCACTTTTTTCATTCAAATCCACCCAACTTTCAAAAAGGCTCTTTTCTAAAGGATTGTTGTTTTTATCCCTGTATCTTATTGAACGAAATCAAGATAAAGAA
>JBJEFL010000247.1:0-1741 GCA_051873995.1 Bacillus sp. (in: firmicutes)
GCTAATTCATCGATGAGGAGGAGATCATCATGAATCCAGTCATTGGTCTGGATGTGGCAAAAGGTGAAAGTCAGGTGCAAGCTGCCTCTCTTATATATTGTATTAAGTCGTTAGCAAGAATGTTTGCGAACAGAGTTTTTTGAACAGATTGATCATTGCAAAGAGGTTTTTGGTTGGATGGAAATTGTAATTGAAGGATTTGTTAACAAAGAATCTGACATCGGTTATCCAGGTGCTATAGATTTTAAATAAGAAATCATACTAATGCTTAAACGCTATATTGCATTAACGATGTTCCAAAAATACCTATTTTTAGAAATGATTTCTGTTAAAATAGAGCTAGGAACAAAAGTTTGAAATTCTTTTAGAAAGATAATGTGAGGTTGGCTTAATATGAAAAAACTCCTTTTAAACAATCGTCTTTTTTTAAGTCTAACCCTCTTAACCATATTGAGCTGTTTAATTATTTTAATAAGTGGATATTGGGGGTCTGGGCTCGAAATGCTCTGGCGTGAAAAACAATTATTGTTTTTAATAACTACTCCATTCCTTATCGTCTCTGCTGTATTTGGGGTTTATTTTTTAAAAAATAACAATATAAACAGTAAGATACTTTGGAATTTGAGTTTCATTACCACTATTCTTCTTAGTTTCTACTTCTTGATAATTGGATATGGACTTGCACAATTAATACTTCTTGATGAAGAACATTTAAGAAGGACTCCAGTTGCAGGTATATGGGTTTGGGGAAGTGTTTTTATGATAATTTTGTTTCCCGTTGCCTTACCAATAGCTAGAGTTTCGATAGGAATTTTTTATAAAATAATTAAAAAAGAATAATAACCTCAATATAATTTTAAACCTCTTCGCTAGAGGTTTTTTATATGGGTTTTAATTTTCAACTTTCATGTATTTAAAATTCAACAAAAATCTAACCAATCATTTATAAGAATATATTATATTACTCCTTCTTCCACTAACCTGCACCGTTAATTGAATAAGACAAGACTCCAAAAGCAGCAATCGTTTAGAATAGAGCCTTTGCGTTATAGGGAAGGTGTGAAACCCACTTTTTTAAAAGGGTTTGTGTATAATTAATCTATATATGGATTTTTATGTATAAACCATTTGAGAGAGGTTATTGCGTGTGGATTTGTATGTGAAGTTTATTTTGGTCGGATTGTCCATTGCCCTTCCTGTTGGAGCCATAACGGTTGAAATGACTAAACAAGGGTTGAAAAATGGTTTTTTTCACGGTTGGGCTGTCGGGATTGGCGGTATGACAATCGACGCTTTATTGATTGTGGCATTATATTTTGGGCTTGCGAAAGTACTTTCGTTGCCTTATGTACAGCTTCCCTTATGGATTGTAGGGGCGGTGTTTTTATTTATGCTCGCCTATGATTCAATCAAAAATGCCGATAAGGATATTTCATTAGCAGGGGAGAAAGTGAACAAATCGCTCTTGAAAACGTATGGAAATGGATTGCTTGTAGCTGTTTCGCCAGGTAACATTGTGTTTTGGGTATCTGTGTTTGGCACTGTTCTGGCCGATTCCTATTCCCAAACATCCTCATCTAGCTTTCTGATTGCCGGAATCGGCATATTGACAGGCATTCTTTTGCATGACGTCGGCTTGCTTACGATCATAGCGATTACGAGAAAAGCGATGAGTCGAACGATGATTAAATGGACATCGATCGCCGCAGGCTTGCTGTTATTCGTATTCGGATTTTATTTT
>JBJEFL010000247.1:1841-5046 GCA_051873995.1 Bacillus sp. (in: firmicutes)
TTTGTACAATCAGACTGTCGTTTTGACAGTCTTTTTTTGTGAAAATGTACAGAAATATCATTTCCATTAAATTCGCATTCTTTACAATATATTCAAATTAAATTATTATTGTAATATAGTATTTTATTTGGAAATGAGGATCATGAATGTACAAAAGTGTGAAGACATTATTAGTTATTGCTCTGCTAGGTACGTTTGTTGGCTTAGTGGGCTGCTCCAGTTCAGATGAGCAATCAGATGCATCATCAGCTACCGTGAATGATGATGTATTTGTCCTAATGAAAGATACGGATTTATATGTAAAGTATCCAGAGAAAGACGAAGAAAAAGTAGCTTCAAATGTGTTGGCTAATTACACATCTTATTTAGATGATCATAAAGGAATGCTTTATGTAGATGAAGATCAAAATCTATATAGCTATATAAATAGTGAAAAACAAAAAATAGCAAGTGACATTTCGTTAGAGGTAACGCCTTATGATTTTTCAGTAAGTGGCAATACATTAGCCTATGTATCAGGCGAAGATAATCATTTATATGCTTACTTTAAAGGGAAAGATAAGGTCAAAATTGCTTCAAATGTAGCAGAATATGAAGTGACAAATAACGGAGAGTCTGTGTACTATCTGAATGATGAAGATGAATTGTATGTTTACTCCAGCGACGATCAAAAGGACAAAATTGCATCAGATGTCTATTATTTTGCCGTTTCTGATGAGGGAACCAAAGTCGTATTAGAGACCTATGATGGTGATTTATACATACGAGATATGTCTGCTGACGAAAAAGAAAAAATTGCTTCTAGTGACTGGTTTGCCGGAATCATGCTTGAAGATGATGGTGAGCTTGCTTATCTTGCAGATTATGATGAGAAAGGCGAGCTATTCTTTAAATCTACGGATAGCGAACCTGTAAGAATCGCTTCCGATGTTGTTGATTATTATAAAAATAAAGATACTTTCTATTATGTGAATGATCAAAATCAACTGCTATCAAAGGAAATTGGAGCAGATCAATCCGAGAAAATCGCTGATGATGTGAAGGACTTTATGGTGCTGAATAATAAAGTCCATTATGTCGATGCTGATCATAACATGTTTCGAGTAGATAATTCTGATGAGAAGACAAAGGTTGCTAATGATATTTTACTAGAAGATTATGTGGGTCTATCCTTGTCAGTTATTGATGGAAAGGTCGTGTATTTATCAAAAGACCGTGATTTATATTTCAATGAAGAAAAAATTAGCAGCGATGTGGACAACTTCGTGGCTTACGTTGACCGTATAGTGTATACAACGAATAATGGGGAATTATATTCAACACCGATTAAAAAAGTGGACGCGCAGCAAGTGTTCAATGATATCAATCACTATAGTGAAATTTATTACGGCAATCAATTGATTCACCAGACTACACTTTCACTTGAGGAAATTGAAGGTGTTTGGGAAGCCGTAGAGTTTGATGGTGATGAGGATGACAGTATTACATATTTTATGGAAATAACGATGGATGATGACAATCCTGAGTATGGAACGTTAGTGTTATATGATGAATACGGTGACGAGTATTGTGATATCGTCATAGGTGAATCGAACAGCCAGTTCATTGAATTGTATGAGTATGAATATGATTATACCTATACATTCTTCAAAGAGGATAACAATCAGTTGTATCTTTCTGGTACGACATATGTTAAATCTACGTCAAGTAATTTAGAAGAGTTCATTGATCTATACTATGATGATTACGATGACTATTACTATGACGACTATTACTACGACGATGATGATGAAGATTACTATTATTAAAGAGATATAAAGTTGGCAGGGGCATTTGAACAGTCATCCGGTGATTGTTCAAATGCCCCTGCTGTTTGTTTATCCTCGCAGGCCGTTCCGTCTTCATCACCGAAATAGTTTTCCCAGTTGAAAGTGAACTTTTTTAGATATTATGGAAGAATAATCCTTTACTTCTGTTTCGTTCTATTCATATAATCGTTTAAAAGTGAAGGACGTGAATGAGGGCGTATGGTGATTAGAGAAATTACATTGGACGATGCGGAAAACCTGATTGATTTGATTAAGCAAGTGGAATCAGAGTCGAAGTACATGTTGATGGAGGCAGGGGAGAGGCAAACAACGCCGGAGCAACAAAGAAACCAGCTGGAACGCCTGTTGCAACAACATCATTCAACCATCTTTGTCGCGGAGGAAGAAGGGAAGCTTGTCGGCTATTTGATGAGCATAGGTGGTAGCGTCAATCGAACAAAACATACGGCTTATTTGGTGATAGGTATTTTAGAAGAATATCGAGGAAAAGGAATCGGCACACGTTTGTTCAAAAGGTTGGATCAATGGGCAGCAAGATGCCATATGACGAGACTGGAGCTGACAGTCGTGACTGAAAATGAACCAGGCATTGCATTATATAAGAAAAGTGGATTTGAAATCGAAGGAATCAAACGAAACTCATTAAAGATTGATGGGGAGTATTATAACGAGTATTTCATGGCGAAATTAGTGGAATCTTGCTGAGGATATTAGATATTATCAGACTGTCGTTTTGGCAGTCTTTTTTAATTGTCAGATTATTAATTGACTTTTCGTATACAAATGTATACAATAAAATTATAAATCGTATACATTTGTATACAAATGGAGGAATTTACGATGAGAAACGGTGAACATAGAGGGAGCCACAAAGAGAAGCATCAACGTGGAGAGGGGCATAAACGCAGAGACGAGCATCCTTACAAACGAGGTGCCAAAACATTTCGTCGAGGAAAAGCCATTGCATTTTTAGAGATGCTGCAAGTTAAACGCTCTACATTAAAGCAGCAATTACATTCACCAGAGCTTCAGAGCATTAATCCAGTCATAGTCGGTGAATTAAAAGCGATTGAAATGGTCATTGATGAGTTCACTCAACTATTTCACTTGTATGAGGATGAAGAAGTGCAAGCAGCCGAGGAAACTTCTTCATCAACTATTGATGAATCACAAGAGGATACGGAGAAAGAAAGCGATTGAAGGAGCTGCTTCTGCAAGCCGTCAATCACACAAGCATGTCGAACGAAAAAACGTATAGTTAATTAAGAAATGAATAAAAGAAGAAATAAACCTTGGAAGAAACGTTTATTTCTTCTTTTTGTTTGTGCAGGAAATTGCCTATTCTTAAAGCTCACCAATGCCGATAGAGAGTAGAA